>JAQYVV010000027.1 GCA_030145275.1 Desulfurivibrionaceae bacterium | reverse complement strand
CATCAGTTTGGTCGTCAGTATTTCTTATGGCATCACCTTCTACCGAACCTCGAAATTTCAAGACGAATTGGTGCTTGCCCAGACGGCCCAGCAAGCCAGAATGCTTTATAAACAGATTCTGATGACCCGTAAATGGGTGGCAGATCATAACGGCCTGTTCTTATTGCGCCGTCCGGGAGTTGAGCCGAATACCTTTCTGCAAGATCCAGAGATTATTGCTCAAGACGGGACCCACTACGTGAAGCGCAACCCAGCCATGGTGACCAGGGAACTCTCTGAGTACACTAACCAAGAGGGTTTATGTCGTTACCGAGTAACCACTCTGCAGACCATCAACCCGGCAAACTCCCCTGATCCCTGGGAAAAAAAAGGATTATTGCTGTTTGAACAAGGGGAAACGGAAGTTCTGGAGTTTTCCCAAAGCGACGGGGTTAAGATTTTACGTTATATAGCGCCTCTCTTGGTGGAGAAATCTTGTCTTGAATGTCACAGCCACCAAGGATACACGGAAGGAGATATCCGCGGCGGTCTTAGTGTGACCATCCCGGTGGATTGGGCCTATGAAAGCATAGCTAAAAATAATAGGATGCTTTTTGTTATCGGGGCCGCAACCATTTTCATTGTTGGCTTAACCATCTATCTCCTGATAGACGGTGTTGTGGTGCGGCGCTTGTCCTTTTTAGCCAAGGCTATGGATAACTACCCGGAGCCATTTGCAAACCTTAAGGGGTTGCCTGGCGGTATTGACGAGATCGATCGATTGTCGGGGAAATTTCAGGACCTCTGCGAGAGGCTGGAGGGCTCACAGGCGGAGTTGGTTAGGACAAAAGAGCAGTTTTTCCATAATGAAAAAATGGCGGCCCTGGGACGTCTTGCAGCTGGCGTGGCCCATGAAGTCAACAATCCCTTAGGAGGAATGCTGAACTGCGTGAAAAGCATGGGGGAAAACCCGCACGATGTGCAGATGCAGAAACGTTACCTGGGTTTAATGGAAACAGGCCTAAAACGCATAGGCAATACGGTGCAGCAACTTCTTAACTTTGGCAGGAAGGAGCCGCTACAGTATAGGATGGCCTCCATTGATGAACTAGTCCAAGAATCTTTTGTACTTCTGGAGTATGGTCTTAAAAACATCGAGCTTAAATTAGACCAGGGGCTTGCTAAATTTTATCCAGTGGATATAGCTGCTCTACAACAGGTGATAGTCAACATAGCCCTTAACGCCATACAAGCCATGCCGGATGGCGGGAGCTTGCTGGTGACCACAAGAGAGGTCGAAAAGAATGTGGCCATTATTTTTCAAGACAGCGGCCAGGGAATCCAAGAAACAGATCTGCCAAAAATTTTTGAACCTTTTTTTACCACCAAGGATGTCGGAGAGGGAACCGGCTTGGGTCTTTTTGTCACCTATTCCCTCGTTGAGCGTATGAAGGGAACAATTACAGCAGAAAGGCTTGGAGATCAAGGCACCAGGGTGACAGTGGAACTGCCCGTCGTCCAAGAGGACCATGTTGCTGGATAGGTTAGCGATCAATTAAGTACACCCAAGATTGCATACCCCCGAGTCCGTAAGCGTTTCAGGGGTTATAAACCTGGACAAAACTGGAGATCTGTAAAAAGGGAGAGGAGCAATGAAAGAGGCGAAAATTCTTATTGCGGAAGATGACGAAATCATGCGGGTTACCCTTTCCGACCGTTTGAGCAGGAATGAGTGGCGGGTGGATGAAGCAAAAGACGGCCGAGAGGCCTTGGCAAAAATTCATCAACAAAAATATCATGTGGTCATCTCGGATATCCGCATGCCCCATGCCAGTGGTTTTAAGCTCTTAGAGGAGTTGCAGCAGGTGGCGCCGAATACTGATGTTATTTTCATGACGGCCTACGGCAGCATTAATGACGCTGTAGCCTGCTTGAAAAACGGCGCCACTGATTATCTGCTGAAACCTTTTGACATGGATGATCTGGTCATCCGGGTGGAGCGGCTTCTGGAGAATCAAACCCTGAAAACCCGCTACCTCTCCCTGGAAGAGTGTTGTCAGAAATTCCGTCATCCGATTATTGGCAAAAGCAAGGTTATGCAGAACCTGCTTGCCATTATTAAGCAGATTGCTGCCTCTGACGCCACAGTGCTTATCAGTGGCGAATCAGGCACTGGCAAGGAGTTGGTGGCCGCAGCCATTCATTATAGCAGTAACCGGGCCGATGGTCCCTATATCAGGGTGAACTGTGCCGCCATACCTGAAAATTTGATAGAGTCGGAGTTGTTCGGCCATGAAAAAGGCGCCTTCACCGGCGCTGATGCCCGAAAACTAGGACGTTTCGAGATGGCTGACTGTGGCACCATACTGTTGGATGAGATAGGTGACATGCCCCTGCACTTACAGACCAAACTGTTACGAGTCTTGCAAGAGCGTGAAATTGAGCGGTTGGGGGGGCAACATAGCATTAAGGTTGATGTGCGGGTACTATGCGCCACAGCCAAAAATTTGGCAGAAGAGGTCCAGAAGGGTAATTTCAGAGAAGATCTTTTTTACCGCCTACAGGTTATCCCGGTCATAGTACCGTCCTTACGAGAGCGTAAGGAGGATATCCCTCTGCTCTGTGAGTATTTCATGGAAAAATTGAAGCAGACTAGAGAGAAACCTTTGACCCTTTCAAACGATGCCATGGCGGCCATGATGGAGTACGAGTTTCCCGGTAATGTTCGAGAGCTCCACAATATTATCGAACGGCTTTTGGTACTGCACCCCACAGAGACGGTCCAGTCTTGGAACCTGCCTATCGATATTGTTGGTTCTGGCTCCCAGCAGGTTGAAAACGTTCAGCTATTGGCCTCTGCCGTGGCCCAGGCAGAGAAAAGTTGTATCATGCGAGCGATCACCAAGACCAACGGCAAAAAAAGCGAAGCTGCCCAGCTCCTCGGAATTAGTCGCAAGAACCTCTGGCAGAAATTAAAGCTCTACGAGCTTGATTTGTGAGAAAAGGCTGTCTTCCGGCGCTCTACTCCAATGCTAGCCCCAAGAGCCGGTCAAGAAAAGCAGGAAGCCCCCGCAGCAGTAGCCTAAGGGAGCAGACTGGCTTCCTGATATTTAAAAAAGTTGCTCTCTTGTCAGTCCAACCTTATCGGCCAGTTTGAAATTGTGCTGTCACCAAGATAAGCGTTATGACTGCTCCACTGATACTTGTTGGGATTGGCAACCAGACCTGCTCTGTCAGATCAAGTCTTAATTCTCAGATATTACAAAGGAACTTCATCAATAATTTCTGCAGCCTCATCTATTGCATCATGCGCTGTGTTGCCTGCAATTGGAATAATTGAAATAACGGCACCACCTAATCTCATTGGGACGGTAACTAGCTTAGTAAGAAAACATCCATTCAGCATGAGTGTACAAAGAACTAAAATTACAAGATGCAGAACTCTCATTATTTTATCTCCTATTTAAGGTTTGAATCTGAGTAACTATTCAGACAGAGCTTGAAATGACCCTAAACTCGGAACTTTAACTGTTCAGAAGTGCCCCATATTCGTTCAAATGGGCCTTCGTAGCATACTAGTGCTATTCGAGAAGGTCCATTTGTGCGAAGATGGGGTGCTGCTGAATAGTTACGAATCTGATCTTTATTCATCCAACATGATGTTGTTGCAAAGCAGCAAACAATAATCGTGATGGGTATGAATCGTAGGAAGGGCACGAGCAGATGATATTCTACAAGATGATTATTGGCCAGAAAAAAGGTAGAATCATGCTAATGGCCGGCCAGTAGCTATAGCGTTATGAATAACGGCTGGCTTCTAGCTTGACATCTTGATATTTTCAGAAATTGTTCCCTTATAAATCCAACCTTATTGGCCAATTCAAAATTTTCTTATATCCACTCAAGAATACGATCAGTGGCCCTGCTTAATGCGCCCAAACCACGATCTATAAGATTTCCCAAATCGGTTAACGAGAGATGTTCTTCCTCCTTTACCAGCTAACCGCTTATCTCCCTTACTTCAGCGCCTGGTTGTTTCTTCCCAGGCTCAAAAAAAAAGAATCTCTTACTCTATTCCATAAAACATAGTATCAAAATCTCAAGCCTGACCCTTTCCTGTGACCAGTCCCTACATGCGCCCAGATTCTTTCGCTCCTGTTTAACTTTTTTTATTTGACTTCTTTAGAAGTCCTGGCATATCATAAATTGATCAATCAGAGTGACAGAATTAAACATTTCACCCATTTCTGACCCTTAACCACTCGTTTATCAAACCCATTATTTTTGTCACACATTGATCGATCCTAAGTTAATGGGCGCATTAAAAAAAATGTAAGCGCTCCATGAACACCCCGCTGCACGTGATCGAACCCCGTGATATACAGGGGATATAATCGCGTGGCTCGATCACGCACATCGGGGTGCCCCTGAAACGCCTACGGACTCGGGGTTAGGTACAATGAGCATGTCACTGTATAAAAATCAAAACCCAATGTTACTCAGTAGCACCCCGTCTCGGTGGGAATGCACGTTTTTCGACCCAACCTGAATAATTACAAGCCAAATCAAATAAGATAATGACGTAGAAGAGCAACTAGGCAGCTAACTATTCAGCGGGAATTACATAACAGGGGTAAACTCCCAAGCATAACTGTTCAGATGTGCCTTAGATGTGTTCGATCAGGCCGGTCAGCTATACATCAGTATGCTGGTCGGCCTGATCGGGCGCAGATGAGGTGCAGCTGAATAGTTACCTAGGCAGCGTCCTTAAACAGAAGGAGAGCAGCGTGTCTTTTTGGCAAAAAATAAAGCCGACATTTTTAAGTTATTCCAGCAAGGGAAAGGATGCGGTCAAGCTGCCCTTTGATGTTAAACGTATTTGGTTCTTTGCGATTTTTCTCATCTCTATTGTCTCCATTGGCCCCTTAGTATCCCTTGCCATCTTCGACTACACTGTTACAAAAAATGATACAGAAAAAGAAATACAACTGCGTATGGAACATTTAGTAGACCATGTTGCAGGGACTGTTTCTTTTTTCCTCGAACAAAGGAAAGACGTACTTTCTTACACTGTCTATGCAAATTCTTTTGCAGACCTAAACAATAAAGAACACCTTGCCAACATCCTTGAGGGCTTGCAGCGTTCCGCAGGAGGTATTGTCGACTTGGGTCTGATTGATTCCACCGGAAAACAGTTACAATATGTGGGGCCCTACGACCTGTTAGGAATGGATTACCACGACAAGAGATGGTGCAAAGAAGTGCGGGAGGGAAAAAAACGGGTATATATTAGCGATATTTTTCTTGGTTTTCGTAGGGCTCCGCATCATATCATTGCCGTCAAACAGGGGCTCCCAGACGGATCTTTTTTCATTTTAAGAGCGACAGTGGATACCGAGAAGTTTAAAGAACTCCTTTCTCTTATGAATATACGTGAAACTGGCGACTCTTTCCTTATCAACCACAAGGGGATCCTTCAGACACCAACCCTGAGACACGGGGTGGCCATGGACAAGATTAAGCTCTCCATTCCAGCAGAGAGCTCAAGCCTAAAAGTATCCGAGGAAATATGCGAACATGGGGATAAGCTTGTCGTCGGATGGGCGTACATACAGGACTCACCATATATCCTGATGGTGATCCAGAAAAAGAAAGATCTTATAAAAACCTGGCTCACGACTCGTTGGATAATACTCGGAATCTTGTCAGCTGGAATCTTTGTTATGCTCTTTGTGATTATTCATGTGGCCTCCTACCTGATCAATATAATTTGCAAAGAGAGCCAAAAAACCATGATGGTTCTCAATGAAGTGGAACATTCCAGTAAGATGGCATCCATAGGACGTTTGGCTGCCGGTGTGGCACACGAAGTCAACAACCCCCTTGCCATTATTTATGAAAAAGCAGGCCTCATGAAGGATCTTTTTACATACAAGGAGGAGTACTCCCATGACCCTAAACTTATGGGTTTGATAGATTCAGTACTTACCTCTGTGGAACGATGCGCCGGGATAACGAAGCGATTGTTGAGTTTTTCCAGAAACCTGGATATTACCGTCCAAACCGTCAATATGCATGCTGCTGTCAAAGACGTCCTTGGCTTTTTACACAAAGAGGCAGAATATAGGAGCATCATCGTAAATATTGATATACCAAAGGATATTCCAGATTTCAAAACTGACCGAGGAAAGTTGCAGCAAATCTTAGTTAATCTAACCAACAATGCCTTTGCTGCGGTGGAAGATGAGGGGCATATAGACATTAAAGCAAGACGTCAAAATAACGAAAATATTATGATCAGTATCACTGACGATGGTTGTGGGATTCCCCCAAAAAATATTAAACGCATTTTCGATCCTTTTTTCTCAACAAAAACAGAATCAGGCGGAACAGGCCTTGGTCTTTCCATTATCTATGGACTTGCCCTGGAGCTTGGGGGAAAAATTGAGGTGGAAAGTAAAGAGGGCAAGGGGGCCACTTTTACGGTCACGTTGCCCCTTGAAAGAGGAGAAAATGAAAGTCCGCCAACCGACGAAAGATCTTGGGACTTAGAAGAGCCTATACAATAACTTTGGGTAACTTTTGTAACTATTAAAAAGCTGGAGGGTTTGATTTGAAGGTATTATTAGTTGACGACGAAAAAGAAATAGTTTCTACCCTGGCGGAACGGCTTTCTTTCAGAGGGATAGAGGCTGTATGGGTAACAAGCGGGGAAGAAGCTCTTAAAAAATTGGAAACAGAACAATTTGATCTGGCGATCCTGGATGTAAAAATGCCTAAAATGAACGGCCTTAGGTTAGAAAAAAAAATAAAAGAGAACTATCAAGATCTCAAATATATGTTCTTGACAGCTCGTGGTGCTGACGAAGATCCTGAGCTTGCTTCAAACCTGGCAGGGAAAGAAAATTACCTGAGTAAGCCGATCAAAATTGATAAACTTCTCAACAAAATAAATGAGGTATTAAATCTATAAATGGATTTTTTATAAGGCAACTAATAAGGGGTAACGCAATATGAAAATATTATTGGTAGATGATGAGCACGAATTGGTTTCTGCCCTTGCTGAACGGATGTCGATGCGGGGCATTAATGCGGAGTGGGTGAGTAGTGGAAAAGATGCACTGGAAAAACTCCAGGGAACTGCCTATGACCTTGCAGTGCTAGACATGAAAATGCCTAAAATAAGCGGCCTGGAGCTGAGAAAAAAAATACAGGAGATTCGGCCGGAAATGAAATATATTTTCATGACCGGTCATGGCTCCAGCGATGATTTTAATGCCGTATACTCAGAAAAGAATGCCGACTGCTACCTGATGAAACCGGTTAACATTGATTTGCTCATTGAGAAAATCAATCAATCTCTAGAAGAAACAGAGATAGAGGTATAATAATCAGGAAGAAAGGCTGAGACAAAGGGGAGAAGAGAAACACGCTTTCTCCAGTTTCCGGTTCCCAGCTCCCCCCCCTAACCTCCTACTACCTGGTGAGTTTACGATACTTGATCCGGTGTGGCTGGTCTGCGGCAATTCCCAGCCTTTTCTTGCGATCTTCATCATATTCCGAGTAGTTCCCGTCGAACCAAAGCACCTTTGAATCCCCCTCGAAGGCGAGAATATGGGTAGCAATTCTGTCTAGAAACCAGCGGTCATGGCTGATAACCACAGCGCATCCGGCAAAACTTTCAAGGGCCTCTTCAAGGGCTCGTAAGGTGTTCACATCCAGGTCATTGGTGGGCTCATCCAGGAGAAGAACATTGGCTCCCTCTTTGAGCATTTTGGCAAGATGGACTCGGTTACGCTGACCGCCAGACATAAGGCCTACTTTTTTCTGCTGTTCACCGCCGGTAAAATTAAAGCGGCCCACATAGGCCCGGGAGTTGACCTCCCGGTCACCCAGCTTGATGATGTCCTGGCCCTCTGAGATGACCTCCCAGATACTTTTTTCAGGATCGAGATCATCACGGCTCTGATCAACATAGGCCAGTTTTACCGTTTCACCCACCTTGATGCTGCCGGAATCCGGTTTTTCTTTGCCGGTAATCATATTAAACAGGGTCGTTTTTCCCGCACCATTTGGTCCAACAACACCAATGATACCACCAGGCGGCAAGGAAAAGGTCATATCCTCAACCAATAACCTTTCACCATAAGCCTTACTGGCTGCCTCAACCTCTATGACCATTTTTCCAAGTCGTGGCCCCGCTGGAATGTAAATCTCCATATCCCGAGACTTCTGCTCCCCATCTTGGTTCAACAGGTTTTCATATGCCGCAATCCTGGCCTTTGACTTTGCATGACGTCCCTTGGGCGCCATCTTGACCCATTCCAGTTCTCTTTGCAGAGTTCTCTGCCGCACTGACTCTTCTTTTTCCTGCTGTTGCAAACGTTTTTGTTTCTGCTCCAGCCAGGACGAATAGTTACCTTTCCATGGAATACCTTCGCCCCTATCAAGTTCAAGAATCCAGCCAGCCACATTATCTAAGAAATAACGATCATGGGTCACTGCAATTACAGTCCCCTTATAACGTCGCAAATGCTGTTCCAACCAGCCGACGGTCTCCGCATCCAGGTGGTTGGTCGGCTCATCCAGCAGCAAAATATCCGGCTCCTGCAAAAGCAGACGGCATAAAGCAACCCGGCGCTGTTCTCCGCCAGAAAGAATCTCAATCTTGGCATCTTCAGGTGGACAGCGCAGCGCATCCATGGCCATATCAAGGCGTGAATCCAATTCCCAGGCATTCAAGACGTCCAGTTTTTCTTGAACAAGGCCCTGCTTCTCAATCAAAGCATTCATCTCATCATCAGACATTGGCTCGGCAAACTTTTCATTGATCTGGTTATATTCTGCCAAAAGATCAACTGTTTCCTGGACACCTTCCTCAACAATTTCCCGAACAGTTTTTTCCGGGTCAAGATTTGGTTCCTGCTCCAGGTAGCCGATGCTAAAACCGGGGGACAGGGCAATCTCTCCTTGAAACTCTGTATCCACCCCAGCTAAAATCCTCAATAGAGAACTTTTACCGGAGCCGTTCAGACCGAGAACCCCGATTTTTGCCCCGTAAAAATAGGACAGCGATATATTTTTTAGAATAGGCTTCTTCTCGTAATGCTTGCTTACCTTCATCATCGAGTAGATAATTTTATTCGGCTCGTCGTTACTCATATTTTCCCTCAATTTTTCTTATTGTTAAAAAGAGTGACATCTTGCCATGAAGCGCTAAAAAAAACAAACTTTATAAACAGCCTAAACCCATGTTTTTTTTTGCTCGCAGAAACTTGCAATCCACAAAATTATGCTTAATTTAGTTTTGACTGAAGGTTAGGAAATATTCCGCAGTGGCCCTACATCTGTACATCCTCCATACTAAAAAAGATAAAATAGAAAGGTGAACCAATGGCAATGGACATGAAAGAAGCAAGTGCTTTCGCTCAAACAATTTTTGATGAAATACATAAGGTGATCATCGGTCAGGATGATCTGGTCAAAAAACTCATGGTGGCTCTATTGGCCGATGGCCATATTCTGCTCGAAGGACTGCCAGGCCTTGCTAAAACTCTGATTATCAAAACCTTAGCCCAGGCTATCAACACAGACTTCCAGCGTATTCAGTTCACCCCGGATCTTCTGCCGGCCGATGTTATCGGTACCATGATCTATAACCCCAAAGAGGGGTCCTTCAGTGTCAAAAAAGGGCCGGTTTTCACCAACATCTTACTAGCAGACGAAATAAACCGGGCCCCTGCCAAGGTGCAATCGGCCCTGCTTGAGGCCATGGGAGAGCGGCAGGTAACCTTAGGGGAGCAGACCTACCAGCTCGACAATCCATTTCTGACCCTAGCGACCCAGAACCCCATCGAACAGGAAGGCACCTACCCTCTTCCCGAGGCCCAGGTTGACCGCTTTATGCTCAAACTGACCATTGATTACCCCGATAAAAAAGAGGAACGCCAGATCTTAGACAGAATGGGCAAGGTAAACCATATTGAAGGTGTCAATGCCGTGGCCGCCGCAGCTGATATTCTTGCGGCTCGAAAATTGGTTGATGAGATATACATTGCCGATGAGTTAAAAGATTATATTGTCGATATAGTCACCGCCACCAGACCAGGAACCATCTTAGCAGGTCTGGAAAACCAGATAGATTCAGGCGCCTCTCCCAGAGCCACCATCGCCCTGACCCTCACCTCCAAGGCCCTGGCCTTTATCGAAGGACGTGATCATGTGCGCTCAAACGACATAAAAAAACTGGCCTATGACGTGCTCCGGCACCGCATCATCCTCTCCTACGAAGGTGAAGCGGAAGGAATTACCACCGAAAAAGTCATTGAGAAAATACTCTCTACCCTGCCAACTCCCTAAGAATGGAAATTTCAGCCTCTGAACTCAGTGAAGTACTAAAAGAAGTCCGGCAGATCCAATTGCGCACCGGCAAGGTGGTCAGTGACGTCATGGCTGGAGAGTACCACTCCGTCTTCAAGGGCAGAGGCATGGAGTTTGAGGACGTCCGGGAGTACTCCCCCGGTGATGACGTCCGCAACATCGACTGGAATGTTACCGCCAGGACAAACTTCCCCCACATAAAAACCTTCAAAGAAGAAAGGGAACTGACCGTCATGCTGCTGGTGGACATTTCCGCCTCCTCCGGCTTTGGCAGCACCGGCTACTCAAAAGCCAATATTATTGCCAAAATTTGCGCCACCATCGCTTTCTCGGCCATAAAAAACAATGACAAGATTGAACTGATCCTCTTTTCCGATAAGATTGAACATCTTATCCCGGCCAAAAAGGGGAGCAAACATGTCTTAAGGATCATCCGGGAACTCCTGGTAAGCGCAAAACGGCTTGAAAACTACACCAGCAGGGCAGCCACCAGCATCAACGTGGCCCTGGAACACCTAAACAAACACCGCAAGAAAAGAGGCATTTGCTTTCTGGTCTCTGATTTTATCTCAGACGACTTTGAGGTTGATTTAAGAATAGCGGCAAAAAGACACGATATTACTGCAATCTCTGTGGCCGATCCGAGGGAACTAGTTATCCCGGAGATTGGACTCATGGAGTTTGAAGATGCCGAAACAGGCGAAATCGTTCTTATTGACTCGGCCGATCCGCAATTCCAACAGGAATTTACCGCCAATGTCTTCCAAGAGGAAAAAAAGAAGAAAGACTTTTTCCGTTCCCTGGGAATTGATCTTTTGGAAATAAACACCGCCAACTCATTTGAAAATGCCCTGGTCGCCTTTTTCAAAGCTAGGGGGAAAAGACGATGAAAAGAGTCTTTGTCATTTTCCTCCTGTTTTTTCTGACTTCGCAAGCCTTTGCTGCCCCAATAGAAAAAACCAGCCAGAAAGAGATCCAGCTGCCAACAGGACCGGCTGTGGGAAAGCTGTCGGTCATCGTCAGCGCCAGTGAAATCACTGTGACAGAAAGCCTCACTCTAACTCTTTCAATTATGGCACCAGCAGGAACGTCGGCAGAGCTTCCATCATTCACCGAACTTGGATTTGCCACCGATTTCACCGAAAGGTCACAGCGCTTCAGGGTAACCAATATGTCCGAAGTTGCTGAAACAAAGCTAAGTGATGGCGGTCTGCAGCTTAGGCAAACTTACACCCTTGAACCCTGGCTTAGCGGAGATTACGCTCTTTTACCAATTATGGTCTCCTTTTACCAAGCCGACTCCCCTGAAATAACTGGCGCAGAGGCCATGTCCCAATGGACCATGCCCCTCTTTTCACTTATGACAGACGGCATCAGGGTAGCGGTTTCGCCTCTGCCTTCTGACCGCCGCGAGCTCTCCGACCTGCTCGGCCAGGCCGATCTTAAGGCAGAAAATCTTATGCCGAAAGAGCGCCGCACAGAAAATAAATCAGATGACGAATTGAAGCGGGAAGAAGAGGACCGGAAAGCAGCAGCCCTGACCTTAAAAGAGAGACGATTCCCCTGGTGGATTGTCTGGATTCTCTGCGGCTTATTAGCCCTTGCCCCACTGGTATGGTATCTGGGCCGCACAAAATTAAAGAAATTACTCGCTGCAAAAGTCATCCCCCCGCACCTAAAGGCGTTGCAGGATTTTGACGGCCTCTCCCAAAAAGACCTACTACAAAAAGGCCTTATAAAGGAGTTCTATTACGAACTCTCCTTCATCCTGCGTGAATATATTGGCGGCCGCTACAATCTCTTTGCAGACCGTCAGACAACTGAGGAGTTTTTCCAACAACTTTTACTTTCCAACCCCTTTGAACCAATGTCTGAACAAATTTTGCGTGATTTTTCCGACCTGGCAGATACGGTGAAATACTCCCTGTACCGCCCCGAAACGGATCTTGCTCTAAAAAGTTTGCAGATAGCCAGGTCCTTTGTTGAAAGCAGCAAGCCAAAAGAGGAGGAGAGTAAATAATGCCCTTTTCCGCTTTCGATCTACGTTTTGAATGGCTGAATCTGATTGTCGCACTGCTCCTTTTCCTACTCCTGGTTCCAGGAATGCTCTATTATGAAAAGCGCAAAAGGAAGCCTGCCCGTATTCGTTTCTCTTCTCTGCGCAATATAAAACCGATCAAAACGCCTCTTAAGGTGAAGCTCTATCGCCTACCCCTCTGGCTCAGAATGGTCACGGTGAGCCTCCTTTTGGTCGCCTTTGCCCATCCGTATCAGGAAAAAGAGATAGATAAAAAGCAAACACCCCGTGATGAGCAGCAGGAAAAATCCATCGAGAAAAAAGAGGAACGCAAAAAGATAGAAATCCCAAGCGAAGGGATTTCTATCCAACTCCTCATCGACCGTTCCAGCAGTATGGGAGTCCAGACCGCCCGGGGCGGACGCAAGGTTAATTACATGAAGTTTGAAAATACACTTCTTTCAAAACTTGATGTGGTTAAAATAATTTCCAAACGCTTCATCCAAGGAACCCCAGAAACCAATAAAGAAGCAGGCCTTTTCACGGGCCGCGGCAACGACCTTATAAGCCTCACCACCTTTGCCAGATACCCATTCATTGCCTGCCCCCTCACCCTGAGACATGAACTGCTACTTGATTATATCAGTCAGCTGGAAACGGTCAGCCGCCAGGAAGAGGATGGCACCTATATTGGTTATGCCCTAGAGAGAGCCATCCTCCAGGTGATCGATGCCAAAAGCAGGGCAAAAGATGAGGATGCCTATAATATCAAGTCCTCCATTATCGTCCTGATAACCGACGGAGCCCAGATGATCCGCCCCGAGGATGAGAGCGACCGGCATAAATCCATCCTCCCATCTGAGGCGGCCCAACTGGCAAAAGACAACGGCATTAAGATATACACCGTGGCCGTGGCCCCACAGCTTATTTTTGATGAGCACGGCACCGTCATCGGCAGTGCCGGCCAGTTCCCGGTTGATGAAATCAGAAGCGCCGCAAAAGAGACCGGTGGCTCATTTTACCTGGCCACCAGTGGTGATACTCTGATGAACATTTATCAGGAGATCAACCGCTTAGAAAAATCACAGCTCCCGGTAAAAAAAGAGCTGGAAGCCCGGGTCCAAAAAAGCAAAGAAGATAAACTTATCGAGACCGAAAAAGTCGAATATTTCCCCTTCTTTCTTTGGGCCGCCCTCTTTTCACTTCTTAGTGAAATTCTCCTTACAATCTTTTATTTTCGGAGAATCCCCTAGCTTGGGGGGCTTGTTGAATTATCAATTAGTAAATAACCGTTGATTATTGATTATTCGATGTCGTTGATATCCAAAACACCCCACAAGGGGGTGTAAGTGCCTTAACAGTCGTTGCTAAGGCTTTAAATTCAAACTAACTTTTTAAGTTCTTGTTATAAACAGCGAGAAATATATCACTAAGGCACTAAATGTTTGGCATTGAAACCTACGCAAACCTGGAAATTGTCTACCTCCTCTTTGGGGTCTTTGGCCTGATTGGCATCTATCTCTGGTCCTATCATTGGAAGGCAGCCAAGATGGCTCAATTCGCCCATGTGAAATCCATGCTAAAGATTGCCGACTCCATCTCCAAAAGGAAAAAGATAAGCAAGCGGATCTTAACCTGCCTGGCATATCTCCTTCTGGTTTTCGCAATTATGAGACCCCAGGGGAATCCAAACCACAAACTTGACGAAAATATCCCTGACAACAATGAAAAAAAGATCAGCTCCTCAATTTCCATGCAAGATATCCAAGCCAAAGAGGACAAAGGTGAAAAAGTAATCATTAAAGAGAGTGCCAGAGATATAATCTTTCTTCTTGATGTTTCCGCCAGCATGGGTGCCGAAGATCTATATCCGGACCGGCTCAGCAAGGCAAAGGAGATGATTCGTGATATTCTTTCTGCCCTGGACGGGGAGCATGTGGGCCTGGTTGTCTTCACCTCCGTGCCCTCGGTCAAATCAATTCTGACCCTGGATTATTCCTACTTCAGACAGATTCTTGAAAAGGTGCAGATCAACGACAACGACTTTGCCGGCACAAAATTCGGGCCGGCATTAAACGAGATCATCCACCGGCAATTTGATTTTTCCGAAAATAAATATAAGGACCTGATTATTATAACAGATGGCGGCGACACCGATATTGAAGGCTTGAGCGGCGCCTCTCGCACTGCCATGGAAGAGACAATTTACGCCTTAAGTGAGGAGGCCTTCCAGGATAAGGGCATCAGAATACACACCATTGGCCTAGGTACACAAGCAGGGGCCATCGTCCGTGGTGTGCAGGACTCCCAGGGACAGCAGGTTAAATCCAGCCTCAATGAAGAATTTCTAAAAAATATCAGCCAGCGGGCCAAAGGGGTTACAATATCGGCCGCCGGTAGCTTTCTTGATATGAAAGAGATATACAAAAGCCGTATTGCCGACGGAATACACGAAGAAATCGGTCGAGAGATTGAGGTTGATCCGGACAAACTGAGAGAGTTGGTGGAAAAACAAAAAGAGGAAGGAGAACAAAAAGTGGTTTACCAGGAATTGTACATCTACCCGCTTCTTCTGGCCCTGATTCTGCTAGTTGTTGAGTTTTTTATTTCTGAAAAAAAATCCCCCCGCAGGCCGAGACCGAACACCCCATGAAACAAATGCACAGAACTCATCAAACAATCTGGGTGAAGCTAGGCATTTTCATGCTTCTCCTCATGCTTCCGACCCCGGCCTTTACGGCCGAGAAAAGCGTCAAAGAGCTGGCAACTCTCGGCAACGAGGCCTTCGACCGTGGTGACTTTAACAAGGCCGACAGTTTCTATTCTGAGGCCCTGGAAAAAGAACCGGAAGAGACTGCCCTTATGTATAACAAGGCGAATGTGCTTCACAAAATAGAAAAATACGACGAGGCTTTAACTCTCTACCAAGAGGCTCTTCAAAAGAGGCCACCGCGAAAAATATTAGGGAGTCTCTATTTTAACACCGGCAATACATATCGCGAAATTGCCTTACAAAAAAAAGAAGATGAAACAAAAAAACCGATAGATATCCTTAAAGAGCGTCTCGTTTTTTTAGATCGTGCTCTTGACATGTACCGAAAAGCACTGGAATCAGAACGGGAAATAAGTATAGCAGAAGGTAACAGCCTTGAAAAAGCCGGCCTCTTCGCTCGTCAAAATTGGGCCTTGACCAGGGAGGTGTGGGCCGCAACCTTGGAAAATATCCGTGAAATTGAGAGAAAGAACCTTAAACTAGAAGATGGCATAGCAGAACTTTTACAAACTCAAGTATCCCTCCTGCCGCAACTTGAAAAGGCCTACCTGAACTCTATTGATAATGATATTCTGAACTTCAACTTAAAAATAATGGCGGAGTATCAAAGGGATTACCGTGAAGATATCCTGGCCCTTAAAAACATGGCCGCCAAAGAAGAAGAGAAGATACAAACTGAAATTGACAACCTGAAAGCAAATCAGCCCCAACAACCGGGCTCACCTTCTCCCCCTAGTCAGCATCCAGACACAGCAAACGACACAGAACTTCAAAATCAGCTGCAAACTGCTGTAAAGCTCAGAGATGCTGTGGAGCAAGCCGCCGCCCTGGACGAATGGATTTTGGACGGATTGAACCGTGGGACACCACTTGAAGCCTGGCAGAATATCACCGAAATGATCGGCCTGCTCCAGGATCTGAGCAGTTTCCTGAAAAACGCGGACCCCGCCCTTTCCACCTACTTCTCCCTGCTTTCTGAACTAGGTTCGACAGAATTACTGCTCCAACAGGCGGCACAATTATCAGAAATTAAAGGAAAAACTGGGCAGTCCCAAATCGCCATCCAGAAAAGATTCAACCTGGCCAAGAGTAAAAACATGGCCGCAGGCGATGCCCTTACCAAGATAAACTTCTACCTGACCCAGATGCAAGAGGCACTGAGAGAAGAACCTGAGGAAACAAAAAAATCCACCGCCAGCCTGGGGAACGATGAAGAAACTGTCCTCCCATCTGAGCAAGACATTGTGGACCTTGAAAAGATCTTCCAGAAAGCCTTTGCTGAAGTTGTACTCCTTTGCATCGATGAACTGCTGTCGAAAAACAAACAGCTATCAGAAAAAATCTCAAATGCTAATACCGCCATAGAGGCAGAAACAATACCATCTTTTGAAGAACAAAATGTAAAAGCCGCACAAAGCTTCGCCTGGTATAAGCATATGCAAACTCCTCTTGATCAGAGCCTTGCCTCCCTAATTAAAAATGTGGACATGCTTGCAGACCGTCTGGACAGTTCCGACAATTTAAAAGACATAAACCTACAGAGAGAAGCCCATTTGCGACAAGGTCCAGGTGCGAACCAGATGGAAATGATACTCTTCCAACTAAAAAACATTCAGACCTTCCTGGAAAAAAAGGGCGATGCGTCCAGCCAAAATGACCAGAAAGGCGGGCTTCAGGTCCTCACAATAAACATCTCTAAACAGACAACTAGGGTCTCGACTGCCTGGAAAAATTATGAGTCAGCACGAAGCAAAGATATAAGCCGGCAGAACAGTGTTGAACTTGCTGCAGCGGCACATCTCTTTCGCAGAGAACTGCTCAATACCCTTCTCATCTTCTCCCCTGACCTTGCTCTTTCTATCTCTTTTGAGAGAAGCAAAAACCTGCATAAAAACCTGACGGAACTTCTTCCACTGAACACAGACAACAGTGACATTGTCCTTAAAACTTACAAGCTCGACCTCAAGCAGGCCCAAAGCCTGCAAAAACTCCTTAATCAATATTTCAGTGACCTTGAAAAATCTCTTGCCAGCCAGGACAACAAAGAACAGCAGGAGGCCTACTCAGCACCGCTAAACAGAAGAAAAAAAGCAGCCTCCCTCATGCAGCGTTTTGTAGAGCAGGGAAAAGTTGGCTCTTCCCTCATGCAGGAAAATAGGTTTCAACTTACAGAACTTCTTTTCAAAGAGATGGGCGGCTGCATCGACAAGGCCCAGCTTGCCTTCCAGGACCAACCAGACGAAGGAGAAAAAGCCCTGCATCTTGCCCTGAGCCTCCAGAAAAAGCTGGAGGCTCAAAGCCGCTTTGCCAATGAAGCCCTGACCGTAAACGGTAATGCAAAGCAGGTAAACGGCTTTCTCGCCGCCAGCCAGGAAGATATCAACGAAATCGCCCAAAGAGGAAAAGAGGCGCTGGAACAAACCGTTGGTATGGCAGAGATCCCGACCCACGGTCAATCTCCCCAGGCAAACCCGGCCCAGCCCGGCAGCGGCCAGATTGATCCAGCTCAATTAAAAAAGGCAATTGAAAAAGTAGATGCGGCCCAGGAACAAATACAGATAAGCAGCTCTTTTATGGCCGTTGGCGAGTTCCACAACACCTTTGAAAAACATCAGGAAATCATTGCCCTTCTCCAGGAAGCTCTTGACCTTCTTAAAAATAAAGATGAAGAAAAGGGTGACGAAAAGAACGAAGATAAGCAGGAAGACGGCGAGCAGGAAAAACAAGAACAAAATGGGGAGCAGGGCCAGAACGACCAAGGCGGACAGGGTGAAAATAAGCCGCAAAAGCCCCTGGAACTAACCGCCAGTGAGGCCCGGGAACTCTTGGAACAATTGAATCAACAGGATGAAAAACAGCAGGAAGTTAAGGCGGCTCCAGGTGGGAAATCGTTTAATACGCCACGGCCTTGGTAAAAAGAAAAGTTGCAAGTTGAAAGACAAAAGTCGAAGTCTTATCTGACGGTTGACGACGGTTTAGCAGAAAAAATGGGGCTTACTCTGCAGGCTCTATTATAACAAATTTCATAAAATGAAATACAATGACAAACAGAACTTTTTTTTCTCATAAACCTGTATGGGTTTACGCAGCACTTCTACAGGTGTTCCTCTTGCTGGGGCTCCCCTGTTTTGCTTTGGCGGGTGCCGTTGAGGTCGAGATCCTCAAAGGGGAAGCAATTGTTGGAGAAGATCTTGCTTTTGCGATCAAGTTCGAGGTTGATAGTGATGATGAGTTAATTGACGTATCACAGGTGCAATACAACGGGGCGCCGATACCCTACGAGATAAACAGTAGGAGCAGTAGTTCTTTCACCATGATCATCAACGGCAAGACGGTGCAAAGTTCTAACGGGCTGCTGAAAAATTATATATTTACCCTACCTGGAGATCAGGTAGGAACTTTAGAGATTCCCGCATTTACAATTGCAGTGGGGGATAAAAAGTACAAGGCCAAAGCCCTCAGCTTTACGGTTAGCGAAAAACCTACTTCAGACGACCTGCAGTTTTTGGTGCAGGTCAAGAACCCGCAGGCCTACTACTACCCCTCCCAGATTATCGATCTGGAATGCAAAATCCTGTATCGTAATTTCAAAGGCTCCCCTGCCATTGAGAATATCACCCTGCCCATCCTGAAAAACCTTAGCTTTGATCTGTTAGCGGAGGAAAATCCTGATTTTGAACTGCTTATAAACGCTCAGCGGCAGCTCATAAAACAGCAGCAGGCAACAGAAATGTTTAAGGGCAAGCGATACAATTCTCTTACCTTTCATCTCAAATTCAGAATCATGAATCATGGTGAATTTAACTTTGAAAATTCCCTCAAAATGGTGGTGGAAACAGGACGAACATATCGGCAGCCCTCACTTTTCTTCGGTTATGACGTCACCAGGGAGACCAAGCCTGTTTTTGCCGACAGTACTCCTTTACAAATTGTAGTTCATGAGCTGCCTCAAGAAAACGTACCGCCTTCATTTAACGGAGCTATCGGCAGTTTTAAAATAAAGGTAACGCCAAGCAGTGATACAGCCATCAGGGTGGGCGACCCCATCACTCTGCTTGTTGATATATCCGGGAGAGGAACATGGGAATTTGTCAAAAGCCCGCCCATCGACAGAGAGCCAAAAATAACCGACTATTTCATTGTCAGTAACGAACCCGTGGTTGGCGAGGTTAATGAAGACAAAACGATGAAATCCTTTTCTGTCCGTTTGCGGGTAAAATCAAAAACCGTCAAAGAGATCCCGGCAATACCTTTTACCTATTTCAACCTCGCTTCCAGAAAATATGTAACCGTCCACTCCGAGCCCATTCCAATCCAGGTATTTGATGCCACCGCCCCAGCCAAAATAACTGATTTTGGCACTGCACCAGCTGAAAGTCAGGAGCCACAAGAACTTTTCAACCCAAATGCCCCAGACGGAACCACAACTCCAAGGGCTGCAGATATTTACCAAGAGCAGCAGCTGAAACCGCAACTGCCACCACTCATCCAGATAAGCGATAACGTAGCCTCGGATGAAACAAAGATGAATCATGCCCCAGTCTATGGACAACTTACATTTGCTCTTCTGCCTGTGGCCGGGGTCTTTCTTTTCTATCTTTTCACCCTCTTCAAAGGACGCGACATCAGTGCGGAAAAGAGTGCTAATTCCCGCGCCAAGAAGGCATACAAAACTTTCGAGGCAGGTATTGAACCTCTTTCAAGCAGCGACTCAAATCTCTCTTTACTCTGTGCCGAACTGGGACGAGGAATCCATCAATTCCTGGAAGAGCGCTACAAATGCACCCTTCCCTATCTGAACAAGGAGACCTTGCTTGCCGTTAGCAACGAAAAAAAGATCGACGCGGACATGATAGAAAAACTTATGGATCTCATCGAAAAAGTTGACCAGCATCGCTATGGTTCATCAGCTCTTAAGCAGGAAGAGGCACTGCGTCTGGTAGAAGAAGCCAAAGAGGTCTTAAAAAAATGCGGCTAACAATACAACATTTTACCGTCCTTATAGCGGTCCTCCTCTTTATATTCGTCCTGAACCTCACGTCTCAAGCCCGGGCAGAAGCGGTTGACGCCCTCTCATCTTACCACCAGGGACTTGCAGCCAAGACAATTGGCGAGAGGGAACAGGCCCTTGAAAAGGCCCTGCAGTTGTACCTTGTCCAGTATAACAAGATGAAAGAGAATGGAAAACAAAACGGCCTGCTAAATTACAATATCGGCAACTGTTATTTTAACCTGGGACAAAACGAAGAGGCAATATTCTACTACCGGCTCGGCAGCAAACTGCTACCTAAAAGTGATAAGATACAGGCAAACCTTGCTATCGCCCTTGCAAAAAGAAAAAATGCTGTTGACCTTGAGTCCAATGCCCTATTGGAAAACACCCTCATATTCCATTACAAATTGAGTACCAACCAGCGAATTCATATTTTAATTTTCTTTGCACTGCTTGCCGCTACAAGTATCGCTTGGCTAATTATAAAGCCTAATATAACCATACGTTACACAGCCATACTCACCTCCCTGGCCCTCCTCTGTCTCAGCCTGAGTATTGGACTAGAATATTACAATCCCAAACACGTAGGCATTCTCATGCAAAGCGCAGACGTCAGACGCGGAGCAGGAAGCGAGTTCGCGCCAATAACACCACGTCCGTTCGCTGGCGGCTCCAGCCTGGAAGTGCTATCTCTTATGGATGAATGGTATCAGGTTCGAATAAATGACGGCAGAAAGGGTTTTGTACCGCAAAAAAGCATTAAAGTCCTGACTTTGTGAGGCTGCTGAACTTGTAACTTCAAGCCAATGCCCGGATATAGTAAAACCACCGAATTATAACTATAAGTTAGCAGAACTTTACAAAATATATTGGATTTCCTGTAAATATTTGACAACGCTTCAGATGTGTTCGATCAGGTTGGCGAAGCGTAGTAGTTCTACGTGAGTCAGCCTGATCGAGCACAGCTGGAGTGTTGCCGAATATTTACGATTTCCTGGAGCAGTTTGTCGGGTGTGAAAGGTTTGTTGATCAGGTTGATATCTGGATCCAAGGTGCCATGATCATTTAAGATATCCTCGGTATAGCCAGTCATGAAGAGTACTTTTAAGTCCGGTCTGCTCTGGCGCAGTTTTTCTGCCAGCTCTATGCCACTGAGCTTAGGCATAACAATATCGGAGAGCAGCAAATCAATGGCTATGTCTTTTTTAGCGCCGATTTCCAAGGCCTCTAAACCATTCTTGGCCAACAGCACCGTATAGCCACTTTTCGTCAGTTGATTATACAGCATTTTTCTAATGATCTCTTCATCTTCGGCCAGCAGGATAGTTCCCGTGCCAGTCGACATATCTGCCCCGTGGGCAGAGCTCATCTGCTCTTCTTCCGCAACCGCTTGATTTTCCAACTGTTTAAAGCTGATATGGAAGGCGGTTCCCTCATCTGGCCTGCTCTCCACCTCAATCTCACCATCCAGCTTACTGACAATGCCATATACTGTGGAGAGTCCAAGCCCTGTGCCCTTACCTACCTCTTTGGTGGTATAGAAGGGGTCAAATATTTTACTTTGAATATCTGGGGGCATGCCGCAGCCATTGTCGCGCACCGTCAAGCGGACAACCTTATAGGGAACCTGTCCCGGCTCCTTGCCGGGCATGGTGACGGTGTGGGTCGAAATGCTTATCTTGCCGGAGGATACCTCAAGAGCGTCCCGCGCATTGACGATCAGATTCATGATGACCTGTTCCAGTTGTCCATTATCAGCAAAAATGGGCCCAATCCCCTCACCAAGGCGGATGCTAAAATCAATGTTTTCGCCAATCACGCGCCTGAGCATATTTTCAATGCCGCCGACAACCTGATTGAGATCCAGCGGCTTGGACTGGATGATCTGTTTTCTGCTATAGACCAGCAACTGGTTGGTGAGTGAGGCGGCCCGATGGGCCAGAGCATAGATTTCATTAATATTTCCCTTGGCTGACTCGGGCAGAGACTGATCCAGCTGTAGGATATCGCAGTTCATGAACATGGCGGTGAGCAAGTTGTTGAAATCGTGGGCCACGCCGCCGGTCAGACGACCCACGGCCTCAATACGCTGCGCCTCACCGAACTGTTTCTCCAAAAGTTTCCTTGCAGTAATATCACGGATAATCTCAACGACCTCCGTAACTTTTCCCTCCCTATCTTTCATGGGAGAGGTAGTGACCTCCATGGTCATTTCCCGGTGGGCCAAAGTCTTTTCAACCGTGCGGATTTCGCCATCCATGAAGGTTTGACTAGCCGGACAGTCAGCGCAGACCTCATCTTGTTTATCCATGACCTGATAGCAATATTCTCCCCTCTTCACCCCAACCAATTGCAGATGACTGGGGTTTTGGTAGGTAATTTGATAGTTAGAGTCGATAATGCTCAAACCATCACTCAAAGCGGCAATGATGGCCTCTGATTTTGCACGTTCCCGTTCGGCCTGAATCTTTGCCTTAACCACCCTGCCGAGCTGATCCTTCCAATAGACCAGAATAAAGCAGGGGATTGCCCAGATGTGGAGGTTATGACGGATTGGTGCATAGATGGCTTTGTGGAGTTCTGCCTCAGCAAGGCAAAAAATCTGCAGAAAGTCGTCTAAGAAAAAGAAGGAGAAACCAATGAGCAGAGGGACTGCAATCCTAGCCTTTAACCGTAGATAAAGCCTGGCAAAGACAAGGAGTGGAAAGCCGGTTAACAGAGCCATGTAAACGTGGAGCCAGATATCGCCGGGGTAGGCCCCAAATTTTAGCTGCGGATTGGCGCTGAGAAAATTTTGCCAGGTAGGAAAGACTATGCCGAAAAGAAGAACAACTGAAACGAACCCAATGTTGCGGTAAAAGGTGGTGGATTTCAAATCACCATGGAAATAATAGAGGAAGGCATAGCCAATGGCGACATAACTTGCCTGAGTCAGGGCATGGTCAATGGGTGGATAGTAAAGATGCGTAATCGCTAGGGGAAAAACCTGTCTGAGAGCCAGATCTTCCAGACAAAACATAATTAATTCACGGGCCAGTCCGAAGATGGCGGCATAGCTTACGTAGAGGTCTTTCTTGTTTTTCCCCTTGTGCCATTGTGATATAGAGGCCATGGCAAGGACTGCCCAGAAGAAAGCGGCCAGGAGAAAACGAACAGCCAAGTTTTCCGGGTTACCGCCACCGGCCCCAAACTGAGCTAAAATATCCAGAATATGTTCAAGCAATGATACGCTCCCCCTGCCTATCTTTTTTGCCAAACTATTCAAAAAAAGGTACTATATTGTTTTTCCAAATGCTAGTTTAAAAACATATAACATATAATATCAATGCGTTACAGAAAGCCAATATCCCAGGCAAACTAACTAATGATACCACTAGACACTTGAAAAAGCCTCTTTGAAATTTTCAAGTTTTAAGCAGATGTAATACAATAAGACATTTAGCCCGGGTATAGACAAACAATATACTGCGAAGTTAGTAAAAGTTAGATTAACTAATGGGTGCCTTGAAAAATTAGATTTTGGGTTGAGGTCAGGGAAGGTATTGCCCCGGTGACTATATATCTAATAAAAAGAAGCATATTTGGCAGCAGAAAAACAACCTTCCTGGATCCCCGATAAAAACATTCGGGGATGACGGCATACTCAATGATAACGTCATTCCGGCATGTTTTTAGCCGGAATCCAGAGCTGCTTTTTAGTGACATGAAATAAAGGTATTAGAACCTAACTATTTAACCACCGAAGCAATAAGACTCAGAGGAGGAATTAAAATGAAAAGTGCTCAGCTCAAAAGGCAATTTTTCAAGGTGGCCTAATTTAAGAACAGAGCTAGACTACAGTACAGAAACCTCATCTTCAAGCGGGAAACAACAGACAATCATGGCCCTGTTGAGGCTGAAAAATTTATATTGGAGATATTCGCCGTTGGCCAGGGTAATATGAGCATCGGTCACGGCAAGAAAGGGATTATCTGTGGTGTGGCGGTTGAGCGTGTCAGTAAGACGTAGACTGGGGGGCTGATGAAAACACCCCTCAACCTTTGTCCCATCACTCAGAATGACCTTTACCCGGATAGGCTTTGTCTTCACTTTTTTGTAGAGCATGCCTCTGGCTTCTTCCGGTTTTTTGCTATACATATCCCACCTCAAGTTATTCTTGTAAATTAAAATTATTCACTTCTTTTATTCCAGCCATCCTGCTCCTGTCAAACAAAATAGTGCATCCCAGCTCGGCAGAAGAGGAAATACCAAAACCGACATTAACTTTCAGCTTTCAACTTTCCCCCTGCTCCCTTTCTATACTGGCGAAAATATTCATACATAACAATAGAGGCCGCAACACTGACATTTAAGCTCTGTACATTGCCAAGCTGTTCAATGGCAATGGCCCCTATATCAGGATAATCACTCGGATCAAAGCTAATGCCAAACTCCTCATGTCCCATGATAAAGGCACTCTTTTCTGGGAACTTGGTTTTATGCAGCAAGGTTCCTTTCTCCGGTTCCAGGGTAAAAAGAGAGTAGCCTCTTGCACTCAAATTATCATAACATTGGCCAAAATTTTCATAAAACAGGGCCGGAACTTTTTTAAAAGACCCCTTGGCAGGGCCTGGGTCAAAAAAATGATTGCCCACCAAGTGCACCTCAGCGGCGCCAAAGGCATCAGCACTTCTGAAAATTTTACCGATATTAAAAGACGCCTTCAGGTTATCAAGGACCACAACAAAATTCAGCTCCCCAGGTTTTGCCTCTACCAGGTTGCGGCGCCGGTGTTTTTCGTAACGCTTTTCGGTCCTGTGGCGGATCTCTTTTCGCAGACTTCTCTCTTTTCTGGTAACCAAAACTAGTGCTCCCCTTACAGAAACTTGCCCGTTGTTGTGGTCACAAGCTTACCGTGCTTAATTCCTTTGGTGCTAATCAATTCGTCTGCCAGTTTTTTAATAACCCTGCTTTTTCCTTTCATAACAACAACTTCTAAACAATGGTGGGCATCAAGATGAATATGCATAGAGGAGATAATGGCCTCATGGTGCGAGTGTTGATGCTCAGTTAGCTTGTCGGAAAGTTCCCGCGTATGGTGGTCATAAACCAGGGTCACGGTACCCACTGTCTCCTCATCCTTTTCGTGCCACTGCTCCTCCACCAAGGAATTGCGGATAAGATCACGAATCGCCTCGGAACGGTTATCGTACCCTTTGGAATGAATCAACTCATCAAAACTGTTGAGTAGTTGCCCCTCTAATGAAATACCAAACCGCACTGTCTCTTTCATAGTTCCACCTGTTGTTAACTCGTCCAAAAATAATACGCAACACCCACAATTATAATACTCCCTATGCGAAATGCCTGGCTGTAGATAATCAATTCAAGTGCCAGCCGCGGTGAAAATATCCCGGCATAATAGGGAAACTGATGCCGTACCGCCCGCATGGGAGAAGAAAGAACATTGCCGACCAAGAGGGCAAGAATGATCTCTCGGTAGCTCAACTGCCCGGCATCAAGCAAGGCGCCAGCCGCAGCCACTCCTGCGGTCATTTCAGCCGCCAGGTGAAAGACCACAATACTGATTGCCTCGGGGTTAATCCAGGAGAGGATACCAATGTTTTCAGCCAAGGCCCCCTCCAGCCAATCAAAGAGGCCCCATAGATGCAAAAAGAAGATGAGAGTATAGATCGGCACGGTGAATATGGCTATTTTTCTAAATCTCTTTTTAAACCGTTTCCAGGTTTTTTTCATGGCCTGTTGCAAGGTGGATCGCTCGGCCTGCCGGCTCTCGGCTTGATGCTTACCCCCATTTTCTGACTTAAGTAAAAAACGGCTGACCAGCAAAATAAATGCCGTCCGCAAAAATGCGGCCAACAACGTAAGGCCTACATAGATAACGGCAGCCCCTTTAATTAAGGGAACGGTTATAAAAAAGAGGGTGGGAAGATGCAAAAAATAGGTGGGAAGGCTGTTAAACAGGTTGCCCAGGATTAATTGCTTTTTTGATATTTTCTTCTGCTCATATGCTTCAGAAAGCATAGTATTTGCGGCAACGCCCGAGAAAAAAGCCATGGAAAAAGAACCACCGACAGTTGCCGGCAGGTGGCCAATCCGGATAAGCGGCCCAGACAGTTTTGCAATTTTATGGGTCCAGTTCAAAGACTCAATAAAATTTGCCACCAGAAGCCCCAGAGACACAAAACAGAGGAGCTTGGTCAGAGGCCAGCCAAGACCGTTCCATAAAAAAGCAATGTCCATTTCGTCCTAGTTATAAATCGCACATTTTTTCAAGTTGAGCGGAACCGCTTGCACCACCTTGGTATTCAATGAGCCGTTTTAATTTCCGCAACGGGGCGCCAGAGGCTAAAGATTCCCTGGCCATTTGTGTCCCTTTTTTGAGATCTTTTTCAACCCCGGAAACCCGTAGGGCTGCTGCTGCATTGACCGAAAACAGGTCAGCCAACGGACCTTCATCAAGGCCTTGCAAGACCCGCACTACAGCTTCTGCGTTTTCCTGGGCCGACCCCATACTGGCAACCTTTTCGAAAGAACATCGTTTCACCCCGAAATCCTCCGGTTCAAGGGTATATGTCTCTACAGCGCCGTCCAGTAGTTCAACCATCCTGGTTGGACCGCAGGTGGATATCTCATCTATGCCCAGGTTTTTATCATGCTTATCACTCATCCCATAAGGAGACATGGCCGCTTTTGTTCCCGTTTCGGCCAGCACTTCTATAAGTTGCGGGCAAATATTTTCGGCATAGGCCCCAATAACAATACTACTGGTCTTTTCACATGGTTTTGTCAAAGGACCGATGATATTAAAGGCAGAGGTGAAACGCATTGACTGAATGAGCCTACCCCATCCCGCCTGTAAAAACAATTCCCCAGGCAGATAACAGATGCCATGCTCTTCAAGACAGCTATTGGCCTCAGTCAGCGGAGTGTTCATATCAAGCCCCAATATTTCCAGAATATCTGTGGCACCCGAGACCCCAGTGACCAATCTTGCACCCTTTTTGGCAATTTTCACCCCGCAGGCCGCTGCGATGAAGGCGGCAGGAGTTGAAACATTTACCGTTTTAAGCGCGTCCGAACCTGTACCAACTATATCACAGCAATCTTCCGGAAAAGATGGGTTAATGGTCGCGGTATCATACTCATAAAGCGCATCCCAAGCCCCACTCAGTTCTGCTGTCGTCGGCCCTTTCATTAAATGGGCCGCCAGAAAGGCACCCTGCTGCAGCTCAGGCTGTTCGGAGAGAATAACCTGCCGATAACACTCTTTTGCTTCCTCACGACTGAGGTTTTCGCCGCTGTTTAATCTTCCGATAACTCGGCCAAATTCTCGTAGTACTTTCTCGTCGAAGTTCATATTGCCACTCTTTTTATCTTTAGAGATTAATTAAGTACACCCAAGATTGTATAACCCTGAGTCCGTAGGCGTTTCAGGGGCACCCCGATGTGCGTGATCGAGCCACGCGATTATACCCCCTGTATATCACGGGGTTCGATCACGTGCAGCGGGGTGTTCATGGAGCGCTTACTTTTTATCTTTAATCTGCCGGGATCATCTTACCCATCTAATTGTTCTCATCACATATTATGACTGTTTTATATTCGCTATAATCCTTTTCCGCCAAAACCTGGGGCAAATCAGTCAACTCCATTGTCCTGCTGATCAAATCAGCAACAGGAACTGCATCTGTTTCCATGAGTCGCAAGGCATCCTTTATGTGACGAGGACAACAACCATAAGCCCCGGTAAGCTGCTGTTCCTTTTGATGCACCCTGTTATGCGGAATAGCGAAAGAACTCGTATCATCCCTATCCATCCCTGAGAAGAGAAGGGCCATTCCCCCAGGAGCAAGGTGATCGAGGCCATATTCAAGGGCCAAGCCCGTCGATGCTGCCATAAAGACAAGGTCAACCTCTTCGCCCTGAGACCTCTGACACTCAGACTCTGCCTGTTGCAGTCGCCAGGCATCAATATCATGTACAAAAACTTTGCTCGGCCAGCGTGACTGTATCGCCCTAATTGCTAAGCGTCCCATACCCCCGGCACCAACAACCAGACAACTTTTTGGAATAAAAACTACTTTTTCTAAAGCGTTCAAGACACAAGCCAAAGGCTCTGCGAAAACGGCCTCTGTAAAAGAGAGCTTTTCGGGAATTTTATAGAGGCGTAAGTTCTTTTCCCTATCTACTGAGAAAGAGAATCCCGTCCTAAAACCACCATCAAGATGATAGCCAAAAATTTGCACCTCAGGGCAGAGATTTTCCCGTCCGCTCTTACAGTAATAGCATTTTCCACAGCAGAGAGCGGGCCAGAGCGCCACCCGATCACCACGACACAGCCCCTGTTCCGGCCTGTCTTTTTCAAGTATGCCTACTATCTCATGCCCCAAGACCCTGGGCAAATGCATATTAGCGGGTGGATTTGCGAACGCCTTGAAATCGGACTGGCAGACTCCGCAAGCCCTGATAGTTACGAGCGGCTCTCCTGCTGCGGCATCTCCCAAAATAAGTTTTTGAGCCTCGCTGAGATATGCAGCTATCATAAGAGAAGCCCCCGGATTAAGAGGAAGAAAAATCCTGTACAAATAGAGGTTGCCAACATCAATCTATTGCCCAGAGCAATATCAGCTGGCTCTATTTTTTTCCCCGCATCTCCAATAGTTGGTTTTTCCTGTAAGATGCCGAAATAAAAACTAGCTCCACCCAATTGAATACCTAAGGCGCCAGCTGCTGCTGCCTCAGTTTGGGCGGAATTAGGACTTGCATGTTTCCTTCTGTCCCGCCGCCATATTTTATAAGCCCGCATAGCATCAAGTCTGATCACAAAGGCAGCGACAATAAGAGACAAGGCGGTTATTCGCGCCGGCAGCCAATTGGCAAGGTCATCCAACTTGGCAGCGGCCCAGCCGAAATGGATATATTTCTCGTTTTTATAGCCAAAAAGAGAATCCATCGTGTTTACTGCTTTATAAAGCAATGCACCGACAGGTCCAGCCACTGCCGCCCAAAAGAGCGGTGCCGTCACCCCGTCCACAAGGTTCTCGGCCACCGATTCAATACAGGCCCGCCCAACCCCCTCTTCATCCAAAGAGGCAGTATCTCGGCCCACTATCATTGCAACCTGGCTTCGGGCTCCGCTTAAATCTCCATGGGCAAGAGCAGCATAGACCTTTTTACTATGTTCTGCCAGATCCCTTGCCGCAAAAGCGGTATAGAGAAAGTAGACAGCGAAAACATCGTAGAGCCAAGAAAATTTAGCTGCCCAATATAGAATAAGTGAGACAGAGCCTCCCGTTAGAGATAAAACCAGAAGCACGGCGATAATCCCCGCCCTCTTCTCACTGCTTATTATTTTCCGTAAGCACTCTTCGGCCGCAAGAGCCAGGCTCCCGATAAATTTCACCGGATGGGGGAACCTGCGCGGATCCCCCAACAACTGATCCAAAAGAAAGGCCGTAATAATTTGCAGTTCAAGGCTCATGAGATACCGAGCAGCTGATATATTTTCCCCATATCCAAACGCTCTCGCACCACATCTGCCAGTCGGTCAAGGGCAGGTTCAAGATCGTAGAGCGACCGCCTGCCGGAAAAAGCAGCCAGACCTTGGCGCTCTCTTAAATTCTCGACAAACCAGTGCCTGAAGGTATCACTATCAAAAAGGCCATGCAGATAGGTTCCCCAGATCATTTTGTTCTTTGAGACTGCTCCACTTTCCGAGCCCTTTTCATCCCGTAAAGCTGGGGTTTCCCTGGCCGGTGTCTGGCCATGATGAATTTCATAACCATGTACAGCCATTCCTGAGTCCAGATGGGTGCCGGACTGCCGCACCAAGATCTTGCTTTTTTCAAGCACCGTCGTCATATTAAGGAGTGCAAGGCCATCAAGTTCACCAGCCGCCTCAATTCCGTGAGGATCAGCAATCCTTTGGCCCAACATCTGGAAGCCTCCACAGATACCAATTACTTCCGTTTTTCCCGCCTCAGCAAGGTTGCCAATGGCCTCAGCCAAGCCGCTGCTTTGCAGAAAGTTGAGATCGTGAATCACATTCTTGCTGCCAGGCAGAATGACCGCATCAGGTTTTTTGAGATCTTCCGGGTGACGAACGATGAGCAGATGCACATCCGGTTCAGCAAGAAATGGTTCAAAGTCGGTAAAATTTGAAATATGGGGAAGATCAATCAGGGCAATGACCACATGGCCGCCCTCAGGCGCCTTTTTTTCAAATAGACCCTTTTTGAAACCAACCGAATCCTCTTCGGGCAGACCGAGATTTTTCAGATAAGGGATAACTCCGAAGACCGGCCTGCCGGTGTGATTCATGGTATATTCAAATGCGTCTGCCAAAAGAGCTTCCCGGCCTCGAAATCGATTTACAATAAATCCTGCCACCAAACGCCGCTCCCACTCCGAGAGAACTTCCATGGTCCCGACAAAGGAGGCGAAAATTCCGCCCCGATCAATATCTCCAATGAGAAGAACAGGAGCTTTTGCATAGCGGGCCATATTCATATTGACAATATCATGGCTTTTCAGATTGACCTCTGCCGGACTACCCGCACCTTCCAGGATAACCGCATCATAATCTGCAGCAAGTGAGTCGTAGGCTTCTTGAGCCGCCTTAAAAGCTTGAGGCTTATAGGCCACATACTCCTCAACACTCATATTACCTACAGGTTGACCATTGACGATCACCTGACTGCCCACATCACTTGACGGTTTCAGCAGAATCGGATTCATGCGGGTTTCCGGGTCCAACCTGCAGGCCTGGGCCTGGACCACCTGGGCCCGGCCCATTTCACCACCATCTCTTGTTACAAAAGAGTTTAACGACATATTCTGGGATTTAAAGGGGGCAACCTGGAGACCGTCCTGCAGCAGCACCCGGCAAAGTCCGGTGGTCAGAATAGATTTCCCGGCATCAGAGCCTGCCCCTTGAAACATAAGAGAAGGGGTCTTTTTTTTGCGGGAAACTATTTTTTTCTCCCCGCAGATTTCGCTTAAGCCCTCATATAAGACGATATTTTCCTCTTCAGTCCGTACTGCTATGCGTAAATAATTCGCTCCCAGGCCAAGAAAGTTATCACACACCCTTATGGCAATGCCCTTTTCGAGAAGTTTTTCCTGGAGTGCAAAAGCATCCCATCCCGGCTTCACTACTTTGACAAGAAGGTAATTTGCCGTTGCCTTAAAGACACGCAGGCCATTCACCTTCCGCAGCATATCCAGTAAACCGGCACGCAGCTCACCGACAATTCCCCTGCTCTTTTCAGCATAGGTCTGATCCGCCAACATCTTTTCACCCAGGGCTAAGGCCAGACTGTTCACCCCCCAAGGGGCAAGTGAGGCCCGCAGTTTCCGGGCAAGTTCGGGTTCGGCTCTCAGAAAACCTAGACGAAGCCCCGGAATGGCATAAAATTTAGTAAGGGATTTAAGAATAATGATATTGGCAGGAATATTTTGAACAGCGGCAAATAAAGAGATATCGCCAGGAATAAAATCGGAAAAAGCCTCATCAATGATAAAAAAAGTTGCGGGATTGGCCTTGGCAAGCTCAAGCAATTTATGCTTATCAAAGGCTACCCCGGTCGGATTGTTTGGCTGCCCAAGGAAAACGGCTTCATTACCCTGCAGCGCGGCGGCAAGGATGTCAAAATCAAGTTCAAAGCCTTGGGATTCTGAAAGATATATATTTTCCACAGAAAGTCCGACAAGCTCAGAGGCCCTCTGATAATCAACGTAGGCCGGCACAGGTATAACACAGCGGCTAACCGGAAGCAGACGTGGCAGAGTAAAAATAAGTTCACTGGTGCCGTTGCCAACAACAACATTTTCTGGAGCAACTTTATATTTGCTGCAAATATGCTGCACCAGCACCGAATAGTCTGGATCAGGATAATGAAGTATATTCGACAAGTTACGGCTTATGACGGATCGAAAGTACTCAGGCGGCCCCAACGGATTGATACTAGCTGAAAAATCCAAAAGTCCTTCCGGTTCTAGACCGCAGGATGCGGCCAATTTATGTACATTACCGCCGTGATGTGTAATATTTTTCATTATTAACTTAGTACCTTAAAAAATAGTGGAAAGTTGCAAGATGCAAGATGAAAGGAAACTGCTTTTCCCGTTTCCATATCTTGCATCTTGCAACGCGCATCTCGCGACTTCCATCTTCCATCTTTCAACTTTCAACTTGCAACTTTTCCTTAAAAACTAATCGCAAATGACAGAGCAACAGCCATTTCAGCCAGCTCACAGCTTGCCCCAAGGGTATCGCCAGTGGCCCCTCCTATTTTGTTCTTACAATACCAGGCAAACAAAAGCACAAAAAAGAGCGAGCTGCCAGCCGCCGCAAGTCCGACCACCCCTGCAAAAAACCACCCTGCCAAAGCCAAGACACAGATTGCCCATAAGGCTTTCCAGCCTGTTGCCTGTTTGTAAAAGAGGGTGGCCAGCCCCCCTTCTTCCCGGACGTAGGGAAGAATTGCCATCACCACTATCATCAGAGAGCGACCAGCCACAGGCATTAGGAAGAGGGCAAATCCCGCCTCTTTGCCGCTCATTCCGGAAAATGCCGCGATTTTCAGCAAAAGAACGGCAACAACCCAAAACACTCCCATCACACCAATGCGGCTGTCACGCATTATCTCTAAAATTTCTGCTCTCGGTCGTGAACTGAAAAAACCATCGGCTGTGTCGGCCAGCCCATCCAGATGCAGACCTCCTGAAAAGAGAACCAGCATAAAAACCAGGATAACAGAGGCAAGGAAAGGATCAAAAAAAGAGCAGAAAAATTGCCCCAAGCCAAAAGCAAGAAGACCGAGCAGAACCCCAACTAGAGGGAAGTAGGGCGCGGCGTTAAGTAAACCTTTTTCACCGATTCCAATTTTTCCCGGCACAGGAAAGATGGTTAAAAAACGGATTGCTGCAAAAAATGGGTTCTCTTTAAACATGAAATTCTTCTTTCTATATAATTCAGACCTCGTGAAAAGTCGTTGTGCTATAGACCTAATGGCCTCTATTTACGTGAAATCAGACCATAATCGGAGTCTACGCTTACCAGGACAATCGCTTTCGTCTTTCCGGCATGTTTTTAGCCGGAGATAGCGTAGACTTCGATCCAGCGTTATTAATAAAATTTCTGGATCCCGGCTAACAGCATACCGGGATGACGTGAAATAAACGTCCAAATTTTAGCGGTAAATTTTCTACACTTTCACGAGGTCTGTAATTATTCATCCAACACAAAAAAAGTCTGGGGTCAAACCTCGAACGAGGCAGCTATTCTAATGCACCTGCTACCATTGCCTCTTCAAATGTGGCAACCTCGGTGAGAACACGAACTGCAGCTTCTACCAAATGCATGGCAAGTGCAGCCCCGGTTCCCTCACCAAGACGCAGGTCAAGGTCCAGAAGCGGCCTGCAGCCCAAATGCTCCTGCATAATCTTGTGTCCCTGTTCAACGCTTCGGTGCGATGCAATTATATAGTCCTTAACGTCTGGAGCCAGAGATTGGGCAATGAGAGCCCCGGCCGTTGAAATAAAGCCGTCAACGAGAACCGGTTTGCGCTGGGCGGCAGCGCCAAGTATGACTCCTGCTATTCCCCCTATCTCAAAGCCGCCAACTTTGGCAAGAACATCCAAGCCATCACGCGAATCAGGCTTATTCACTGCCAGTATTTTTTTTATAACATCTATTTTAGTATGCAGCTGCTGATCATCAAGTCCTGTTCCCCGCCCGGTGACCTCTTCAACCGAGGCACCTGTGAGAGAGGCGACAATGGCGGTACTTGGTGTTGTATTGCCAATCCCCATATCACCGGTGCCAAAGAGATCAATTCTCTTGCCAAGATCCATTGCAACCTCTATTCCCGCCTCAATGGCCAAGACCGCCTGTTCTCTGGTCATGGCAGGCCCGCAGGCAATATTGGCTGTTCCTGCACCGATCTTCTTATCAACCACTTTACCGGCTTGCACCAAGGGGCCAAGATCTGCCGCCACTCCCATGTCAACAACCACAACCTCAGCTCCTGCCAGTCGTGCCATGGCATTTATACCGGCCCCACCATTGACAAAATTGCCAACCATCTGGGTGGTCACCTCCTGGGGAAACTTACTGACCCCTTCAGCGACCACCCCATGGTCCCCTGCCATAACCACAATCGCCTTTTTAGCCACCGCAGGTTTTATGGAACCGGTCATTCCCGCAAGATCAAGGGCCAAGTCCATAACCCGCCCTAAGGCCCAATGTGGCATGGTCAACTGCTCAAGACGCTCTTTGGCCTTGCCTCTTGCTTCTCTGTCCTGACTACTAATTGCTGCAATGGTCGATTCAAGCAGAGCCATTATTGTCTCCTTCAAGTATTTCGTTTTAAATTTTGTAACTATTCAGCGAACTAACCGGAGCCCGGCCTCTGCTTTAAAAGCTACAAATTCAGCTAGTTATGATTTTGTTACTTAGAAAGTAGGGCCCCAAAACGGGCATAACCACCAAGTTGTAACTTTTTAGATGTGCCCAGGTGTGTGTGAACAGGACTTTCAGCTATACATCAGTATGCTGGAAGGCCTGTTCGCGCGCAGATGGGGTGCAGCCGAACAGTTACTAAATTTTTTTTAAATGCAGAGGCAGGCCACAACTCACCAAGACAACCTCATCAGAAGCTTTAGCCATGACCTGATTGCAGCGGCCAACCAAGTCCCTAAAACGACGAGCAAGGGCGTTATCGGGCACGATGCCCAGACCCACTTCATTGCTGACAAAAAAAATGGTACCAGGGCAATTTTCAACCTCAGCAAGCAGCGCCAAACATCTTTTTTCCACATCATCTTCCTGCAAGGTATCATCTGGGTAATCTCCCATCAGGTTGCTAATCCAAAGAGTCAGACAATCAAGCAACACTACCTCTGCGTTTCTATTCTCTTTAATAACGTCCTGAAGCCGCAGAGGCTCCTCAATAGTTATCCAGCCTCTATCCTTCCTGGCTTTTATATGCGAGTCGATCCGTGCCTGCATCTCGTGGTCATCTGTCTGCTGCGGACAGGTCGCCAGATAGACCCTTCGCCCTGATATTCCTTCCGCCCTTTCTTGGGCATAGGAACTTTTGCCGCTTCTTGCCCCTCCTGTTATAAAAATAAGCTTGGCCATACTATGTAACCTATAAATTTAAACCGCTTAATACACCACCCTGGTCAAAAATATCCAGAACGGCAAAACGGGCAGGCTTAACGTCAAACAAAAGGTAAGACTCAAAAGACAAGCCCAAAAAATGGCAGATCATTGTGCGGATAACCCCTCCGTGACTAACAATGAGAAGAGGGGAAGCAGGGTTCTGAGACAGAAGAGAGGAAACATCTTGCACCCTTTTGGAAAACTCGCTGCTTTTATCTCCTGCGGGAAAGTGAAAATCCATGCCCTCAGAGGACCACCTATCCACCTCCTCTGGGTAGCTCTTAGCAATTTCAGCAAAGGTCATACCTTCCCAAGCGCCGAAATCTATTTCAACCAATCCTTTTTTAAATTCACAAGGAATGCCCAATTTGGAACAGACAATATCAGAGGTCTGTCTTGTTCTTGTCATAGGACTGCTAAAACAACAACAAGGATTGTACATTTCAAGCCGCTTTGCCAGATCCTCAGCCTGTTGCACTCCCTTTTCAGAAATAGGCAAATCTGTCGAACCGATGTAACGTCCCTTGTATGCCTTCCCTGTCTTAGCGTGTCTTGCCAGTAGTATTCTCACAATAATACCAGGTGCCCATATTAATTTTCAGGAAAAATCGCCTTTTCCTGCCTAAACGATCGATTTTGACCCTTTAAATACAAAAAAACCCGGCGTCGCAGCAAAAACGACCCGGGTTCAAGTTTCAATTTCAGAAATATTAAAATTCACCAAAAGAGGCAATAATATTCCCGAACCAAACTTACTCCACGAAGCGTGTTCGTCTATTTTTCAGGCCGGTCTCCCGGCTTGTGGATCACCCTACTCACCGCGCCTTCCCATTCCAAAATCTTGGAACAGTTGCATCTTGCGATTTTCGTCCTCACTTACGGTTGCGGGTCAGCGCCGGCTTTTCACCGGTCTTCCCGATTATCCCTTTAAAGAATAAGGGCACCTGAAAAACTATTTTTTTATGTCTGCAAAGAGTTATCAAATAGTCATATACTTGTCAAGTCAGATGATTTGGATCACAAAAAACCTTTTTCTAAAGAAACTACCCTTCAGGCATTACTACCACAAAGTATGTAGCCCAAAAACTACACATCTCTAAAAATGAGAAGAAAAATTATTAAAAAATTCTTTTCCAAGCACAGTAGTACTTTAAGAGTAATTTTGAGTATTTATTGCCAAATAGGATATTTTAAGAGCAAATAAGAGATTAACGATCTCCTTATTTTTTCAACAATCATGGCTCTTATGCAGTAAACCTCCTAAATCATGTCATTTTTCAATGAAAACCGAAAAGCTCCATTTCATAGGGGTTTACAATTACCTATACTCAGAATCCCTACCATAGTTGACACAGGAGACTGTTGATAACTTTGCCCTGAACGTTTCAAAAATCATACTTAACCGCCTTTGACAGGGTCTTACTTTTCCTATTAAAAACAATGTCAAATTGAAAATAAAATTGTTAAACCGCATGCCCCATACAGAGCTATAAATCTTTCACCGATGCTAGCTTGGGCAAATTAACAATACCCGTACCAGATCTTGCACTTTAAGACAGTGTCTAAAGCTCCAAACGAAAAGGCATTACATGAATTGGCAGAGTACTAGTGAAAAATTATCCCAAATTTTGAACGCAGAGACGCATTCCTTATGGATTCGTCCACTCCAATGTTTGCGTTTTGACCCAGAGGTCGTTGAACTTTCCGGCCCTGATCGTTTCTTCTGTTCATGGATACAAAACAATTACATGACAGAAATCCAATCGGCCCTGGAGAAAGTTGGCAATGGAAAGGCTCAAGTTCTCTTTTCCACAAACGGCAAAAAGCCTCTCCAACTCCAAACAACTACCGAGAATGAAAGTCATGGTAAGCAGCTGCGCCTACCAAATTTTCCTGTCGTCAAAAACCAGGTAAGAAACCTGAACCCTCGATATGTTTTTGACGAATTTATCGTTGGTGACAGTAATGCCATTGCCCATTCTGCCTGCCATGCACTGGCTAATGGAGACACGTCCCTAAGCCAATGTCTTTACATAAATGCAGGAACAGGTCTGGGTAAGAGCCACCTAACCCACGCTGTTGCACACAATCTCCTCAATAATTCTCCTGGCACCAGACTGAACTATCTCACCTCCAAACAACTTACAGCTGAAATGGTTCGTGCCATAAAAGCCAATACCATGGAGAACTTCAAGGATAAGTACAATAGTTGTGATGTTCTTCTTATGGAAGACATGCCAGCCTTGACTGGCAAGACAAAAACCCAGGAAGAGATTGCCAGCCTTCTTGATGTCCTTCTTGAAACCGGAAAAACCGTGATCTTCACCGGCTCCAAATCCCCAAAAGAAATTACAGACTTAGACCCTGGAGTCCGATCAAGGCTGTCATCTGGACTTGTTACCACCATACTCCCTCCAGATCTTGAGACCAGGATTCTCATTATCGGCAAAAAGGCCAAAAATCATAATCTACACCTTTCTGAATCAGTCGTGCTCTACTTGGCTGAAAACATCCAAGGCGATATACGTAGAATAAAAAGCGCCATTATAGGTCTAAAGGCAAAAGCCAATATTAGAAAGATGGATCCAGATTTTGATATGGTCAAAGAAGTTTTGGCTGACATAATTGACCGACAACAGAACATGACACCGGAACTGATCCGTGATTTCATCGCCCAACAGTTTCAGGTAAGCCTTGAGGAGATTCAATCAAAATCACGCAAGAAAGATATTGCCTTTCCAAGACAGATCTCCATGTATCTTTCCCGTAAGCATACAGAAAAAGCCTTGTCTGACATTGGTCGGGCCTTTAACAGAGACCATTCAACCGTGGTTCATTCCGTTAAAAGGATTACCATGTCAATGGCCAGAAGCACGAGCGTTCGTGGCCAAGTTGAGCTTTTGTCCGATAAACTGCTAAAGAAATATTTATAAATTTAAAAGTAAACGGGTTTCACCTTCGCCTCTTCCTGAATAGTCCGGGCTCCAGACAGTAAGGCTTCGGCTGCCTTTTTGGCGGATTTTATCATATCGTTCATGCCGATACCATCCCAGCCAAATCCGCTCAGATAGAGTCCGCTCAGCTCCTCTTGCATCGTCCTGCGCCACTCCTGTAGTTTATGATGCCCCATTTCCAACTGCGGTATACCATGATTTGGCCGGAGAACCTTTGTAAACATCGGCCTTTCCGGCAGTTCAATAAGCTGGCAGAGATCATCATAAATATTGTCCGCCAACTCCTTATCACTCAACTCCAAGCGCTCAGGATGCCTCCTGCCACCAACCAGTGCTTCAATGAGGACATGCCCTTTCGGCGCCCTGTCTGGGAACATGTGTGAGGTAAACATGGCCCCAAGTGTAAAGCGCCTCTCCCTTTCAGGAGACAAATAGCCGAAACCATAAGGTATTTTTGCTTTATCAGTAAACCCCATCACAACATTAATAATTTTAGATACCGGAATTTCCGACACAGGAGGTTCTTTCAAATGAGCTAAAAGTTTCAGGGACGAATTGACAGGTAAAGCCAGCAAGAGTGATTTCCCCACCACTTTCCCTTTATCCGTCACAAGGCTCCAATTGCCATCTTCTCTGTCAATATTATTAACCTGTGTGCTTAGCTGAATGTTGCATTTTACTGCCAGGGTATCAATGAGCTTTTCCATCCCTTCAGGGAAGTTGAGCATGGATGGCAGTCGCATTTTTTTCTTGTCTGAGGCCCCTTTCTTTTTCTTTTGGAGCAAGCCTCGGAGAACCGAGCCTGCCTCTTTTTCAAGACGTCGCACTCCGGGCATCACTGCATCAATACTTAATTTAGTATAATCTCCAGCAAAGCTCCCGGTAACTGCCGCATCCACAAGAGGGAGAAGGTGGGGCCCAAAACGGTAGGCAACCCAGTCTCCAATGCTCTGATCTTCAGCCTTTGGTTTTTTCCACAGATCGGCCAGGGTGCGTATTTTCCCAGAAAAAGGAACCAGAGGTGTTGTTAGAACCGTTTTCAAGCTTTGCGGCAATCGCTCTAATTTACCATGGTGGCAAACGTAGCGATAAAAATCCCCAAGAGGCGCCTGCTGACACTGATCATAAAGATTAGTATCACGGAGAATCTCTTGGCTTTCCGGAGTGTTATCAAGAAACCCGTGCGGTCCCCACTCTCCCTGGAAGCCTTCTTCCTTGAAACTCATAACCGCACCGCCAGGACGACTGTCCTTTTCCAAAAGAATGACATCAAGACCTGGGGAAAGTTTATGAAGAAAATGGGCGGCACTTAATCCTGAAAGACCCGCTCCGACAATAATCACATCATGACACTTTTCCATTGGAGACCACCTGTATCGGCATAGCCTAACCCGGGTAAACCAGGTATTAAGAAATAAATATCGGACATCGAGCCCTCAAGTAAGCGAAAACCCCGACATAAAATTTTTGCATAAAAAATTTCTAAAGTACTAAAAAAAATTATTTACCTTGTTATCGTTGCAGGTATCGTCGGAACCATTTATTATCAGAAACAATAATGAGATCTAACACATCAAAAAATATACTTATAATCTACTATACCTTCAGTGGCCAAACAAGCAGCCTATTGCGCGGCCTGGAGGAGACACTTGCGAAAAAAGGCCATACTGTTGTGCGGGAAAAAATTGAACCTGTGCAACAGTTAAGATTTCCAGCGAATGGTTTTTTGCCATGTATAAAAATGATGCTGACCACCTTTTTTCGCCAACGAATACCGATTAAAAAAATCTCCCCTCAGTGTGAAGAGGATTTTGATCTGATCATTCTCGCCGGGCCAACATGGTCGTACAATCCAAGCGGGCCTGTCCTTTCGCTTCTCGACAGGGACGGCAAGAGAATATTTCATGGAAAATCTGTAATTCCGTTTATTTCGTGCCGAGGTTATTGGCGCCTGCACTGGTTCGGACTGAGAAGCATACTCAGAAAGTGTGGCGCAAATGTTCCGAACTTAATGGTATTCGCCCACCCCAACAAAGAGCCTTGGCGCACCATTGGGGTCTTTTTTAAAATCGCCGGAAAAACTCCAGAGAGACTGCCTCTGCTGGGTAAATATTACAAAAAATTTGGCCATTCAAAAGATCAACAAAAAGAAGCACAAGATTTTGGCGCCCTCATCGGCGAGGCACTGAACCAAAATACCCCGCTCGACATCCTGGATTTCCAAACGAGGCTTAATCTTCCTTAAAAAACGTATTTCTAAGGGGCTGTTACGAAATAAACGTAACGTTTATTTCGTAACAGCCCCTTAGCAACAACCACCTTTCTGGATCAGTGTCTTCGCTTAACACCCCACAGGTAAGCGTCAGACTCCGAGGGGGTATAAGTGCCTTGTGGGGTGTAACATTTTTATTTCAAAATACTTTTTAGTATTTCGTGTTTTTTATACCCCTCAGGTAAGCGTTAGACTCCGAGGGGGTACTGAACTGAGTGACTGTAATTCAGCGCTAAGGCACTAAAACTCGATCCCTTTCTGAGCCTTTATCCCCTCTTTGTACGGATGTTTGATTTGTTTCATTTCCGTAACCAGGTCTGCAGCATCAATAAGA
>JAQYVV010000026.1 GCA_030145275.1 Desulfurivibrionaceae bacterium | reverse complement strand
TAGTAAATATAAAAATAGTTATAAAATTGAATAGTTGCATCTATTGTTAAGGTACTTATCCTGTTTTTCGCTTTATTAGGGCTAGTACCTTATAATTTGTTTTTGTGTCAAAATTGGTAGTAAATATAAAAATAGTTATAAAATGGAATAGTTGCATCTATTGTTAAGGTACTTATCCTGTCTTTCGCTTTATTGGGGCTAGTACCTTATAATTTATTTTTGTGTCAAAATTGGTAAGAAATATAAGAATAGTTATGAAATAAAATAGTTGCATCTATGGTTAAGGTACTTATCCTGCTTTTCCGCTTCATTAGGGTTAGTTAATTTAGATAGAATTTTCCCTTGAAGCTCAAGGGGCATGAATTTACGCGTGTTTTTTTGTAACTATTTATCTGTTCGCCAGAGGGGATGATCGTTTGTCTATATTTTCACATATAAATCATCCATAAGAAGTTTAACACCTAAATTTTAAAGTTTACCGACTTCAGAAAATATCTTTAGGGTCAACTGAACGAGATATGAACTGTAGAATTTAGAATACAAGCGCAAGCGAAAAGGAAAAAATATGACTTACGATCAAAATTTCACTGTTACGCAGCCAACCCGTATCCGCTTTGGCTCTGGATCCGTTGCTGATCTTGGCAATATGGTTCAAGAGTTTGGCGGCACCAAAGTATTCTTAGTAGTCGATCCTGGCTTGAAAGGGACCAATCTTGTTGAAAAGATTACGGCGCCTTTAAAGGCAGCAGCAATTCCCTTTAAGATCTACGATAAGATTGATCCTGAACCTGGTTTGTCTCTTGCCGATAAGGGCTGCACCCTTGCCAAAAAGTTTGGCGCTGATTGTGTTGTGGGCGCGGGAGGAGGATCTGCAATGGATGTGGCAAAAGCCATCAGCATCCTTTTAACCAACGGTGGAAAGGCAGAGAAATATCTTGGCCTTGGTAAGATTAAAAAAGCAGGAGTGCCAAAGATCATGGTGCCAACGACTGCTGGAACTGGTGCCGAGGTAACTTTCACGGCAGTTTTTATAAACGAGAAAACTAAATCAAAAGGCGGAATGAACGGCGATCCTTTATATCCTGAAGCGGTTATTCTTGATCCTGTACTGACGGTTTCTTTGCCGCCGCATGTTACAGCCTTCACCGGAATTGATGCTTTCACCCATGCCATTGAAGCCTTTGTTTCGACCCAGTCCCATTATATTTCTGATATGTATGCCTTAGAGGCCATGGATCTTATTTATCAAAATCTTGGTAAGGCCTATGCCAATGGTGATAATTTGAAGGCACGTTCAAACATGCTTATGGGAAGTCTGCTTGGCGGCAAGGCTTTGGCAACCGCCGGAGTTGGTCTGGTTCATGCCATGGCGTACCCCCTTGGCGGTATGTTTGGTATTCCCCATGGATTGGCGAATGCCGTTCTGCTTCCTTACGTTATTGATTATAATATTTTGGGAGCACCTGAAAAATACGCAGTTGTTGCAGACTTGATGGAATGTGACGGGGAAGGGCTTGGCGCTAAAGATGCTGCTCGAGGTGTGGTTGACGCCATCTATCAGTTAAATATGGAGGTGGGGATTCCGGGCAGTCTCGAGGCTTTAGGAATAGCAAAAGACAAAATTCCTGAGATGGCCGAAATTGCTTTGACGGTTACCAGGCCAGTGGAAAATAATCCAAGAAAACCAAGTCTTGATGATGTCATTGGGATTTACAATAGCGCCATGTACGGTTGGGATTGAGTGTAACTGCTCAGCGTACTAACCGGGCGGGCTCGGCCTTTGGTTTTCTGTACATGAGACAATGGCCCAGTAAAAATCCCCCTAAATCCCCCTTTTCAGATAAGCGACGAGGGAGACTTCGAAGGGGGACTTGTAGGTGCACCATTATGGCCAAAAAGACTGTTATAACTTGCTCGCCAAGATAGAATAGCATGGTTTTAGTCGCTATTATATCTCTAGCTGAATATTTATAAATATGCGACTAACACTGGAACACAACATAACCTAGAAAATGTAAATGTTTGACAGGTAAGCGAAGACTCCGTCGCTTCAGATGTGTTCGATCAGGCTGGCGAAGCGTAGTAGTTCTACGTGAGTCAGCCTGATCGGGCACAGCTGGAGTGTTGGTGAATATTTACATATAAATTAAATTACAGGAGAGACGTATGCCTGGTTTTGAAGTTTTTGGAGAAGAAGAGAAGAAAGAGACACTGGAGGTTTTTGATACCGGTGTTCTGTTCAGATATGAATTTCCTGAACAGCGTAAAGGGGTTTATAAGGTTAGGGAATTTGAAGAGAAATTTGCTGCCTATCATGGGGCAAAATATGGGCAGGCAGTGACTTCCGGTACGGCCGCCTTAAAGGTTGCCCTGACCGTCCTTGGGGTTGGCCCTGGAGATGAGGTTATCACCCAGGGCTTTACTTTTGTGGCAACCTGGGAAGCCATTTTTGATGCGGGTGCGATTCCAGTCTTCACCGAGATAGACGATACCCTGAACATGGATCCGAATGATCTTGAAAAAAAGATCACCGCAAAGACCAAGGCCATAATTCCTGTGCACATGATGGGGGCGCCGGCACGGATTAAAGAGATTTTAGCCATTGCCGACAAGCACGGCATCCCGGTAATTGAAGACACGGCCCAAGCCCCCGGTGCTAAGCTGGATGGCCAATATCTTGGTAGTTTTGGGGCATGTGGGACTTTTTCTTTTGATCCTGTCAAGACGATGACCACAGGAGAGGGTGGGATGGTTCTGACCAGTGATGAACAGACCTGGCGGAAAATGTCAGAATATCACGATCATGGTCACGACCACGCTCAAAATCCCGGCGGACGCGGCGGCGAAGGCCGCAGCTTTATAGGTTTTAACTTTAGGATGATGGAAATTCAAGGTGCCATTGGCTTGGCCCAATTAGCCAAACTTGACACAATTATCTCCGAGCAGAAAAAAAACAAGCAGGCACTGAAGGCTGTTGTCCAAAAAATGCCTGGGGTGAGTTTTAGAAATATTCTTGATGAAGACGGGGATTCTGCAACCTTTCTGGCTTTCATGCTGCCAGACTCTGAAAAAGCAAAAGCCGTTAATAAGGTCCTTGGCGAAAATGGTGCGGGTGCGGTCTATTTTGCCGATAACACCTGGCATTATTACCCCAAGTGGGAGCATCTACTTAATGGCTTGACTTTAGCCGGGAGTGGCTGGCCTTTTAAAGACCAGGATTCCAGACGCCGGGTAGTGCATGATCCTGAGGCCTTGCCGGCCTCGGCTAAGATAATAGGAAGAACTCTGGTCTATCAGGTTCCGGTAAAACTTGGCCAGGAAAGACTTGACCAGATAACTTCTGCTATTGATAAAGCTGCGGCTTTGTAAAGATGCTTGTGTATTCAGAGGTAAGCGCTCCATGAACACCCCGCTGCACGTGATCGACCCCCCGTGATATACAGGGGGTATAATCGCGTGGCTCGATCACGCACATCGGGGTGCCCCTGAAACACTTACGGACTTGGGGTTATGCAAGCTTGGGTGTAGTTACTTAATTGATCGCTAACATTCAGAGTGTTAGGGCGAGGCTGTTTGGGAAGAGGACGGACGTTGTTATGTTTTCCTTTCAACTTTCAACTTTCACCTATGTTGCAAATACACATCAAATCTATGTTTTTTCGTTTTGATGCTCATGGACGGAGGGGCATCACTTACAAAAGGTGCATGACGCGGGCGTTTACAGACCACCCGGTCTTTGGCGTATTTTTGTGCTTCTTTGAAAAGTAGGGAAGAGTCCAGGTCGTCTCCGACAATTGATCTTAAGATTCGCATCTCTTTTTTAACCAGTGCGGTCTTGGTGCGGTGTGGAAACATGGGGTCGAGATAGAGAACATCCGGTGGAAATTTTTTGGCAACATCTGCCAATAGTTTTAGGGCGTCACCAGCATGTAAGGTCATTTGTTCGACCTGATTAGTGGCGTTTTTTTTGTAGGTTCTCCTAAGACCGTCACGCAAGAGGGCCGCGATTATCTTGTCTTTTTCAAAAAGATGAAGAGTGCAGCCAAGTTGTGCGAGCACAAAAGCATCTCTTCCAAGGCCGGCAGTGAGGTCGAAAACGACAGGGCTGTTGTTTTTTTTTAGTCCCACCGCCCTGGCAAGTGCTTCGTTTTTTCTAGTGCTGCGCTGAATGCGATAGTGTAAATCTTTGTCATTAAAATCAATAAAGAAAGGACCCATTTCGTTGTCAGACTGTTGAAGCTCCAAATGTTTTTCTGTTAAAACCAGGAAGGAATATGGTGCTTGTTTATTAAATGAGGGCAGTTTCTGCTCTTTTGAGTAGACTGGGATCTGGAGTTCTCGACCAAGTTCTGCGGCGAGAGTGTAAAGATTTTCATTTTCAAAAAGAATAAACATTATAATGACCAGAGGGGCTGAAAGGGGGCGTTAGTTTTCGGATAACTCCTTTGAGACATTAACAAATTATACGGAAAACAGTAAATATGCACCAGAAAACAAAATCAAAAGTAGTAGCTATTATTCCAGCTCGTTATCATTCGAACCGTTTTGAGGGAAAACCTCTTGCCGATATTCTTGGAAAACCGATGATTCAGCATGTGTATGAACGGGCCGTGGCTGTCAAACTCCTCTCACGAGTTGCTGTGGCAACAGATGATGAAAGAATAGCCGATTGTGTCCGCTCATTTGGTGGTGAAGTTATTATGACCAGAAGTGACCACGTTTCAGGGACAGATCGCCTTGCTGAAGCTGCAGATTCAATGGATATTTCAGAACATGATGTCGTCGTTAATATTCAAGGAGACCAGCCCCTGTTTGCCGAAGAGGTTATAGAGCAGGTGGCCCTGCCTCTTGTGGACGATATGACACTTCCCATGTCAACGCTCATCTATCGGATTATCCGGCCAGAGGAGATTAGCGATCCGAATCATGTGAAAACCGTTTTTGACTGCCATGGGAACGCCCTTTATTTTTCACGCTCCCCCATTCCATTCCAGCGGAACCCAGAGGAACCTGTCTCGCCAACATATTATAAACATCTTGGCTTTTACGCCTACCGGAAAGGCTTTTTGGTGACATTTGTCGGCTTGCCAGAGGGTGAGTGGGAAAAATTTGAGAAATTGGAGCAGCTCAGGGTCCTTGAGTACGGCTATAAAATTCGAGTAGTTCTGACCGATCATGATTCTATCGAAGTTGATACGCCAAAAGATCTTGAACGGGTGAAAGAGATTATGTCCTTGTCTCTGTAAAAAAAATAGTGAATGACCTATTATGAGCAAACCCCCCAATAGCCTTCCCTCTTCTCTGTTTGAAGATCTTTTTCAAAAGCCGTTGACTCCGCTTGATCTTTTGCCAAGCCAAACTAAACTGGAAAAACTGCTAGACTTGGTTCTAACCGGGTTGCCCGCTGGCCCCTCCCAGGTCACCGATCCTCTAAAGAGACTGACGGAGGCATTAAAAGGGGTTGATACCAAGGACCTCAATGTTGTTGTTTTCGGCGGCGGCACAGGGTTGTCCACCATCATTGGCGGAGACAGTCAGAACAAAGATTGGCCTCAAAAACCATTCTCGGGTTTAAAAGAGATATTCCCTAACACCAGGGCTATTGTTTGTGTGACCGATGACGGAGGCTCCACAGGCGAGCTCTTGAAGGACCTGCCGATAATAGGCCTTGGTGATCTGCGCCATGTTTTGCTTTCTTCCCTGCGAAAAGAAATTGTTCAAGAAAGTTATAATCTAAGGGAAGAGCAATGTCTGCGTCTCGTTGAGAGCCTGTCCTCACTGTTTAATTTCCGCTTTGACCTAAAACCTGCATCTTTTGATGAGCTTATCGGCCTAACTGGGGTTGATTCTACAACTGTTCCGGAACATCTCCTGGACGAACTGGCTCTTCTTGGTCGGATGTTTTTTGAGGACCCCCGTTTTGTATCAGTTTTGAGCCGGCCACAATGTTTGGGGAATCTTTTTATTGCCGCTGCAATTTTTAAGCAGACTGAAAATGGATCGGTGCCAGAACCCGAAGCAATTCGCAAGGGAGTCAATCATATTGCCCGCTTAATCGGGGCTAGGAAAGATTCTGTTTTGCCCTGCACGACGACGCCATGCCGGCTCAAACTTATGTACTCCAACGGTGTCATGATAACCGGAGAGAATAAGTCTGCCCATGCTCGCAGAGGGTATCCTGTGGACCAGACTTTTGTTGAGTATGCCGGGGTTGCCAATATATTAGGGGAGGTTCTCGCAGCTATTGCTGCTGCGGATATTTTTATTTTTGCGCCCGGTAGTTTGTACACCAGTATTATCCCAATTTTGCAAGTTCCTGGCATGGTCCAAGCCATACTTAGCAATAAGGCTGCAGTAAAAATTTTAGTGGCCAATATCTGGGCCCAAACCGGCGAAACTGACATTTCCAGTGAAGACACGAGCCGACGCTATTATGTCTCCGACCTGATAAAAGCATATCACCGCAATATCCCCGGAGGGGTTCGAGAGCTTTTTCAAGTTGTTATGCTGCTTGGGCTGCAGGACATACCTGGCAGTATTATTCAAAACTATGCTGTTGAGGGGAAAACACCCATATATCTTGATCGTGACAATATTTTGAAAATGGGTTTTATACCTGTGGAGGCAAATATTTTTTCACAGGAGGTTCTTGATGTAGGTTCTCTCAAACATGATCCGGGTGCTTTTGCCCAAGCTGTTCAAACTATTTGGGCGGGGAAGAAGTATATATGTGCAGAGAATTCGAACGGAATACTAGGTGAAACACCAGCACTTTCGGGTCGCTCTCTGAATAATGGTGAACTTCCCTGTAGACGATTTGCATATGTTTTTGAAAAACTTAGGTCTCTAAAAATTGACAATATTGAGATTGTTGCTGATATCTTCTGGCGCCATCAAGATATTTCACCCCGGCATCTTCAACTACTTGACGGTCTTGAGCTTATTGATGTTGAGGAATGGAAACGCTGTCAGGAGTGGGATAATGTCTTTTCCTTTTATGATCCCGAAGATCGTTTTATTAAGATCAGAAGGGATCTGGTGGAAGATGTTGAACGGTTTGAAATAGCATTTCTGGTTGCTCTGGGTCAGTCTCTTCTTGGAAATTACGCCCAAGAAAAACAGATCATCCCGCTTGAGTTGGATGGTGATGACCTTGGACGGGTCTATCAGATTATTCTCAGGACCGAGGATGAGACAGATTGCTACTTTAGCAGAGATGAGCTGGAGCAGTACCTTAACCTTGTGCGGATGAACAGGTCTAAATCACAAAAAAATGTATTTTTCAGGGTGCTGAATGGGGGGGAAGGATTCACGCCGCCTGGGATGCTTTTTGGCCTTATTTATGCGTGGTATCTAGATAATAAGTTTGCTTCTCATATCGAATACAAGATGGGCATATCCCGAATGCCAGTTTCAAATCTTGTCCCAGAACAGGTTAAAACATTGGCTCGACGTAATGCCACCACTGTATTTTTCAGGGAAACCGTATTCAAATAGTCAGATTGTCTAAGCGCCTCGTTCTTTATTCGGCCAGAGAATTTTGTGAAGCTGGATCTGCATTCTTGCCGGCAGATTGTCTTCCAATAGCCAGTCTGCAAGTTTTGTAGCTTCCAAAGAAGCTGAGACCGGCGAGAATGTGATTTTTGCTTTCTGGTCCTGCAGATGATCCCCAAAAAGATTTGCTTGGGTAAGAACCTTTTTAGCCCAATCGTAATCTTTTCTGGAATTGATCACGCATTTGATTTCATCCTGGCCTTTCAAGTGGGAGAAGTTGTCCAACAGCATTTTCTCGTGCATGCCGCTGTCTGGACATTTCAGGTCAACTATTTTGATAATTTTCGCTGGAACATTTGAGAGATCGATACTGCCGTTGGTCTCAAGAAGAATCTTACGGTTGGAATCTATCAGGGTTTCCATTAAGAGAATGGAGTTTTCCTGAATAAGTGGTTCTCCCCCCGTAATTTCAACAAGGCTGCCGCTGTATTGGCTAACAAAGGTGAGAAGTTCATCTATGCTAAACAGCTGCCCTGGTTCGCCGTAGGTGTACTGGGCATCGCAGTAAGTACAACGCAAATTGCACCCAGCCAAGCGGATAAAGACACAAGGGTAACCAGCATAGGAAGATTCACCCTGAAGGCTAAAAAAAAGTTCTGAAACCTGGAGGGACTTATTCTTCAAAATAGGTTACACCGGAACTTGGGGTCTCTCCAACTGTAACACTGTGCACTTTGTATCTGTCTGATCTCAGGTCAGGCTTGAGTTCATTGAAAATATAGACAGCAAGGTTTTCTGAAGAAGGATTTATTTCCAGAAAGCTTGGGTGCTCATTTAGATTTCGGTGGTCTAGGGTGTCGAGTACCTTGTTTACCGCATCTTTAACTGTTCTGAAATCAACACCCATGCCAAGATGATCAAGTTCGCTGGCCCTTACTGTAACCCTAACACTCCAGTTGTGGCCGTGGGGATGTTCACAATTGCCAGGATAGTTTCTTAAATGGTGACCTGCTGAAAAATGAGTGTCTATAAAGATATCAAACATAAATTGTCCCGTTGTTTATTGTTGTAAATTTTAGTAACTTAGAAGAAATGCCTTGCACGCTCCTGGCAAGGAATTACTTCGTGAAGTTACTTATCCCGTTTTTAGTTTTTTTTGATTAGTACATTTTGTCTCAGATATAATAATTGATGTACTCGCAAAAAATCCGCAACGCAGTAGATCGGATTTATGCCCTTTAGGGTACTTTTTGCGACACCATCATAATTCAGAATCACTTAATTTGCTAGAGCAATGTCTTGTTTGAAAAGATAGAGCCGGCTTCAATCGTGCATGGAGAAAGAGAATGGCCAAAATCGCGCCTTTTTGCGCTGTCAGATATAATAGTAACGTAGTCACGCTGGATGAAGTTGTCACCCCTCCGTATGATGTTATTGATGTTCAGGCTCAAGCGGCTTTAACCCAGAAGAACCAATATAGTATGATTAATCTCGATCTCAGCAAGAATGTTGATGCTGGTTCAATGACTGAAGAACGGTACGCTTTGGCCAAGGAGAGATTTGATACCTGGCAGGCTGAAGAAGTTTTAATAAGGGATGAGAAGCCCTCCTTATATCTTTATTACACTGACTATAATTTGGGTGGGGGGCGTAAGTTTACCCGTAAAGGGATGATCTGTCTTGCCGGGCTTACGGAGTTTTCTGAAGGTGTTGTGAAGCCCCATGAGCAAACCTTTCGCGGGGTGATTACGGACCGCTTGAACCTTATGGACAAGTGTCAGGCAAATTTTAGCTCTATTTTTTCACTCTATCAGGATGCTGAAGGTGAGGTGATAAAACTGCTTGAGCAGGCGAAGCCGGAGGAACATCTCTGCTCCGTCACTGATCAGGATGGCTGCCGTCATACCATATGGGCGGTGAGTGCTCCTGAGACAATTGAAAAGATCGTCGAGTTTTTAAAAGAGAAAAATCTCTATATTGCCGATGGACATCATCGTTATACCACTTCATTACAGCTTCGTGAAATCATAAAACAGCGCCAGGGAGAGGTGGCTAGCGATAGTCCTTATGATTTTACCATGATGTATCTCTGCGGCATGGAAGATCCCGGCCTCTCGGTGCTGCCAACTCATCGCCTGGTGCGAACACCTTTGTTGACAAGTTTGGCAGAAATTTTAGACAAAATGCAGAGTGGTTTTGATATTGATGAAATTTCCGGCGGCAGCAGGGAGGTTTTACTTGCTGAAGTCCTCGCCAGAATGGACGAAAACAAGGATGAAACCATGTTTGGTTTCTACCATCCCGGCGAGGACCGCTGTTTTCTGCTCACCCTCAAAGATGGTGTGATGGCAGAGACCTGCTCCGGCAAGCATCCGGAAATATTGCAAAAACTTGATGTGGTTGTGCTCTCGGAACTTGTTGTGGAATGTGTACTGGGGTTGAGCCATGATCAATGTGAGGGTGAAAAGCTCATTGATTATTTTAGCGATCCTGACGAGGCCCTTGATGTGGCAGTAAAAGAAAGTGCCTCTGGCAGCGGTAAAACACCACTCCTATTTCTGATGAATTCGACTCCGGTGGAACAGGTTCGAAAAGTTGCCGACGCATCTCATATTATGCCGCATAAATCCACCTATTTTTACCCGAAAGTGTTGACCGGCCTTTTGCTGAACAAGATTGTTGCGGATGAACGTATAGGCTGAATTCGTGCAAGATGACTCGTTAGATGCGCTTGTAAGTAATGACACGTTCTTTTCCGGAAATCTCACCTGCCTGCAGCATCAGGATGGCTACAGGTATTCAATAGATGCCGTCCTACTGGCCCATTTTATTTTCCCAAGACCAAAGGAAAAAATTTTGGATCTTGGGGCCGGATGCGGCATTGTCTCTCTTGTCTTGGCCTATCGTTGGCCCTCCGTTTACCTGTCCTGCCTGGAAATTCAAAAAAATCTTATAGCCCTGATTTATAAAAATAGAACGCTTAACAATTTTGACGAGCGGCTCGATGTGGTTGAGGGGGATTTGGTGCAGATCAAGAAATTGATGCAAGCCGAAACTTTTGACCGGGTTGTTTGCAATCCCCCCTACGGCAAGATCGGTTCCGGTCGTGAAAATCCCGGTGGAGAGCAGGCCGTGGCTAGGCATGAAATAAAGGCAACCTTGGAAGATGTGGTAAATGCCGCCTTTTTTTCTTTAAAAAATAAAGGTAGGGCTGCTTTTATCTATCCGGCCAGCAGGGCCACTGTTTTATTGGCTCGCTTAAAGGGAAAGGGGCTGGAGCCCAAGCGTCTCCAGATTGTTTACAGTTATCCTGGCAGTTCTGCCAAGCTTATTCTTGTTGAGGCTATCAAAGGAGGAGGAGAAGAACTGGAAATTCTGCCGCCTTTTTTTGTCTATAATAATCCCGGAGAAGAATATAGCCCGGAGATGGCAAAACTGTACGAAAGCTGATCTCTAAATTCTAATCCGGATAAACCGGAAAATAAGTGTAGCTTGTAAACGAGTAACCTGATTGCATTTTTGGTCTCGATATAGTACTTCTAGTAATGTGGTTCGTTGAATAGAAAGCAGATTAACTCAAAGCAAGCAGCTCTCCCAAATTGTTGCCTAAATGAGACAAAAGTTATCTTTAGGTCAACGAAAGATCTGACCCCTCCCTCATATATTAGTATTTTGACCGACAACTCGTCCCTGCTCTTCTTGTCAGGTCCGCCTTCTCTAAAGCTGTCTGGATTGACGGGCAAATTTTTCTAAGTTCCTCTAGGTCTTCACTTTTTAGTTCATAGATCACACTTGGAGTGATGGTTCTGCATGTTGCAGAGCGAGGTTTATGGTGGAGTAGGGCCATTTCTCCAAAAAAATCTCCGGCCATGAGCGTTGCCAAGTCTATTTCTCGCCCGTCAGAGGCTCTTGATACACGCACAACGCCGCGTCCAATGAGAAAAAGTGAGTCCCCCGCGTCTCCCTGCTGGATTATAGGTCTATTTTCAGTCATTGTAAGCGGTCGAAGTCTGTCGATAATCTGAGGGAAATCTTCACTTGAAGTGTCCTGGAAAAATGGGACTTTTTTCAAAACTTCCATAGGTTCAATATGCAGGCGCGCCAGATCCCGACCACGCAGCTTCCAGATACGGTTGCTGAGCTCAACAAGTATATTGCTGATTACTCCCGGTGGAATTGCTCCAGACCTGCTCTCTTTTTCAATGATTTTCTTTTCCGCCTCGGCCATAAGGCGCCCGGCCAGCCTTGCCTGCATGGTCGTTACAAATTCTGGGAACTGGGCTGCTGTACGATCAAGTCTATTTCTGGCCGCCTCCTGCCAACGAAGATAATGTTCCTTGATCTCCACCACTGTATCAGGATGGATCGCCGCAAGTTTGGTGATTTCTTCAAGACTTAAGAGGATTTTACCACTTCCCTGGTATCGGCCCCATGCCTCTTCATAATCACGGGCTAACTTCTCCATCCTCTGTTGTTCTATCAGATAACCGAGCAGTGGCAAACGAGGGATCTTTTCAATTGTCAACGTGAAGAAATTTTCAATGGGCGGATGCAGGGTGTATCTGGGCAGATGACTACTAGCTTGAAAGGCTTCGAGCTGTACCTCAACGGAGTGGCAAAGATCTCTGTAGGCCTGCTCCGACAAATGACTTTTGCTGAAAAGTTCGTAATACAGAGTTTTTTCAAGCCCAAAGCAACGAGTGGCCAGAAGTTGTCTCTCTTGTTCATGATTAATAGTTGTCCTGTGGAGTTCATCAACTTCATCTCTCAGCGCATTTGATTCTTTTATACAGGAGTTTTGCAACTGTTCGGCAATACGGTGCGAAAACAGTCCACCTTCCTGCAGTTCTGGGATCTTGCTTAGAGCGTGTGATTTTGCGGCAAGTAGCCCCTCCGCTCTGGCAAATCGGTCAGCTGGGGTCATCTGATCAAGCCCCAACCAGTGTACAAGTTTAGCGATGGATAGGCCTTGAGCAAGTAAGGTGAATAAAACAGCGCCCATCACAAGGGCTAGAAACATTTCCGCATATTTAAAATCATCAAGACTTAGGACTATGGCTAAAGCAATAGCTCCACGTAGACCTCCCCACCACATTACGGTTTGATAGGGTCGACTTACCGGTTCTACCCCAGGCAGGCGACCGCATATGGGGGTCAGAGTATAAATAACAAAAGCGCGTGAAATGAGCATTGCCACAATAACCCCTACGAGTTTGTCGAGGGATGAGAATAAGGCCGGTAAGTTTACCCGCATACCTACAAGCAGAAAAATCAGGGCATTGGCCACGTGGGCCATATACTCCCAAAAGTTTTCCATATAACCAATAATGGATGATGAGATTTTGGCCCGGCCCCAACTACCCATGGTAACACCGGCTGCTACTGTTGCCATAACCCCGCTGACATGGAACAGCTCTTCTGCGATAAGAAAAGAAAAGTAGGCCAGTATGGTTGTTAAAGAGATTTCTATAAAAGGATCACTTTCGACATACCCAAGTATCAAGCCAGTAATAACTGCTGCCAGCCAGCCGACCAAGATTCCTCCGCAGAAGATGATTAAGAAATCAATTATCCCTCCTGTTATTGTGGATAAAGTGAAGTAGCCTGCCGCAATGACAGCTGTAAGTATTTTTGCAACAACGATTGAAGTTGCATCATTAAATAGACTTTCTCCCTCAACCAGAATATTTAGTCTGCCGGGAGCTCCGAGCTGCTTGAAAATCGAGATAACCGCAACGGGATCTGTAGCGCTTAAAATTGCACCTAGAAGTAGGGCTGCCGCAAACTCTAGGCCAGTGAAAAAATGCACTATAGTCCCGATGAGAGCGGTTGAGATGATCAAGCCTGGGACAGCCAAGGTGATAACAGGTAAGATATTCCGTCTAAGCTGTCTGGAATTTAGATTAAAAGCTGATTCAAAAATCAAGGTAGGCAGGAAAACAAAAAGGATAATTTCAGGCGATATATTGTATTCAAGGATCGGATGCAGGAAAGCAGGACCCACACGGGCAAGTTCCATTAGGCCGATGCCAACCAACACAATAAGAACGGTAAACGGTAGTTTGAGCTTATGGGCCAGACCGGCAGTTGCTGTGGCTACAAGGAGAAGTCCAATGATGCTTGAAACCAGTGAGGCGATAAAGTGGGTAGATTCCATTTCCCCCTCTTATTCGTAAAAGTAATAGTATCTCAGCTCATTTCATTCTACTTATGGTATCATATATAAAAATTGGAAGTGAGAGAAAAAAACAGCAAACCGAACAGGTATATAACCCTGCAAGTTCCACAATTTGATTATCAACACGCTTCTTCCTGGGGTGCTTACTCCTTGTAGGTCTGTGCCGAACAATTATATGATTTTGTATATTTTTTTGGCTAATGCCTTTGTGGCATCAAAATTATTTTAATGACGGTAAGTTGTAGGGTAAAATACAGTGTTATTTCTGTAACATGACTAACTTTTGAGAATATGCCATGACAGAAGACCGCCAGCTATCCGCTATCATGTTCACCGACATCGTGGGGTACACAAGCCTCATGGGGAAGGACGAGGCGAAGGCCCTGCAGGTCTTGGAGCAGATGCGCCAAATCATGAAGCCCCTCCTGGCCAGATTCAAAGGGGAGATGTTCAAAGAGATGGGAGACGGCACCCTCTCTCGCTTTCACAGTGCCGTGGATGCCGTAGAATGTGCCATCGGGATTCAGCGTGAGATTCTGACGAAGGCCGATTTTCACATACGCATAGGGATACATGTCGGCGACGTAGTCTTCAAGGGCGGGGACATCTTTGGCGATGGCGTCAATGTGGCCTCTCGGATCGAACCGTTGGCTGAGCCAGGAGGGATCTGCATCTCCAGATCGGTCTACGAAAACATCCGCAACCAGCCCGGCGTGCAGACGGTCTGTCTCGGCGAGAAAGAGCTGAAAAACGTCGTGTCCCCAGTGAAGGTCTACGCCCTCACTGGGGAGGGGATGCCAGCCCCCAAAAAATTACCCAAAAAAACCGTCCAGCTATATTTGCGGCCTTCCCTTAAGATTGCGTTGGTGTTCCTGATGGTTGGGGGCGGCATTTTCGCCATGTGGTACCTCTTTATCCAGCACTCGTCGGAGGAGAAAACCTCAAATAACTTAAGCGGCGACCCGGAACAAACCCGTCTTGCAGATGGCTTGAAAGAAAATAACATCCGAAGACTTTCTGAAACCCCTGAAATGGCTGTTGTCACTAATAACTATTCATCTCCTTATCAAGGAAAATCTGTGCAGGTTCAGCACGTGAGCGAGGAGACTCGAAAAAAGGAGACGGAGGAGATTTCCCAACTGGAGAAGGCATTGATTGCAATGGATGCAAAAATTGCGGTGATGAAGAAGAATTCCGGTACTACCAACCTCGGTGAAGATGACGGCCTGCTGGCAGTGTTGACCATGATCGAGGAAAAGAAGAAGCAGCAGCAACGCTTGGATGAGCTGCGGAGAAAGCGGCAGCAAGCTACAGAAGAGGACATTGCTGTCTATGAACAAATTATTTCCTCGTCTTCTGGGAAAGATCTAAAAGAGGTGGCCTGGAAGAAACTGGTGGCTAATAATCCTGAGGCAGCTGATTTGGCGATTGGCAATGTAGACGTGTTGAAGATGTTATTGTTTCAAAAATTGGTCGAGCCGACTAGCGGCCTAGAGTTTGTCTGGGTAAAAGGCGGCTGTTTTCAGATGGGCGACCGCTTCGGAGAGGGAGATGACAATGAAAAGCCGGTACATGAGGTATGTGTGGACTCCTTTGGTATGGGCAGATATGAGGTGACCCAAGGCCAGTGGCAAAAAATAATGGGTAACAACCCTTCCAAATTTACAAAAGGGAACAATTATCCGGTGGAGCAAGTAAGTTGGGTTGATACCCAGGATTTTATTCGTAAACTCAATTCCCATACCGGTAAGTCTTTCCGCTTGCCCACCGAGGCGGAATGGGAGTATGCTGCCTGCTCCGGCGGCAAGAAAGAGATGTACGCCGGCGGCAGCGATATTGATCGGCTGGCGTGGTATGACGGCAACTCCGGCGATTCACCCCATCCGGTGGGAACGAAGGAACCGAACGGTCTCGGTCTCTATGATATGAGCGGCAACGTCTGGGAGTGGTGTTCAGACTGGTATGACAAGAACTACTACCAGCATAGTCTCCGCAACAATCCCCAAGGACCGTCATCCGGCTCATTCCGTGTGATTCGTGACGGCTGCTGGAACGGTACATCCAGGCTCGCCCGGTGTACGAATCGAGATGGATTCAGATCAGGTTACCGCCTCGATAATCTGGGCTTCCGGGTTGTTCTCCCAGGCAAGTAGGCCAGCAAGACCCAGCAAAAGAGTCCGCATGAATTTCACGGTGCCTGAAGAGATACAGTAACTGCGGGCAACAGGTAAACTGATCAAAATGGGGGTATGAAAATCCTAAGAATATTGATGTTTTTTGCAAGTGTACTGTGCTTTACAGTAAGCGCGGTCGCCCAAGACTACCCAACGAAACCGGTGAAGGTTATCATCTCGTTCTCAGTGGGGAGCGCCACTGATACCATTGCCCGCGAGGTGAGCAAGAAACTTTCCGAAATGTGGGGCCAGCCGGTGGTGGGCCAGAATATCCCAGGTAAGGGTGGTACGGTTGCAGCCAGTGCCGTTTCAAAAGCACCGCCGGATGGATACACCCTGTTCGTGCATTCCAGTGCTTATGCGATAAATCCGTCCTTAAACAGCAATCTGCCCTACGATCCTTCAAAAGATTTCACTGATATCGCTGCGCTGGTCAGGCAACCTTTGGCTCTCGTTGTTGGCCCATCTCCGCGCATTAAAAGCGTTTCAGCCTTAATTGCCCTTGCGAAGTCAAAACCAGGTCAACTTAAATTTGGCTCTCCCGGCACAGGTAGTGCCGCACACTTAACCGCTGAAAAATTCAGGCTCGCGGTCGGCATCGATATGGAGCATGTCCCTTTCAAGGGAGGACCTGAGACGGTCGCAGCCATAAATGCAGGGGAAGTAATCTTCAGCTTTCTGCCGATGGCCTTCGCGAAAAAATCAGTTGATAAGGACAAAAAACTCATGGTCTTGGGTGTGACGAGTATGCAGCGATCAAGCGTAATGCCTGAGGTGCCCACAATCGCCGAAGACGGTCTAGCTGGTTTCGAGTACAACCACTGGTGGGGCCTATGGGCACCTGCCGCTATACCAAGCAGTGTTGTGGATAAAATAGAGAAGGACGTTGGACGAGCGCTTGCCACCCCTGCATTGAAGAAGCTATTTTTGAAGATTGGTGCCGAACCGATGATCATGACTTCTACTGAATTCGCAAAATTTGTGCGTAATGAGATGGAATCAGTGGCGCGCATCGTCAAAGAAACCGGGATAAAACCCAAGTAATTCGCATGCCTCACTTACAAATAAATAGGCTGCAGAAGCGACAAAAAGTGAAGATCTTCCTGGACAATTCTTGTGATAAAATATAGTGCTGTGAGTAATGTGGTTCGTAGAATAGAAAGCAGATTAACTCAAAGCAAGCAGCTCTCCCAAATTGTTGCCGAAATGAGACAAAAGTTATCTTTAGGTCAACGAAAGATCTGACCCCTCCCTTTCTGGCCACCCAGAAAAAGCGATTGCTTATCATCCCATGGGCTGCTCAAATCTAATTTCTGTCGGGGCCAATCAATTTTGAAATGTCTAGTTAAACGAATTCAACCTGGGCCTTCCTAGCTATTGGTCTTAAACTTGGCCATTCTCTGACGCAGCTCTTCAGCCAAATCACTAAGTTCCTCAGCGGTGTTGCCAACCATAGCACCCGAGTTGCTGATCTCACCCGCTGCTTCTTTGACCTCGCTAATCTCTTGGGCAACCTGAGCTGAAGCCAGAGAGGTATGGACCACATTCTCTGTGACCTCTTTTAAGCCAATAGATGCCTGGCTGACATTTTCAGCAATTTCGGTAGTAGCTTGGTTTTGTTGTCCCATAGAGTGAGTAATGTGCGCAACCACCTTATTGACCTGCTCAATTGCTATGGTTATCTTACCAATTCCTTGAGTGGTCGTGGCGGTGGATTTCTGGATAGTTTTCAATTTCTTGGCAATATCGGTGGTGGCCTCGGCGGTTTGAGATGCCAGATCTTTGATCTCATTGGCGACCACCGCAAACCCTTTTCCTGCGTCACCGGCTCGGGCCGCCTCAATGGTGGCATTTAGGGCCAAGAGATTTGTCTTATCCGAGATGGCGGCAATAGTCTCGGTGACTTGGCCGATTTCCTCGGCGGCACTGCCAAGTTCTGTAACTATTTCCGTGGAGTTCCTGGCCAGGGTTACCGCTTCCTCGGAGTTTTTACTGGCCTCACCAACCTCATTGGCAATATTAGCTATACTGGCACTCATCTCCCTAGCGGAAGCGGTAACTGAATCAACGTTAGTGGAAGCCTCCTCCATGGCGGCAGACACCGAGTTCATATTTGAATTCATCTCCTCTGCTGCGGCGGCAACTGTATTGGCCTTGTCAACTGTCTGATCAGCACTGCGGTTCATATTGTGAGAGATATCGTTCATGCTAGTCGATGATACGGTCAGGGAACTTATTTGTTTATTAATATCAGCGATCATATTCGAGAGATTGGCCGCCATCTCATTTAAGGAAACCGTCAATTGTCCTAACTCATCCTGACTGGTCACCTCAAGTCTCTTGGTAAAATCTCCCTTCGCAATGACCATGGCAAAATCCACCGCCTTGCTTAGAGGAGCAGTAATAGTCTTGGCAAAAACAAGGCCAAACATAATAGAAAACCCCGCAAAGATAAGGATCACAACGGCAAGCACATTTCTATTTTGCGAAATTGTTGTTTTGAATCCTAGGGACATTTGCTGAATACCTGTATTGATTTTTTTGACATCGCTGCTCAGTACTTTGCTGCTATTGAGATCTCCGGTCAACGCCTGCACCTTGTTACTGATTTCGGCAATATCTACTGTGAATTGCTCTAAATCTTTTACAGAACGATCAAGGCCGACCAGTGCTTCACGTTTCATTCTCTCCTGCATATCACCAATATCATCGGCAACCGTCTCCAGCGAATCCCTTGTATCACCTTCTGCCATTCCGTCATAGACTTCATCCACGGTCTCTGTAATTTCGTTTAATTCTGCTGAAAGTTTTTTTATTTTTCTGGCAGTAACTTGAACACTCCTGTTAGACATACTTATGGCATCAGAAATTCCGATCATCCTAGCAGTTAATTCGCTTAGTTCAGTGTTGACCTTACCGATGGTTGTATCTGCAGTATGAGACTTAGCCACACCCCTGCTGGATGTATCTACTATTTGCTGAAAGCCCTGGTCCAGATTGCGGAAGAAGAAAACTGTTAACCCCAGAATGATACAAAGTATAGTGCCAACAGATGCACCTGCAATAAACAGTTTTTTCTTTACAGTCATTTTTATTGCCATTCCAATCTCCCGTTCTTTACTTTGCAGCCTCTTTTTCATACATCCCTACCGCTTTATTCATCTCTTTCAAGAGTGGCAGGTTTGATTTGGCAAGAGTGGCAATTTGGTCTTGGGATATACTTGGTGTTTTTGGGTCTGCCGCTGTTTCAATGATTGGTTTAAATGACTTCCACAAATCCATAACAACCTTTAGCTGCTGACTGATGGTATCATTCTTGGTGCCGGGTAGGTCAAGCATCTCGTCTCCGTCCATAAGACCAAGCAGAGTCCGGTCAAACAGGGTTGATGTTTCAAGAAGATTCAATTTGTTGTCATCCACCTGATGACCATAGGCAGTGAGGAGAAATTCCTTACTCATTTTCTGGGACAACATTCGCTGTTTACCGGACAAATTGATGGTAACAGCCAGCCCCGGATCAGATTTCATTCCTGCCTTGCTGGCATCTTTTTCATAGAGTTTCACACACTTGTTCATCTGTGATAGTAAAGGTAGGTTTGCTTCTGCCAGCACTACCACTTGTTCTTTTGAGACCTTTTTAGCTGTCAGTACTGATTGAATAAGTTTGTAATATTCCTGCCAGTGGTTGGTGTTGATTTTATCAAGCTGTTTGACGATTCTCGTGCTTACTGTAGGCGGGAGGCGTAGTTCGGCATCACCGTCACGGAGTCCTTTTAATGTTTTATCAAAAAGGCCTGAAGTTGCAGCGAGATTTTTCAGATTATTCTCCACATCATGGTTGAGGGCAATCAACATCATCTCTTTACTCATCTTTTGGGTCAGCATTCTCTGCTTTCCAGAAAGATTAAGGACTACACCATACTCTGCTGCGGTTGGTCCCTCGGCAAAAGAAATAACCGGTGAGACTAAAAACATTGTTATACTGGCCAGACAAACGATTGCTTTCATTGATAAATGCATAAAGTCTTCTCCTGTTGTGGTGTTTGCAGTTTTATATATGAAATATTCTTGTAGGATAGATACAAAAGTGTGATGCCAATCCCGAATTTGATATTAGCAGGCAATAGATATTCAACATAGGCAGATCTTCTTGTATGAAACATGTATAAAATAATTTTCTTGAAATAAGACCACCTTCCTCTGCTAATATTTTTATATTTGCCCCTTGCTCTTTAAGATAATAAAAAAGTTAGATTATGAGCCATTTGATAATGGCCGGAGTCTCCCTGCGGTCGCTTACCTGGCCGGAACACGAAGAACCTTTTGTGACTGTTAATTGAATTCGGAAGGTATTGGAGAGTTGGAGTTGCGGCTTGGCTCTCTGGCCATGAGAATTCCCCCCCCACCACCATAAGCTTAAATGCGCCTATTGCCGTACAATTCCTTTCAGATGGACAATTTTATTTAAATAAGTATTTCATTGTTTTATTGATGTCCCAGTACCACCGTAGCTTTGATTTGCGAAAGTGTATGGCTTGATTATTTAAGATTGTTAATCGGGAAAGCTGAGTTTTGGGCGCATTTTTTGATCGTCAGAGGGGCAGTTATGGTTCAAAATTTCAGTGCCTGCTACCTAGAAAAAGCGATTACTTATCATCTCATCAGTTGGAGAGTATCTCAGAAGAAAAAAAATCTTTAGTCAAATGAGACGGTCTTGGCAATATTGGGGCGTCACCCTGAATTGTTTTTTTATTAATTGATAATGGAGGTGAGTATTCATAGCCATAATATTGTTGTTGATTTTCACAATATTTCCTCTCTAAAAGAAATTATGTGATTGTATCGGTGGGCTTCTTCTTTACTGTGTGGCTGGTTCGTAAGGGTGCCGTATTTGATAACCACAAGATATATTATAGAATACTGTAGTCATCTGACTGTTGTCAATTGAACATTTTGGTGACATGGGCCGCTGGTGAGTTAGCAGTCATGGAGGTGAGGGCTTATGCCATTCTGGAGATAAGCTCTGCGTTGGTTCCAGATAATGTAGGCATGGGCATTCCGGATAGAGGCGGGTGCGGGTGGATATATATAATAATCTGGACTTTTAATTTTACTCCACCCCCATAAGATCTTATTTTAAGGTGTCACCTGGGGTGCCTTTTTCACTTAACCAATTGTCCACCACCTGGCGGACATCTGCTATACATCAGCGGCCTTTGGGGTTTGTGTTTTTGCAGTTGCAAGCCCCGGCTTTTTTCTCCGCCATGATTTTTTTCATAAGTGTCGATTCCCCGCCATGGCTTCTCATGTCATTTTCAATATCTGCTTTTGTGTGCTTAAAGCAATAGCAGATGAGGGAGCTGTCCTCAGAAGTTTCTCGGCGCATAATTTTTTTTGGCATAGGGTTAATCGGTCATCTCTTCCAGGTGGTTTCTGGCAAATTCAATTGTTGGATCGAGAGCGAGGGCCAAATCCAAGAATTTAACGGCCTCCTCCTTGTTGCCCAACATATGATAGTTGATCCCTAGGTTCGCGTAGTCAATGGCTGAGGCGGGATTGAGTTCAACCGTGCGAAGGAAGGCGGCAATGGCCTCTTCATGTTTGCCCATTTTGAAATGGCAAAAGCCAAGCATATTGTGAATGTCCGGGCGTTCTGTGTCGACTTCGTTTCCTTTGTTCAAATTGGCAATGGCCTCTTCGTAACGGCCCAGGTCTTTTAGGCAGTTGCCGATATAGGAATAAATGTAGGGGAGGTCTTCTTCGTTCGGATTCATGCTCAAGGCCTTTTCAAAATGGGGCAATGCATTTTCCAAATCACCAATGTTTAAGAGATTGCGGCCAAGATAAAATTCAATATAGTAGGCATTAGGAACAATATCACGCATGTGCATAAGATGGTTGTTGGACTCAAGGGGATCCTCTATGAGTTCCGCAACCAATTTTGCCGCAAACATGGCGGCATCCTGGCTCCTTGACCGTTCTCTGAAATGGGCCCCTGGTATTATTGTATAAATTGTCGGGACTTGTAGTTCTTTATGCATGGTATTGATGATAAAAACTTCCATGTCAAGTTTCTCAAGGGCCACCAAAAATTGCTCGATCTCAACTTTCATGTTGTCATTAGTCAGGTCAGGAAGATCCTGAAGTTTAACAACTTTTCCAGGATCAGTCAGGTAGCCAACCTCATCCATGGAGAGAGGTTTGGGCAGGCCGCTGGCAACATAATTGGCGTTACTGTTAAAATCGCCAGCCAGTTGGGCCACTTCCGTGATGGCTCGGATAAAGGCTTTTTCCGGACTTGGGGTGGTGCCGGCGGTGAAAACTATCTCGCTGCTTTCTGGAAAGGTGGATCTGTCAATGGCGACAGCACCTATGGTCGGGATCCCTGTGTCAAGAGAGAAATCGTTGAGATACAGCTCAATATTATGTTTCCTGAATTTTTCTACAAGTTCTTGGGATACCGGGTCCTGGGCTGAATCTAGATTTATAAGTGGAGCCTGTATCTTGTCATGACTGATAACCGCACAGACATGTCTTTCAATTATTTCACAAATACCCTGGCTGATCGCTTCTTCAAAACTGTTTCCCGCAGAGGGTCCATTGAATTCGTTTATGGCGTAAAACCAGCTAAAGGGGATTAAGACATCTTCTTCTTTGTTGAGGCTTGATGCCCATGTCCATTGAATCGGCACCTCGGCCAGGAGTTTTTCCAGAGTCTTGATGTCGGTTTTTTCGTCATGAACGGACTGTAAAAGTTTCTCAAGGGGCATAAGGGGAAAGCCAGCCTGCTTCATCTCCGCATAGGTGCCAAGGATGAAATTTTCAGGATCTTTTTTGAAACTGAAGAAGCTGTATCTTTCCGCAAGTTCCATGCAGGCACTGGCCTGGGATTGCTCGGGGGTGCTGCCTTTGCCCATCTGCTTTTTGTTGCCGATAATTTCCCTGGCGTCTTTACCGGTAACACTGAAATAAACAGGGATGTCCAGTCTGCCGTTATCAATCCTTTTTACTTCTTTCAGTATGTCTAGTTTGACCGTTTCAAGCCGGTCTTTGAATCGTTTGACTGTCTCAGCCGGGGTGTAGACTTTATCTTGATCAAAGGTGTATTGTTTGAAACTATCTTTTAGGCGAATAGATCTTTTTTCCATGACGTCCTTCCTGCTTTTAAATTGGTGTTACAATGTGGTACGGATATATAACGAATTAATATTTAAAGTGCAATTTTTTTTGTCACTGATCGGCAACACTGTATAGGGAGGCGATCAGTGACTGATGACCTAGAAAAGGGCAGGGTTGAAGTATCCAAAATTCAGATTGGGAAATGTCTGTTTTATTTTTGTGAGCCAGGTTTGAATACCCATACTTTTTTCGCCCTGTTCTAAGGCTATTGTCTCTATATACCAATCAGGGTCCATGTTCATATTGCGCAGCTGGATAAAATCAGGTTGAAAGTTTTGAACAAGGTCACAAAAAGCCTGGTATTCCTGCTTGTCGTCCGTGAATCCTGGGAAAACGAAATAATTCAACGAGACGAATTTATTCATCTTTTTCATAACACTGATACTTTCTTTAACCGAATCCAGGCTAAATCCCTTTGGGCGGTAATAGAGGGCATGCTTTTCTATTTGGGCGCTGCTGAGGCTTACCCTGATGCTGTCAAGTCCTGCTTTGGCGAGCTTTTCAACTGCCTCGGGTAGGCTGGCATTTGTGTTACAGTTGATTGTGCCTGCTGAAGTTTGTTTCCGTATCTTTTTTATGGCTTGGGCAATGGTTTTTGCCTGTAAAAGTGGCTCTCCTTCACAGCCTTGTCCGAAACTTACAACTGTTTTCCCGGTCAAGTTTAGATGGGGAATGGCAATTTCTGCTATTTCTTCGGCAGTTGGGACAAATTGGATACGATCTTGAGTAGAAGGGCAGCACCCTGATGGTTGTAGCGAGATACAACCGACACATTGGGCATTGCAGGTTGGTGAAGTGGGCAGAGGCGCCTCTTCTCTTCCTAAAAAAAGATTTTTAGCTGCAGGACATCCGTAGGTGAGACTGCACTTGCCAAGATGTTGCACGAGGCGGTTGCTGGGGTGTTTCTTTAGCCCCTTTGATGTCCTTTCCCGTATGTGTTCCTGACTGAAACGGGAGAAGTTTTGCCTGCTGCTTGTGTCAGATCGAAAGGCACTGACCCAGAACTGTCCATCATGCCAGCCAACGGCGGTGTAGGCAAAAAGGGGTAGTGACGGCGGGTTAGAGCCGGTTTTTTCAAAAGCGGTAATGTGGTTGGCGGTGTGGGCTGGGGCAATGAAAGCAGCAACTGCTTGAACCCCTTCATGCGGGTTTTCTGGGTTTTCTGCTAATCGTGCTGGTCCCCTGTCATTTGGATCAATTCCAACAGGATACCTTTCAGGAAGGACAAAGAGCTCACTGCCTTCAGGGAGGGGAATTAAATCTTCCAGCTGTGGTTGCTCGAAATAGTCCGCAAGCCGGCCTGCCATGTTAAGCTCAGGAAAATCACTGATCTGTCCCTGTTCATCTGCATACACAAGACAGGGTATCTGGTCTGGATGAACCTGGGCCATTTTCTTAGCTGTTGCTTCCTTCTTGTACTATAAAATTATGATGTAGGGCGAACTTTCCCTATCACAGATTCTACTGCTCTGTACACATCAAGGTCATCTCCGAATACATCCTGCACAAGAGGGTGGTCAAGCAAATCTTCAATTATGTACTGGGTGAGATACAGACTGACAAAATTGGGGTCAGTTACGAGGCCTCGCAAAGGGGCAATCTTAAATTGGACTTCAAACTCTTCAAGGTCACTTATTTTCGAGAGCTGACCGCTGAATAGTTCTCGCAATGTGCTTTCGGAACTGGTTTCGACAATGTGTTTGTCTAGGAGTCGTTGCACAAGTTTAGTGGACAGCTCATCTGCGTGTCTGTAACAGTTCTGCAGCATGAACTTTCTCTCTCTCTCTCTCTGTCGATCAATGTTATTTGCTGCTTTTTCTGATGAACTGTTTGGGTTGGCGATTCTAGCCATATTGCATTTCTCCAATAATTTAAATTGGCAATAATTATGAGTGTGTAGTTGGATAAAGCGATTGATTCTACGCTCAAATTAAAGTAAAGGAATATTTTGATTTGAATCCAGAACTGGTCTGGTTTTCTTAACTCACAAGACTTAATTTATCAGCAGAGATAATAGAGATGAATGGAAATAAAGTAAAGAAGGAATTGAAAAAAAGCATAACTATTCTCGTTCCGGCGGGCCTGGTTCTCGCAGACATCTTTGACAAGGTCAATGAGCTTGCTAAAAAATATGAATTGGCAGTTTATCTTTCTACTGCTCAGAATATTCGTATTCTGAATGTTCAAGACGAAAACGAGGAAGCTATTAAGGCTGAGCTGCAAAAGGTAGGGGCGGAGTTAAAAGGTCCTGGGAAGTTTCCGTTGCCAAGGGTGTGTGTGGGCGAGAGCTATTGCAAGCTTGGTCTGGTAGACACGATGGCGTTATCTGATAGAATTCTTGCAAAGTACAAGAGCAGGGAACCGGTTAAACCGAAATTTAAGATTGCCATTGCAGGTTGTCCAGCATCCTGCTCAAATGTTTTGACCACAGATATTGGCATCAAAGCGACAAAATCTGGTTATGAAGTTTATGTTGGAGGGAAGGGGGGAGCCTCTCCCAAAGTTGGCTTACGAATTGCCAAAGGTGTTGATGAGGAAAGGGTTTTTGAGATTATCGATCAGCTTATTGACTTTCATGCTGGAAAGCCCGGCACGAAAATGAGGATGGCAAAATTGCTTAGCGATCCCGACTTCCCCTTTGCCGAAGTGTAGGAATGGTGTAAGCGCTTGCCAGGGGACGTCGGCAGAGGCTGACAGTTTTACAGAGTAGCGATCAATTAAGTACACCCAAGATTGCTACCCCCGAGTCCGTAAGCGTTTTAGGGGCACCCCGATGTGCGTGATCGAGCCACGCGATTATACCCCCTGTATATCATGGGGTTCAATCACGTGCAGCGGGGTGTTCATGGAGCGCTTACGTTTACAGGTATAGTGGCTCAGTCCAGTACGTCTCTGAGCCATTGCTCAATTTCTGATTTGGACGGCAGGCGGCCACTACTTTTTATATCATTGTTTATGATTAAGGCAGGCGTGTTTAAAACACCGTATCGCCAAATTTCATCCAAATCCTGAATTTGCTCTATGTCAGCGGCGATCCCGAACTCCTGCATGACGTCAATGAGCATGATTTTTATTTGGTTGCAACTGACACATCCCGGCCCAAGTATACGTACTGTCAGCTCTTCAGATTCGTGAGTTTTGTTGCCAGTCTTTAGTCTACTGTATTCTTGTTTTAGGGCATCTTTGTAGAGTTTGTGGGCTGTGGGTGGTACATAATTATGTTTGTTAACCTGTTTGAAAAGGTATGCCACAGCCTGTTCTTCGTTTAGGGAGTTGTCCTTAAGTACCTTTGATAGGGCAGTGTCGAGATGGATGAGACCAACACTGGCTTTACCAATTTTTAGGGTCCTTTGGAGGGGGGTATCTTGGTCCATTATATTTTGTTGGTTATTGTTGTTTTCTTAGTCCAATAATTACTCAGAAAGTAAAACAAGTTGTTCAGGTTCAAGCTAATAACTTAGCGAATACACTTGTTACTCTAGTATAATTTGTCAATTTTAAAATCAAAAAAAGCCTTGTTAAAGGTGCTTTGGGAAAATCGGTAGTAGTAGGTTTTTTTATGACTGAAATTGTACTATCCCAGCATATCTCTTTCATGAAATTAGCACTTAAAGAGGCATCTTTAGCTGCAACTCATGGAGAAGTCCCTATTGGCGCGGTGGTCGTTGATAGCAATGGCAATGTTTTGGCTGCGGCCGGAAATCGTTCGGTGACATATTCTGATCCCAGTGCCCATGCCGAAATTTTAGCTCTCAGAAAAGCAGGCCAGAAGCTAAACAATTACCGGCTGCTTGGAACCTCTGTCTATGTAACCCTTGAGCCCTGTATTATGTGTATGGGGGCCATGATTCACGCAAGAGTGGAGAACCTTTTTTTTGCGGCCACCGACCCAAAAACTGGAGCGGTGATAAGCCGCTACAAAATAGGGAAAGATGGTAAGTTGAACCACAATATTACGGTTGAGCATGGAATTCTCGCCAACGAGAGCAGTGAACTGCTACGTACCTTTTTTAAAGAGAGAAGAAAATAGTTCATTGGTCTGGAGAAAGTTCAATGGAGTGAATTTTATGTAGTTTTGAGAGAAGAATTTTCCTTACCCAAAATGATTACGGAAAATATTGCCGTTTGTATTCGTAGTTTTGCTAAACTAAGTTCCTTATTCTTTTATCCTGCCATTTGCCCTTTATCTGGGTATGATTAAGCTCTCGGCCAAATTCCCGGAGCATTTTCCTAGAGCAGTTTGCCATGTTACCTTCGCGGAAACCGTGGGGAGAATATTTTCTATTGCAGGAAGGAGTTGAGAGATACGAATACCGTATTCATGCATTCTGTTTGATAACTGACCATTATTTCCACACCTAGTTCATATCTCTGTCGCGCCTTATTGGACACTAGATTTTTTAACCTTGCATTTTACCCTCAAAAAATCTCATAATGGTTAGAAGGGAGGAGAGTGATGTCTCAAATGTTAGCGATCAATTAAGTACACCAAAGAAGGCATAACCCCGAGTTCATAAGCGTTTCAGGGGCATCCCGATGTGCGTGATCGAGCCACGTGATTATACCCCTGTATATCACGGGGTTCGATCACGTGCAGCGGGGTGTTCATGGAGCGCTTACTCTCAAATTATTAAATAGTTAACCAGATAGGCTGGCTTATAGAATATGGCTGCAAATCCTATTGGTAGCCATATATAAATCATTACACGAAATGTTAACTATTCCGTGGTATTATTCTTGACATTATTCCTTTTTGTCGTATTCTTCTTACTTAGGAATTCATTCTTGTTTGGGTGTTTTATGGCAATCAGTAAAAAAGAATTAGATAAACGCATAAATAATTTCAAAGAGGCCTTAAGACACTCAGGTATAAAGTTGACCCACCAGCGTCTTGAGATTTTCCGAGAAGTAGCAAAGGTTATTGACCATCCAGCTGCTGAGACTATTTTCCAGCGTATCCGAAAACGCCTTCCAACCGTTTCGCTGGATACCGTCTATCGCACCTTGTGGCTTGCCAATGACTTGGGTTTAATAACCACTCTTCGCTCTTCTCGTCAAAGGACCCGCTTTGATGCGAACCTGAGCCGCCATTACCACTTTATCTGCAGCAAATGTGGCCTGGCCATGGATTTCCACAGTGATGAATTAGATGAATTGACGCTTTCAGAAACGTTAAAAGATATTGGCTTACCAGAAACAACCCATTTGGAAGTGAAAGGTATGTGCCTCAAATGTGCCAAAAATAAAAAACCACGAGAGGAGACAAGTTATGACAGAGAACAAAAAGTGTCCGGTAACAGGCAGATCTAGCAAACCCACTGGCGGCGTTGGCACATCGAATCGTGACTGGTGGCCGAACCAGTTGAACCTCAATATTCTGCACCAGCACTCTCTCCTGTCCAATCCGATGGGCGAGGCGTTCAACTACGCTGAGGAGTTCAAGAAACTCGACCTCAAGGCTCTGAAGCAAGACCTTTATGCATTGATGACCGACTCGCAGGATTGGTGGCCGGCCGACTACGGGCACTACGGGGGGCTCTTCATTCGGATGGCATGGCACAGCGCCGGCACCTACCGCACCGGTGACGGCCGCGGCGGGGCAGGCTCCGGCAATCAGCGATTAGCGCCTCTAAACAGCTGGCCGGACAACGTGAACCTTGACAAGGCTCGCCGTTTGCTTTGGCCGATCAAGCAGAAATACGGTAAGAAAATCTCCTGGGCCGATCTCATGATCCTCGCTGGGAACTGCGCCCTGGAGTCGATGGGTTTTAAGACGTTTGGCTTCGGCGGCGGACGTGAAGACATCTGGGAGCCGGAAGAGGACATTTACTGGGGAACCGAGAACGAGTGGCTTGGTGACAAGCGCTACTCCGGCGATCGGAACCTTGAAAATCCTCTTGCCGCAGTGCAGATGGGCCTCATCTATGTGAACCCGGAAGGGCCGAACGGCGAACCGGATGCGGTCGCCTCAGGCCAGGACGTTCGAGTGACTTTTGCCCGCATGGCCATGAACGACGAAGAGACCGTCGCATTGGTCGCCGGCGGCCACACCTTCGGCAAATGCCACGGTGCGGGCGATGCAGCGCTGGTCGGCCTTGAGCCGGAAGCTGCCTCTATTGAGGACCAGGGTCTCGGCTGGAAGAGCAGTTTCGGCAGCGGTAAGGGGGGAGACACGATCAGCAGCGGCATTGAGGGCGCATGGACGGCAAAACCGACCCAGTGGGATAATGGTTATTTCGATGTGCTGTTCCGCTATGATTGGAATTTGGTGAAAAGCCCCGCCGGCGCCACCCAGTGGGTTCCGGTTAGTCCGGATGAAAAGGATCTCGCACCTGCCGCCCACGATCCGTCGAAGCGGGTTACGACCATCATGACCACGGCAGACCTCTCTCTGAGGATGGATCCAATCTATAAGCCAATTGCGAAGCGGTTCCACGAAAACCCGGAGGAGTTCGCGGATGCGTTTGCCCGGGCCTGGTTCAAACTGACTCACCGCGATCTGGGCCCCCGCTCCCGCTATCTCGGAACAGATGTCCCTGCTGAAGAACTGACCTGGCAAGACCCGGTGCCCGCCGTCGATCATGAGCTGATCGACAAGCAGGAGATCGTCGACCTCAAGGGCAAGATTCTCGCATCAGGACTGTCTGTTTCCCAACTTGTATCGACCGCCTGGGCGTCGACGTCTACATTCCGTGGCTCTGATAAGCGTGGCGGTGCGAACGGTGCGCGAATTCGTCTCGCGCCGCAGAAGGATTGGGAAGTTAACCAGCCGGACCAGCTGTCGACTGTGCTACGGACCCTTGAGGGAATCCAACAGGAGTTCAACAATTCGCAGTCGGGGGGCAAGAAGGTTTCGCTCGCCGATTTGATTGTTCTGGGAGGATGCGCAGGCGTTGAGCATGCTGCGAAGAATGCCGGGAACGATGTTATAGTTCCCTTCACGCCAGGGCGAATGGATGCACTGCAAGAGCAGACCGACGTGGGGTCATTTTCTGCGCTCAAACCGGCTGCAGATGGGTTCCGCAACTACCAAAAAAACAAATTCGCCGTGTCGGCCGAGGAGTTGCTGATTGATAGAGCCCAATTGCTAACGCTTACCGCGCCTGAAATGACGGTACTCGTTGGTGGCATGCGCGCCTTGAATACCAACGTGGGTAAATCTCAGCACGGTGTCTTCACCAAGCGGCCGGAGACGCTCACCAATGATTTTTTCGTGAACTTGCTCGACATGAGTATCAAATGGCAGATGAAATCTGAATCCGAAGACGTTTTTGAGGGGCGTGATCGCGCAACAGGGGAGCTCAAATGGACCGGCACCCGCGTAGATCTCATTTTCGGTTCAAATTCCCGCCTTCGCGCTGTCGCAGAAGTTTACGGCTGTGAAGACTCGCAAGAAAAATTTGTTCATGACTTTGTAGCAGCGTGGAACAAGGTGATGAACCTTGATCGCTTTGACCTTAGCTGAATTGGGCGACATTGACGTTAAATTGTATAGTGTTGATTTGGCAAACATAAAAAAATCGTTTGAAGGGATTTGTTAGATGAAAAAAATATTTTGCTTTGGGGTAATAACTGTAAGTCATTTTTTACTATCTATATGCAAGTCCCTAACCGGACACTACTGAAAATAAGTAGCAGTATTTCATTGGGTTTTCTTTAAAGTACAGCACCACAGTTTTGATTTACGGAAGGGTGGGGTTTGATTGTTTAAAATTGTTATTCGGGAAATCTGAGTTTTGGGTGCGCTTTTTCAGCGTCAGTGGGCGGTTATGGCTCAAATTTTCATTCCTGCTCACCGCTGAAAAAGCGATTACTTATCATCATCTTTTAGCAGATACGGGGCAGAGGGGTGCCGTGCAGCATATCGAGCAGCCTGGAAGTTCCCAGTGGGCTGTCGATCAGGACTTTTCCTGGGTTTTCCTCGGTAACTTGGCCGATAATTTGACTGTCTTTGCCAAGCTTGTCTTCTTTAAGGATTTGAATTACCTGTTCTGATACGCTTGGCTCCACAAAAATGAGGAACTTCCCCTCGTTGGCCAGATATAACGGATCAAGGCCAAGGAGTTCACAGGCGCCTCTGACATCATTTCTGATGGGCAGAGAGTCTTCTTTTAGACGAATCCCCATTTTTGAAGATTCGGCGATTTCGTTCAGGGTTGTGGCAACCCCGCCCCTCGTCGGGTCCCGTAAAACATGAATGTGATGTTGGGCGTGGCCGAGTAACTTCTGGATTATATGGTTGAGGGCGGCAGAATCACTCTGGAAGTTACCTGATATCTGTAGTCCTTCTTGTTTACTCACAATTGTGACGCCATGGTCTGCCATTGTGCCGCTTAAAATTACATGATCACCTGGTACCGCATTGGCTGCGGAGATATCAAAATTTTGTCTTAACACCCCAATGCCGGTAGTATTGATGAAAATCTTATCGGCCTTTCCTTTCGGCACAACCTTTGTGTCGCCTGTAATAATTTCAACCTCGGCAATGTCGGCACTTTTTTTTATGGACTGGATTACCTTTTCAAGGTCTGAGATTGGGAAACCTTCTTCAATAATCATGGCGACAGAGATATAAAGAGGCTGTGCGCCTCTCATGGCTATATCATTAACAGTGCCGTTGATTGCGAGGTCCCCAATGTTTCCGCCTGGGAAAAATATTGGGTCAACGACGAATGAGTCAGTGGAAAAGGCAATTTTTTCCTGGCCTATTTGCACAAGGGCACTGTCTTCCATGGGGGCAAGAGTTTTGCTGTTAAATACTTGTAATAAAAGGTTTTTGATTAGATCATGGGAGGCCCTGCCGCCGCTTCCATGGTCCAAGGTTATTTTCTCATTCATGTTATAAAAATTCCCATTAAGTTTTTTTCAAGTTACAATAAATACATCTTATTCTAAAGAAGTTTCAGTGCACACCTATCAACAAATTTTGGAAAATATATGGAAGGAAATAGAAAAGTTCTTATTGCTGAGGATGAAGCTACTCAGCGTCGTTTGCTGAGCGTAAAACTGAAAAAACAGGGCTATGAGGTTGTAGAGGCAGTAAATGGTGCAGATGGACTGCAACACTGCTTGGAAGATCCAGGCATACGATTGGTCATTACAGACCTTATGATGCCCACAATGGATGGCTTTGATTTAATAAAAAAACTGCGAAAAAAAGAAACGAGATACACTTATGTGATTGTCCTAACAGCACTGGAAGACAAAAAGTCAATTATAAAGGCATTGTCTCTTGGGGCAGATGATTTTCTGACAAAGCCTGTTTTTCAAGATGAACTGAATCTCCGTTTGTCATCGGCTTTGCGGTTGTTAAAGCTTGAAAGTCAAGATGAACTGATCATGACAATGGTGAAGCTGGCTGGTTCCAGAAGTGGAGAAACAGGAGGACATCTTGAAAGAGTTCTTGCATATTGCCGCATTCTTGCTCTTGATATTGCCGCAGTTTCACCATCACTTGTTGCCGGGAAAAATATTGCAGAAGAAATTTCTCAAGTGAGTCCGCTCCATGATATTGGCAAGGTTGGAATTCCTGACAGTATCCTGCACAAGCCGGGACGTCTAACCAGCGACGAATTTGAAAAAATGAAAACCCATGCAAAGGTTGGCGGCGATATCCTGAAAGAAGTATATGAAAAAACTGGTGCCTCGTATCTCAAGATAGCCTTTGAAATTGCAATGTATCATCATGAAAGGTGGGACGGAGGCGGTTATCCTGAAGGGTTGAAAGGGGAAGAAATACCTGTCTCGGCCCGAATAATGGCCCTTGCAGACGTGTTTGATGCCCTGACCTCTAAACGTTGCTATAAAGATGCCTTCTCCTATGACCGTGCGAAATCTATTATTGTCGAGGAAAGAGGAGCCCATTTTGATCCTGTAGTGGTGGATGCTTATCTGCGAAAAGAGAAAGAATGCATAAATGTACTTGAGAGGCTGGACTCATAGATGGCCCAAATTAATAAAAGATAGGGGTCATTTATCTGCCATAGCGGAAGAAGGCAGCGCAGGCGCCTTCCGAAGATACCATGCATGGGCCGATGGGGTTTTCTGGTTGGCAGGCCCTGTCAAATAATTTGCATTGCTTTGGAGTGATTATCCCTTTAAGGACCTCACCGCATTGACATCCGGAACTTTTGTTTGATTTTATTTTTTTCAGCCCCAGCTTGTGCTCTGCGTCATATTTTTTGTACTCTTCCTTTATAACTAAGCCGCTTGAGGGAATTTCACCGAGACCTCGCCATATAGATACTGCGGGTGTGAAAACCTGGTACATAATGTGTAGAGCGGTAGAATTTTCGTGCTGATAAACAGCACGGTCATAGGAAATCTCAATCTCTGCTCTGCTATTTTCAATTTGTTCGACCAGCATAATGATGCCGTGCAGTATGTCGACGGCTTCAAACCCAGAGATTACACATGGAATATTATATTTTTCCACAAGAGGTTCGTAGGCATTTGCGCCAATAATTATCGAAACATGGCCCGGGCAGAGAAGACCATCTATTTTGACTTCATCGTCTGCCACAAGTGCCTCAAGAGCTGGGGGCATGAGTTTGTGAGCGGAAATAACCGAGAAGTTGTTAACCCCTGTTTTTTCTGCCTGCATGATTGCTGCGGCTACTGTTGGGGTGGTTGTTTCAAAGCCGATTCCAAGAAAAACAATCTCTTTGTTGCTGTTTTGTCGTGCTATTTCAACGGCATCGAGGGGGGAATAGACAATTCTGATGTCTGCTCCGTTTGTTTTTTCGTTTTTGAGAGTTGACGAACTGCCAGGGACTTTAATCAGATCGCCAAATGTCGTGATAATCGTATCTTTTCGTTTTGCGGCAGCGATAAAGAGATCGACTTCACTTGTGTCGGTGACGCAGACAGGACATCCAGGCCCAGAGGTGAGCACTATTCCTGGCGGCATAAATTCTCGAATACCGTTGTGGGCAATTGAGACTGTATGGGTACCACAGACTTCCATTATTCTGGCTGGTCTGGGTTGCATGTTGTTTAGCTGTTCAGCCAGATTTATTGCTATTTTGCTATCCCTAAAGGTGTTTATCCAATCCATATACTGCCCGTTTTTATTTTTGTGAGAAGGGAAAATGAAACTATACCAAGGGGCCATGCTTCGAGCCAGAGTTTTGTTTAGGGACGTTTTTTTAGAGTGTTTTCTCTAACTATGGCGCGGCCTATTACCGCCTGTCCTAAGCAAAGGCCTCCATCGTTTGGTGGGACTTTGTGGTGTGAATAAACCTCAAACTCCAGTTCTGTTAATGATCTGGTAAGGCGTTTTAACAGGGTGCCATTTTGAAAAACTCCCCCGCTTAGGACTACTGAATTTATTTTTTCTGTTTCTCTCAGCTTGCCGCAGGCTGTAGAAAAGATTGCGGCAAGGGTGTTGTGGAAACGGTTGCTGATCAATCCGGGAGAGATGTTTTTGTTAAGGTCGGCCAATATGTCGCAAAGCATGGGTTCCCATGAGAGCAGTATGGGCCTATTACCCTGGACTATATCAAAAGAATATAGTGAGTCATCGCTGTTGGAGATGGCCATTTCAAGCTCCAAAGCTGCTTGGCCTTCATAGGTGCAAGAGTGTCTCAATCCTGTTAAGGCGGAGACACTGTCGAATAGGCGGCCGCAGCTTGAAGTCAGCGGTGAATTTATCTCTCGTTCAATCATCGTGACAAGGGTGGCGATATCTTTTTTATGACTCCTAACAATTGGGTGGCTGCTTGCAAATACTGATTCTCCCAGTATCTGATACAGACAGCTTATGGCAGTGCGCCAGGGGTTTTTGACGGCCTCATCTCCTCCGGGCAATTTGAATTGGCTCAGGTGAGCGGCGCGGGTAAATTTTAATTGCTCCGCAATAAGGATTTCCCCACCCCAAATAGTTCCATCTGTACCTAAGCCTGTTCCGTCAAGGGTTATGGCTAGTACAGGCCCACTAAGTTCATTTTCTACCATGCAGGAAACAGCGTGGGCGTGGTGGTGCTGGACCCCAATTGTTTGGATGTCCGTTTGCATGGCATATTGGCTTGAAGCGTAATCTGGATGCAGGTCATGGACGATTAGATCCGGGGTAACCAGGAGCATTTCGCCAAGATGTTTGATCACTGACTCAAAATGTCGGATCGATTCAAAATGTTTGAGGTCTCCAATATGTTGACTGAGGTAATATTGGCTTCCTCTTGTTAGGCATATCGTGTTTTTCATCGAACCACCGACAGCCAAGGTGTGTCCTGCATCAAAAGAAAAATGCAGAGGAACGGGGGCATATGAGCGTGATCGCCTAATAAAAAGGTGCTTGCCATCAACCTCTTTTACGACTGAATCATCGTTACTGGTCAGGATGTCTCGGTTGTGGGTGAGAAAAAGGTCTGCAACTTTGTTTAATTTTTCATAGGCCTCGTTGTTGTCCACAATAATAGGCTCTTCACTCATGTTCCCGGATGTCATGACCAGACAGGTTAGATTCTCACTGTTGAATAGGAGATGATGGAGAGGGGAGTAGGGGAGCATGATTCCAATATAACGTTGATTGGGTGCTATGTTGGACGGCAGTGCAAATGGGAGCTTTTTTTCAAGAAGAACGATGGGCTTTTCAGTTGAGGTGATAAGTTTTTTTTCAAAGGGGCTGATGGCGGCAAATTCTTCAACAGTTTGCAGATCTTTTGCCATAACGGCAAAAGGTTTGTCCGGGCGTTGTTTAGATTCTCGAAGTCTGTCAACTGCCTCTTCGTTTTTTGCATCAACAACTAGGTGGAAGCCGCCAATTCCTTTGACGGCTACTGTTTTCCCCTGAGACAGCAGGTTTTGTGTGTTGGCAAGAGGATCTCCCGCAAGAATTCGTCCCTTGTTATCGGATAGGGACAACTCAGGGCCGCAGGCAGGACAGGCATTTGGTTGGGCGTGGAATCGTCTGTCCAGGGGGGTTTTGTATTCCTCAGCGCATTCATCGCAGAGCTTAAATGATTTCATGCTCGTTGCGGGACGGTCATAGGGGAGATTTTCAATGATGGTATATCGGGGCCCGCAGTTTGTGCAGTTGGTGAATGGATAGTGATAGCGTCTGTTTCCCGGAGTGAAAAGTTCAGTCAGACAGGCATCGCAGAGATCAAGGTCTGGAGGAACCATCACGGTTCGGGTGCCGGTTTGAGAACTTGTACGGATTGTAAAGGTTGAATGCTTTCTTCTGGGTATCTGTTCGAAAGAAGTGATATTCAGGGAGGAAATGGAAGCGTTGGGCGGTTTTTTGAAAAGTATGTTTTGGGCGAAGGACTCAAGCGCATTCTCTTCCCCCTCCACTTCAATAGACACACCGGAAACAGTATTGCACACCATTCCGGTCAGGTAGGAAAGCTTGGCAAGGCGAAAAATAAATGGTCGGAAGCCTACACCCTGGACTACTCCTGAAACAGATATTTTTTTCAGAAAAAGGGGTGGCCCAGAGGCTGGGTTTATTTTTTTATCTGCTTGAGGACCCATTGATGCCATTCTTTCAGGCCTTGGCCGGTGTAAGATGAAATTTCAAAAATGGTGATTCCCGGATTTATGCTAAGGGCAGCATTTTTTATTTTCTCTACATCACATCTCAGGTGAGGAAGCAAGTCCACTTTGCTTATTAAAAGGACTCGGGATTCCTTAAACATGAGGGGATATTTTAAGGGCTTATCATCCCCCTCTGTGACACTCAAAATCATGACTTTGCAATCTTCACCGATATTGAATTCTGCGGGACAGACAAGGTTGCCGACATTTTCAACAATGAGCAAGTCAAGGCTGGAGAGATCAAGGTCGTTCAGGCTAGAGCGGATCATGTTTGCATCAAGATGGCAGGCTCCATCAGTTTCAATTTGAACGGCAGAAATTCCTGTGGCTGCGACCCTTTCCGCATCAATCGTCGATTGAATGTCCCCTTCAATCACACCGATACGTTTTTCTTGGGCCAATGTTTTGCCCAACTGTTCAAGAAGTGTTGTTTTACCGGCCCCAGGGCCGCTCATAAGATTCAAAACAAAAAGGTTGTTTTGATCGAAGAGTTGGCGGTTTTCTGCAGCAATTCTATCGTTGGCATCAAGTATGTTTTTTACGACGGAAACTTTCACAATAATCCTCGTTTGTGGGGTTGTTAAATGTATTTTAAAGTAAGAGAAAAAATGAATACGACCGAGTATATGCTTTTCTTATAGTCAAAACAATCTTTTAGAAAGATTTTTTTGAATCGAGCATGATGGTGATCGGGCCATCATTGATTAGGGCGATCTTCATCATGGCTTGAAATCGACCAGTCGCAGTTTTAATGCCGAGTTGGGAAGTTTTCTGGATGAAGAAATCGTATAGAGCTTTAGCCTGTTCAGGCCTGGCGGCTTTTGAATAAGAGGGGCGGCGACCTTTTCTGCAGTCGCCGTACAGGGTGAATTGGGAGATTATGAGCATCTCTCCTGCAACATCCAGAATTGATCTGTTCATTAACTGTTCCTGGTCTGGAAATATTCGTAAATTGGCGATTTTTTCGACAAGATACTGAGCATCTTTTTCCGTGTCATCTTGGCTTATGCCAAGGAGGACAACCAGTCCGGCAGCAATTGCGCCGGTTGTCTCTTGCTCAACTGTGACGGAGGCTTGTGAAACAAGTTGGACGACGGCTCTCATTTTTTGCTGGCCTCATGGTTAGATCTGTTGAGAAGATATTGGGTTATGGCTAGGGCTGAAATTGCTGCAGTTTCAGCTCGTAAAGTTAGATTGCCTAGGCTCGCGGAAGTAAATCCAGCCGCCAGAGCCAGTGAAACTTCTTCCTGGGTAAACCCACCTTCCGGGCCTATGAGAAGCAGTAGGGAATTTGGAGGGTTTGTGCTGCTAAATGGCTGCAGGCTGTTTTTTGACTCATTTTCCCAGAGGATTATCTTCTGGTCATAGTGCAAATCTGCCAAAAAATCAGAGATGTTCACCGGGGCCTCTATTGGGGGGACATATGACCGGCCGCATTGTTTACAGGCTTCGAAGGCGATTTTCTGCCAGCGGGATTCTTGAGTTGATGGTCTGTAGGTCAATGAGCAGTTCTGGGAGATAATCGGGGTAAAGGAGTAAACACCAAGCTCAGTACTCTTCTGAATTATTAACTCCATGTTCTTTTTTTTTATAATGCACTGGGCGATATGGAGATGGGGCGGTGTGTCGGTTTCTTTGTGGGATTCAAAAATTATAAGGCCAACCGTGGACTTTGAAATTTTTTCGACCTCTGCTTTATAGATCGTTCCGGCCCCATCGAATAGGCTGACCATTTGGCCTGTTTGTATGCGTAACACCTGTTTCAGGTGCCGGGCATCATCTCCTTCCAGGACGGCTTTGTCTCTCGATATATTTGCGGGGTTAATATAAAATCGGCGCATGGATTTCCTAGTTTATCATAACTTCAGGTGGGCTGTAGGTAGCGTAGACTTCGAAACGTGCATTTCCACCGAGCATTTACAATTTATCTTTTAGACAGGCAGATAGCGCTCCATTCCTCTTTCTGCTTTTCTTCCACAAGATTGAGGCCAATGGCAGAGTATGTTCTTATAATATTTTCTGCCTGCTTTCCAGACAGAATCCCGGCTAAGATCAAAAAGCCATTGGCGGCTATTTTTTCTGTCAAAGGCTTGGCAAGCTCAATGAGGGTATTGTGGATAATATTTGCAATAACCAGGTCGAATTTCCCTGTTATGTTCCCGAGGTCTTGGTCAACGACGCTCATTTTTTCCTCAAGAGCGTTTTTCTTTATATTTTCAACGGCAGCAATTCGTGCATCAATATCATTGTCGATTCCTACCACATGGGGACATCCAAGAAGGGCCGCGCCTAATCCCAAGATCCCTGTGCCGGTTCCAACGTCAAGAGTTGTCGAGAGTTTTGAAGCATGATTTTGAAACAGTTCATCAATAAATTCAAGTGATAACTGGGTGCTGGCGTGCATACCGGTGCCAAAGGCCATGCCGGGGTCTATTTCAAGAACAAACTCACCTTTGTTGGGGGGGGACTCCTCCCAGGATGGTTTTATGACAATTCTATTTGTCGCATGGATTGGCTTGAAGTGTTTCTTCCAGCTATTCCCCCAATCTTCCTCAATCAAAAGATCGGTGGTAAATTTGGGCCTTGCATGCTGTGGGTTTTGTTTATGTAGATTTTCCAGAAATAGTTCAAGGGCATCTATTTTCTCGCTGCATTTTTGGTCTTCTTCAAGATAAGCGGTAATGGAACTAATGTTATTTTCTGTGCCTGGGTGATAGCAGTTGTTGTATTCAACTCCGCTTCCGGATAGGTCGCCTATAAAAGATACTGATAGTTCGGCAAGAGGCTCCGCAACTTCTAGGATTATTTTTGTCCACCTCCTGGGCGGACGATGGTTAATATCGTTTTGTTGCATTTGATAACCTTGTTTGATTCCTGTATTTGATAGTTTTGACCAATAAATGTAGCATTGTTATAGCAGGTTGGATAGATGTCAATATAATAAGTTAGTAACTTAGAAGGTAACTATTCAGCTTCACCTCATCTGCGCCCGATCAGGCCGGCCAGCATACTGATGTATAGCTGACCGGCCTGATCGAACACATCTAAGGCGCATCTGAACAGTTACGCTTGGGAGATTACCCATGTTATGCAATTCTCGCTGAATAGTTACCTTAGAAGTTGGTTTCCTTTGTTTTTTAACAAGAAATAAATTTCGTAAAGGCACTTATTCCCCTCAAAGGGGGACAGAACTGATTACCCTGCAGGGGCACTGAGCATAGTCCCCTTATGAGGAATGGCATATAAAGTAAATTTAAAAAACCGTAACTTAGGACTTGTGCCTAAATAAACTTTACAATCTTACTTGTCTTATCGCCCATATCCTGCGTTGCAGAAATAGTTACATAGCTCTGCTATGCAACTTGGATATGAACGAAAATTCTGCGCATATTGCAAAGCTTATTTCATTACAAGTCCCTTGGAAAATAGGATAACGTGGAGTCATGGATACAGAACAATTAACCCTGATTTTTGAGAAGTTGAGGGGGCAACAGCTGAGTGTGGAAGATGCGTTGGCCTCTTTCAATAAATTGTCACCGTCTTTATTAGGTTACGCTCACCTAGATCATCATCGGAGCAAAAGAACAGGCATCCCGGAAGTTATTTTTGGAGCAAATAAAAGCTCCGCACAAATTATTGGGATAATAGAAAAGATGATGGAGCACTCTTCTATTATACTAGCTACCCGGGTTGATCCTGATAAAGCGGAGATTGTTTGTCAAAAACTTAATCAGGTAAAATACCATGCTGAGGCGCGATTGCTTTGCGCCAACGAACAATGTGTTTCAAAAGATGCCGGTAGAGGGAAAATCACGGTGCTTACGGCGGGTACTTCTGATATTGCTGTTGCGGAAGAGGCATATTGGACGGCAAGGTATCTTGGCCATGAGGTGGAGAAAAAATATGATGTAGGCGTCGCTGGGATACATAGACTATTTTCTTGCTTAGAGGATCTTAAAAGTTCTTCAGTCGTAATTGTTGTTGCGGGAATGGAAGGAGCATTACCATCAGTTGTAGCAGGTTTAATTGAAAGTCCTGTTGTTGCGGTACCAACAAGTGTAGGCTATGGGGCTGGGGCAGGTGGGATTGCGGCGCTGCTTGGGATGTTAAATAGTTGTTCTCCTGGGGTGGCGGTTGTAAATATTGACAATGGTTTTGGGGCTGCTTGTATGGCTGCGGCTATCAATAGAAAATAGGTTAGATGCGTAAATAGGGATTAATGCGAACAAAAGTAAAAGCCAAAAAAAACCTTAACAAAAAGTATTGACATGGGAGGTGAGTTAATATAGATTGTCGGCCTCTTCAGCGGGAAACATCAGTTCCCGCCAAGCAGCAAAAAGAGGATGTCGAAAAAAAGTATTGACAACTAAAA
>JAQYVV010000044.1 GCA_030145275.1 Desulfurivibrionaceae bacterium | reverse complement strand
GAGCAGGCGGCCAAGACCCCGAGCCATCGACTCCTGGCCATGCTGCGCGGTGAAAACGAAAAGGTATTGACCATCAGTATACGGCCCCTTGAAGCAGATGCTCTTGCACTCCTGCACAGACGACACGTGAAGAACAACACCCTGGCCGGCCAGCAGGTCTACCTTGCCACAACTGACTGCTATAAACGGCTTCTGGGCCCCTCTCTTGAGACGGAACTGCGAAATAACCTCAAAGACAAAGCCGATCAGGAAGCGATCATGGTCTTTGCTGCTAACTTAAAAGAGTTGCTCTTGGCAGCGCCTCTGGGCCAAAAAAGAGTCATGGCGCTAGACCCTGGCTTTCGAACTGGTGCAAAGCTGGTCTGCCTCGACAAGCAAGGCAAGCTCCTACATTTCTGCACCATCTACCCAACCCATTCTGAGCGGGTGCAACAAGAGGCCGGCGCCACGGTCCTTTCTCTTTGCCAGGAACACAAGATAGAAGCAATAGGCATCGGCAACGGCACCGCAGGTCGCGAGACAGAAGCGTTTATTCGTTCCCTTGCGCTTCCCGGCAATCTAGTCATTACCATGGTAGATGAAAGCGGCGCCTCTATTTACTCTGCTTCAGAAACTGCCCGAGAGGAGTTTCCCGACCATGATATAACCGTGCGGGGTGCTGTTTCCATTGGCAGGCGCCTGCAAGACCCCCTGGCGGAACTGGTGAAAAGCGATCCCAAAGCTATTGGGGTGGGACAATATCAGCATGACGTCAACCAAGCGGCCTTGAAGAAAAGCCTTGGGGATGTGGTGGTGAATTGTGTCAACAGCGTCGGGGTAGAAGTCAATACCGCTAGCGCCCAGCTCCTCTCTTTTGTTTCCGGCTTAGGAGCAGTGCTGGCCAAAAATATTGTTTCCTACAGAGATCAGCACGGCCCCTTTGCAAGTCGGCGTACTTTACTAAAGGTGCCTCGTCTTGGCGCCAAGGCCTATGAACAATGTGCCGGTTTTTTGCGCATCCATGGGGCCAAAAACCCACTGGATTCCAGTGCCGTACATCCAGAGCAATATACTATAGTTGAAGGAATGGCCAAGGATCTCGACTGCAAGGTTATTGACCTGATAGAGCAGGATGAACTCAGGAAAGAAATTGATCTGCGCCACTATGTTACCTCTCAGGTAGGTCTGCCAACCTTAAATGATATTTTGGCGGAACTGGCCAAGCCTGGTCGTGATCCCAGGGCCACTTTTTCACTGTTCGCCTTTGCCGAGGGGGTGAACCGTATTGAAGATTTACAAGTAGGCCAGAAGCTTCCAGGTCTGGTCACCAATGTCACAAAGTTTGGGGCCTTTGTTGATATAGGTGTCCACCAGGATGGCCTGGTCCATATCAGTCAGCTGGCCAATCGGTTTATCAAAGATCCAGCTGAGGTGGTTAAGGTTCGCCAACAAGTGATGGCTCGGGTTATCTCTGTGGACCTGCCTCGAAAACGCATCGCACTTTCACTCCGGGATGAATAAGCATCGCCCACAGACTTATCGTATATATTCAACTTGTCTGAAAAGTTTAAGCAACCAGCCAATTCGTAGCAGTGAAACGGCGAATGTTTGGCATCGCTTTTCAGGGAGGTGAGCTGACTGGCGTAGCGTAGTTGGCTACGTGAGACAGCCTGATCGCCTTCCTGGGAAGTGATGCCGAATATTTACGACTTATCCTTGCAACACCTGTGCTTCCACGGCCTTAATAGCATCAGCGGCAGAACTGGTTATACCGCCGGTATAACCAGAACCTTCTCCGAGCGGATAGAGGTTTTTTATATTTACTGATTCAAATCTTTCATTGCGACTAATCTTTACAGGAGATGAAGTCCTTGTTTCCGCTCCTAACAATATTGCTTGCTTTGAAACAAATTCGGGAACTTCTTCTGTCCACTTATTAAATGCGGCAAACAGCTCATCAATTACAAATCCAGGGAAAATCGCTTTCATATCAGCAGCAACTGCCCCCATTTTATAAGAGCTTTCGTGCAAGCCCGCAGATTTATCCTCTCCTAAAAAATTCATCAAATTTTGAGCCGGGACTTTCCAGCTTCCGCCTCCAGCCCTAAAGGCCTTGCGCTCAATTTCCTTTTGAAACTCTATCCCTGCCAATGGGCTGGCTGATTGATAATCTTCGCTATGACAGGTTGCAACCAGGGCGGCATTTGAAAACGGTGAAGCCCTGTGTGAGTAGCTCATGCCGTTTAAAACCAACAGGCCCTGCTCGGAGGAAGCATTAACCACCTCACCTCCAGGACACATACAAAAGGTGTAAACCCCCTTTTTAATCTTTCGGTTGGTATAATTAAGAGAATAAGTTGCAGCCCCTAAACCGGGGTAATCCTTATATTTATCGCCATATCGCATAAGATTAATAGTTTCGACAGGATGCTCAATTCTCACCCCCACAGAAATTGGCCTCTGCTCCATGGCAACACCTTTTCCATGCAGCATCTCAAAGGTGTCGCGGGCCGAATGCCCCAAGGCAATGTAGATATTTGCAGAAAGATATTCCTTCCTATCATTTATTATGATGCCGGAGGCCTTGCCCTCTGAGATCATAATATTTGTCATTTTGGAGCCATAAAATATCTCCCCGCCTCTCTCCAGGATATAGAGCCGTATATTGCGAACTATTTTGCACAATACATCGGTCCCCAAGTGGGGCTTGCTGATGTAGCCTATTTCTGCGGGCGCACCAAATTTAATAAAAGTCTGCAAGACCCGATTCACATAGCTTGTATTATGATTTCTCCTGGAAAACAGTTTCCCATCCGAGTATGAACCGGCGCCCCCTTCACCAAATTGGATATTTGATTCAGGGTTTAGCTCCCTTTCTTTGATAAATCTTTGCACATCAAGGGAGCGTTCCTCTATTTTCTTACCTCTTTCAAAGATTAAGGGTTTAAAGCCATAATCAATAAGTTCAAGGGCCGCAAACATACCAGCAGGCCCAAAACCTACTATTATTGGCCTATCCTCTATATTTGTTAATTGCTTCTTTGCTTTTATTTCTTCGCTGTATATTGAAAACTTTTGCCTGTTTTTAAAGCTGTCAGATACCCTGACAACAAGTGAAATTTTGTAAAAAAACTGTTCTTTATTGCTCAGATCAAGTGATTTACTAAGAATTTTAACAAAAGATACCCCTTTGCCTAATCCCATCTTTCGTGAAGCGGCATTTAGGTATTCGTCAATTCCATCTTTTTCAATGGGAATTTGTAAGTTGTTGATTATTAGATGCAAAGAAAGGCTCCTAGGTAACTCAATTTTGTTGAGCTTATCACTCTATTCCCGCAATAATGACTGAGCAAGCATAATTTTGTTTTTTCTCTTGCAAGACGAACAAAACAATAGCATTGTGGCGGCCAGCCAAAGATAGCTTATAAACAAGCTAGAATCATCAAACAGTTACCACAGAAGGAAAGTAAATATTCGACTTGAGTTAAAAAAGTTACTTAAACTGAAAAATCCGTAAATGTTTGACAGGTAAGCGAAGACTCCGTCGCTTCAGATATGTTCGATCAGGCTGGCGAAGCGTAGTAGTCCTACGTGAGTCAGCCTGATCGAGCGTAGGTAAGCGAAACGTAGTGTAGACTCCGTCATGGAGTGTTGCCGAATATTTTACGAAGGAAAACCATGATCCACCTCACCGATATCAGCATCCAACATAGTTCCCGCATCCTTTTCCAAAAGGCCAGCCTACAGATTCTGCCAGGAACCAAAACCGGTCTGGTCGGTCCAAACGGTGCCGGAAAGAGCACTATTTTCCGCTTGATTACCGGAGAAGAAGAGGCCGATACCGGCCAGATCACCTGTGGTAAAGATATAGTAATCGGCCACTTTTCCCAGGAAGTGGGCGATATGCAGGGCCACTCTGCCTTGGACGAAGTAATGAGCGCCTCAGCCGATGTAGTCAAACTTGGAGAGACAATGAGGCAGATGGAGGACGCCATGGCTGAGCCCATGGATGACGATGCCATGACCAGCCTCTTGGAAGATTACGGCAGCGCCGTCGAAGAATTCGAGCACAGGGGCGGTTATGACCTGGAGGCCCGAGCCCAGGCAGTTCTCACGGGCTTAGGCATTGGTCCTGACAGATACCAAGAGCAGGTTGAATCATTCAGCGGCGGCTGGAAGATGCGGATCGCCCTTGCAAAAATACTCACCATCAATCCCGATGTACTGCTGTTGGACGAACCCACCAACCATCTGGACGTTGAATCCATTATCTGGCTTGAGAATTGGCTGGCAAGCGAATTCAAGGGGGCGCTGTTGATGACCAGCCATGACCGCGACTTCATGAACCGCCTTGTCTCTCGCATCATCGAAGTGGCCAACCAGACGATCACCACCTATAAAGGTAACTATGATTTTTACCTGAAGGAAAGGGAAATACGCCGACAACAACTCCAGGCAAGCTACCGGCGCCAACAGGAGATGCTGGCCAAGGAAGAGGATTTCATCGCTAAGTTTGCCGCTCGCGTCTCCCATGCGGCCCAAGTGCAGTCAAGAATAAAAAAACTTGAAAAGATAGAACGTATCGTACTGCCGCCGGAACAGCGAAGCATCAAATTCGAGTTTGACGAGCCGCCAAGAAGCGGCGATGATGTGGTAAACATCAATAATCTCAGCAAAACGTGGCCCCTTGCGAACGGCAGCGAACATTCGGTTTTTAGCGGCATCAGCGGAGTCATCAACCGGCAGCAGAAAATTGCGGTGGTCGGGGTCAACGGCGCCGGTAAGTCAACCTTCCTTAAAGTACTGGCCGGCCAGACTAAACCCACAAGCGGCAGCGCCACAAGCGGCGCCAGCGTGCATGCCGGCTATTTCAGCCAACACGCCATGGACATACTCATCCCGGAATTAACGGTCTTTGATACGGTTCAGGCAGCCCTGCCCCTGGCCAATATCGGCAGCATCAGAAACCTCTGCGCTGCTTTTCTTTTCCAGGGAGATGATGTAGATAAACGAATCAGCATGCTTTCCGGCGGTGAAAAAAGTCGGCTGGTACTGGCAACCCTCTTAGGCCAACCCCTCAATTTTCTGATTTTAGACGAGCCCACCAACCATCTGGATATCCAATCCCGGGATGTCTTACTTTCAGCCTTAAAAAAATTCAGAGGAACCGTTATCCTGGTCAGCCACGACCGTCATTTCCTGCGTTCATTGGTCAATAGAGTGTTTTTCATAGATCATGGAGAGATGCGAGTTTATGAGGGCGACTATGAGTACTATCTGGAAAAAACCGCTTAAGACCTTCTAGTACCGCGTAAACCCTAAACTGTCGCATCTCGGAGTCTACACTTACCTACTTGTTATTTGACGAGCCAACTGCGTTACGACTTCTGTTACATAGCGCTGCTATGCGCCGCCAGTCGTGCCTTGTTGTCCCGCCAAATTCCTTCGTAACCTTGCGACACTTTATGGTTTACGAGGTACTAGCCCCGGCAGAATACCATCTCATTTGCGGAGGAAAACTCCTCGCTAAACAGATAGCCATCTTCGGAAAAGGTGAGCAAATCTGCCAGCTTGGAAAAACGGTTTGCTATGACAAAATGCACCATTTTGCCGCGAGCCCTTTTAGCATGGATGGCGATGCTTCGGTACCCTCCGTTTTTCTTCTCCTTGAAAGCAACATTGACTACCCTGCAATTTAGCGCGCTTGGCAGAAGCGCTTTAAAATATTCAACAGAAGCAAGATTGAGCAGCAGCGGCTCTGAAAATGATGCAAGGGCCTTATTCACTCCAGCAGTAAGCACCACTCGCCAGAAGGAATAAAGATTCTTCCCCCTATCCGTCAGCAGGGCTGTGGACATCTCCAGGCGGTAGGGCTGAATCAGGTCTAGCGGCCTTAGAATGCCGTAGAGTCCAGATAAAATACGGAGATGTTTCTGGGCAAAGAGAAAATCCTCTTCCGAGTATTGCTCAGCCCTGATCCCGCTGTAAACATCACCTTTGAAAGCGAGCAGTGCCTGTTTAGCATTCTCAAGATCAAACGGCACCTGAAAATCATTGAAGCTCTGCCAGCTTGACTGTGAGAGTTTACGGCTCGTTTTCAGCAACTCTCCGATCTGCCCCACATCAAATTTTCGCAGACATTCTATCAGCCTACCTGAATGGTCTAGAAAAGCAGGTATGGTATGGAATGGCGTCGCCAAACTATTGGCATTGAAGTCTTGGGTTTTTGAAGGCGATATAATTATTAGCATGGTAGCTACAGTGCCTATGAAGAAAAATATCGACCAAGACGCTGCAGCATATCATAGGGCATAGCGAATACCTTCGCCACTTTAGTTGACGGTTCTCGGTCTCTCCTGCCAACGCTGCCAAATTTAAAGTCGGAGTGAAATTTCTTTCCACAAGATGGGCAAGCCATAAGCATTCCACCAATATTACCAGGAAATTTTAATCTCTGACCACATTTGGGACACTTCTTTTCAGTATAATCATTCATAAGTCTTTCCTGTTACCAGGTTACCGCCACCTTGAGAAAAAGTTGCGGGCTAGGAAAATATTGCTGACTGTTATTTTTTTTGGTGACACCGACAATTTCAAAGCCTACTATAACATCTATGGATACATAGAAAAATGTATACTTTATTTATCCAAGCAGCACTTGTATTGAAAAATTAATAAAAGAGTAAATATTCGGCTTTAGCTAAAAAAGTTACATAAACCGAAAAATCCGTAAATGTTTGGCATGGCTTCATATCGGAGTCTACGCTTACCTCGTGTGATCAGGCTGGCGTAGCAAAGTTGGCTATGTGAGACAGCCTGATCGCACCCCAAGGGTACTTCCGTTGGGCGTGCGAAGATGGAGTCATGCCGAATATTTACAAAAGAAATACACATCTCAATGTCCATAATCAAAACTCCGCTCGAACTGTATAAACTCCTGCCCCAATCCAACTGTGGTCAGTGCTACCTCCCTTCCTGCCTGGCTTTTTCTGCCGCTGTCATCAAGGGAACCAAACAGCCGTCTGCCTGCCCATTCCTCGACAAAAAGGTTCTTGCAAAATTTTCAGATGAAGTTGAGACAAGAGAACCATATGCCATAAAAAGAGAAGAGGAGCTAACGCTTCTGAAAAAGAAAGTAGCCATTACAAATCTTAGCGAAAAAGCAGACAGACTAGGTGGAAAAATCGTTACAGAAAGATTGTCTCTTAAATGTCTCGGCAAAGACTTCTGGGTAGACAAAAAAGGTAATGTCACATCTGAATGCCACACCCACAACGGCCTAACCATTCCACTGTTAACATACATTCTTTACTCTGAAAAAAGTGTTGCCCCGCAAGACCATGGCGAGTGGATCTCTTTCAGAAAGTTAAAAAAGGGTGCGGCAATGGCCCCTCTGTTCCAGCAAAGATGTGAAAACTCCCTGAAAAGAATCTCGGACACACACCCCGATCTTTTTGAGGACCTTGTCAGCATCTTCAGCGCTAAAAAATCCGAGAACCATTTTGCATCTGATATATCGCTGATCCTCTATCCCCTTCCCAAAATTCCTATCATGATCTGTTATTGGCAGCCAGAAGATAACATGGATTCAATGCTGCGTATTTTCTTCGACTCCAGGGCAGAAAATTTCCTCGAAGCAGAATCTATTTATTCCCTGGTCGTTGGCCTGGTTATGATGTTTGAAAAAATTGTCGTTAGACATGTATGATAACGCAGAGTAATTATTCAGCGTAGGCAGGAAATTACCCTTAACTCCAGACTGTAAATGTTCAGGTAAGCGTAGACTCCGGATGTGCTTCATATCGGAGTCTACGCCTACCCCCTTCATTTAGGGCTTCGAAGCATACTTGTGCTATTCGAGAAGACCAGGTAAGCGAGTATGCGAGACTCCGAAATGGACGAAGATGAAGTGCAGCTGAATAGTTACAACGCAGACTTAGAAAAACCGTTAGCGTTCAATTAAGCACACCCAAGATTGCATAACCCCGAGCCCGTAAGCGTTTCAGGAGCACCCCGATGTGCGTGATCGAGCCACGCGATTATACCCCCTGTATATCACGGGGCTCGATCACGTGCAGCGGGGTGCTCATGGAGCGCTTACGAAAAAACTGGTATCATTTTCCCTTTACCCTTGAGATTACTCTTGTTTTCTATTCTAATAAGAATATGTTTGACACATTAAGTTCAATGCGCTGGCAAGATCTAGCTGACATCTTTATCGTTGCCTTCATCACCTATCAGATAATCCTGCTCATACGGGGCACCAGAGCTATGCAGATGGCGGCTGGAATAGGCGTTTTGATAATTGTCTATTTTGGCGCCAGAGAGCTTGAGTTCATGACGCTCTACTGGCTGCTCGGCACCGTATTAAGCTCCATTTTCATCATAATCATTATCATATTCCAAAGAGACATCCGTCGGGCTCTGACCCAGATGGGACAAGCCTCTTCTTTCGGCAGGAATCAAGCAGACGACCTTCTTGCCATTGATGAGGTTATCAAGGCAAGTATTGCTCTTTCCACCAAAAGAATTGGGGCGCTGATTATCTTGGAAAGAGATACAGGACTAAAAGAGTATATAGCATCAGGTTTACTAATTGATGCGCAGGTTAGCAGCGAACTGCTGATCAGTCTATTTCAGGCAAAATCGCCCTTACACGACGGGGGAGTTGTTATCAGCGATGGAAGACTTCAATCCGCCGGCTGCGTCCTTCCCCTGACCAAGAATCCATATATAAGCAAGCGGCTCGGCACGCGTCACCGTGCTGCCATAGGCCTCTCAGAAGAGACTGATGCCGTGATCATTGTCGTTTCTGAAGAAACAAAAGAGATCTCAATTGTTCAGCATGGAGCCATAACAACTGACCTGGACGAAAAAGCGCTTCGCAACCGCCTGGATGCTATTTTCGCCCCAAAAGAACAGCATATTCATCTATGGAGAAACTGGTTAAACAAATCTTGACCA
>JAQYVV010000002.1 GCA_030145275.1 Desulfurivibrionaceae bacterium | reverse complement strand
GCATATTGAATGGCCCATTCTCGCAGCAAAAAATCTCTGCTCACTTGAGTGCCATTTGGGTAAATTCGGATGAATATTTTTTTGTAAATGGGGGGTCAAAATTGGACGCTGTTTGGGGGTCAATTTTAAACGCTGTTTGACACATTCTCGCAACTACCTCTTGACTCCGCTTGTTACCAGGCAAAATGAAGTGCGGTGATGTTAATGAAGAAAGAAAAAAAACTTGACGGACAGGACAAACATAACAATAATATACTAAACATAACAAATTGATTTAAAAAGAAAAAACAGGATTTGTTACGTATACACAGATAATAGTTTGACTTTCAGGAGATGAAAAAGAGGTAACGCCAAAGTTAACCCGCCCGCCAACCCGTTTGGCAATCAACTTCTAGCGCAGTGCAGCGTTTGGTAAACCACCGAAAAAACGCACGTTCTCGCGGGTCGGCGTTGAACGTATTGTTAGATTTGGACATGTACACATGTTTGACAAGGCTGGAATCGATGACAATACAAAAGTATAAATGGTGATTGTTCTAGAGTGAAAAATTGCTAATAGAAATACTTATCGCCAGTTCGCTCCCATATCCGGTGTTGTTGGGTTATTTGGTTTTGCATATCTCTATCTTGAGCAGCTTTTTCAAAATGATTATTCATCATTTGGCTTTGGCTTTGCAACATTCTGGACAAATTAGAAGTGTTCGAGTTAATACTAGCAAGATTTCTGTTTAATTTGTCCAATTTTCCCATAAATTTATTTTGAAATCTTTGCCTCTCATTACTTTCTTCATATCTCAAGGCAGCCTCTGTTCCGAGAAATTCCTCACTCAGTAGATCGTTCATTCGGTTTGCCACTAAAAAGTAACCAATATTATCATCGCTTGAAAGTTTACTCCCTTTCGTTATAATTCTTTTTGAAAGTGTTAATAATGATTTTGCTTGTTTCTCTTCATCTTTAAATGTTCCAGTAAATGAGCCTTTTTCGATTTTATAGGCTCGTTTATTTGCTTCTTCTACTTCTTTGGCTAGTGGGAACGCTATTATAAAGTCGTTATATGCTGTTACTGTGTCAATATCAGCTGCCATTTCATATGCTACATTATGCATAGAAAGGAGAGCCTGTTTGGCCTCTGGTGAATAAGGAAACTTGTTCATAAACCAGTCATACCCAGCTATATTGCGTTTCTTATCTACCAACTTGTAAATACTTGAAATTGCTTTTGTAGCTTCTGGTGACTTAGGGTAATTCTTAAGAAAAGCCAAAAAGTCAGAGATCTCGTTTTGCTTTGTTCTAATGTTGAATATAGCGGCTATTGCACCAGAAACTGATGGCGAGTGAGGATGGTTGGCAATGAAGGATTTATATTCTTCTATCTTAGCTTGTTTGTTCTTTACAATATTATACTTGTGAGCCTTTACTATAAGAGCAAGTTTTTGTGAGATTGCTTGTGTAACTAAGTGAGAATTTGGATATTGTGCAATAAAAGTATTATACGCTTCATTTGTATCTTGTTTACATGTTAGTTTGAAAATAGCTGTCACGGCGTTTGAGGCTTCAGAAGACCTTGGGTATTCGGCGAGAAAGCCCTCGTACGCAACAATAGTATTCTTCTTGCTGACTAATCTAAATATAGCTGCTATTGCCTCTTTTGCCACTATTGAGTCTGGGAATTTTCTTATAACATCTCTATAAGCATTTATATCTCCACTCTTTTTTGCAAATTTAAGAATATTATTTCTTGCCTCATGTGCTTGGGCAGATTTTGGAAATGCTTGAATAAAAGTCAAATAAGTTTTTTCATTATTTTGTTGTTGTACAAAGTTGAAAATTTCAGCTACTGCTTTGTTTACTTGTGGGCTATTTGGGTAAGTATCTATAAAGGCATAGTAACTTTGAGTTGTGTCAATAGTTTGGGCAATTTTAAAAAACGTAACAGCAGCACGTTCTTGATTGGCAGAAGCAAAGCCATGCCCGTGAAATAAATTATATGAAGGTAAAGATTTAGTTTTTGTTTTGACAACTAAACTAACAGCTTTTTGTAAATCTGCTTGCTTCCCTAAAAGCATGTAGGCTCGCATATAGCCGGGGAAAGTGTTTAGCGAACGATAGGCTTTGGCAAAGGTATTAGATTCATACGATGAGTAGTAGCCTGAAGTGTTAATATTATTACGAACCTCGTCTATCTCCTCTAATCCTTCAGATAGAGCGAGAGCCGCAACAAGATCTTCTCCTTTTTTTTCTAATAGGTACGCAGCTATATAGTCAGAGGTTTTGTTTGACAATCTAAACAGTTTCGCTTTTTCCTGTGTATAATCAGATAAGGCGATAACACCATGACCTGAAAATTGCCGATGAAACTCATCCAGTAGTTTAAGATCTTTTTCCTGTTTAACCAAAGTGTATGTATTCTGTATGGACTTCTTATTATTCAGGATAGGCTTAAGTTGTTTGAATAGAGAAAAAAGACGATTACTCTGACGAGCATTAATGTACATTTGCTCTACGGCATTTGGTACATGAGATGAGTTCGGATATCTTTTGATGAAGGAATAATAGGTGTCGTTGATATTCTTTTTTCGTACAACAGAATAAAGAATATCATGAGCTTTTTTCCCACGAGCTGTCTTATTGCGCAAAGAGATATATTTGTTCAAACACGCTATGTTTTGAGAAGATGAGATGTCATCCCAACCATTTATTTTATATTTTACTCTGAAAGATGAATATTTTGTTGGTGTGTAATTGTACCTTTTTTGATCGGTTCTGATTAGTTTATTGTCATCAAGAACAACAACTTTGATATATCCATGACTATTTGGTTTAAATAAATAACTAGGGTTGACAGTAATGCTGTAAGACATTGATGAACAATCGTCTTGCCCAACAGTTATTTCTTCAGTAAAGGAGACGCCATTATTGCTAGCAGTAGCCTTTTTTATTACGGCGGAACAATTATACGTTGGGTAATTTGCTGTTCCTGTTACCACTTGACCTTTATCGTTTAGTTTGAAGCGCAGTTCTGCAGGGTATCTTTCGTCTGGATCAAAAACTATTAACGATAGTTTGTAGGTTCCTGGCAGGAGATTGCTTTCGGAGTCTATTGTATTTGTGGCAGCATAACTGGTTGCTGTGATTATGTAGAGCAATATTAATAGCGTTAATATTACAGGAAAATGTTTAGAAAGCTGATTGGTCATTATCCATACCGATGTTTTGGGTTCCAAATTTTCGCACAGCCTCTGACAAGGCCGCATCCAAATATTTTTTAATTTGCTTATTTAGTTCTTTCTGGTGGCCGTATAATTTGCTGCTTATCTTTTTCATGTCATCTCTTGCTTCCCATATAGGTATACGCCATACGCCATTACCTGATTTTAAATTAATTTCAAAACGTCCTCGATATGATCCTGGAATATTTGCGTCTTGATAAATGTTCATTTTTCCACGGTTGGAAGTCACTGCTTTCCCTGACTGCACAGTTTCATCCAGGATATAGCCTAAATCAATTAATTGGCTTTTCCGAACAGTTGCATCATTGTCTTTAGCAACTTGGAATGTATAACTCACCACCTGAACGTCCAACTTCATTATGCCGTTTTTCTCAAGAAAGCATTCAGTTGAAGTAAGCAACTCTCCATTACGATCTCTACAGCCCACCATGTTGGGCCAATTTTCGACACTCAACATCTGTACAGAGTTGTCAACGATTTTTTTATGTTCTGTGGGGACATTTATGTGCTCCCCGAATAATGAAGAAATTTGCTTTTTACCTTTCCAGATTTGCTCTACACCGATTAATACATTGTTTTCATAAAGGGCATCAAATTTATTTACGATACCCTCTGTTAAAATCGGCGTGATTGCGAAAAAATGGGTAGTATAAAAGTTGAAAGCTGGTTCAAGTTGATTTTCTGGTAAGCCCTGTTCCTTGAAATAGATTATTAAGGAACGTTTATTGCCATAATGACCACGTCTGGAAAAAAATTCACTAAAGTCAAGGTTAAATGACTCCTTCCAGTCTTGCGGTTCACTCCCTGTATTGCCAATTTTTTTGGGAGATAGTGCAACATTGCGAATTTTTCTCTGATAAAGGTTTTTAGGAAGATCTTGAAAGTAGCCATAAGAGTCAAACGGGTATTTTGTAGTGATTCCGTTGCCCTCTTTTGTTCTATACCAGCGCGGTGTAGTTTTCCAAAAATCTGAGGTAATAAAGGACCCTGTCTCAGCAATAGAGTCTGTTACAGATTTCAGTTCTTCAAGATCTTGTTCTACATGTTTTGCTGCCTTAGTAATATTTTCTAGTGAATTAGAAGCAGACTTACGTTTCCCTGCCTTACAATCTGATGCTGAAGCAAAGGAAATTATGAGAAACGAAATTAAAATACAGTGACAGAATTTTTGTTGTGAAAACATAAGCATATTATTTACTTCTTAAAGAACTGCATTGTTTGTGAGGAATCATCTTTTACCTATGATGGAATGATTTGAATAGATGTTAAAATTTAAAATTTGTACCGTTTTCGCTAGGTACAATAGCAAGTGAATATTCTTTGAAATCTTCTTTTACATTGCTGTAGTGTATTGCTGATATCTCGATACGGTATTTCCCTTTAGCCAATGTTATAGGTCTGTTTTTTTTTCTAGAATAACGAACTCTTTTATCTTTAGAATCGTATATCTTAACAGAATATTCATCTTCTCGGTTTGGTGCTTTGAATTGAAGAGTAACATCCTGTCTTTCTGATATTTCAAAAGAAAAATAATCTCTATCTTGACCGTTACCGTATCTTTTCTGAATTCTTCCTTTGTATTGCTGTCCATCAACAGTTATTGGTGATGTGAAATTATTGTCATGATTTGGCTCTGTTTCAGTATATTGCGTAGGTGCTGCTAAATATGCAAGACTGTACTCTTTGTTTTTAAGACAATCAGCATTAGGGTAAACTTTAACGAAATATTCACCTTTTTTTAAACCAATAGTTCTTCTAAATTCATCAAAAGTTGTTTCACCACGCATCAATATGTCATTTGTAGAACCACTACGTTCTGGTATTGCTACACCACCGGTAAGAGTAACTTCATATCCACCATAACAACTTTCAACGGTGGTTGGTTTAAAAACCAAATCTAATATTCCATCTTCTTTCATTGTAATTTGAAAGAAATCTCGATCCTTGCCGCCATCTCGAACTCCTGCATAAGCATAATGAAAAGATTTTTCGGTCATTTGTGTTGCCGAATCTTTGTCATTGTTTGGCTCCTGTTCAAAATTACCAGTAACTTTAGTTAAAGAAACTTCGAAAGGTTTATTTAGGTAATAGTTCCCTGATAGATATATTTTATAATTTCCAGCTTTTAATGGAGCATTAACTGTTATGGCCTCTTGCGTATTTGGGTCTAAACGATATTTCAAAAATTGATAACCAACAGTGTTGTCTTTTTCACCATATAAACGTCCACCACCCTGTTCATCATATATCAATACATAAGGCCATGATGACGAAGAGGTTGCTTTTTCTGAAGCAGGAAACTTAAAAGTAAGTCGCACATTGACTGGTTTTTCAAGAGTTAAATTATATTTGATAATTTTTTTCTCTTTTGTGAATACTTCCCCGTGTGCTGATACTGCAAATGTGAAAATACAAAGTATTATTCCTAAGATTTTTTTCATATCTAGCTTTCCTGTTAATTTTTATTTGTACATCTAAATTGAAGGTGATCCTTTGGTAAGTTCAGATCTTTATATTGGTATAAAGATATAATACGTAGGTCAAATTTTATTTTTGGTATAATTGGTGCCTCGAAAATCTAACAATTAGTAGGCTGCTTTTTAGCGGTTAACCACCACCATTTCAAAATTTAAATAAAATTGATATGAAGCGAATTAGCAACCTATTTACCAATATACTGGCAATATATCGCTCCTGGGCGGGATATTAAAGAAGTGGTCCCATTCGTTTGAACAAAATTAAGCGTTTCTTAAGTGGACTCTCTGCTTATTTACGCTGCCCGTTTAATCGGCGGCAACATCTCGGCATACGCTTCATCAGGTGTTCTCTTTGCCAGTCTTGAATGAGGCCTGGATCGGTTGTACCAATCAAAGTACTGCATAATGGAAATTCTGGCCTCAGTGACTGAGTCATAAGCGTATAGATATACCCGCTCATATTTCACTGATTTCCACAGACGTTCTACAAATACATTATCTCTCCAAGCACCACGTCCGTCCATGCTGAGCTTGCATCCTTGACGCACTCCACGAACTCTTGTGCAGTAAATTGGCTACCTTGGTCAGTGTTCACTATCTCCGGTCTACCATGAAGATTGAATGCTTTTTGTAACACATCTACTGCATGGCAAGACTCAAGAGTGATTGCAACTTTTGCAGCCAACACCTTACGGCTGGCCCAATCCACTACAGCAGTGAGATAAACGAACCCTTTAGACATTGGAATGTAGGTCGTGTCCAATGCCCATACCTGGTTGGCCCGGTTAATAACCAGCCCCCGCAGGAGATAGGGGTATATTTTATTACTGGGGCTCTTCTTGCTAGTGTTCGGTTTCCTATAAAGTGCCTCAATGCCCATGCGCTTCATCAGTGTACCGACATGCTTACGGCCCACATCGACACCTGCTCGGTTGAGCTGGTCACGTAGCATGCGAGAACCCATGAATGGGTGTTCCAGGTGCAATCTGTCTATGTGGTGCATGAGCGTCAGAGCCTCAGCTGAAACAGGTTTTGGCTTATAATACACACTTACACACTGCCTCGACTTATACCAACCAGTTTGGCTTGTCGACTGACTGAAAGTGAATGGTGGCGGTCAATCAACGCTTTGCGCACAGCAATCCTGCTTTTGTGAGCGCATTTTCTAAAAAATCATTCTCCAACGTCAATTGGCCAATTTTAGCGTGCAAGGTCTTCAAGTCGACTGATGGTTCGGACACCTTGCCTCCATTGAATACAGCAGCAGCTTGTTCATTGAGTTGACGTTTCCATTTCGTAATCTGATTGGGGTGTACTTCAAACTGCTGTGATAGCTCGGCCAGAGTTTTATCCCCAGTAAATGCTGCTAATGCCACCTTGGCCTTGAATGCCGATGAGTGTTTTCTTCTCGTTCTTTTTGTCATTTTCTGCTCCATGTTTATGACCCACAGGGTCTATCAAAAGGTAGCAGATTATCCACTTAACGGCTTGTGCAAATTTTCGGAGCCACTTCTGTTATGGGTGACGCGATTGAAGATGGCGTACTTTTGGTTAACCCAGTAACAGGTATAACCAGAAGACTTGGCTTGGAGCGCGACAAAGAACAAGTAACACCAATGAGTATTGAAGAAGTGCGCACATTCCTTGAGGCATGTGCGCAGTATCGACCAGAGCACTACCCACTGTTCCTCTTTGCTCTCCGTACAGGAACACGAATGGGTGAATTGCTCGGACTGCAATGGGGTGATATTGACTGGAACGGTGAGTTTGTTGAGATTAAGCGTTCCTTCAAGAATGGGGTTTTTAACAAGACAAAGAGCGGGAAAGGAAGAAGAGTTGACATGTCAGACCAGTTACACAAGGCCTTAATGAGGTTATACAGCCAAATAAAGAAGGAGGCCTTGGCGGCAGGTAAAGGTGGAGAGGTAGTAAAATATGTTTTCCACAGGAATTCCAAGCCTATCGCTCAAACCAGTCTCCGCAATATATTCAAGGGCCTTCTTGTCAAAGCAGGAATGCGTGATATGCGCTTCCACGATGTGCGCCACACATATGCCAGTATGCTCCTGAGCAACGGACAGAGCCCTGTTTATGTGAAGGAGCAGATGGGACACTCAAGCATAACGATTACCGTGGACATTTACGGACATTTTATTCCCAGTTCCAATCGTGATGCTGTGAACAAATTAGATGAGATGACGGCACCAAGTGGCACCCAGAGTGGCACCCTAGAAACAGAAAAAGCCGTAACCAATTAAGATTACGGCTTTTTCCTTCTAAATGGTGCGAAGGCGGGAGCCACCGTAAAACGTTTAACCTGTTGATATAGCGACAATAACTAGTTTTTATGAAAAGTGTGGTTGTGTATTTACCCACCTTTTTACCCACTTTCTGCGGTGTATGATATTTTGATGCAGGCACTTGAACATGCCAGCTAGTCACCTGTTAGAACAAGGTTATCTCTGTGCGCCCTGTTGCTGGTACCATCTTGAGGGTTCATAAGTAAAACCTGGTAAATGTTGTATTCCTGGCTCTCGGCTTATTGACTATCCCTCATGCTTCTATTCACAGTAAACAGATTTAGATAGTTGAATGCGAATCCGATATTACAATTTTCTCCACGTCCAAAACTGATAGATCATAATGTTTCGAGAAATCAAAAAAGACTTCAACCTCCTGTCAGATCCGACTTCACTATAACAGATAAAACTCTCAGAACTCGTCAAGTATGCCTAGGAGTTCTTCTTCCATGTCCTTCAGTTCACGCATTGTTGCTTCCATTTCTTTGCTGAATTCTTCACCTTGTTTTTTTGTTATGACAGCTTGTACATTTATATGAATGGCGAACAATAGCATACTTAGTCCATACCCATTAGTTGAACATATTTCACGGATCATACATGATTCCACACCAAAAGAGCTTGCGATATCTTGTTTCTTTAGTTCAATATTATTTTTTTGCTTTTCAGTTAATTCAAATTCTATTTCCCTATTTATAGGCTCAACTTTATCGACACAATTAAGAGCTATAATTAATCTCTCATGTTTAAGGTCTTCTGAAAATAATAGTTCAAACGCTCTTTCGTCAATTGCGAAATCGCGTTGGTCCGCACGCAGCAGATAGACAACTACTGTTGCTTGGCTGACCATTTTTGCATACAATTTCAGGTATTCTTTATCAACTTGTACGTTTTCACCTATTCCGGGCAGATCACAGAGAGTAAAATAGCAATTATCGCCCTTGGGTAACTTGAATTTTGCAACTTGCATCGTCTTGGTGCATGAAGCAACATCACTTGTTGCAAAAAAATGTTGGTTAATGATTTTATTCAACAGTGTGGATTTTCCGTAACCTGTCTTTCCTATAAAAATAACCGATATTTCTTTTGAAATATCGCCGGAATCATTTTGCTCAGATAGTAAACTATTAGGAATATCCTCAAATTCAAAAAAATCGAAGGAATTAGTTGCAGATACTAATTCATCCAAGGCACTTTCAAACAGAATCTTTCTACAGACCATAACCTTTCCTATAAATTGAGTAAAAATCAGCCAAAAAAGAAATCAAAGATGGCCTTACCAGCCTTAACAAGCCCACGGCCAGCATTGTATATTGGCTCAAACGAAGTCCCTTTGACAACATCAGTTACAATTTCATCGACAGTTTCCCAAAAACCTTTTTCTGCTTCTTCCTTGGCCTTATCAGATAAATTTTCTTCTTTAACTTTATTCGCAAAGGTAATTTTTTTATCATTTGGCAATGAAAAGACAATTTCCTCAACTAAACCAACAAGATTATAGTTCTCATTTGCTGAGACACCAATAACTTTTGATTTTGGGATATTAAAACAATCAGCAACATACGCTACTTTTTTATTAATATTTTCAGACTGTCGTTGCCCTGGAGAGTTTTTGTCTATATTCCATTCTCTGAATGGCTCAACCTTATCTATTTGGTTCAGGACGAAAAAATATGGCTTATTTTGATCCAGGTGGGGCCTCACTACTCTATTGTAAAATTGTTCATCTACACTAAAAGCACGATCATCTCCTTTTAGTACCCAAAGAATTATGTCAAGTTCTGGTAATAATTTATTGTATAATGCAGCATACTCCGTGTCTCTCTCTTGGCTTTCTCCCACTCCAGGTATGTCAATAAGTTTTATTCCATTTGTGCCAACATTAATAATTATTTCTTTGGTCTCCCTAGTGCAGGCCTCCACATCATTTATCGGGGCTATTTCTCTACCAAATAAAGAATTACAAAGACTTGATTTTCCTACGCCGGTTTTTCCCATGAACCCCACAGTAGGAATATAGTTCAAGTTATTATTAATTTGAGCTGAAATTTTATTTTTAATATTTTTATCAAAAATAATACCTTTGTCTTCTAGTTCCCAAAAAAAATCCTTGGTAGAAAATCTTCCCATTACTAACTCCTATTGAATTGAATTAAGGGGGCAAATTTTACATCATTCTCAGTGACAGCCCCTGTAACCATAGCTTGTTCAATAAGTCGGCGAAAAACAAGGCCACGACTGCTCGAGGTGCGTCTATTGAATCGAAAAGTGTACTCCTCTAAGTATGACTGCAGGTATGCAGGGACAAAAGAACCCTGGTGAGTACCAAGTATCCAGCGCTTCAGGAGACTTGCAATCCGATGCACACCTGGCATTACGACGTGTGCAGGATCATCTGATGAAGACAACACTTTCCTCTCATGCCTATATTTTTTTTTCGACAGACCATCATATCCTTTCCAGCCATCTGTCATAACAGTAGCACTCATATCTATAACATCACAGATGAAGGGTTGGAGATTTTCTGAAGAAGCATCTGGAATATGACGAATCCGAACTCGCCCAAAACCTTTTGGCTCTTTAACCTCTACAGCAATCACAACTATGGACTTACTACTTCCACGTCCACGCTTTCCTCCTTCTTTGACACCGCCAATGAAGGCCTCATCGACCTCTACTCCGCCAACCAAACGGCCGCATTCGCTACGCACCATGGAAACATGATAACTTCACATTGCCCACGCTGTTCGGTAGCTGACACCTATGTCCTTTTCAAAGTTTTGGCCGAAAAACCATTTTTGGCTGTTGTTAGATGCCACGCTGCCTCAAACCAAGTCGTCAACGGTGTTCGTGTTTTTTCCATGATAGTACCAACCGTCACTGAAGTTTGGTGGCGGCATGCAGGGCAAACTAATCGACCACGTGTTTGTCGCCATGGTTCCACATTCATCTGGCAAGCAGGACAACAAAACCCTTTTGGCCATCGCAACTTTTCCAGATAGCGAACACATACATGGCCGTCAGGAAAATACTGCACAAATTTGCGATATGTGTTGGGGAAATCAACAAATTTTCTAGCCATGCTCCTGAGAATATCACAGAAGGAGCTAACTAACTACCCCCCTTTAAATTATTCAAAATTAAAACATCATTAACAATATTAGTTAAGGCAAGTTTTTAGTCCAAATTGCAGAAAAAACTATTTCCCTGTCGTCAAGTGTTGATTTATACATCTTCTTCCCCCCACAAAACAACCCGTAGATCACTGTAATGGGTTCCAACAAATCGCAGAACGGCCTGTTCTTCTCCGATCTGTAGAGAAATCTTCAAATTATCTGGCTCTACGAATTCATTAAGTAATTTTTCTGCGGCATTTTCATCTCTTTTGATGAACTCTTTGTACCTAGCGGCGCAAAGTGGGCAGAGGGCTAACCAAACTGCTTCATGTTCTATGTCTAACTTTTCACGCCTAAAAACCTCTACAGTCTCAAAATATAGGTCCCCGTTACGTTTCTTGAAGCTTGAAGAGTTTAAATCTTGCTGGCATAGCTGGCAGAACATGTCTCCTTCATCATTGGTGTATTGAGTTACTAGCCAAGCTGCTGGGTCAATGTTATTTCTTGAAGTTCGAACACTTCTACTTTTGGGATCATAGGTCTTTGGGGGAGCAGTTTTTAATTTCCCTGAAACCTTTTTCTTCCTGTGGTCAAGATTTTTTGATGTCTTACTGGGGAAGTTGGATGCTGCTTGTTTAGATTTCTGGCTCTCTTTCCACTTGAGAAAATCTTCTCGGTGTGCCTTTATTAATTCAATGTCCTCAATGTCGAGACCTAGTTGATTTGCATTTTGAAGCTTTTCTTGATATTCCTCTGTTGCTTGTGTTTCCTCTTTTCCAAATCCAATTGCCGTTAACCATCCGTTTGTATTGTTGTAAATAAATTCATCCGGTAAATTCTCTACAGTCATCGCCCTTGGTGAAGAGAAACGCCCTTCTTTGGTGGGAATCCACATTGCTGACAAGAGAGCATGAACAAGTGATGATTTTGTTTTCTGAGTATGGTATTGAGCATTCGGCCGAAAACAGGCTTCCAATACTAAGCTATTTGCACTGCACATAGTTGACCAAATTAATTGAGAAAGTGTTTTGGAGGGTGTTTTGAGTAATTCATCAAGATTTTCAATCGTATAGTCTCTATTGATCTTACGATTAGTCCATCTTTCACCAATATGTCTAAATAGGATATCAGATTCAGGGTGATTCCTTGTTATCGGAATTTGATATATTTCTAATTTTGAAACCACTCCTATTCGTTTTGCAAAATTTTCAAAATCCTTGATTGGTTTATAACCATTCCATAATGCAATTTGGCCTGTATACTCCTGCAGAGCAGATAGGCCAGTTCTAGAGAATGGTTGATCGAGAAAAAAACTACCTGCTTTATGCAACGTATTTTGGGAATCAAAAAATATAGAATATGGGGTGAACAGATTGTAGCTATGATTTTGCTGTGTCCAAGAAATAAACCTTTTGATGTGCTTTTTATGACGTTTTATAGAAAGCTTCCTACTGTTTTCTCCGTAATATTTTTTAAGAATATTTTCTATTTCTTCCTTTTCTCCAATATGGCTTACACCAGATGCTGACAAGATTGATTTCAGCCTCTCCCTCTTTTCTGATCGTAAATTCTCAAATAACACTTTCTTAACGACCAAAAGACCATAGTCGGTGCTGTCTTCATCTGGAGGGAAGTATGCTTCATTTCCCCTCACAAGTTGGTTGTCTTCTGTAAGTATAATTTTTAGGTAAATTAAGTCACTTGAATCTTTACCAACTGCATTCCATAACAAAAAATAAAATTCTCGTATCCAATTGATTGATTTTGCGGCCAGCCACTTATATGCGTCAGAGTCACAAGATGATGAACCAAACGACCAGTGAGTACTAAACTTTTTCTCTATTGAATTGGCAAGTTCGTCGTTCCCCCAAACGGGAATATCTAGAGATTTAAAAAGCTTGTCTGTCCTAAAATTACTCATTACATTTACAGCCCATTGACGATTTTCCTCACCTGATAAAGCAGAAATATCTTGATTGGAAAAAAAATCAGTGAAGTTTTTCGATCCACGTATTAATTCTCCCGCTTTTGCAAATCCACCATCATGTGTTGGGACCAAGTCCTGTTCTTTCAGGGTTTTATAGATAGACTGGCGAAATGTATCATAAAAATAATTGAGGTCATCTTCATCATTTGGCAACACCGTCAAGAAATCGGCAGTTAACATGCCTTTATCTTTCAGCTTTTCCAAAACCTCACTGAACAAATCAATGGTGTGGGATAACAGAGATATATTGCCCGGGTCATTATGACGAATACTCGCTCTGTCAATTGTTGAGGCGTATGGACCATTGATGTGAAATTTTAATCCTGTTGTTTCCTTATCTGCCGGAAAAAAAATACAAAGTTTTCCAGTATCACGAGTCACTTTCATTTGCTCTGAAAGCTTTTCGTCCTTAATCAGTTTTCTAATAATAGATTTCCTGAATTCTAACTTTAGGGCAACTCCACATTTCATAAGATCGCCATGTTCTGGATGTTTTCTTTGAAAACATAAGAACCATGCATCTTTTTCCCGGACATCGGCACCAGATTTTTTTATGGAAATTTGAATTAAATTAGGATCAATATCATCTCTAACTGTTCGTCGAATAACACCTCTTTCTCCTCCCTCAACAGACCATTCAATAGATTTAATACTACCTAGGAAAAGTAGAATACTACTATCGATATGGCGAAAAAAGGAATCGACCTCATCGAAACAATCTTTGTTGTCTTTTTCCGGTTTGTTGAATGGAAAGATGAAAATTGTCTCAGCATCACTTTTATTGATTGATTCAATCTTAAAAGGGCAAACTAAATCCCTGATTTCAAAATTGTACGGGCCAGAGTGAATTTGCGGAGCGTTTGTGTATCCAAAAACAGCTTTGAATCCCACGCCAAATTTGCCTATCGCATTAATATCCTCGCTCTTGGTGCTATCTCCAATACTGGTTATTGAATTTACATCCTTGTAGTTAAATAGTATTTTCCCGTTATGGGTTACAAGTAAACACCTTTGCTTTAATTCAAATTTTACGACAGACGCTTCGGCATCTTCAGCATTTTGCAAAAGTTCATATATAAAATGTGCTTGATCCGGATATAGATCTGACAAGAGCCGATTAATGCCCTCCTCAAAACCGTTTTCTAGGTTGGCTTCTACCCATCTGGTTCTTTTTTCGAGTAAAGCTTCAATTGATTCTTCCTTATTGGGCATCAGCATTGCCGTCTCCAGTTATTTTCAATATTCCAAAAACAATTGGCCTAGAATGGATATCAGTACTGGCCTCGGCCTTTTTAAGCTCCTCTAAATCTCTTTCATACTCTGTTTGAATATTGTTCAATTGGGCCAGACGCATCCGACGAATTTTTTCATTTGTGGCAGAAGATAACTGATCCTCAACAACATTAATTCGACCTCGCTGACTGGTTTGTAAACTTTCTAGACGATACGAGCATATCTCTGTGGTTTGCTTCTGGTGAGCCTCTTTAGCCTCTTGCCAAAGACTATGGTGCTGTTTATCTAGCTGGTCAAAATTATCATCTCCAGGCATCACCCCTTCAAAACTAAGGGAAACTCCAGACTCCAAATACTCAAAAAAGTTTTCATGTATAGTTTGATCTTCACAAACAGGTACAAGTTTTATCTCAGGGCGAATTCCTTTGTATTCCCAAGCGTAGATCGCAAAGTGATATTCACCAGAAGGAGTGTCCTGGTCAATAATAGTAAAGGCTGTATAAACAGGCTCTGGAGATTCCAAAAATGCTGCTGCCTGCAAAACAAGAGGGTGGAGTGGCATTATAAAAAATATATCCCTATTGTCAGCCGCACACTCAGACTCAAAAGTAATGCCGCAGTGTTGTTCCGCACCCTTCAACCATTTCTCCCAAGTACGAAACATGGGAGATTTTTGGGTTGGCAATTTACGAAAATCAGCAAGAAGGGCAGTTCTTGCATCTTGTGATAATCTTAGAGTTTTCTTTGCCTTGTCGCCGAGAATGTAGTCTCCAGGGGCTACAAGATCCTCAATGTATTGACAGACAAACCTCTGCAGGGATGAAGAAGTAAGCCAATAGCTTTCAGAATTTCTCACATCATCATCTGATTGGAGTTTAGGCAGTTGAATTCCAAAAAGCTCGTGTTCTCGATCTTCTAATTTGCGCTGTTCTTGAACCTTGTTTACCTCGTTGTCGGCAAGCTGCTCAAGTTTTGCATGACGTTCATCCTCAGTAAGCTCAATATCTTCAGCAATTTTTGTAATCTGTCGATGAATATCTCCAAGGATCTCTTCACAGTCACCGATGCTCTCTTCAAAAATTCCTATTCTTCGCAAACATCGGTTGTAAATATCGGCGTCTACAGTCCCAGAAGTTATAAAATTAAAGATTGTCACATACTCGCTTTTTTGACCTCGTCGATCAATTCGTCCTATCCTTTGCTCAATCCTCATTGGGTTCCATGGCAAATCATAATTCACGATAGCATCACAAAATTGATAATCCAGGCCCTCGCAGCCAACCTCTGAAAACAACATTATGTCAATGGCATGAGGATCGTCTTTCGGCCTTTCAAAACTGCTTCTAAAGCTAAGCCTCTGGTCATCTGCGACACTGCCATGAACGACAGCGACTCGTATCCCTTTATTTAATAATTTTCTCTCAAGGTAGGCCAAGGTGTGCCTGAAACTGCTGAAAACCATGAGTTTGTTGTTGTCAAGTTTTTGCTTATCGGAAATTATATTAAATAAAGCATTAAATTTGGGGTCATCAGGGGGTAATTTCTTTGCCTTTTCTTCAATTCCCACCGCCGCTGCCAATAACTGTCCGAATTCCTCATCTAAATCTAATTCTGTGTCGGTAGTCTCTGTTATCTCGAGCTCAGAAAGCCTTCTGTTTAGAATGTCGGATATAAATGGGACTAAACCAAAAATGCAGCTCGAGGCCTGCCTACGTATGGTTGACATCATAAATCCTACATTTTGACTACCGTGCAGCATTGTTAGCGCAACAGCTTCAAAACGTAGCAGTTCATTATGGATTTCTTGCTGAGCATCAGTAAAAGGTATTTCATTTGTTTCTGTTCGCCGAAGACAAAAATTACTGATATCTCTTCTTCTTGTTCTGTTAATTATTCGGGAAAAACTATGGAATTGCTCGATTTGCCGAATTAATACAATGCGGCGCTCCCGATCCAGCTCTTCTATCTGCAATGTGTCGCAAACTTCCTGAAAGATGGGATTTCTTTTGAGAATCGTATCTCCCCAAGAAGTTTCAGCAGCACTATTTAAAGAAATTAAGGCCTCTTGCTGCCAATCGCTTCCTCCTGACCTAGCATGAGTTAATGCACTATTAATAGAAGGATTAGGTTCTGCCATGTGCGCAAAAGTTTCAGCATCAATAATCAAATCTGGGCGGAGTACGTTAAGGAGAGTAAATAGGTCTTGGTTACCCATCTGGATGGGTGTTGCGGTTAAGAAAACAACAGCCTCAGCATTATCACAAAAAAACCGCACACCTTGATGAGTAAAGGTTGTTGAATTGCGAATGTGGTGCGCCTCATCAACAATAACTAAATCGAAATGAGGTGGTGGATCTAACTCAAGTAAACCAGTTTGCCTCTTTCTCCCATTCTGGTTGCCATGGAGGAGCTTTTCATCAAAGAGTGAATAAGGAATGATGGTCTTTTTGTGCATATCCGGCCAATCTCCTTCAAGGTCCATTTCTTCCATGCAGACCCGGAGGTTTCGGCCATCAAGTTGGGTGAAATTTTCATCAAAACGTTTCATCTCTAGTTGCCATTTTCTCTCAGCGACAAGGGGCTTAGGGCAGATAATGAGCACTGATTCGATGTTATTTCTTGCTTGTAATTCGCGTAGTATTAATCCCGCCTCTATTGTCTTTCCAACACCAACACCATCAGCAATTAACAATCGTGGTCTATCCGAACGAATTATCTTAAGAGCTGGTCGAAACTGATAAGGAACAAAATCGATTCGAGCCGCATTTAAAGAATAAAGATTAGACAGGGAAGGATGGCGAATTTGTAGGCTTGTGAGTAAAGAGTGGAGTTCTGGAAAAGAAACAAATCTTCGTAAATCTTCAGGTAATACAGCTTCCAACTGCGACAGGTAGAAAGATTGAGGTTTATTGTTCATCCAAACAGTACAGCGAGATTCTTGTTCATGGCCGTCCACTTGCATGACAACTCCACGCTGCGCTGGATCACTCAACAACCTGACCTCTTGTCCTGCTGATATTCCCCCAGTTACAGCAGTGTCTGCTTTCTTCTCCACGGCTTGCTCCGGTTCTTTTTTAGGTTCATTACGCGGTTCATTTACACTTTCAGCAAACATTGCTTCCTTGAACTTTTTTATTTCAGCAACCAGTGTATTTTTTTTCCCAAAGAGAGAAACAACACGTTGAATGGTATCAAGATCTCTATAAACATCTTCGGTCTCAATGCCTGACGCATCGACATGCGCCCAGCGATTACGAACCGTTTGCATCTCTTTTAGGTAATTACGGCCTGATCGGGGTAGGTTGAACCTCTGAGAAATATCATACCAGTTCCGGTCAAAAATTCGTAATACAGCAGCAAGATCCAGTTGACTCACCGATGAAATACCTGCCCTCTCTACCCTCAACTGCTGCGGGTACGATAACTCTTGAATGACATAGCTATCCCACCATTGATCGTTAATAGTTGGGAGTTCTTCGTCAAGCCACGAAGACAGCTGCCTTGTCGATAGCAAGAGGAATTCACTTAGTTTGCCCGCGATTATTGAGAGATCCATTTTATAGCGTCCTTAGGTTTATAATGTCGAACATTGGTCAAGGAGACTTGCTAAAAGACCCCATTGAGTAGAGTGGTAAGATTTTCTTCCATCTGTAAACACAATTCTTGGTGAGTCTGTCCTGATAATTTCTGTATTTCAGGAATAATTTGCATCGCTTCCCATGGCATAAGTGGTAAAGATTTTTGTGTTGTAAATGGCCCATCACTCTCAGGTAAAATTTTGTTAATGGGCAGTTCTTTTAGGATTTTTAGACCCTTTGCGCTTTTTAGCATAGCGGGACCAACGCTAAACCAACAACCATTAGAAACTGCACGATGTACTTCTTTAATTGAACCAGAAAACCAATGCATTATAGGTTTGCCAGCTCCAGGGTGCTTTTCAAGGATATTCAAAACACGAGTTGCAGCTCCCCTTGAATGAATGCTCATTATTCGTCCTCCCACTCGCTCACATTCCGTAAGTACATCAGTGAATATGGATTCCTGTAATTCTATAGAGTTTCGTGACCTGAGAGAATTATCGAGGCCAATTTCTCCTATAAAATTTGCTTTAGTTATGGAAGATATTAATAAATTCCGCTCTTTTTCCTTTTGTTTAACGATTTCAGGGTGCAATCCAAGAGCAACTTTTATGTTTTCGTAGCCCGAGAACACACGAGAAGTTGCTTCCCAAGCCCGAGGACTAGTTGTGACAACAAGAGTAAACACATTTCGTTTTGAGACTTCTGGCAGCAAACTCAATGCGTTTTGGTAAAGATCAAGATGAGAATGAAGATCTATCATATTACCCCGTGGTTAATTAAGAGCTGGCCAACCTCATCCAAACCACGTTTAACAACACCTTCATATTTTGATCGTTCATCCTTAGGTGAAAAAGCAAGCGAGCCACCGATATAGCGATTTATTCCGTATTTTCTGTATCTGAGGTATGCAGTTGCTAGCGCCCCAATATCATTTGCACCTTTTTGCAGGCCCGAAACGGATAAATCATCAAAAACGTATTGTTTACCAGTTGTACTGGCAATGTCTGTAGTATCCGGGAGGCCTGCTTTTATGAAGGCGGCACGTCTCACCATGCAAGGAACACATCGCCCACAATGCGTTCGCTTATAGGTTCCAAATCTACCGCAACTAGTTGAGTGCGGAATTAGTTCTGCTAGCAGGGTTTTGTCTAAGCAACCTTCAAGTAATTCACCTTTTGTTTTGAACTGATATTCGTGCGGGAAACGTAGCTTTGCATTTATATTTACCGCATCCCATATCTTCTGCAGACCGTTCAGATAAACTGGATGGGTTGTTTTTGTGCTTAATGTGCCCATTCTGCCAGGATTCAGCGGCACGTTAAGACTTATGAAACCGTTCTCGGGAACATAAATATCAACCGGTCCATCTAAATTTGACTCTAAAGTAGACGCTGCAAGAACTGCATATGCAAAGAAAATTACAGAACGCCCTCGTGTGGAAGCCTCTGAATCCTTAGGGAAACCTTTTGGTTTTGGGTAACTCCACTGTAAGTGCCTGTCTTGAGCACCTAACTTCATAGCGATTTCTGATTGAAAGCTCTTATCTCCCAATACTGTTTTAGAAACAAAGAGAGGTGCTTCACCTTTACGGGTAAGATCAATTGCTCCAACAAGACTGTCCACACCCCCTGAGACAAGAGAAACACAATTGGCATCATAAGTTTTAACTTTACTTTTTCTTGGCTGTGGCGGGGCTTCTCCATTCGGAAAAAAGTTTAGTGTCCAAAAATCACCGGTTAGAAAACGTAAAGTGGACTCCAGCAGTTTTTTTTGTCCAAACCAGACAAGAGGTTCACAGAGACAAATATCTAGTTCTATTTGACGTGTCCAACCATCAGCACTTTGTGACCTTTTACAGGACATATCTGCTGCTGCAACCGATAAAGCTATGGACGTAAAATCCCATGCTCGCACTGAAGGTGTGAAACCCGCCTTGCGGATTTCTCTTTTCAGGTTAATAGCAATATGGCCAATCCCTTCACGTTTTGGAGTTATAGATGAGTAGAGTGAAAAATATTGATCACCACTTTTAATAGTCTCAGGAACCAAACTCTCTGGACAACAAATGATTTTTTTCATATCCCGTCCTCATAAACTGTAAACGTGTTCTCTATTGCACTTGTGAGTATTTTATTAAGCTGCAATTGAGTTGGATTCGAATTTTCCTTCCATAGGGCTTGAATTTGTACAGAAATATCTGCTGTCAAATACTCTCGCATTTCCTGACAAAGCCTTACTGAATCACGTGGTGTCAATATGGAACGCTCAAATATCTGGCCAATATCATTTATCAAACGGTTGTATGCTTCATTGGCAATGAATAGTTCTGTGATCTCCCTGATTTCTGGTTCTTCTAGATGCAAAAGGTCGCGGTCTTGATGTTTTTCGAGAAATTCACTCATAGCTTGCGCCATTGAGTCACTGCTTGATTCCTCGTCTCTCTGCCCCATGCTTGGTGCTACATGGCGGACGATTTCGTCAATTATTTCTGATGGTGATAAATCCTGAGAAGAAACGTCCTGAACCCATTGGGTTATATTGGGGTCAGCGCTGGTGCTGGCAACTCCAAGAAAATTTGCTAATTGGGCTGCAACTTTTGAAGAATTCCGCATACGGGAAGCAACCCTTCCTGCCCCACCCATACCTTTTTTCGAATAATGTCCTACAGCCTTGTTAAATGTTTCGCGTCCGCCCCCTTCACGTGCAAATTTTCCTATCGAAAGGCGAGCATTTGCAAATCGCCGAGGAGGTGCCATGTCAGGTGGTAGTGTTTCTGGTTGCCCAGGAGGTGCATCACCCTGTGCATTTGCATCATCAATTTCTTCATTATTCCCGTTTCCCCCACCAACTTGGACGCTTAAGTCGTCAAGCCATGGAGGATCAAAGGAGACACCTCCCCCAGGTCCTGAACTCGAAGTTGAAGTGCCCATTATATCTTTCTCCTTATGTCATTAATTGCCTTTTTAACCGATTTTGGGGTGTTTTCATCCTTTTCCCAATCATCGAGAATCGTGTAAGCCCATGGTTCTTCTTTAATGAGCGGTATTAGAGGTGCTTTTCTTTTTGAGGACGGTATTTCTGAAAGTAATGCTATAAAAACAGGTGCCAGTTTGGGAAACGCTCTAGGAATGTTCAATGCTCTTTTAATTGAAGATAGAGAAAACTGATCAGTTCGTGCTCGTCTTACAAGTCGTGTAAGTATTCGCTCGGACTCTGTTTCACCAATAATCTTAAGTTGTTCAATCAATATTTTTTCGATATTGTCAGACTCAAGCAAAGCGCTCAAAAGTTCCTGTGCTTGTTGGGACATTTCGTCATAACTTGCCAGAGAGACAGTCTTATCTCGACTCAAGTGTAATAGTGGTCGAAGATCTATATCCGCAAGTGGTGGATTAATTTTTACCCATTCTTTTATAAATGGAGAATCCCAACTTGTATCGGGAACTTTAAATGGTTCACCTTTAGCCAAAGACTTTTCAAGATCTCGTAAAAAATCAAGTTTACCGACATCACTCTCTGCAACCTTTTTTGCCAGAAATTCAAAAGCAGCTGGAGAAGCACACCGTTCAAAGAGTTGCATTTTTACAAGTTCTTCAAAGGATAAGGTCATCCCTTGTGCTTTCGCAATTGTATCCCTTATCATGAGATTGTTGAGAAATCTTTTAATAAGTCGTGGATTCCCTGCAATGTGGTCTGCAGTTGCCATCAAGCTAGCGAGTTGGTCTGCAATGTCAATTTTTGTGTTGATTTTAGAAGCTTCATCACCGAAGGCTTGTTCTATTATTTTTTTTGTAAGACCACCAGTCCATGATTTCCGGACAGCTTCAAGGATGATGCCTTGAGCCTTTACGCGAGATTCTTTCGAGATTTCCCCACGTCTTTCGGCAAGATCCGCAAGCAATAATATCAGATATGCTTTGACCTCAGTAACTCCTAGCCGAGGTACTTTCATAGGAACTTGAATCAACTTATCAAAATAGCTGGTGACAAGATCGTCGTTAAGATTTGTGCTTTTAAAATGAGTTCGAACAGCGTTACGAATCATTGCCTCATCTGCCGCAATGATAAAGGCCGTGCGAGGAAGAAATAAGAGCAGCCGCATCGCTTCAAGTGTTGATATTGCAGTGTCAGGCAAACAGCGATCCAAATCGTCAACCAGTACAACCAAAGTTATGTCAAGATCTGTCAAAATCTCTTTAAACGCATCTCGCAATGCCGCAATCTCTTTAGGAAGAGAATAGATATCTTTCTCGTTTAGCAGTCCTTTTAGTTCTGGCTGAAGGCCTGTGTAAGCATCTTTGACCTTTTGCAAGTCCTCTTCAGAGGGGAGTCCTTCTGCTCTGCAAAGACCTCCAACTGCACCAACTACTGCACCTAACGGCCCGCCTACAGTTCCACCAACCAGTGCCCCTGTTGCAGCAGGAGCAAGCAGTCGACCAGTTCGCAGCCAATTAATGCGTTTCGCAAACGATATAGCTTTGTCAACATGTGTTTCACGACTCTCTGCCTCTTCTAGTAATTTGTCAGCGACAGACTGAAGCAGAGCCATTCTTGCATCATCATACCCTTGATAGAGCCAAGCATTGAATTCAATAAAAAGATACTGCTGCCCAGAGGAATCGCCTTTTTGTATTGACTCGCCGATCATCTTGACCAACGAGGATTTTCCTGTTCCCCAATTTCCTGAAATCCCAATAGATAATGGCTGTCCTTCTGAATCTCGAATGAGCTGAGCTGCCGTTTCGGCAACAATCTGAAAGTTAAGAAGGTCTGTTGTTGTTTCGACATCATTCCACATGTAACAATCTCCTATTGGAATTAAAATTCATGACCATGGTCAACAACGTGTTTTGGCCTGGATCTTGAGAAATCTTTTTTTTTGCCGTGGAGCTATTTTTGTTAAAGATCTCCTCGGAAGGCTTGTTGGCTAAGGGACTTGAAAAGCACATCTGCCTGGCTAGCTGAATCTAATAGTTTTTCTTTCTTTAGCTTAATTGTGTGAACCATTTCGGCGTACTTATGTTGTAATGCCGTTGGTGGCTTAAGAATTTTAATGTTCTGCAATTCTTGAGCGTTAATATTAGCCATGCCGACTATACTTTTACACATAGCTTCCAGTGTTTGTTTACCGTGTTTTGAATTGAGATACCCAGATATATAATAGGAGTTAGCTTTCTCATTTGCTCGAACGCGAATTAGATAACCAGCTATTGCCATAGGGTAATCCAAATCATATACAGCAGTTTTGCCAACAAGCTTCCGGCTGTTCGTTCTGTTAAAAAGCAGGTCACCTTTTTTGGCTAAATATTTTTTTTTGTCAGCTTCAGTCAAATTGACGTATTTCAAATCAGAAATATCCAGTTGACCTTCATAGGTAAGGTTATTCATTCGCAAAATTGGATAATTCCCTTTTGAAACATCAGCCTTCTGAGATGTTCCATATTTTACTTCTGAAACCAATTCTCTTATCGTCCCCCACTCCCACCCCTTGGGGTTGGAAGCAGGATCACCGAACATGTCAATAAATGTGGCACGGAGAAGATCGGTGGCGAGTGTAATGGTTTTCTCCCGTTTGTGACGTATGACATCTGCCATATCCAAAATTCCCGCAATGCGCTTCTGCTCTGAAATTTGTGGCAAGGGTACAGGGAGAGATAAAAAAACATCTTTAGGGAGGGTTCGGCGACGAGCAGTTGTACTCCTCAATTTGGAGACATAGAAACACAACGCTCTCGGAGAACGTAAAAAACGTTCGAGATAAGAGCTATCTATGTGTTCCTTGTACTTGATAGTCCAAATGTCGTAGGCAGGGCTGACAATCGCTTCATCATATAATTTCTGAAACGAAAGAACTCCTTCATCTATCGGAAAGCCAACAACAAGCTGATTTTTTTTTACAATCTTATATTGAGATGTATCTTTGCTTGCTACTCGTTTTTTAAATTTATTTTTTTGGTCAACTAGACCATTATGCATAGTCATCGATAGAATTGGATAGTGTTCTGTTCCTGCTCGTCGGAGTTTCGTCGGAGTTATCAATTGGCCAAGTTCTTTATTTACTGTTTTCATCCCAGCATCCCCCGCAACTCTTCCATATCCTCCATAATATCTTTTTCCAGGCTCACCATCCTGTCTAGTATATCCTCCGGCGGGTCATACACGTTCTCCTGATAAACCACTTCCTTATAACGATTTATAGAGAGGTCATAGTTGTTGGTACGAATCTCATCAGCAGGGACAAAAAAGAATTTCTGAAGTCGGTCGTTGTCTTTCGTGGTATCTCTTCGCTGCCAGCGGAGAAGCAAATCCGCCAGATCATCTTTATCTGGCTGTGGTTCCCGTTTATCATCTAACGAAAAACCATCCGCCTGCACATCATAATAAAAGACCTTGTCGGTTTTGCCTCCTTTAGTGAAAACTATAATAGCCGTGGATACCCCTGCGTAGGGCTTGAACACCCCTGAGGGGAGAGAAATAACCGCCTCCAGCTGGTTATCATCCACCAGCATTTTCCGTAAAGCCTTGTGGGCATTAGTAGAGCCAAAAAGGACACCATCCGGAACAATAGTGGCTGATCGACCGCCAAGTTTAAGCATTTTAAGAATGAGGGCGACAAAGAGGAGTTCGGTCTTTTTTGTTTTTACCTTGCTGAGCAGGCTGGGGTGAACATCTTCATAATCAAGGCTACCTTTAAAGGGAGGGTTGGCCAGAATTACATCGAAAAAATCTTCAGAAGGCGTGGGGAAATTATCCGGAAAATTATTTGACAGGGTATCTTGATAATGAATATCCGGAGCATCAATACCGTGCAAGAGCAGGTTCATCGCCGAGATGCGCAGCATGGTGATATCAAAATCAAAACCGTGAAACATATCATTTCTGATATGATCCCATTGCCCTTCCAACTGATCGCCGGGGTAGAGATTTTGCTCTTCACCTTCAACGGTAATGGTTTCTATCAGTTCGGGACTGGTGTTTTCTCGAAGCAAATAATGCATGGTCTCCACAAGGAACCCAGCTGTGCCGCAGGCTGGATCAGCCACCATCTCGGTAGGTTTGGGTGCCAGAATCTCCACCATCTTGCGAATGATATGACGAGGAGTACGGAACTGGCCATTGATACCGGCTGTGGTAAGTTTTCCAAGCAGGTATTCATAAAGGTCGCCCTTGGTGTCTCCCTTTGTCAGGGGTAAATCGTTGATCATGGAAACCGCAGAATCAAGCAGAGACGGTTTCTGTATAAGGAGTTGCGCACCCTTCATATATTCGCCAAAAGTTGCACCTTCCAGGGCCACAGTCTTAAAATGTGGGAAAACCCGATCCCTGACCAACGGTAGCATTTCCCCTGGCGGCATGTGCTGGAATTGAGACCACCGAAGGTCTTGCTCCTTGTCATCAAAAATGCGTTTAAAAAGCTTCTTGGTTCGTTTTGCCTGTTTTTCATTTCTTGTCTCTTTGATATCAAGAAGTCTGGCAAACATGAGAAAAGATATCTGTTCAATGACCGACAGGGGGTTGGTGATGCCGCCTGTCCAGAATTCTTCCCAAAGTTTGTCAATTTTGCTTTGCAGTTCTTGGTTGAGCATTGTGGTATGTCCTTATTGTGTGCTTTATTTAAGTGATAGTTGATAGTTAAGGGGCTGTCGCCTGCTCTGGAGTGAAAGCAGCAAGAATCTCAAGCAGTGCGTCCACATCTTCTTCATTGGGAAAAACGCCGTCAACGCCATCGCTGTCAATCCCTGTAAAAGGTGGTTCATAGAGCTTATCGATCTCGATGGAACCATATTTTGCAATATGGGCCTTCAGAAGAGACATAAAACGCAGCTGATTAGCATTGAGGTTATGTTTGGCTCGAAACTCTTTGAAATGCTCCTCCACAGCCTCATCATCCATGCCGACGATGGTGCGAATGATAAAATCAAGACTTACGGCAGTCTCATCATAAAACGATTTCAAAACATTGAGGTCAATATTCGGGTTCTGGGTTAGGATCAAAGCGCTGAGGGTATCGAGATCTTCAAGGCTAACGTTTTCCCCTTTCCTAATTTTAATTAGGGTTTGATTTGTGGCAAAATGAGCAATAAGCGTCTCCTCTACACGTTTTCGATAAGCCACCATATCAACTGTGGCATACCCAGTGGATACTTCTCTGGTCTCAATGCCTCCGTCTGTTATATCGATAAGCTTTATATTGCCTGGGGGGGGAGTTTGCTTTGGTCTATATTGCCAAATCTCCCTGAGATCCACGCGTACTTTCTCCAATTCCGAGAAATCGATATCTTCCCAGAAATCGTCCGATTTGACATTCCTGATAGTCTGTTCTTTGGCCAGCACTTGATTTAGGTTAATGGGCAGAGTAGAAGCGTCCCCACGTAGTTCTGCCTTTTTATCGTCAAATGTTGTTGCTTCTTGCAGCCACGAGTTTTCAAGATGAGTCATGAGGACGTCGAGGCGGTAGGCATCGGTTTGCTTATTAATATTGATCCACTGCATAAGGGGAGCAATATCATTGATTAGTTCATTGATGGTTGTTTCTGAAAATGTCTGCAAGGTATCTTTCTTTTGCAGGTGGTGAATTTGCTGCCACTTTCTGCGCACAGCAATGGTTTTTTCTGGCAGAGACTTAAGCATCTTTAAAATTTCTGTTATGGAAGTATCAAAAATGTTTGGCTCTTGTTTTTTTAACGCTGTTTTGGCCAAATTAATACGGGCTTCAAACAGTAGCTGGAGCAGTGATTTAATCTTGTTGGGTTCGGCCTCCTTGGGCTTTTTGCTGAAATATTCAAAATTACCCCAATGGTCGAAAATCCAGAATTTCTGCTTGTTCTTGCCTGGGCCAAAGAGATTGGTACATAGACGGGTGCCGCGACCAATCATCTGGTCAAATTTAACTTGGGAACGTATAGGTTTAGCAAATGTGAGATTTACAATTTCCGGAACATCAATACCTGTATCGAGCATATCCACGGATATGGCAATGGTGATTTCATCCTTGCCAACAGCATTCTTGAAATCATCAATAAGCTGTTCTGCCCTGGGATCGTAGTTGTCGATTATTTGGCAAAAGGAACCGCCATATTGAGGATACAGCTCATCAAAGAGATCTTTCAGTAGAACAGCATGGGAATGGCTACGGGCAAAGATAATGGATTTACCGACATGCTGGCCTGATACCTCGCGGATGCCGTTATCCATCAAATTTTGCAGGATGGCACGGTTGGTATCTTTGTTAAAGATGGCTTTATCTACCTGTTGGCGTTCATAGTCATAATCTTCCGGTTTTTCACCATCTTCTTCAAGTTGTTGTTTTTGTTCATCAGTGAGCTCAGCGTATTTAATACCTTTGCGAAGGAAATTGGTAGTGTGGGTAAAGACCTCATAAGGTGTAAGGTAACCTGCCTCTACTCCTTGCTCCAGAGAGTAGTGATACGTAGGGTCTTTATCCTCACAGGAAAAGAGCCGAAAGGTGTTGCGAGTAATAAAATTGACGGGAGTGGCGGTAAGGCCGACTTGTAGGCTGTCAAAATAGAGAAAGATATCTCGGTAACGGTTATAAATGGAACGGTGTGATTCATCGGAAATAACCAGATCGAAAAAGCCGACATCAAATGTATGAAAAAGTTTGATCATGGCCGGATACGTGGCAAGATAAATACGATGTTGGCGCTCCTTATGGGTTTTTCTTGTAACAATGGTGCATGAAGCATCTTGCAGATGTTCACCAAAGGCGTTTTTTGCCTGTTTACGCAACTCCTTACGGTCGCAGAGAAAAAGAACACGTTTCACCCATTTGGCCTTGATAAGGAGATCGGTAAGTGAGATGGCAACTCGGGTTTTACCGGTGCCGGTGGCCTGGATAATAAGCGCCTTTCTATAATTGTTGCTAAACCTTTCGGTGGTGCGGCGGATAGCCTCTTGTTGATAGTCTCGGTCGGTTATTTCTGCGTTGATATCGACATGCTCAAGGAGTTTTTTCTCCTTACGCTGAAAATTGACCAGGTATTGCAGGGATTTCTTTGAGTAATAGCCGTATATTTGCCGATCCGGATAGTTCTGGGCATCATCCCATATAAATATGTCAAAACCGTTGGTGTAAAAAATTACGGGACGTTGTTTATATTTTTTTTCAAGACCGTCGGCGTAACACTTTGCCTGAGTGCGACCTTTGCCGGCATTTTCGGCTGTTTTTTTTGCCTCAATCACGGCCAAAGGATTACCGTTGTCATCCCAGAGGACATAGTCAATATAACCAATGCCTGTATTAGTGGGTTGGTGTTTAACTTTAACCTCCTGACCCACTTCATCTGTGTTGGCACCATTATGACCAACACTCCAGCCAGCCTCGGCTAGTTGCTGATCGATGAGATATTTACGAGTAGTGGCTTCATCAAACTTGAGGGCATCGACAGAGGTATGACCTGCGGACTTGAAAGCAAGTAGCTCGGCCTCTGACTTTTCGACAATTTGGGCTTTGGAACGTAACGTCTCCACCTGCTGAAGCAATTCATGTAACTGAGCTTCCTGAGCGGCTATTTTCTGTAATGCTGCCTTTTTATCTTTTTTGAGTTTGGCCTTGGTATCAATAGCAGGAGGTTCTTGAAATATTGGACACTCTTCGACACTGCCTCCTCCGTATGTTACAAAATACCAGCGACCTAAATCCCATGCTTCACGTAGACATAATAAGGCCGTCTCAGTCTGTGTTGGTTGACCATGGGCGGCCTTATTGCCTTTGAGGCGGATTAGGTGAAGTTTATCAAGTACTACCTTGGGAACTGCTGCCTTAAAAAGATCCTCGGCAAGCAAATCAAAGAGGTTTGGTTGGTAAAGCTTTGGAAGATTATGGAGTTGGTAAATACCTTCTACCAGGTATTCGCAAAAGGTGCGAAGCTTGATAAGCGCACTTGATGAGTCTGTACGGGCATAGAGTTCGGCAAAACCTCCAAGGTCTGCCAGTTCTGGCCACTGTATTCTCAATATTTCAAAGTTTTTTGAATCCATGATCTTCATGCCCTCCTATAGAGCAACGGGCGTGCCAAACTCATTCAAGGTTATATTTTTTAAGCCAGTTAGTCAGGGTCTGATAGCTCGGAAGTCCCAATATCTCTGCGGCCTTCGTCTTGTTTCCATGTTTTTTTGCAAGTCCTCTTTCCAGATAATGAACTGCCACCTTTTTCATGATCTCCGGTAACTTGAACCCTTCTCCTATTGGAAGATTTAGGATACGCTCTTCTCCATTGCCACCAGGAGGGACAGGAAGTAACGCCTCCTGAATATCCTCTTCGCTTAACTCTTCATCCAAGGACCAGACAGCCGCTCTGGTTAAGGTGTTTTGCAATTCTCGAACATTTCCCAGCCAGGAGTGCGAAAGAAGAATATTTCTTGCGGAGACAGAAATTTTCTTGTGCTTATATCCTGGTTCTTTGTCACTTTCTTTGTTGATTCGCTCTAAGAACTTATCCACCAGTAAACTTACATCTCCAGTACGTTCACGAAGGGGTGGTAATTTAATCACTGCTACGGCCAGTCTGTAAAAAAGATCCTCCCTGAAGGAGCCATCGGCAACTTCATTAATAAGGGTTCTATTGGTGGCGGCAATAATTCTTATGTCCACTTTTTTTGCTTTGGTTGCCCCGATTCGTTTTACCTCGGACTCTTGTACTGTACGGAGTAGCTTGACCTGTATCTCTTTTGGCAGTTCTCCTATTTCATCAAGAAAGATGGTACCCTGATGGGCTGCTTCAAAATGGCCTATCTGGGTAGTGGTCGCACCTGTAAAAGCACCTTTCTCATGTCCGAATAGTTCAGACTCAACCAGCTCTGAAGGAATGGCTCCACAGTTGATAGCAATAAATGGCCTTTCTTTGCGAGGACTAGCATCATGGATGGCCCGCGCAAATAATTCCTTGCCTGTACCTGATTCTCCTTCGACAAGAACAGGAATGGAGCGTGGTGCAATAAGCCGTGCTTTAAGAACCACCCGATGCATTACTTCACTGCGATGAATTATATCTTCAAATTCAGGGGCCGTTTCTGGTAAGCCAGCTGCAAGTCGTTTCAGGGTATGGTCTTGCTTTCTGAAAAGATCCGGCACGAAGTCGGCAGAAATGTCAAACGGGACAAGGGCTGTACGAACACCGTGCTCCCGTGATGATTCAATTAACTCAGCAGGAAACCTGGTTTTGGCCAGAAGAATCCATACTGCCGCCATTGCAGGGGTGCCTGGGCTAAGATGAAATACTAAACTAATATCCGGGCCATGCTCTTGTAACTTTTCGGAAATAACAGTGGAGGCTGTCTGATAAATTTCACCAAAATTGGTGGGGCCTGAGAGTGAGATGTTATGGAGGGTTATTTTTGTAGAAGGAACTTTTTTGTTCAACCAGCCGGAATAGCTTTTAGCAGCGGCATCTGTCCAGTTGTTAAGAAGCACCACCTCCTTGTACGACTGCCCTTCAGTTGCTTGTGCAATAGGGCCTAGGCCAACATTTTCCTCGATTGAGGATGCTTTGATATCCGTGGCTCCTAGCCAACATAATAAGATTTTTTGTTCCATAACTTTACAAGGACTACAAGAATTCTTGTGAATAAGCAAATTATTTCACTTACGCTGACACAATAGTGGGGAATATGCTAGTTGGACTATGGCTTTTGTCATCAGCTTAATCCTTAAGTATTTTTCCTCCTTGGGGTGGCATTAGAGTCTTCCATAACAAGATTAATACTCTTTCGATCCAAGAAATCCCATAACCCTGTATAGGGTATCAAGTAAGCCTTAAAACTTTAAAAAGCTACAGCTGCGGCCCCTTAATTGTGGCCGTAGCTGTGGCTTAATTGGGTGTTAGTGCTTTGCAGTGGAATTTCAAATATATATTAGAATCTTGACCTAGGCTTAATTGATTAAGAGAAGGTCTACGAATATTCCTTTCAAGCCATCCCAGTCCACCCAACCAGGGCTAATCCAGTCAAATAGCATCAAGCTTACAGAAAGGGCAGTGTTCATTACCAATCGTGATGGGCGCTGCCCTTTTTTCGTTAAACATAACCAAATCGGAGGTTCATCATGCAACAAGGATCACTTCAGCAGTTTCGACAAGATGAAATTGTCAACATGTCACATTATGACAAATCAGTAGGTGCTAAAATTAACACGCCCTTCCCGAAAATCGGTGGTCGGTTACGGATCGCACACGAGATCAACGATCAATTATCCATTACAACTAAGATTATCAGCTATGATGGCAGTGTTGCGGTGGTACAAGCAACCGCCACCTCAGACAAAGGCAGCTTCTCGGGTGTCGGCATGGCATCCACTGAAAGAGACGCCAAGATTGCACCCGCCATATTAGAACTTGCTGAATCCCGAGCAATTGCCAGATCACTAAGATTCTGCGGTATTGGTGTTGAATATTGTGGTGCTGAAGAGATCTCCCATCTATCCAATGGTGATAATGGTGATGGCAGTAACGGTGGTGCAAAGATCCATAAATTAGAGACTAAACAAGCTGTCCCACCAGCTCAATTACCAACTCCTAACTCAACTCCTGAACCAGTAAACAATATACCTGATAATTCTACAGCTAGGTTATCAAGCAAGCAGTTGGTTTTCATTATGCGACTAGCAAATGCTCGTGGTCTAACGAAGAAAGATCTCGATATACACTGTGTGAATGTGTTCGGGGTAGCAACTGACTTCCTGTCAAAGAAAGAAGCTTCATCGTTGATTGATGAACTAAACCAACCAAAGGAGGTACAACATGCCTAATTTAGCATTACAACAATTGCAGTCAGAGCTGCATATCAGTGCTAGCCAAATGTTTACTTACCTTGGTTGTAGCCTGAAGTATATGTTCAGCTATGTGCAGAAGTGTACTCCGCAACATCTGTCAATTGCATTGCCATTCGGTAAAGCAATTCATCAGGCCTTAGAGAAATATTATCAATCAATTATGGATACTGGTGAAGGTGCTTCTGTTGAGGATATGAAGGAGCTGTTTAATGAGAGTGTATCACTTGCTCTGGATAACAGTGCCATGCCAATCTTATTCAAGAAAGAAGCACCTGATAAGAATAGTGTAATTGATATGGGTCATCAGTTGCTACAGGTGTTTCATGATGAAGTTGATCTCACTGGGTATGAAGTTGTCGGTACTGAGATTCCGCTCGCAGCTACATTATATTCTGAGACTGGTGACGATAACGATATTAAGTTGGTTGGCATTCTGGATCTGTTACTTAAAGATAAAGCCAGTGGAGAATTAATGGTAGTCGATAACAAGACCGCCAAGAATAAAATGGCAAACTCTACCGCAGATGAAAGTTTGCAGATGTCTGCCTACAGTTACTTGCTGGCAAGCAATGGATATGTATTTCCAAGAGCTGAAGTTATCTGCCGGTTTGATGTGTTGCGTAAGTTGAAGAAACCAAAGATGGAATATAATTATACCATCCGAACTGCTGATCATCGTAAGAGATTCGTTCAAATTGCATCAGCTGTATTGCGTGGTATTGAGAATCGTATCTTTATGCCACAACAATCATGGATGTGTTCTGACTGCCAGTTTAAGGAGGCGTGCAATAGCTGGTAATTAAAACCAATCCATAAATCGTATTTAAGCCCTGGTGGACAATCTGTTCATTGGGGTTTTCTGTTTAATAACCAAGAAAATCATAGAGGAGATAATTATGTCAGAATCAACATTGTTGGGCAATTCAGTAACAGAAGCAGAAGTTATAGATGTACCGGCTGTACCATTTACTAGAACATTTCATCCTGTACATCACAAGCAGGTAATTGATGCTGTACGTACAGGCATTAGTCTGACAGGTATGGAGGTTGTGCAGTCACAATATGTTCTTGCTCGGGATGGTATGCAGATGTTTGGCGTTTGGGATCTTAACGCAGGTAGCTCTGATCTATGCTGGTCACTTGGTATTAGGAATAGCATGGATAAGAGCCTGGCTCTTGGTATTACTGCAGGAACCAAGGTTTTTGTATGTGACAACCTGGCGTTTGATGGAGAATATTTAACCTTCAGAAAACATACAAGTGGTCTTGATAACGACGAGCTTGAATTCCTGGCTTACAAGTCCATGAAAAATATGGTGCCTCGGTTGGCAAGCTTTCAGAAGTGGCATGAAGGGTTACGTAACTATGAGCTTACTGAACAGGATGCAAAGTTATTGTTAGTAGAGGTATTAACTGACAGTGTGTTCCCTGCAAGCAAGTTTAACAGCTTCAAGGATCTGTACTTTGGCGGAGTCTACCAACCAACCCTCTGGGGCTTTCACGAAGCTGTTACAGATGTCTTGCGTGGTAGTAATTTACTGACTTTGCCTAAGAAAAACAAAATTCTCAATAATGTGCTGGATAGCTATATCGATACTAGTCAAGCTGACCAGCCTTCTCAACTTGGAGAGTTTTATGAGAAGCGGTGTCAGCTAACTCACTGCTAACCATTACCACCAATATTATCAATTGAGCTCGTTGGGACAACCTGGCGGGTTTTTCTATTATGGAGGATACCCATGTCATTACTGGAAGATATATTCGATAGCGTTATGGAGTTAGGGACTGGAATCAAAGATGCTGCAGTTGAATTTGGGGAAGATGTGCTTGAAATAATTAAGGAAGATATTCCCAATGATATTGCAGAAAAAGGTGAAGAGGTCCTTGATTGGGCCGAAGAAGCTGGAGGCAAAGCAATGGACAAGATTGAAGAATTAGGCAACCAAGCCATCGATATTGCTGCCACGAATACTGCCACAACCATCATTGCCAAGATCCTTAAAACGCTCAAGTGAAAGCTGTTATGCTTGTCCCTCAGCTGTGGAGGTCATGGATATGATAATGCCAGGATCGAAAGCATATGATGTGAAATGCAGGTTTTGTGATTGGAAGGAGATGATACCAATTCGATCAACAAATGGGCCTTTTGGAGTGCTTGATAAACTTAACCTGCCTTCAAAATGTCCTGAATGTGGGGGGAAAGTCATAAAACAAGAAAATAAAATGGTAAAATTTTAGCCCAACTCAAGATCATCAAGGTTCTCACCATCGGTCTTGGGCTGGGCTATCAGTATTAACTTACATGTAATGCGGATCTTTCCGTAAAAGATCTGTAAAAAGGGGATCGTTATAATGTGTTATTTTTTTAAACTTCATGGGGCCCTCACTTGAAATAATAATACCTTGATCGGCAGGTAAATATCGAATTTCATCTGGATATAGCAAGGGCTTGGAGTGGTAATGAGTATTAGAGTTGTTGTGAATAGTAACGGTAGCGATGCCTAGCAATTTTGATGCATAATTCGCCGTGAATTCGCTCATGATATTGAAAAACATTAAAAACTCGCAATTATTTATGATGGACTCCCAATCCTCAGGGTAATCTCGTTTAATTTGGCTAAGGTCTTGCACGAAAGCCCACAATCTCATTTGACGCGCTGCCCCCATGGAGAAAGCTCTACTAATTGCGGGGAGTGGGCCTATGTTACCGAATTCGTCAAGGATGAATAATACAGGGTTATCCAGTTTACGTGTATTTAGAAAAACAGAATCTATTGCTAGAGACGCCATGGTACGAAGCCAGCGACAATGTTCATCTAATTTGTCAAAAGGCAAAACAAGATAGATTGTGGCACCGGGCCCTTCTTCTGTGAGACAATCAAAGGAAAACCCATGAGTTGTTGACGACAGGCATGTAGAAATTTCTGGATCATCTAAAAAGGCAGTCTGAGTATGCGTTATTGAAATTATACTGCACAGCTCGCGGTTGTCAGCTATTTTGGTAAAAGCAAATTTACCAAGCTTTTTTGCGGCTATACTGTCTTCTCCAAGTTCTTTTTGTGCCCTCATTGCTATTTTAGCAATTTCGAGAGGAGGCTTTGCTATAATTGATCGAAAATTAGGAAGAGTAAGCTCACTGCTAGGATCTTCATAAAGCCAAGCAAGTACCCCCTCTGTAAAGTCTATACCGCTGTCAGGCCAATGATCATCAGATGCCTTTTTGGTTCTAATGATCATAGACTCTGCAGCTTGCCTTATTTTTTTTTTTATGGTTTTGCTGTCACCGTTAGAAAATAGGTCAAAAGTAGTTACCAATTCGACATCTCCAATTTTGTCTAGGTAGTTTTTCTTAACCTCACCAAATGGATCAAAAATAACTGTTTTTTGACCAAGTTTTCTTCTTTGTTTGGCTGTTAGAGACGCAAGCTCTCCCTTGGGGTCAAGTACGAGAATAGACCCCTGATATCTCGAAAGATTTGCTTTGATTAGATTGCTTTTGCCTCCTCTTGTGCATGCTACAGTTAGCCCGTTGCTCTCTGGTTTAAAAACTATTCGACCTTTTCGGCCAACAGTACTGTTGCCCAAAATCAAATTTGAATCAAGGAGATGAAGGGCATCGTCGTCATGTAACCCCTGAAAATTCCACCATCCTGCAGAACCTAATGTAGAATTAGCTGTGTATCTTTTTGTCATTTAGTTACCTCTTAAAGTTGAATTATATTTCTAAAAATAATTGTCGTTCCACCTGCTGATGGGGGTTGTTTGAGAATTCATGGCCGTATGGCTGAATTTCCATTGTTTCTTCAGTACTGAAATTACTTTCTAGTAGAAGTTCTTGTTGAGTATTCTCGTGCTCAATCATACGATCGATTTCAAGCAGTTGTTGATCCCACAAATCATCGCCATCAGTTAATGTGTTACTATGCCCATTTACCTTCATGTACTTGTCTGGAGGCTGTGGTTCTTGTGCAGCGAGTATGTAATTTGCTAGAAAATGCTGGATGCCCAAGAAGTTGCTTGGTGGTTGTTTCCACACCAACGAGGACTGTGAAATGATATTAACGTTTTGATTTTCATGTTGACACTGAGTCATCGTGTCAACGTGTTCTGACCATTTGATGAGCTCTGACTGTAAATTTCTTTCGCAATATGCTCTCAGTAGTAGAAGATCTGTTATCTTGTTCAATAGTCTTTGCGTGCCTTCTAAATGATCTGCTATTTTGTTCTGCTGGTTTAGAAGCCCATTTGATTTGATATGTATTGGGCAAAACATTTTATTCTCAGTCTTGGTTAAATTAGTTAAAGCTTGTTGGATGAATTCTCGCCTCTGGTTACGTTTTTCTATTTCTCTGTTTTCGTTACCAATTCTAGTCTTAATGCCGAGTCTTTCTAGGTAAGTTGCACGTGCCCCCATCCTCTTGGTCGGTTCTCGTTTAAGTCCTTGATCTTTCAAGCTTCGGTAGTCCACTCTCTCCTGATATCCGTACCGTTTTAGGTGGAGATTGATTTCTGTTTCACATTGCTTGCGCCATTCTTTGAGTTTAGCTTTGCGGTTAAGGGTACGATCTTTATTGCCGAAACCATTAAGGTCTATCTTGCGCATCGATAACTGGAAATGAGCGTGATAGTTGAGAGGATCTCCCTTAGGGTCTGGTGGGTGGATAGCATAGAGACAAATCATTTCATCCTTGGCAAAAATATTTCTAGCAATATTCTGGAACAGTACCTTTAGTTGTCCGATAGTGAACATATGAGGTCCTGAAATTATGACTTCACGGAATAGCTGAGAGTCTTTTCTTGGCTCGGTCCTTTCAACTAATGAACCAAAAGCTTCAGGGTCATCCTCTAATGCCTGTGCCCAAGGTGGTGGATTTGGTGGGAGTACTATTTTTGAATCTAAACAGGGACCTTTGTCAGGGTGGTCGTAATATTCTCCAGTGTTTAAATCAGTCATAGGGCAACGCAGAATATAAGATAATTTGTCTACAGCGTTATGGCCTTCGCTTCTTTTTAGGATGTCAAAGCTACAGTGTGGAGGTATCATGTCGACCTCCCTGTGTTATTTTTTTCGATGTTCTCTCGAGGGGGGTATTTGCAATTATACGTTGCGTTCTTTTCGGCTCTGAATCTGTAAGGATTATTACAATTGCATTATGTTGACTCTCTGTCTTTTGATGACTTGTGAACTGATGTGCGGGAATAGTAAAAAACTCCATTACGCCACCTCTCCGCGGCCGATCTCATCAAGTATTTTTTTTATGTCTGATAGCCTCCAAAAACTTGATCTGTTAAATTTCAAAGGGGCAGCGATCGTGCCCTCGGCTATAAGTTTATAAAACGAACTTTTGGAAATAGGTAAAATCGGCGGGATTGGTGGGTTTGCGTTTGGGTCACCTAGGATATGATAAATCCGTAAAAGTGTTAACGCCTGGAGATTCTGATAGGTTAGTTTTGGGGGGCTGTGGGTGGGATCTTTTACTTTTAATGTGTGTTTTTCTGACATGGGTTTTTTCCTCCATTAATAAATTTGCAAACAAGGGAAATCCTTGAAAATTCAACAAATCTATAACTTTTTGGAGGAAAAATTGGGGCCGAGTACTTCTTCGGCAAGCCGGAGAAGTGTCCGGCTGGTATGTGCTCTATAAGTAGAACACTGGGTGGGTTTGGCTTACTCAGCTAGAATTTTTTTTCAGCGCTGATGCAGAGTTTAAAGTAGATAATAGTGTTTTCGCATCTATTAAGTAACCTAACTCTTTGATGTCTTCGATAATTTTATCAATATTTTTATCACTATTGTTGTAGTTGTAGGCATCACCCATCGCCATGCCTAAAATCATTTTGAGGAGGCCGCTTCGCTTTGTAGGGTGCATAGTTTTATTCATTTTGTTTGTGTGCAGTAACAATGATTCTCTAAGGTTACCCAACACAGCATCTTTACCTATTGATAAATCCTGCCTGTCTACATCTTCTATAACCTCTTCAGTAATTGACTTGCCATCTGGGTCATAGCCATACCCTTTAGTTGCTAAAACGTTAACTATGCTTACCAGGATTTCTCTTTCTGATAATTCTGAGGCGTGGGAGTGGAATTGATCTTTTGTCAATTCGGGATTTTTACACTCCATACGATCAACCTCTTTCTCCATGACAACAAGTTCGTCGAGGGAGATCACGATGTTTGTTGCTGGGACGAGTTTACCATGTGAATCCTTACTGATTGGAAGAAAGTGTTTTAAAGTGACGTTTTTTCTTCCTTGTAGTGGTAAAAGATCCTCGCCCTCAGGCCTAACCCAGCCTTGCAATGGAGAAGGGGGAAGGTATATGCCTTTAAATTTCTGCCGTATGGATCCATCATACCAGAAGTGAGCTTCCATTTTGCCGTTGGCTATCCAGATAATAAGTTCTGATGTGCTTTTTCCCCACTTCTTAGCCAACTTAACCAGAGGTATATGAGGTTCATAGGAAATTGTATTTTTGGGAAGCCATTCTTGTATCTCTTTTTTTGTTTTCATTAGGTTGTACTCAACATGTAAAAAAATAGAGCTAGTAAATGCGGCGACAAGATAGTTGTATTGCAATTATACATTGGCATGTTCTATTGAAAATCACCCTACGTGCAGCATCTCTCGTGTCACGTGCTGACCCAAAAGTGGTTTCAGTCTTCATGTTCAAGTTGGTCTAGTAAATCTGCCCACCACTGCATAAGTTTACGGCGTTGTTCAATATATTCACTTCTGTTGTACGCTTTGCGGACAGCATTACGTTCTTCATGGGCCAAAGATTTTTCTATTATATCAGGTTCAAAGCCTGATTCATTAGCAATTGTGGAGAAGGTGGCGCGGAAGCCGTGTACGGTTGCTTTGCCATGGTAGCCAAGTCTGTACATGGCGTAGAGTAGGGTGTTCTCTGAGAGTTGTTGGGAGTCTTGTCTGATGCCTGGGAAGATGTAGCCTGTTTCGCCCCACATGACACCAATTCGTTTTAAGATGGCAATTGCCTGCTGTGATAATGGGACAATGTGTGGGGTATTCATTTTCATTCTTTTGGCCGGTATTTTCCAAAGTCCAGCGTCAAAATCTATCTCCCGCCACTTGGCTCCACGTACCTCTCCTGTTCGTACTGCTGTGAGAATGGTGAATTTTAAAGCGAGTTTTGTGGTTGGGTGTAGGTCACTTTCTGATAGTTTTCGTAGAAACTCAGGCAGATCTGTATGGGGTAAAGCTGGTTGATGTTTGACCTTTCTGGTCTTGAGCACTCCTTTCATTTCGGTGGCTGGGTTTGTGGTGGCAAGACCACATTGAACCGAAAACCTTAAAACAGCTGTAATTCGTTGTAGAACTTTGGCAGCAATAACCAATGCACCTCGTTTTTCGATGCGTTTAAGAGTTTGTAAGATAAGCGGTGGAGTTATTTCTTCTACAGAAATTTCACCAATAAATGGGAAGACATCTTTTTCAAGAGTTTTCTGGACAGCGTGGCTATGCTTGGGTGTCCAATTGTTTTTTTGGGTATCGATCCAATTGTGGGCAACTTGTTCAAAGCTGTTTACGGCAACTTTTTTCTCAGCAATCTCTTTAGCGATCTCTGCCTGTCTTTTCTTTTGTTTTACATGGGCAGGGCTTTTGCCGGTTTTTACAAGTTCACGGGCCTCCACTCTTGATGCTCTTGCTTCTTGGAGCGACATAGTGGGGTGTTCCCCCATAGTGACCATGGACTCTTTTTTATTTATCTTGAATCTATACACCCATGATTTCAGACCAGAGACAGCAATGTGGAGATAGAGTCCTTTTCCGTCATTTAATTTATACGGTTTGTTCTTTTTCTTGGCGTTGCGAATTTCAAGAGCAGTAAGCTTTGACATGATCTCACCTCATCAAAAGTGGGTAAAATAATGGTGGGTAGAAGGTTCCTGTTTCCGTTTACCCACCTTTTTACCCACTTTCTGCACGGATGTCAACACCCCTTGCCGGACTAACCCGGACAACAAAAAACCCGCAAACCATTTCTGGTTGCGGGTTACGTGGTCTTTTTGAGTCTTCCCTGGACTTATACATGGTGCCGAAGGCGAGAATCGAACTCGCACGACCGTGGGCCACTACCCCCTCAAGATAGCGTGTCTACCAATTCCACCACTTCGGCATTTTTTGTACTTATTCCAGCTATTGAGGATCACCAACTTTCGTTGGATCAGCGGGAATTATCTGGTTTGTATCTCCTTGTGCTGGTGCACTTGGAAATTTAGCACTTGTTGGTGCTGTCTCGGTCAGGGTTCGAGGAAGTTCCATCTCACCCGGTACCGGGATAATCGTAGCAGGTTGTCCGACAGGTGCTTGTTGTGCTGGCTGGACACTCTTCATGACCGATCCTTTCGAGGAGTGTGCCGAGTTGTAGGCCAGAGTTACGGAGGTAACCATAAAAACAATCGCAGCACCCGTTGTAATCTTATTCATCAGAGGCAACGGGCCATCAGTTCCAAAAACTGTCTGACCGGATCCTCCGAAAGATGCACCCATACCAGCGCCTTTCCCATTTTGAAGCAGGACGATGCCGATTAAAAAGATGCAAACAACTATATGTAGCGTGGTCAATAAGGTTATCATTATATTTATTCTGCTAAGCTAGCTTACGATTGAAAATGAATAATGCGATCAAAAGATTCTGTTTTTAACGCTGCACCGCCCACAAGGGCGCCATCTACATCTTTTTGAGCCATCAGAACATCGACGTTCTCTGCGTTAACGCTGCCACCATACAGTATTCTTATTTCCGTAGCAATATTTTTTTCAAATATGTCTTCAAGCAGATTGCGAACAAAAGCATGTACCTCCTGAGCCTGGTCCGCAGATGCTGTTTTTCCTGTGCCAATAGCCCATACCGGCTCATAGGCAACAATAATCTCATTCCCCGTTTTTAAGCTCACATCTTTTAGGCCGAGGCGAACCTGCTTGTCCAGTACCCTGAAGGTATTTTCAGCCTCGCGTTCTTCGAGAGTTTCTCCAATACATAATATCGGCACAAGATCTGTCGACAAACAAGATTGCACCCTCTTGTTAATCATATCGTTGGATTCCCCAAAAATATGGCGGCGTTCTGAGTGGCCTAGGATTGCCATGGAACAGCCTGCGTCCTTGAGCATGAGAGGAGATATGTCGCCGGTAAAGGCACCTTGAGCTGCCCAACTAGCATTTTGGCCAGCCAATATAATGTTTGTATCGCTCAAAGTTTCTGCAACTGCGGCCAATGCCGTGAATGGAGGAGAAATCATAACATCACGGTCTTGAACGTCTGCGGCTGATTGGGCAATTGACGAGGCAAGCTTTTTTGCTTCACTAATAGTCAAATGCATCTTCCAGTTCCCGGCTAACAATGGTCGACGTGGCATGATTGGTCTCCTGGTGGTTGTTTAGTGTCTTAGAAATTTATTACTCGATATCTAAAGCTTAAACAGGACTACTTTACAGTTTCTTTTCCAAAGCTGTCACACCTGGGAGGCTTTTTCCCTCCATAAGCATGAGAAATGCCCCGCCACCGGTAGACATATATGAAACATCCTGTCCGGCACCAGCCTGATTAACAACGGCATTTGTATCACCGCCACCAACAACAGTCATTGCGTGGGCTGCTGTCAGACTTTGGACCATTGCATGCGAGCCTCTTGAATAGGCGTCCATTTCAAACGCACCCATTGGGCCGTTCCATACAATAGTTTTGGCGTCGTAAAGGGCTTCATCAAACATAATGGATGTGGCTGGCCCAATATCGAGGCACATCCAATTTTCGGGGACCTCCTGGATGGTGACTTTTTTTATCGTTGCATCTGGAGCGAACTTATCAGCAACGATGCAATCCACCGGCAGGTAGAACTTTACCCCTTTTTCCTGGGCCAGGGATATGAGTTCCTTCGCCGTCCCAAGAAGATCTTCCTCAACGAGAGATGAACCTGTTTTATAACCTTGGCTTTTCAGGAAAGTGTTTGCCATGGCTCCGCCGATGATCATCTTGTCTACCCGCTCAAGCATATTGCGGATTGCCCCGAGTTTGCTGGAAACTTTTGCGCCCCCAAGGATGGCAACTAAAGGATGGGCCGCATTGCTGACCGAACGATTGAAATAGTCCATTTCTTTTTGAAGCAGTAAGCCTGCGGCGCACTCCTCAACATAATGGGTTATGCCCTCAACTGAGGCGTGGGCCCTGTGGGAGACGGCAAAAGCGTCGTTTATATAAACATCGGCAAGATCAGCAAGCTGCCGTGAAAACTCAGGGTCATTTTTTGTTTCAGCTTCGTGAAAGCGCAAATTTTCAAGCAGGATTATCCCGCCTGGCTGTATTTTATCCACACAGGTTTGCGCCTCAGGGCCGATACAGTCCGGCGCTAATGGCACCTCTATATCTAAAAGTTGCGCCAGACGTTTTGCAGCGGGGGCCATACTGAATTTTTCCTGCCTCTGCCCCTTGGGCCTACCGCAATGGGAGCATAAAATCACCTTGGCGTTTTGCTCAAGGGCATAGCGCAAGGTCGGCAGCACCCCTAAAATTCTTGTGTCATCTGTAACATTGCCTTGATCATCTAAAGGTACGTTTAAATCCACCCGAATCATGACTCTTTTGTTGCTCAGATCTAATTCTTTAATGTTTTTCAAGGGGCTTTCCTGTCTTTAGATTCTTTTTCATTATAAATGCATCTTCCGTGGGATCTTTATAATATTTTTTCCGCTCCCCAATAACCTCAAAACCATATTTTTGATATAGAGCAAAGGCAGCAATATTTGATTTGCGTAGTTCAAGAAAGCAATTGGCCACATTTTGTTCTTTTAAAAAAGCCAAACTTTTTTCAAGGAGAGAGCTGGCGATTTTTTTGCGACGGCAATCAGGGGCAACGGCTATTTTACGTATCTCAGCTTCATCAATTACCAGGGTTCCAATAATGAATCCAGAAATTTTCGCAGTTTCTCTGTGCTGGGAAACATACTGCCAACCGTGCAAAAGCTCTAACTCTGAGACAAAAAGATCGGCTGCCCATGGCGTTCCCGTGGTCTCTTCAATCCTGAGGACTTCCTGCAAGTCAGCAGGGGTCATTAAGCGTATCTGGTCTATTTTCTTATCCTATAAAGCAAAAATTGGGTAACTGTTTAGGAGTGCCCCATATTTGTTCATTCGGAGTCTTCGCTTACCTGGGACTTTGAAGCATACTAATGCTATTCGAGAAGGCCAGGTAAGCGAGTATGCGAGACTCCGAAATGGGCAAGGTAAGCGGAGACTCCGAGATGGGGTGCTCCTGAATAGTTACGCACTATACCATCTGTTCTGCAATTGATACAGTCCGATCAGCCAGCATGTTGGTGTAGCTTCCTAGCTCATTGTCATACCAACCGTATACGACGGCCTGGGTGACCGGCACATCAATAAAACTCGGCTGGTCATCGGAGCAGAGGTTTAATTTGTCCAGGTTTACGTGAATGTTGGCAGTTCTGGTATGGTTTTCTGTTCCTTCAATGATAGCAGCCGCTGACGGAAAGCCAATGATATCTGAAGAGACATTTTGCTCCTCAGTGTAATCAAGGTAGTTGGAGTTTTCACTGTAGTCACGGTAAATGGAGTTGATCATATCACGCTTGATCGGGTTGTCCGCTTCATCCTGTAAATTAATCACCAGTATAATCAAAGAGCCTGTGGATGTCGGTATCCTGACAGATTCAGCTATAAAGCCGATATTGGCCATTTCCGGGATAACCAGCTTGAGAGCCCGGGCGGCACCGGTAGTTGTAAGAATTATATTATTTAATATGCTGCGGTTTTTTCTAAGATCTGAGGCTCCTGTACCTGGAAGTCTATCAAGTACCTGCTGGCTTCCAGTTGCAGCGTGGACAGTAACCATGGAGGCACTAAGGAAATTATCAGCCCCAAAATGATCCATCAGGGGTTTGATCATATACGAAAGGCAGGTTGTTGTGCATGAGGCTGCAGAGATGAGGCTATGCTTGGTCGGGCTATAGTCTTCAGTATTAATGCCCATGACTGTAGTTATTGCGTCCCCTGGCATGGTCAGTCCTTTTGCCTTAATTTTAAAGGGGGCGGAAAGTAGTACTTTTTCAGCCCCTGCCTGAAGATGGCCGCGGAGAGAGCCGCGCGAAGCTTCTGCCTCTGCAGTTGGGTCAGTAAAAGCTCCAGTTGTATCCACCACAAGCTTAACCCCATTTTCCTGCCATTGAATATCTTTTGGATTGCGGGATTCTCGCAGCACTGTGAGGGGGACACCATTTACGGTCATGGTTCCAGCGTCGTTATCAAGGTTCTCAATGACTCTGCCGCCCTTATAACCGTGTAGGTAGTTTGCCAATCTGCCATAGCTGCTGTCTCGTTCTATTGATGCAGCAAGGTCTTCAAGTCCTTGGCCCACTTCTCTACCAATATTTGCAACAATCTCTGAGAAATGTTTTCTGCCCGCATGGTGCCAGACAGACAATTTTCCAATACGTCCAAGTCCATTAATTCCCAATTTCATTATGAGATCTCCCTATGTAAATTATTTAAATATGAATTATCAGTTTATTGTGGGCATGAAAAAGCATATGAGTGGAACTACCCGCATGGTATTTAAAAGCGCTGATTAACCTAATGATTATAAATTCGCATACTTTTTTGGGCAAGGAAAACATTGTAAAAAACGTGTTTTATCCAAGTTGCTTGTTGATTACTACAGCAATGTTGATTTTCTTGTTCTTGTTTCAATGGGTTTTAAGGGCTCGATTTCCTGCTCTATCAAGGAGTCAATTTCGGTGAATTTCCGGGCAGTTACCAGCACCCTTCCTTCAAATGATCCCATTGTGTTGTTGTAGGCAGTTACAGTTCGATCCAGACCCTTACGGATATCATCAAAATGGCCGGCTAGTGTTTTTATCCGATCATGGAGAGTTTTCCCCAAATCACCAATCTTTTGAGCGTTTTCAGTGATTCTTTCGTGGCGCCAGCCGTAGGAAACCGCCCTAAGCAAGGCGATAAGGGTGGTAGGGGTGGCAATTATGACTTTTTGAGAAACACCAAACTCGATAAGTTCTGGGTCTTGTTCCAGTGCTGCACTAAAGAAGTTTTCACCGGGGAGAAACAAGACAACAAATTCTGGCGAATTGGCAAACTGTTCCCAATAAGATTTGGCGGCAAGTTTATTGAGCTGGGTGCGGATATGCTCCGCATGTTTTTGCAGTTTTTTCTTACGGCTCTCTTCGTCTTGGATCTCTATCGAGTCAAGATAGGCAGACAATACAGCTTTTGAGTCAACAACAATCTCTTTTTTGTTCGGTAACTTTATAACCATATCGGGACGCAGAAGACCTTTATCGGAAGAAACAGTTTCCTGTTCAATAAAATCGCAATATTCGAGCATCCCGGCCAACTCCACGACCCTCTTGAGCTGAATCTCGCCCCAGCGGCCTCGAACCGAAGGAGAGCGAAGGGCTTGAACGAGGTTGGCTGTCTCCTGCTTGAGCTGACTATGTCCGGACACCATGCTCTTTATCTGTTCAGACAAGCCAGCGTAGGCCTCGGTTCTCTCTTTTTCTACCTGCTTTATCTGCGAATCTACTTTTTCCATGGAGACATGGATTGGCTTTAAGAGTTCGCTAATGGCAGTGGAGCGTTTTTCCAAGTCGCCTTTTGCTTTTTCCTGATAATTTGAGAGGGTCTCTTTGGCAAGATGTAAAAATTGCTCACTGTTGTTCTTGAAGATATCTGAGGAGAGGGCCTTAAACGCATTGCCTAATTCTTGCTTGGCTTCTGTATAGAGCTGCACTTTTTCCTGAGTCTGTGCCTGGGCTTCCTTGAGGCGCTTTTCTATTTCTGACAACTGTTGCTTTTGAACAAGGCATTGGGCCTGCAAGTGGTTACTTGTTTCACCCTTTACCTCGATAGATTCCTCCAGGAGTGCTACCTTCTCTTCTTTTTCCGAGAGGTTGTCCTGTAGCGTTTGAATACGTTCACTTAAGATGGTGTTTTGCGCTTCGGAGGCAAATGCCGCCCTTTGGCTTTCTTTGCGCGATTTGAGAAAAAAGACAAAAGTTATGCTTATACCTATAAAGGCACCAAGGAAAAAGATGATCAGGTTTACAAGTTGTGTGGAAGGCATGGGGGCCGAATATAAAAAGAGTCAGAGGAAATAGCAACCTCAATCCCTGACTGATTTCAAGGGGACATATGCACTTTTTTCAAATATGCGCATTTTGTACTTTAAAAAAAAGGAATATAGTTGTAATGTGCCCGATTCCAAGCGTTAAGATGTTTCCGGAGAGGTGTCCGAGAGGCCGAAGGAGCACGCTTGGAAAGCGTGTGTACGGCAACGTACCGAGGGTTCGAATCCCTCCCTCTCCGCCAGTATAAAATCTGATTTTCAGTTTGATAGCCGGGTCCTGTGCAATAAAGACTCACGAACTCCGCCAGGTCCGGGAGGAAGCAACGGTAGTGATTCTCTTTATGTGCCGCAGGGGTGCCTGGCTATCATTTTTTTTGTAACAATCCAGTAGTGCCTCATCTTCGCCCATTTGGGCCTTCTCGTGTATCACTAGTACACTTCTAAGTCCCAAATGAACAAATATGAGGCACTACTGGATTGTTACGGTTTTGTCTCTATTGTTTCCGTTAGACCACTTTTTCCTGAAATGTCTCTATTTTTGCAAAAGTTTCTCTTTCTGTTTTTCCCCATTTTATTTATATATAATCCATGTCTTATCTTGTCTTAGCCAGAAAACGGAGACCGCAAACTTTTAACCAAGTTGTTGGCCAAGAATCGGTTGTCCGAACTCTACGAAATGCCATCAAGAAAAACAGGGTGGCGCACGCCATGCTGTTTTCCGGGGTTCGAGGGGTCGGCAAAACTACTTTAGCTAGAATCATGGCTAAGGCTATAAATTGCGAGAACCAAGAAGCCCCTCCATGTGACAAATGTTCTTCCTGCAAGGAAATACGGGAAGGATTATCCATTGATCTGCATGAAATAGACGGTGCATCAAACAGGGGTATCCAGGAAATCCGAGAGTTGAAGGAGAATATTCGCTTTCAGCCGGCAAGCTCCCCCTTTAAAATCATCATTATTGATGAAGTCCATATGTTGACCACCGAGGCCTTTAACGCTCTGTTGAAAACCTTGGAAGAACCCCCGGCACACGTCATCTTTATGTTTGCGACAACGGAACTGCACAAGGTTCCGGTTACCATTCTGTCCAGATGCCAACGCTACGAACTAAAGCGCATTTCCTACGACGATCTTTTTGTCTTTTTCAAAAAGATTGCAGCGCTGGAAAATGTGAAAATTACGGATACTGCAATTTCCATGATTGCCAGGGAGGCCGCAGGAAGTGTCCGGGATGGATTAAGCCTGCTTGATCAAATTTTTTCTTTTGGCGGAGAGTCAATTACAGAAAAGGATGTCACCCTGGTTTTAGGGCTGGTTGATGGTCAGGTTTTTCAGAAAATCGCAGAGGCCTTGCTCGAAAAGAATTTAGCCGGATGCCTTGAGCTCCTCGAAGAAAGCTATGCCCAGGGAATTGATCTAAAAAGATTCTCCGGCGACCTCTTGGGGTATTTTCGCTCCCTGACGATTGCCAAGGTAAGCGATTCCTCTAAGGCATTGCTGGATATGCCGGAGCAGGAGTTGGCAAGCTTGAGCAAGATAGCCTCCCAGCACTCTTTGGAAACCCTAAGTAACGCATTGCATTTACTTTTGCAGGCCGTTGAGGAGATGCAATACTCCTCTCTGCCCAAAATGGTTTTGGAGATGGCCTTTGTTAAAATAATAACAGCTGGGGATCTTGTTCCGGTGACAACTTTGCTTGAGCGCCTCGTTTCCCTGTCGACAAACGGACAGTTTCATGAAAACGAGAGCGTCAACCAATCTCCTGAACCTGTCAAGCAAGAGGCAAGAAACCCTCCTCCTGCAGCGCAGGAATCTTTGCGACCTACTCAGACCCAAAGGAGTGAAGTACCGATTAAGCCTAATCCTGGTGTAGAAAAACCAGACATCACAGCGCCGCAAGAAAAACCACCAAAAGAAGAGAGTAAAGTCACTAAACAGACACCAACAAAGCCAGCTCCGAAGGTGGAACCTGTTACAGAAATAGTCACCCCACCCCCACCCATGGTCGAGGAAAAAGAAGTACGAAGACACTGGGACGGTTTCCTGGAACATGTCAAGGATCGTAAGGCCTGGATGGCCCACGCCCTCAGCCTATGTGCCAGCGCTCGCGAAAAAGAGGGTGAACTGGTCTTGAAGTATGATGACATGGCTGAGTGCAAAATCCTACAGGAGGGAGAAAACAGCAAGTTACTCAATGAGTATGCCCTTGATTTTTTCCAAAAAGAGCTAAAAATAAAAATAATTGCGAAAAGTGGTAAAACACTGGATGGTGACAATGCCACAGAGCAGAACCTTCCCCAGGAGGAGAGACGCGCTTTAGGAAATGATCCTCTAGTGCAGTTGACCACAGAGATACTGGATGGAGAGGTATCCGGCATACGAACTGGCCCCAGAAGCAGGTAATAAGGCTAAAACCTAAGTTGAGCGATTTAGGTTAAATAAAAATCAAAGTTGGAGATATATGAAATGGATATGAATCAGATAATGCAGCAAGCCCAGCAGTTTCAACAGAAAATGACTGAAATGCAAGAGGAGATGGGCCACAAGAAAATCACAAAAACCGTGGGCGGTGGTATGGTTACAGTTACCGTCAATGGAAAAAATGAGATTTTGGAGCTGAAGATAGACAAAGAGGTGATCAATCCTGATGAGCAAGAAATCTTACAGGATTTAATAGTCGCAGCTGTAAATGAAGCGATGAAAGAGTCTAAAGCCATGATGCAGGAAGGTGTTGGTAAATTAACCGGCGGAATGGGGATGAACTTACCTGGGCTTTTTGGCTGAGTTGAATGGAAGTTGTCCCCCAGGCTCTTGGTCAATTGATCGAAGACCTTAGCCGACTCCCTGGTATTGGGAAAAAAACCGCTACACGCCTTGCCCTTTATATTTTGAGGCGGCCGGAATCGGAAGCTCAATCTCTGGCCGGAGATCTTTTTGAGCTTCATGGTGCCATAAAACTCTGTTCCAATTGTTTTGCCTTTTCCGAAAACGATCCCTGCGTTATCTGTAGCGACCAGAGACGAGACCATCAACTCATCTGTGTCGTGGAAGAACCAGGTGATCTTATGGCAATTGAAAAAACAGGAGCATTCAAAGGGGTCTACCACATATTACATGGCGTCCTATCACCAATGGACGGAATAGGGCCAAAAGAAATAAAGGTCGATGATTTACTGGCCAGGGTGCAAAAAGAGGCGATCAAAGAAGTGCTCATAGGGACAAGCTCTACCGTCCCCGGAGAGGTCACAGCCTCGTATCTGATCGAACGATTGCAAGGCATTGTTCCAGTTACCCGCCTTGCCTGCGGCATTCCCATGGGGATGGATATAAAATATGCGGATCAGCACACCTTAGCTCGTTCCATCGAGGCTCGGAACAGAGCAGGTTTAAACAGCACAAGAAAAGAAAACTGCTGAGAATGATTTTCTTTTTTGGGACAGGCGAAAGATCATCTATAACACCACCTCCTCACTAGGCTTGTCGCTGATCTAGACCTCCTCACAACCAATAAAAAATAGCCAATTATGCAAGATGCATCTTGACATGACTGGAATTTGTTGGTATTTCCTGCGGGTTGTTTTGCATGGGAGACCATCGTAAAATGTGTCGCCATATTCAATAAGTGTTTTTTGAATATGGATTTATTATTGCTTAGGCGCGTAGCTCAGTTGGTTAGAGCGCTTGCTCGACACGCAAGAGGTCGGCGGTTCGAATCCGCCCGCGCCTACCACACGGAAATTATACCTGAAAACAAACACGAACTTTGTGTCTTGTCAGGTTTCATTTAAGCTTCGCTCTGGCTGAAAGGCTTGGCGAAGCTTATTTATTCATATTGCCGGAGATTGACTGCGGATTTATTTTTTTCTCAGAAAACCTCCCCAAATAAATTTTTTATTGCATAGTTCAATACATACACATGCTTGAAATTTCTATCTCAATAGCTGCTGGTGAAAAAAAATCCTTTCAAAGCGGCTTAACCGTTGCTGATGCCATTAAGGATCTCTGTTCCAATAAAGAACGGAAGCAAACCCTTGCGGCTCGAATTAGCGGGGAAATAGTAGATCTGTCTACGAGCATAGAACAAGATACCGAGATTGAACTGATCAAAGATAACAGCCCTGAAGGGCTTGAGATAATACGGCATAGCGCTGCCCATATTATGGCCCATGCGGTATTAGATATTTTTGGACCGGAAGTGCAGGTGACTATTGGGCCTGCGATTGAAGATGGCTTTTACTATGATTTTGACAAAAAAGAGCCGTTTTCCGCCGATGATTTTGAAAAGATTGAAAAAAAGATGCAATCCATCGTTGGAGGTGCATTGCCCTTTAGCCGTAGGGAAGTAAGCCGGGACGAAGCAATCTCTCTTTTTAAAGAGATGGGGCAGTCGTATAAAGTTGAGTTGATCGAGGATCTGGACAATGAGACGTTCTCCTTATACGAGCAAGGAGGTTTTGTTGATCTCTGTCGTGGACCACACATTCCGCATACCGGTTGGCTGAAGGCATTTAAGATAATAAAAGTTGCGGGGGCCTACTGGCGCGGTGATGAAAAAAACGCCATGCTACAGCGACTTTATGGTACCGCTTTTGCTGATGCTAAAGCCCTTCGGACCCACCTGCACAACCTAGAGGAAGCAAAAAAAAGGGACCACCGAAAACTAGGTAAAGAGCTGGAACTCTTTACGATTAATGATCAAGTCGGTCCCGGTCTGATTCTCTGGCAACCCAAAGGTGCGCAATTGCGCCGCTTGCTGGAAGATTATTGGAAGGATGAGCATTACAAGAATGATTACGAGCTTCTTTACACGCCCCAGATAGCCAAAAGAGATCTGTGGCAGACAAGCGGTCATCTGGATTTCTATGCGGATGATATGTTTTCTCCCATGGAAGTAGATGAGGTCAGTTATCAGATTAAACCGATGAACTGTCCTTTTCATATAGCTATTTATAAAGCCAGAAAGAGAAGTTACCGAGAATTTCCGGTACGCTGGTGTGAATTGGGGACGGTATACCGATACGAGAGAACAGGCGCCTTGCACGGTCTGATGAGAGTGCGGGGCTTTACCCAAGATGATGCCCATATTTTCTGTCTTCCGGACCAGCTGGAGCAGGAAATATTTAACATCCTCGACCTGAATCTCCACATATTAAAGACTTTTGGTTTTGACACCTATGAGATTTACCTGTCAACCCAACCTGAAAAATATGTGGGCAGTGATGAAAATTGGCAGAGATCAACAGAGGCTCTGAAACTTGCCCTGGAGAAAAAGGGACTCGCTTATGAAGTAGATCCTGGCGAGGGTGTTTTTTACGGCCCTAAAATTGACATTAAGATAAAAGATGTTTTGGGGCGTTCCTGGCAATGCTCCACTATCCAGGTCGACTTTAATCTTCCGGAACGTTTTAAGATTTCATATACGGGTGATGATGGTCAGGAACACCAACCCATCATGATTCACCGTGCCCTAATGGGCTCACTGGAAAGATTTATTGGTGTCCTTATTGAGCATTACGCAGGTGCGTTTCCTTTATGGTTGGCACCTATCCAGGCGCGGGTGCTAAATATTACTGATGACCAGCATGACTACAGTTCAGAGGTTTATCTTGAACTTAAGCGTGCCGGAGTTAGAATTGAGAAAGATTTTCGCAATGAAAAATTAAATTATAAGATTCGTCAGGCCCAGTTGATGAAAATACCTTATATGATCATTATTGGTGACAAAGAGAAAGAAAACAACACCATTACTGTCCGCCTTCGGGACGGAAAGAACCTGCCTGCCATGTCGGTTAAAGAGTTTGCTGATTTGATCAAGCAGGAAAGTGCGATTGCTGGGGCATAATTTATCTATTATTATTTGGAGGTACGGGTATTAAAGGGCGAAAGAAGAAGGGCTTAAAAGGCGGCAAAGAAATTTTAGCCAGAATTAATGAACTGATCACAAGTAGTGAATTAAGGGTCATTTCAGAAGATGGTGAACAGCTTGGTATCATCTCGAAGACTGTGGCCTTAGATCGGGCTATGGAAGCGGGTTTAGACCTGGTTGAGGTTTCCCCTAATGCCGAACCGCCTGTCTGCCGCATAATGGACTACGGCAAATATCGCTATGAGCAGAGTAAAAAAGAAGCTGAGGCGAGAAAAAAGCAGACTGTTGTTGAGGTCAAGGAAATTAAGCTAAGGCCAAAAACAGAAAAACACGATCTTGATTTCAAGATTAAAAATATTCGAAAATTTTTAGAAAATAAAAATAAGGTTAAGGTAACAGTACGTTTCAGAGGGCGTGAGATTATGTATGCCGACGTGCAAGGCAAACAGACTTTGGCAAAAATCTCAAGCGCTCTTGAGGATATCGCTGTAATTGTTCAGGAACCTAAAATGGAAGGTCGACAGATGGCTATGTACGTCGCACCAAAATCATAATTTTGAAAGGGAGAAAATAACCATGCCGAAGATGAAAACCAACAGAGGTGCGGCAAAACGGTTTAAAGCCAGTGCGTCTGGGAAAATTATGCGGAACAAGGCATTTTCCAGTCATATACTGACGAAAAAAAGCACCAAACGGAAAAGAAATTTCAGAAAATCAACCGAGGTTGATCCAACAAACGTTAAATCACTCAAAGTGTTGATGCCGTACCTGTAAATCACACGGGACTAAGGACCTTGCTGAAATTATTTCTTGTTAGTAAAAACAGCAGCGCCAGACCACAAGAATTAAATCTATAAGGTACTAAATATCCTGACAGATAGGATTTTGCTTTGTGCGAAATTCTATCTATTGGCACAGAGCTTGAAACATAATTAATAAATGTAATACGGTCATTGTGATCGTGAATTTTTAGGAAGGAGATTAAAATGGCTAGGGTAACTAGAGGCTTTAAGGCCCGTCGCAGAAGAAAAAAGGTTTTGAAAATGGCCAGAGGCTACGTTGGTGGCCGGAGTCGTTTGTTCAGAACAGCTACCGAAGCAGTTGACCGGGCTCTTTGTTATGCCTATAGAGATAGGAAAGCAAAGAAACGTGACTTTAGACAACTGTGGATTGCCCGCATTTCAGCAGCAGCTAAATTGAATGGCACTTCCTACAGTAAACTTATCGGTGGACTCAAAAAAGCTGAGGTTGATCTTGATCGCAAGGTCCTGTCAAATTTGGCAATTGTAGACCCTCAAGCTTTCTCCCAGGTTGTCAAAGTCGCTTCCTAATTTATAGATTATGGAAGAGGAACTACTTCGCTTAAAGAGTGAAGCAACAGAAACCCTGGTAGCATGCTCCAACGCAGATGAATTAGAGTCCTTTCGGGTTAAGTACTTAGGCCGGAAAGGACTTTTTACATCGGTGATGCGTAATCTTGGCAACGCTCCTAAGGAAGATCGCCCCAGACTTGGTCAATTAGCTAACACGATCAAAAAAGATCTTGAGGCCGCCTTTACTGAAAAATCAGAGGCGGTAACCCAAGGTCAGGCTGGAAAGGCGAAGAGCGGCGATGATGATCTCACCTTGCCTGGCAGGGCTACTCCTGTTGGGGGTCTTCACCCCGTTACGAAAGTAATGGAGGAGATCTGCGGTGTATTTGAACGTCTTGGTTTTACCGTTGCTGAAGGGCCTGATATTGAATCTGACTTCTATAATTTTGAAGGCCTCAATATTCCGAAGCATCATCCTGCTCGGGACATGCATGATACGTTTTACATTAGTGATAATGTTCTTTTGCGAACCCACACTTCACCCATGCAAGTTCGCACCATGGAAAAGTCAGAGCCTCCGCTGAGGATGATCGCCCCTGGCAAGGTCTACAGATGTGATTCAGACATTACCCACACCCCGATGTTCCACCAAGTGGAAGGTTTTTTGGTGGACAAAAAGGTATCTTTTGCTGACCTCAAAGGTGTCCTCGCTGTTTTTATTGCAAAAATGTTTGATGAAAACACGGCTATTCGTTTCAGGCCCAGTTTTTTTCCGTTCACTGAACCAAGTGCTGAAGTTGATATTGCCTGTGTTATCTGCAAAGGTGAAGGTTGCCGGGTATGTAAACAGACAGGATGGCTTGAAATTCTTGGGGCTGGAATGATAGATCCTGAGGTATTCAAGAAGGTCGGCTATGACCCTGAAGAATATTCCGGTTTTGCTTTTGGGCTTGGGGTTGAAAGAATCGCCATGCTTAAATATGGCATCACTGATATTCGTCTCTTCTATGAGAATGATCTTCGATTCTTAAAACAATTTTGATGGCGTCGCAAACAGGCAACGACTTCGAAAAGTACCCCAAAGGTATAGCAGGCCAATATACGCCCGCAAGATATAAGGGAAGACTTCAAGCGCTCTTGGGTACTGCGTTGTAAGTTTTTGCTAGATAGAAGGCACACCTTCTCTGTGATTGCCCTACCCTATCCAAAATCTGTGCTATCCGAAGTCTACGTTATCTGCTAAACTGTCAATCAAAAATTATAATTATGAAATTTACCGTAAATTGGTTGGAAAAATATGTGGATGTCAATCTGCCCGCAGCAGATCTGGCGGATCGTCTTACTATGCTCGGCCTTGAGGTTGACGCAGTGGAGCCTCTTTTTGCCGATCTCGACAAGGTTGTTGTTGCCAAGATTGAAAAGGTTGAAAAGCATCCTAATGCCGACAAATTAACGCTCTGCGACGTCTCAATCGGAACCGAGACCAAGCGAGTCGTCTGTGGTGCTCCCAATGTTCGAGCAGGGATGCTTACAGCCCTTGCTCTGCCTGGGGCGGTATTACCAGGAAATTTCAAGGTCAAACCTGCGAAGATTCGCGGCGAAGCCTCTGACGGAATGCTGTGTTCTGAAAAGGAACTCAAGATTAGTGAGCAGCAGTCAGGCATAATGGATCTGCCGCCCGACTATACCCCAGGCCAATCATTAGTAGAAGCCTTAGAGCTTTCGGATACCCTCATTGAGGTCGATCTGACTCCCAACCGGCCTGATTGTACGAGTGTTATTGGAGTTGCCAGGGAAATTGCCGGCATCAGCAGCGAAAAGCTCAACAAACCAATTGCAGATAACCTACCGAAACTTACTGGATCAGATTCATTTACCATTGAAATCCAGGCAGCCGATGCATGCCCGAGATACTCGGCCAAATTGTTGAAAAATGTCAAGCTCGCCCCCTCTCCCTGGTGGCTGCAAAGAACACTTTTGGCTGTAGGTTTACGTCCGATCAACAATGTTGTCGATATAACAAACTTTGTCATGCTTGAATATGGGCAGCCCCTGCATGCATTTGACTTTGCCAAACTGAGCGGTGCTAAAATCATTGTTCGAAAGGCTGTAGCCGGTGAAAAAATAACCACCCTAGATGGTACACAACGTAAACTTGACCCTGAAATGCTGCTTATTTGTGACGATGAGAAGCCTGTAGCCGTGGCAGGAGTGATGGGCGCTGAAAACTCAGAAGTGAATGAGAATACCACCGAAGTCCTACTTGAAAGTGCCTATTTTAACCCAATCAGCATTCGCAAGACGAATCGAAAGCTTAATTTAGGCACTGATGCCTCATATCGTTTTGAACGTGGCATTGATCCAATGGGAACAGTTACGGCGCTTGAGCGTGCGTCCCAACTAATTTGTGAAATTTGTGGTGCAGAGGCGGAAGCCAGCGGTATTGACGTAAATTCTGACATTAAGGCTCCTGCGCCAATTAAATTAAGGGTTCAGCGCACCTCTGACCTTCTTGGAGTGCAGTTTTCAGCCGAAGAGTTATCTACCTTCTTGAATGGCATAGAAATCAAGACAGAAATGCTTGCCCCTGACACCTTGCAGGTGTTCCCCCCTAGTTTTCGTGTTGATCTGGAAAGGGAAGCGGATTTGGTCGAAGAAATTGCCAGACTATATGGATATAACAATATCCCCACTACCTTGCCGGTTGTTCCGATGAGTTTTTCAGAACAGGAACCAGTCCGTCAGATGCGAAACCGTATTGCGGGTCATATGGCAGCCATGGGCTTTGTTGAAGCAATAAATTACTCATTTATTGCAAAGCAGCATTTTGACCTATTGGGGTTAACTGGGCAAGATGAATTACGAAAAACCGTGGAACTGTTAAACCCACTTAGCGAAGATCAAAGTGTCATGCGGACTACTTTGCTTTCAGGGCTGCTTGACAATGTTCGCCACAATGTAAATAGACAGAATAACGATGTTCGCATCTTTGAGATTGGCAAGGTTTTTCATCCCAAAAAAGGGGAGGAATTACCAGATGAGATTATTCGCTTGGCCGCAGTTTTCACCGGTCGCCGTACCCCAGGCTCATCCTTACTTCATTTCGGAGAGAAACATGCAGATATACTTGATGTTATTGGAACCGTTGAACAATTATGCACTTCCCTAAATATTGATGGCATTGATTTCAAAGCGGTTGACAATCCACCATATGCAAGTGCTGGAAATTTTTTGACCGTAAGCAAAGAAGAAACCATCCTCGGTGTTCTCGGTACCTTTGAAAGATCAATTCTTGAGAATTTTGGGATTAAGCAGGAAGTATTTTTTCTTGATCTTAATATTACTCAGTTTATGACAGTTAAACCCAAGCCTATAGTCTTTGCACCCTTATCAAAGTTTCCTGCTGTAAAATGGGATTTAGCAGTTGTTGTTCCAGAATCAGTTGGTGGCGGCGATATGATCAAAGAAATATTGGCAAGCAAGCAACCTTATATTGTAAATGCCGAAATCTTTGATATATATCGTGGAAAGTCAATTGAAAAAGATAGTAAAAGTGTTGCCATAAAAATAACCTACCACTCTATTGAACAAACTCTTGATGATGATCAAGTCAAAGAAGTTCATCAACAGATTATAGATATGCTACTCAGTAAATTTGATGGCCAGTTAAGGGAAATTTAAAATGAAGCGAAATAATCTAACTCGAAAGGACCTTGCCAAGGCCGTCCATGAAAAAATGGGTTTTTCCCTGAGAAGCGCAGGGGATCTGGTAGATGACTTTTTTTTCCATATAAGGCACGCTTTAACAAATGAAGAGCAGGTTAAAATTGTTCATTTTGGCACATTTAAAGTGTTAAAGAAAGAGAGCCGTGTTGGTCGAAATCCTCAGACCGGTGAGGTCATGGAGATTTCCAAGCGCAGTATGGTTTCGTTCAAACCTAGTAAGGAGTTAAGGCAAAAAATAAATCGTTAAGAGTTGATCAGATTATCGCTTATGCCTGTCTTTCCAGGTTAGCGATTGCTGCATTCTGCATGGAGATATCTGTGGGTACAGTGCTTGAACCGGGGAAAATCCCAGACAAACTCTATTTTAAAATCGGTGAAGTGTGTGAGATAACCGATATTAAATCACACACACTTCGTTTTTGGGAATCTGAGTTTAAGGATATACGCCCAAGAAGGGCAAGTTCTAATCAGCGTTTATACCGAAAAGAAGATGTTGAAATCATTCTAAATATCAAACATCTCATCCAAGAAGAGGGCCACACCATAGCAGGAGCACGAAAGTGTTTGGGCCGAAAAGGTAAAGATGAAAATCTGGATACAGACCGTTCTAACCCTCCAGATTCAACTCTGTTAAAAAAAATAAAAAATGATTTGCAAGAATTACAGATATTACTCAATAAGTGATAGTAAAGTTCAGCTAATCTAATCTATTTGGGCTGTTTTACTCTGTTGTTCGGAAATTAGGTCGGGATGTGGCGCAGTCTGGTAGCGCACTTGACTGGGGGTCAAGGGGCCGGAAGTTCGAATCTTCTCATCCCGACCAGTAGTACAAGCACTTGGGGTTTTTGCTCCAGGTGCTTTTTTTTTGGATCACTGTATCTCGATAAAAAGGTTCCCCCTAATAGTTACAATAATTCCAGGAAAGTCCAAATGGCACAAAAAAAAGGCCCCTTGCGTGGATCAACACAACAAGGGGCCGAGGTTTTCGCTGGATCACAACGAAACAATATATGGTGGAGCTAAGCGGGATCGAACCGCTGACCTCCTGTCTGCCAGACAGGCGCTCTCCCAGCTGAGCTATAGCCCCAAAAACCTTTTATTTAAAAGAAAAACTTAATACCATGTGCCGTCTCTTTAAGTCAAGCTTTTTCTTGCCAAGGAGCATATAGTCTGGTAGATTCACTCGTCTATCATAATTAACAATCTGAGAGGTTTTGGCGGCATGTTTAATCCTTTTAATAAAATTTTTGGCTGGATTTCCAATGATCTTGCCATAGATCTAGGCACAGCAAATACCCTTGTTTTCGTGAAGGGTAAAGGCATTGTGCTTCGCGAACCATCGGTTGTAGCAGTAAGACAGGATCTTCGCTCCAATAAGGTTTTAGCTGTTGGAAAAGATGCCAAAAGGATGTTAGGCAGGACACCTGGAAACATTAAAGCCATAAGGCCCATTAAAGATGGAGTTATTGCAGATTTCGAAGTTACCGAAGCGATGCTGCGTTATTTTATCAACAAGGTCCACAATCGGCGCACCCTTGTTCATCCTAGAATTATTATAAGCGTTCCCTCTGGTATCACCCAGGTTGAAAAAAGGGCCGTGAGAGAGTCTGCTGAATCTGCTGGAGCCCGTGAAGTCTATCTTATCGAAGAACCTATGGCTGCAGCCATAGGGGCAGGTCTCCCCATTACCGAACCAACAGCCAATATGATAGTTGATATTGGTGGAGGAACAACAGAGGTTGCGGTTATCTCGCTGGCCGGTATTGTCTATGCCAATTCTGTCAGAGTTGCTGGAGATAAGATGGATGAGGCCATCCTACATTACATCAAAAGAAAACATAATCTGGCCATTGGTGAACATACATCCGAAGTAATAAAGACGACAATTGCCGATGTCATGCCGGAAGAGCCATTTGAGACAATGGATATAAAAGGACGTGATCTGGTCTCCGGGGTTCCAAAAACTCTGACAATAAATTCAAATGAGATCCGAGGCGCAATTTCAGAGCAGGTGGATGCCATAGTTGAATCGGTCAAGATGGCTCTCGAACTTACTCCCCCAGAACTAAGCGCTGATATTGTCGACCAGGGTATAGTTCTCACAGGTGGAGGCGCTCTATTAAAAAATCTTGATAAGCGCCTTAACAAGGAAACAGGGCTACCGATCATTATTGCTGAAGACCCGCTCTCTTCCGTTGTTCTTGGTTCCGGTCAGGCACTTGAAAACATAGATGTTCTGCGCGAGGTAGTGGTTAATTAATTGGAACTGGCAGTACTTAAATCCAGTCCGGTTAGCTGCTCTCTATGACCATGGCTACTCTTTTATTCCCCCCATCATTCCCATAGTCAGGCCCATCAATGACATATGAGAAAAAAAAGAAAAATTCCCAACCCATAAAAATCATTATCTTTCTGGTTCTGATTATTCCCCTTGTTTTTGCTATTATTTCTTCTACTCTGGGAAGGACCGACTTTAACCTTCCCCACAAACTGACCTTAGAGATGCTTGGTCCAGTGCAGGGTGCTTTTTCCTCTTCTGTAGGTTTCTGTAAAGGTATATGGGATCATTACATTGATCTGGTCTCAGTGAGTAAAGAAAACGAGGCTTTACGCCTGGAACTACAGAAAACTCGCACCATGAACCTCGCTTATCGAGAAGCGGAGGCGACCAATGTTAGTTTGAAAAAAATTCTCGATTTGGAGGAGTCCTTTAAGCCCCCGACAATAACAGCACGAATTATTGGCCGTGACCCTGCCCTTTGGTTTAAAACTTTGACAATCAACAAAGGCAGCAGTTCCGGCATAAAAAAAGGAATGCCCGTGGTCACCATCGAGGGTGCCGTTGGTCAGGTTAGCAATACCTCTCCTGATTACGCTAAGATTTTGCTGAGCATTGATCCAAACAGTGCTATTGATGCTATTGTCCAGCACAACAGAGTTAAGGGGATAATCAAAGGAAATGGGCGCGGCTATAACCTGCAGTATGTTTTGAAAAATGATCAGGTGAAGGTTGGTGACCAGATTATAACCTCTGGAATGGGAGGGACATTCCCTAAAAGTTTGGCTATTGGTATCGTGACAACTGTCGTCAACAGCAGAAGAGGGTTATTTCAGAAAATCCAAGTTCAACCAGCGGTAGATTTTCGCAAGCTTGAATATGTCATCATAGTATTAAAAAAAGATCCCCTTACAGAATAGTTTATGCGTCTTCCCATTTTTCTTGCCATAGGTATCTTGCTTATTACCGTACAGACCTCCATTTTCCAGGCACTACCTGAATGGATAGGCATGCCGGACCTGCTCTTCATTCTCCTCGTTTTTTCAGCAATCTATCTAAAGCTAAGCCAGGGGATTGTTCTTTGTTTGGTGCTTGGCACTGCCATGGAGGTTTTTTCAGGGTACTTTCTTGGACTCTATGTTTTATCCTACTCCCTTGTTTTTTTTCTCATTCGGGCAGTGTCAGCCATACTTGCTATAAAAGAGGCTTCTCAGCAACCTGCCATAACTGCTTTGGCATATCTTGTAGCCCATGGGCTGCTATATCTTTTTTCTTCAATGTTGGCTGAAGAAGATTTGAGCCCGTGGTCCTGGGGTGGTATTTTAAAAAGAGTCCTGATCATAACCATATTAACAATTCCTTTTAACCGTATTTTTCATCTTGTTATGCAGCAATGCGACAAGAAATATGAAAGAAGATCCTTTTTCATGAAAAGACGCGGTAAAAACAACAGATACAGGCCCAAGAAGGCACAATAGATCAGCACATGGCCTCAAATATTCCACGCATAGAAAAAATCAACGAGATAGAACTTAATGAGCTGAAACAGCGCATTAATATTGCTACGGGAATAATACTGTTTTTTGTTCTGCTTCTTGTTGTCCGCTTGTGGTTTTTGCAGATATTACGCGGCGCCGACTACGACCAACTTTCGGAGAACAACAGAGTCAGGGTCCAAACAATTGTGGCGCCCAGGGGAAATTTGTTGGACAGGCATGGGAATATACTCTTAGCGAATAGACCCTACTTTAACGTAACATGGATGCGAGAAGATTCAGTTAATCCCGAAGAAGTTCTGAAGAAGACGGCCTCTATTCTGAGTGTGGACATAAATGAGCTTCTCGACAGAGTCAGGGAGGGGTCAGACTATCCGAGGTATATGCCTATACGACTAAAGGAAGATATTGACTGGAAAAAGTTAGTCTATATCGAAAATCATCAATACGATTTACCAGGCATTAGAATTGAAGCGTTACCCTCACGGGACTATATACACGAAAGCTTGGCCTCACATATGGTCGGCTACCTTGGCAGTATAAACAAAAAAGAGCTTATAGACCTATACAGCAAAAATTATCGAGCTAACGATCAAATAGGCAAGACCGGCCTTGAAAGGATTTTTGAAGAGGAGTTGCGGGGTGAAAAGGGGCAAAGATATGTTGAAATTGATGCCCAAGGGTTTGAGCAAAAAGAGTTGACCATCAATGAACCGCTCCCTGGCAATGATATAAAATTGACCTTAGATTTAAGCTTGCAGAAGATTGCCGAGCAGGCGCTCTTGGGAAAAGCAGGCGCGGTTGTTGCCATGAATGTTAAGGACGGCCAGATCTTGGCTCTTGCCAGTTCTCCTCCTATGGATCTTGAAGAATTTATTGGAGGTATCTCCTCTAAAGCCTGGAAGTCCATGCAGGATAACCCCATGAAGCCCTTTATGAATAAAGCCATCCAAGGGCAGTATCCTCCGGCATCAACATATAAAATCATTACGGCACTGGCGGGGCTTACAGAAAAAATAATTGCTCCTGATACCATATTCTACTGCAACGGCTCAATGAGTTTACATGGTAGACAATATAACTGCTGGAAGAGAAGAGGACATGGCGCAGTAAATCTAAAGAAGGCCCTGGCAGAGTCCTGTGACGTCTATTTTTATCAGACTGGCCTTAAGCTTGGCGTTGATAAGCTGGCCATGTATGCCAAGAGCATGGGACTTGGTTCTGCTACGGGAATAGAGCTTGAGCATGAAAAGAGCGGCTTGGTTCCGACAATGGAATGGAAAAAACGGAAGCGAAAAGAAATATGGCAGGAGGGAGAAACCTTGTCCACATCCATCGGACAAGGTTTTAACCTGGCCACGCCGTTGCAGATATGTCAAGCAACAGCCACCCTAAGCAATGGAGGCATTCGATATCGTCCGCAACTCATAAAAGAGATAAGGGGCCCAGGTGGTGAAATAATTACAGAGTTCAAGCCAGTTGAAACAGGAAGATCACTAGGTGGAAAAGCGGCATACCGCCTCATAAATGAAGGCTTAATAGCTGCAGTTCAGGATAAGCATGGTACTGGCGGGATGGCAAAAGTAGAGGGACTGACAGTGGCTGGTAAAACAGGGACCGCGCAGGTGGTCAGGCTGTCAAAATATAGGCATCTAGCTGAAGAAGATATTCCCTATAAATATAGAGATCATGCTTGGTTTACCTGTTTTGCCCCAGCAGAGGCTCCGGAGATAGCCGTAACCGTCTTGGTTGAACATGGGCTGCACGGCGGTTCAGGAGCCGGGCCTATCGCTAAATTGGTCTTAGAAACCTACTTTGACAAAGAAGCAGCCATAGAGGGGAACCATGTTCCAAATTGATCGCAGACTTTTGGTTAATTTTGATTGGGCCTTGCTGGTGACGCTTCTGGCGGTTATTGGCATGTGTTTGGCAAATCTATATAGTGCCTCATACGCTTTGCATAGTTATGGTACTGCTGCATACATAAAACAGGCCTATTTCTATGTTATGGGTTTTGCGCTCATGCTTGCCATAATAAGCGTTGATTATCGTATTTTTATGCGGCTTAATTATGCCTTGTACGGGATTATAATCTGTCTGCTTCTCTACGCCTTGTTTTTCGGGAGTACAACCGCACAGACACAGCGATGGATCAACCTTGGTTTTTTTAAACTGCAGCCCTCTGAACCTGCGAAATTAGTTTTGGTTATAACCCTTGCCAGCTACTATTCTCGAAGAGATACCGGTAAAGGATTCTCGCTTAAAGAACTTTTTGTCCCTGGACTGCTGGCCCTTGCCCCTTTTGTGCTAATCCTAAAACAGCCTGATCTGGGCACAGCCATGATGCTCGTTTTCATTTTTGTTTCCATGACCCTTTTTGTGAAACTGAAATGGTCTACCCTTGCGACCCTCACAACTTTTTGTCTTGCAGCAATACCAATTGGCTGGAAGTTTTTCTTAAAACCCTATCAACGGCAGCGTATCGAGACATTCTTAAATCCTGAGAATGACCCCTTGAACAGTGGGTATCACATTATGCAGTCAAAAATTGCGGTTGGCAGCGGCGAGAAATTTGGTAAGGGATTTTTAAAAGGTACCCAGGTTCATTTAGATTTTCTGCCTGAACGTCATACAGATTTCGCTTTTTCGGTGTGGGGCGAAGAGTGGGGTTTTGTCGGATCTGTCCTCTTTCTGGCTTGTTACTTTTTCCTTATTTTTTTAGGACTGAACGTGGCGCTCTCTTCCAGAGACAAATTCGGGGTCCTTCTTGCCTTTGGCATTATCTCTTTAATATTTTGGCAGGCATTTATAAATCTGGCCATGGTAATGGGGTTATTACCGGTTGTCGGCATGCCTTTGCCTCTGTTCAGTTACGGCGGTTCATCGCTTCTTACCACCATGGCAGGTATCGCAATTATCTTCAGTATCAGAATGCGTCGCTATATGGTGGGGTCGTAATAGATTAGGGGGCTTGAAACTCAATGTCGTTGATTTAACAATTTACCGTTAACAATTGATTATTGCCAATTTGTTTTAAATTTATGTGCCTTCGTTTTCTAACTGCCTGAAATAATAATCAATTACTAATTGTCAATTGGTAAGCGGGGTGCCCCTGAAACGCCTACGGACTCGGGGTTATGCAATCTTGGGTGTGCTTAATTGATCGCTAACGTCAATTGTTATTGAGCGTGAGCCTTATGGGTAAAGGGCAGCCCCATCCCTATCTGCCGCTCATTCTCCAATGTGTCCATTGGTCATTTTCTGCAAAACAATCACAAAAGCAAAGCCTAGAAGAGAAAGAGTCAAGGCAAGATAAAATTCGCCGTCTATTTGGGGTGGGATAATGTTTTGGGTGCTGAGAATATGGGTTTTGCCTCGGATGACAATTGAATCGATTGTCTCTTTCCAAGGCCATATTTTTCGTAAGGAGCCAAGCATAAGTCCGGTCAAAAGAGCCATTGTTGCGTTACGATAACAGCTTAAAAGGTATGAGAGGATTTTTGAAAAACCAAGAATACCGCAAACACAACCACAGCCAAAAACAGCAATTACCATGATGCTTTCACCTACAAATGGGTTCTTGATGGCACCTGTGATAAATTGATATTTCCCCATGATCAGGAGGAGAAAAGACCCGCTGATCCCAGGAAGAATCATCGCGCAGATAGCAATCATCCCGGCAAAGAAAATAAATGAATAGGTCTCCGGGGTACTGACAGGAATGAGCCCAACGAGAAAAAAAGCGCCAAGGCTGCCGACAAGAAAAGAGATCCCCCCTTTACCCGGCCAATCTTTAATTTTACGACCGATCAGGAGAATAGAGCCTGCAATAAGCCCAAAGAACAAGGCCCAGGTGGGAATTGGTTTTTCGGCAAGCAGATAGTGCATGAGACCAGCAAGGCCGATGATCGATATTCCGATGCCACTCAGCAGGCAGAGGAGAAAGCGTAAATGCAGTGAAGACGCAGCAGTTGCAAAATCCAACCTAAGGGCATGCTTGATGGTGTCATTTACTGAACTTATCGCCAGGAGAAGTTGGCCATAAATACCTGTTATCAACGCCATAGTCCCGCCAGAAACACCAGGGACAATGTCAGCGCACCCCATACAGACCCCTTTACTGAAAAGAGAGAGGGCTTCTGGAATCGTTCTTGGTCCGGGTCCGCTAAACAGTGACTTTAAAAAGCTCACTGCCCCCACCCTTGGGCCCCAATCAAGCTAACAAATCGAACATGCTCTATGGTACTTGTTTTGATTCCCTGGTCCTGTTTGGTGAGGACTTTTAACTCTTGGGTGGCTCTCGGACCCACCGGTATGACCATGGTTCCCTGTTCAGCAAGTTGCTCAACTAAGGAGGCAGGGATTTCAGGGCCTGAGGCCGTCACTATTATGGCGTCATATGGGCCATTCTCTTTCCAACCCAGGGTGCCATCATCAATCTTGCTGCGCACGTTAAAGCAGTGTAACTGGTCAAATCTTTTCCGGGATTTAATGTAGAGCGACTTAAGCCGTTCAACCGTGTAAACCTGCTCACAGAGTTGAGCAAGGATAGTCGTCTGATAGCCGCATCCTGTGCCTATCTCAAGAACCTTTTCATGCCCTTGCAGATTAAGGGCCTGGGTCATGAGAGCTACGATATAAGGTTGGGAGATTGTCTGACCATCACCAATGGGCAGAGCGAAATCACCGTATGCCTGCCCCTGTAGAGCATCTTCAACAAAAACATGCCTGGGAATGCGGGCCATGGTGTCCAGCACCCTTTTGTCCGTGATGCCTCGAGGAACAAGCTGCTCCTCGACCATTCTAGTTCTGGATTTAACAAAATCGTTATGATTACTGCTCAGCATCTTTGGCGATACCCAGTTTTTCGAACTCTTCTTCTGTAAATGAACGATACTGACTTGAAATAACCATTTCATCTCTGAAAGTGATTATGGCTACATCATAGTCAGCTTCACCCATTTTATGACCGAGAAAAGGGGTGTGTCGCAGAAAACTTTTGTTTTCCTGGTAATATATCCATTCCTCTTCACTCTCAGAAATAGTCCTTTTTAGCTCGGGAAAGCCCATAAAAGAAACGAGTTCTTTTTGAGTCGTTTTATTAGGGGTAACTAAGCCGATCTCAGAGGTAATGTGGCGGACATGATTTTTGGAGGAACATCCGAAGAGAAATGTGCCACAAAAAAGAAGGCATAAGCAGATAATAGATACACGGAACGGGGCCATTATTTTGTTCTCCATGATTTTTTTAAAACAAGAATTTTGTAAGGTTTATTATCCTGAACTTGCTCTTTTTGCAAGGGTGTAGAGAGGCTTTTAATAAAAATTGTCTGGATTGACCGGTAAAAATTGCAAATATATGATATATCTTGACCTTAGATTATAATTTGTACTAAATTATCTATAATAGTCGGATTTTTTAGCCAAATGAAAAGTTATTTTTTTCATAACAAAGAGGATTCTACCGATGCTTTGTCCCAAATGTGGATATATTACTTTTGACAGGCAGGATACATGCCCCAAATGCAAAAAAGACTGGGCTGGAATTACAGATAAACTTGGAGGCACGACCTCGTCCATTGATTCTTTTTGCTTTTTAGGACGGGTTCTTGGGGAAGAACCGGAGACGGCAGAAAACGAGACACATGATGCCCCCCTCGCCGGTGCAGAACAAATCTCCGTCCCTGTTGAGAATGATGCACAAGAAGATGGAGATATTGGTACATCCTTTGATGAAGTGCCTGAAATTGACCTTTCAGGCATCGAAAGCGAAGTGCCAGAGCAAGAAACCAGTAAAGAAGTTGACTTGACCTTCGCTGATGCAAATGAGCAGAAGACAGAAGCCACACCACCTCAACCGCCTGCCGATTTGCAGGATGCCAGCGACCAACAACCCGGACTAGAACTAGATGATATTGACCTGTCTGACCTTGTAACCCTGGAGGAGAAGTCCAGCACCAGCGCAGCTGTGGCCGAAACACTGGATCTGGACATCTCCTCACTTGAAATTGACACTCCCCAGAGTGATTCTGGCAGTATTGATTTCAGTCTTGAATCAGATTCGGATTCAGCCTCATCTTCAGATTCAGTTTTGGATTTGGATGTAGACGATAGCGATGAAATTGCTCTTGATCTTTCCCTTGATTTAGATTTGGAAGCAGTACAACCTGAGAAGAAAAAAAGCGATGCCGCAATTCCAGATTTAGGATTGAGCCTGGAACTTGATGACAAATAGCTCCTCCCTTACAGCCCATGATGATACTTTTACAAGCTGCGCACATAAAGAGGACAGCACCCCCGCACACTTTTCGTCTAGATTAATGGCTTTTCTGATCGACTCTTTATTGTTGGCTATGATCTACACCGCCGGTATTTTTTTTGCTGGTTATAATATTCTTGATCTCCTTGGTGGCGAATTACAAATGTTTTTGGATCTCTCGGTCCTCTTATCACTTTTTGTCCTTCTCGGCCCCGTCTTCATAAGCATGATCTACTACATAGTTTTGCATGCATATAGCGGACAGACCATTGGTAAATCAATTATGGGGATCAAGGTAGTTACTGTCTCCGACAAACCTCTAGGCTACCTGCTTTCCCTTGTTCGATGGTTGGGCTATCAGCTCTCAGCTCTTCCATTCTTTGCAGGTTTCCTCTGGGCGGTTCTAGATGTTGATAAGCGATCCTGGCATGACATCTTAGCTCGCTCAAAAGTTGTAAACTATAAAACATCTTGACATCCCTGCTAAGATAAAATATGGTGCTCCTGTTTTGCCGAGATAGCTCAGTCGGTAGAGCAGTGGACTGAAAATCCGCGTGTCCGCAGTTCAAATCTGCGTCTCGGCACCAATGTTGAAAGGGGTTTCAGCTTTTTAGCTGAAACCCCTTTTCTCGTCTATGGTCATCCTCTGGCCGTTATGATTTTTTTCAACAACCAGAGCGATGAGTATTCTGATTTTCCCCTGTACATCCAGAGCCTTAACACCTTTTAACCCCAGGTATTAACAACCAGTTTAAACCCATCTGTCAGATGTATTCCTCTGTCTAGATGTTTTCCTTGAATGAGCCTCCTCTTTGTCTCTCGTTGGAATCCCCTTTTTAATCTACTAACAATTACTTTACCTAAACTTTATTTATGAAAAAATATTTCCGATTGTTTGATTCGTCCCAAAAAGTTGACTATAAAATAGAGGTTTTATCAGGATTAACGGTTGCTCTCGCCTTAGTCCCTGAAGCCATAGCATTTGCTTTGATCGCCGGCTTGTCACCATTAACAGGTCTGTACGCAGCTTTTGTGCTAGGGCTGATTACTTCCATTTTCGGCGGACGCCCAGGCATGATATCAGGTGCCACAGGTGCGGTTGCCGTAGTTATTGTTACCCTGGTGCAGACACACGGAGTCGAATATGTTTTTGCAGCCGTTATTCTGGCGGGCATCTTACAATTTACTGCTGGTGTTTTGCGATTAGGAAAACTTATGCGTTTGGTACCCCACCCAGTCATATTTGGTTTTGTGAATGGACTCGCAATTATCATTTTCATGTCGCAATTAGACCAATTTAAAGATCCATCAGGAAGTTGGTTAACTGGATCCCCCATGTACATTTTGATGGGGTTGGTTTTCATAACAATGTTAATTATTTGGGGATTGCCAAAACTGACTAAAGCTGTGCCGGCCTCGCTATGTGCGATCTTAGTTGTTTTCGGGATTGTCGTTGGTTTTGATATTGATACAAAAACAGTCGGCGATATTGCCTCCATCAAAGGTGGCTTTCCTCCATTTCATCTACCCAATATCCCTCTAAATTTTGAGACACTTTCTATTATTTTTCCTTATGCTGCCATTGTCGCAGGTGTTGGGCTGATTGAAAGCCTGCTAACCCTCAATATTCTTGACGAAATAACAGAAACTAGAGGGATAGGAAATAAAGAAGCCGTAGCTCAAGGAGCGGCAAATATTTTGTCTGGTCTTTTCTCAGGAATGGGTGGCTGCGCAATGCTGGGTCAAAGTCTGATCAACGTTTCTAATGGCGCCAGAGCTAGATTGTCGGGCATTGTAGCCGCATTAATGCTTCTGGTCTTTATAATGTTCGGGGCAAATTTGGTTGAAAAACTTCCCATGGCAGCATTGACGGGCTTGATGATAATGGTGGCAATCGGAACCTTTGAATGGGCGAGCCTGAGAACCTTCAGCAGGATGCCCAAATCAGATATTTTCGTTATGATATTAGTGACTCTGGTAACAGCATTACTTCATAATCTCGCCTTGGCTGTGGTTATAGGTGTTATCATATCTGCCTTGATGTTTTCCTGGGATAATGCCAAGCGTATTCGGGCCAGAAAAAGTATCGACGATAATGGCGTAAAACATTATGAAATTTATGGACCGTTATTTTTTGGATCAGTTAGCGTTTTTAATGAGAAGTTTGATGTAATCAATGACCCCGATGAGGTAGTCATCGATTTCAAAGAAAGCCGTGTCGTTGACATGTCAGCAATTGAGGCATTGAATAAAATAACGGAACGCTACCGGAAAGTTGGGAAAAAAATACATCTGAAACATCTCAGCCCTGATTGCCTAAAAATCCTCAAAAACGCAGAAGAGTTAATCGTTGTCAATGTCTTGGAAGATCCAACCTATAAACTTGTTGTCGATAAGCTGTAAAGGAGATCGGAAAGACTGGCACGGTGGGAGGCTGACTACAATAATGTTAGGCGATTGAGTTAACAACAGTCCCGGTTTCATTTTTTAAGATACGAACTTATTAACTTCAGAGAAAAGGGTCCCACTGTCTACTGGCTTGGAGATGTATGAATCCATGCCGAGTTCAAGAAGTTCTTCGCGATCACCCTTCATGGCATGAGCAGTTAAGGCAATAATAGGAATTTTTGATTTTTCTCGCAGAGCAGGGGACTCAGAATCTTGCCAGGCTCTTATTTCTGCCGTTGCCGTGATCCCATCCATAATCGGCATCTGGATATCCATTAATACCAGATCAAAATCGTTCTCTTGGAGGGTATTAACGGCCTCCATGCCGTTTTCGACGCAGCTTACGCGCCATCCCATATCCTGCAGCAGAGTGACCACCAGGGTGCGGTTGATGAGTTCATCTTCAGCAATGAGAATCCGAAAGCTCTTTATCTTCTCATTCAACGAATGCTGGACCATAAGCTTCTCCGCTTCTCTGTCCTCTGAGGTGAAAAGAGGTTGGGCGCCTATGGACTCAAAGGCCTTTATTAAATCCCCATAGCTTAGCGGTTTTTTAAGTAAAGAGGAGACATCTAGTTCCTGGTACCGTTTCAAATCGACCTTTTGGCTCAATGAGGTCAACAAAAAGAATATCTCCTTGCCGGTCTTTGACTCTCCTTTCATTTGTTGTAGAAGTTCAAAACCATCAATGTCTGGAAGCTGAGAAGCAACCATGATGAAATCAAAGGTCTCTTGTTTAAACACCTTAAGTGCCTCCACCCCGCTTGAGGCTACAACTGTTTTATTGATCCTCCGGTTAAGCATTTCTTTTAATACACGCCGAGTGGTCTTATTGCCATCAACTATGAGCACACCTGCATCTTTAAATTTGGTCAACGACTCCCTTGGTGAATGGGGTTGCTCTTTACCTCTTTGCATGCTGACCACGAAATGGAATGTGGCGCCCTCACCCGGCGTACTTTCCACCCAAATTTTTCCGTGCATCAATTTTACCAGCTTCGTGCAAATTGAAAGACCCAATCCGGTGCCGCCGTACTGCCGGGAATAAGAACCGTCCGCCTGTTGAAAGGCGTCAAATATAGCCTGCTGCTTGTCAGAAGGAATGCCTATTCCAGTGTCTTTAACCGAAAAATGAATCGATACACCCTCAGGCAGCTCTGAAGCGGCCACCACTTCCTTTTCCGCCACCTCTATCTTCACAAATATTTCGCCTTTTGAGGTGAACTTAATGGCATTGCCCACTAGATTGACTAGAATTTGTCTTATCCTCCCCGGATCACCGATTAACACCTCTGGCACTTGGGCATCAGGAAGGCAGATCAACTCCAGCCCCTTATCATTGGCCGAAAGGGCAAGGCTTTTCATGGTCTCATCCAACACATTTAATAAATCAAATTGGATATGATCAATCTCCAGTTTGCCGGCCTCAATTTTTGAAAAATCAAGAATGTCATTTATGACGCCAAGCAATCTTTTGCTTGACTGCGCAGCAAGTTCCAGATGATAGCGCTGCTGTTTTGACAATTCGGTGTTCAAAACCAAATCAGTCATTCCCATAATGCCGTTCATCGGGGTCCTGATCTCATGGCTCATATTGGCCAGAAACTCACTCTTCGCTAAACTAGCTTCTTCCGCCACTTGCCGCGCTTGGCTCAACTCTTTATAGGAACGCTCCAGTCTATTCATCATCTGATTGAAATCGTGCGAAATAATATCAACCTCATCCGAGCCCGAGTTGTTTTGGGCCGAGTCCGACAGGGTAATCCGCAGACCTAGGGCTTTCTGGTCACCTTCTGTGATGGAGCGGAGTACGAAAGCTATATGGTTAAGCCTGGAAAATATCTTTGTTTTTAAAAGAAAGTAAAGAAAGAAAAAAACAGCAGCCGTCCCTAAGAATATAGTCAGATTATCGATAATCAGGCCGTTGCGTGTTGCCAGAATAGGGGATTGATCGATTGCCACGAGCAATTGGCCGACAGATTGAGAGCCTGGCCCCTTTAAGGATTGAGAGCGGAAGACAAATGATTTTTCGGGCCTGCTACCACCAACAAAACTGTCACCCAAAGGCAGGGGCATGGAAAAATTCTCAAAACTAGACAGCACAGGCTGATTTTTCTGGTTATAAACTATAAAATCAGCCTGTATGGTTCCTGCCAGTTTTTCGGCTAAGATAATATTACCGTCAACCGGCTTGAGCATCACGACGTATCCGTATACATCGCCAAGTTCATCGTAGAGCGCCACAATGGCCTGCAATGCGACAATTGACTCTACACCGGGACTCGCTTTTTCATCAAAATCATTAAGGATTCGGCTGGGCATTTCAGCCAGGAAATATTTCTGGGAGGTTTGCTTGACAAGCGCCTGGTAATCTGTCGGATTAGCACGGGAGTCGCCAAAGGCATTACTTGTCAAAAGTTCAAAATCTTCATTAAAGAGAAAGATATAATTGACATTCTGCCTGGAGCTGATGGTTTGAAGAATTACCTTGATAGGGATTATGTTGTCATAATCCAGGAAGTTTATAATCTTTTTATTGTGGCTCCTGATAATACCTGCAACTATTTTGAATTTTTCGAACTCGGTTTCCAGTACGGCTTGAGCTGTTTCCAGCTTGCCCAGAATCTGTCTGTTAATAGTCTCGTTGTTGGCTTTGAGTTCCTGGCGGGTGGAATGGACGGCATTAATGACAATAAGAATCAACAGGGCAGCAAAGGTTATCGCGATTCTTTTGACGATGCTTTTACTTGCCCGTACGGGGGGAGGAGTCAGTTTGTTCATAGAGCAATCAAGGAGAAGGCCTCGCTTCAAAGGGGCGTTTCTCTTGAATCCAGCGGGAGACTCCACCTTTTAAAATGCCGATTATGTTATAACCGTTCTTCTTAAGATATTTTGCCGCTAGCGGAGATTGCTTCATGGCCCAGTCCGCAATAATAATTTCACGGTCAAGTGGGATTTTATCGATGTTATCCTGCAGGATTACAAGGTGGATATAAACAGAGTCTTTTATAAAATCTATGCTTTTCTCAAAATTCAACGGACGGACATCAAGAATAAAGGGAGGCTCTTTATCTAACAGGGCCTGAACTTTATCGGGAGACAGTTTCTTTACCCTGACCCCCTGATATTTGGGGTTCACGGTCATTGGGTAATTAAATTCTCTCCACTCCGGAATACCGCCAGCAAACCTGAAAACATTTAAGTAACCTTTTTCAGCCGCAATCCTTGCGGCTCGCTCACTGAACGGTCACATTTCACCCATACAGTAAAAAATCAGTTTTACCGCCTTGTCATCGGGCAATTTATCAGTAGTTACTATTTTATTTACCGGAATATTGATACTGCCGGTTATATGCTGTATCTCATTTTCCAATTCACTTAAAACATTAACCAGCAATCCATTGTTATTATCAATAATATTTTTGACCATGGGTGCGGAAATATTTGTATAACCCACCTGTCCCGCATACAGTGGACTTAAAATGGTGGAAATAAGAACAAAAACCGTAGCAATAACGAAAACTGATATTAATAAAAATCTGCTTTTCATGTTGGATTCCCAGGGCAATTTATGACTCGTTTATCTTAATGATTTCTCCTAAATATTGCGAATAGATGACAAAAGAATATGAAATCATATAAATAACAAACGTAGTGCTCGTGTGTCACCCAAAAAAATAATTATTCGAACGCTGCCAAGGCAACCTTACCAGTCAAGCTGGGTTGATTACAGTGGTAAATTTTTTTCACAGGGCTGGTATGCACACATTGATAAAAAGTACAATTGCACTCGCAAGAGGCTACACACCCTCTACAATTAAATGGGCACAGTGTTTTTGAATGATAATGGCAAGCCATAAATGCATTACATTTAAACAAGCCTCTGATTAAGAGTTTTAGCGACAAATCCACTCTCTTATTCTTCTGTTTTGAAGAATGGCTTTATTTCAGTTCAGTTATAACATACACTAATAGCTTGCCCCCTGGAGTAACTTATAGCCAACACAACAAAGAGTAGAGCCCTATTTATGAACAATCTACACAGAAGAAATAATGCAAAAAAAACAGGTAACTATTCGGTGGTTATGCCCATTTTGAGGCCCTACCTGAATAGTTTCAAAAAATTATATAAAACTACAAAAGTGCACTTAAGGGGCCGTAAATAAATAAGTCATTGGAATTCACGCCATGATTTAGGTCAGGTTTTCTCGATCTGATTTAACAAAAAACCAAAGGAGTATTTTATGGAGCTTGTCAAAATTATCTGCGCAGTTTTATTACCACCTTTAGGGGTATTCCTCCAGGTAGGAATCGGTAAACATTTCTGGATTAACATTTTATTAACCCTATTCGGCTATATTCCAGGAATTGTTCATGCCATATGGGTAGTCGCAAAAAACAAATAATGATTTTACCTGCCCCATCAACATAGCGCTTGACGGTTGCACCTTCTATCTATTGTTCACGGAAACGAGGTGCCTCTCCGGTATATCCCAGTGAAAGAGCTAACAGTACAGGTAAATATTCGGCATGACTCCATCTTCGCACGATCAGGCTGTCTCCACATAGCCAACTATGCTACGCCAGCCTGCTCGAAGTCTGCGCTTATCTGCACGAGGTAAGCGTAGACTCCGATATGAAGCCATGCCAAACATTTACGGATTTTCCGGTTTATGGAACTTTTTTAGCTCAAGCCGAATATTTACCAGTACAGATGGCGTTAAAAAAAATCATCGGCCCATGACTGGACGAAGAACCGATAAAATACACAGATGACTGAGGAGAAAATACTATGGCGAAAGAAAGAAAACCTATTGAAGAGAAATCGATTTGGGACGATGCACGACAGATGCTACACAAGGCAGAACGGGACGGTATTGACACCGCCTGGGATCGCCTGGAACACCAGACTCCTCACTGTACATCCTGTGAAAGCGGCCTTTCGTGTCGAAACTGCACCATGGGACCCTGCCGGATCAGCAAAAAAGCCCCTCTGGGTGTTTGCGGTGCCGATGGAGATGTGATTGTCGCCCGTAACTTTGGCCGCTTTGTGAGCGGAGGCTGCGCCGGTCATTCCGACCATGGGCGTGATTGCATTGAGGCCTTGCATGCCGTGGCCCATGGCCTGACTGAAGATTATAGCATTAAGGATGAGGCCAAGCTGCTTCGTATTGCCAGTGAGTTGAAAATTAGCACCGAAGGCCGACTTGTCCTTGAAGTAGCCAAAGATTTATGCAATGAATTTTTCGCCAATTACGGCAGCACCATTGACGAACTCTCTTTTTTATGTCGGGTTCCTGAAAAAAGAAAACAAATCTGGAAAAACCTTGGCATTACCCCCCGTGGTGTTGATCGAGAGATTGCCGAAATGATGCACCGCACCCATATGGGTTGTGATAACGATGCCGCCAACACCATGCTTCACACTGCCCGTACCAGTCTGGCCGATGGCTGGGCCGGATCGATGATCGCCACCGAAATTTCCGACATCCTCTTTGGAACCCCAAGCCCCAGAAAGTCTGCGGTAAACCTCGGAGTTATCAAAAAAGATCAGGTCAATATCCTGGTGCATGGCCATAATCCCATTGTTTCCGAAAAAATTGTCGAGGCAGTCAACGACCCTGAGCTCATTGCCCTGGCTAAGGAAAAGGGGGCTGCCGGCATCAATCTGGCGGGACTTTGTTGTACTGGCAATGAGTTAATGATGCGTCAAGGTATTCCCATGGCCGGAAACCACCTGATGACCGAACTGGCCATTGTCACCGGCGCGGTTGAACTTATCGTGGTGGATTATCAATGCATTATGCCCAGCATGGTAACTATTGGCAATTGTTACCACACTAAGATGGTCACCACTGCTGACAAGGCAAAATTCACCGGGGCCGAACATGTAAAATTTGAAATGCATAACGGCATGGCGCAGGCGCGAAAGGTTGTGCGTATGGCTATTGAGCGTTTTGGCTTACGTAATGACAAACGGGTTGAAATCCCTGAGGGAACAATTGAGTTGGTCACTGGATTTTCCAACGAAGTCCTCTTGGGGGCCATGGGAGGTACCCTGACCCCATTGGTTGATGCGATTAAGGCAGGCAAGATCCGAGGGGCTGTGGCCATTGTCGGCTGCAACAATCCCAAATATCAACAGGACTACTGCAATGTCAACCTGACCAAGGAACTCATCAAAAAAGATATTCTGGTGCTGGTGACCGGCTGCGTTACTACTGCGACCGGCAAGGCAGGGCTTCTGGTGCCGGAGGCCATTGAGATGGCGGGACCTGGCCTTAAGGAGATTTGTGCTTCTTTAGGTATTCCACCAGTGCTGCATATGGGCAGCTGTGTTGATAATGCACGAGTTCTTCAACTTGCAGCGCTACTTGCCAATGAGCTTGGTGTAGATATTTCCGATCTGCCACTGGCCGGCTCATCGCCGGAATGGTATTCAGAAAAAGCAGCCGCCATTGGCACCTACTGTGTTGCCTCAGGCATATACACCCACCTCGGCCACCCTCCCAACATTACCGGCTCCGAAATAGTGACCAACCTGGCTCTGGAAGGATTAGACAATCTCCTCGGTGCCTGCTTCGGTATTGAACCGGATCCTTTTAAGGCCGCCGAACTCATTGATCAGCGGATCAGACAAAAACGTAAAGCCTTGGGACTAGGCGAATAATTCACAGTAAAAACTAATCCAGATAGACCGGAAATAAGTGCCTTAACAGTGGTCTGCAACATATTGGGAGCATTGTTCTTTTTTGGAATTCTCGGAGTCTTTGCTTACCCGAAGTCTTCGCTTATCTGGTTTTTTGTGACAGGATTTCAGTTATAAGGCACTAAAACTCCCGCAGATAAGTGAAAAGGTGCTGGGCAGCAAATCTGTCCAGCACCTTTAGGCAGACAAAAGAGAGAAAATACTCTCGTGGAGTATTTAATTGAGCTAAAAACCTAAACATTTATAAAAAACAGCAAACTCTTCATTTTTGTAACCTTCCCCCTCTTTTCTAACATCCCATTGACTATTCCGGAAATAACACCTTATTGACGATTACCCAGCCATAAGTCACCACACCCCTACCACAAAAAAACCACATAAACGTATTAACTATCGGTGTAGTTTTACATTTTTGTAAACCTTCTCAATAAAACAGCTTCCCCAACTCACACTAGAGACAACCATTAAATTTTATTTTTAAGCCGTATTACTAGTTACATATATCATTTAAATACTTTTACCAAAATGATTGGCACCATAAATGCTTAAGCTAACAACAAAGACAACTTAGCAATAGATTGAAAATCTATATTTTATATACAAACCTAATTACTGGAGGGAACCCATGAAAAAGATTGAAGCGATTATCAAGCCTTTTAAGCTTGATGACCTAAAAGCTGCACTGCACGACCGAGGGGTTCACGGCATGACCGTGAGCGACGTCAAGGGCTTTGGGAGACAGAAAGGTCACACGGAAGTTTATCGGGGAGCGGAATACGTAGTAGATTTTATCCCCAAGATCAAGGTCGAAACCATTGTTGCAGAAGACATGGTCGACAAGGTTGTAGACACAATAGTCAGCACCGTTCGCACGGGTAAAATCGGTGATGGAAAGATATTTGTCCTACCGGTTGAAAAAGTGTGCCGGATCAGAACAGGCGAAACAGATGATGATGCGCTGTAAACAAACAGATAAAATCAGCGTTCACAATTTATCAAGAGGAGACAAACCAATGCGCACTAAAATAACCATAGCCACGCTGATCCTGGCATCCCTTGCAGCTGTCCCGGCATTTGCAGGAGAACCTAGCGTCGGCGAAACCCTTATTAATCTAGCTTACTCAATTGACACCTTTTATTTCCTCATGTCCGGCGCCCTGGTCATGTGGATGGCCGCCGGCTTTTCCATGCTTGAGGCCGGACTAGTCCGCGGCAAGAATACGGTTGAGATTCTTACCAAAAACGTGGCTCTCTACTCTATCGCCTGCATCATGTACATGTTTGTGGGTTACAATATCATGTACGGCGAAGGACTCAGCAGCTTCATCCCTGGGCTCAGCTTTTGGCTTGACGCTGACAATACTGTTGACGCAGTATTGAAAAGTGGAGGAGAAACCTACTACTCCAGCATGGCAGACTTTTTCTTCCAGGTAGTTTTCGTGGCCACGGCCATGTCTATTGTTTCCGGCGCAGTTGCTGAACGGATGAAACTTTGGAGTTTTCTTATCTTCGCGGTCGTCTTGACCGGTTTTATCTACCCTGTTGAAGGGTACTGGAAGTGGGGCGGCGGCTTTCTTGACGGCCTTGGTTTCTTGGACTTTGCCGGCTCTGGAGTTGTTCATCTCTGTGGTGCTTCTGCAGCTCTCGCCGGTGCCCTGCTTCTTGGAGCACGAAAAGGTAAGTATGAAAACGGCAAAGTCAAAGCCATCCCAGGCTCCAATCTACCCCTCGCCACACTGGGTACCTTCATCCTATGGATGGGATGGTTCGGCTTCAACGGCGGCTCCGAACTCAAGATCAGCAATATTTTAGAAGCAAATGCCGTCTCCATGATTTTTGTCAACACCAATATGGCTGCAGCCGGTGGCTTAGTTGCCGCCCTACTGCTCTCTCAGCTATGGTTTGGCAAAGCTGATCTTACCATGGCCCTCAACGGTGCCCTGGCAGGACTTGTCGCTATCACGGCAGAACCATTAACCCCAACAGCAATGGTAGCAACTCTCATCGGTACAATCGGTGGACTTCTTGTTGTTGCCTCCATCGTCTTTATCGACAAAGCACGACTTGACGATCCGGTAGGTGCTATTTCCGTACACGGCGTGGTCGGAATCTGGGGCCTGATTGCAGTTGCATTCACTAATCCCGAGGGATCTCTGATTGCTCAGCTTACCGGTATCGGCGTCATCTTTGCCTGGGTATTTGGATCGAGCCTGGTTGTCTGGAGCATTATCAAAGCAGTTATGGGCATTCGTGTCAGCGAAGAAGAAGAGCTTGAAGGTGTGGATATCTCAGAGTGCGGCCTTGAGGCATACCCAGAGTTCAGCAAGAAATAAATAATATATTACCTTACCAGTGCAGGGCAAAAGTGGTTATCATCACTGAACTGTAGATATATAAACCCCGATACAATTATTAATGATGCCAAAAAGCATAAAGAAACACTGGCTAAACACTATAATAACTTATTGACTAATTTTATCAAAATGACCTGATGCCATGGAATTAACACTAACAACACCAGCCCTTCTATTCCCAACCGTATCCTTACTGATGGTGGCCTACACCAATCGTTTCCTGACCGTGGCCTCAAGGATCAGAGCGTTGCATGCAACTCACAGAGACAACCAAGATGATAACATTGCGGGGCAGATCAAAAGCCTGCGACTCAGAGTGCAGCTTATAAAAAACATGCAGGCTTTTGGAGTTGCCTGTCTGCTATCTTGCGTAATTTGCATGTTTGTATTATTTGCTGGTTTCCCCTTTGCCGGTAAAATGATTTTTGCTGCGAGTCTAACCTTCTCTTTCCGAGAGGTCCTCTTATCTGTTGAAGCACTCAATATTGCCTTAAGCGATATGGAAAATTTTAAGGGCAAAAAGCAATGAGTCTTAATCAAAAAACAAATGGTAAATTCCCACTTCTGGATCAAAACGGCCCTTTTGCCACCGTTACCAATGTTCCAGGAAATACTCTGTTTTCAAAGAATACTCGTGGTTTTTTACGATCACTGAGAACCAATGAGTCAATCACCAAATACAGAATTATCCGCAATCAAATATTTGATTTTCTTGATGTCCGCACATTTTCAGAAATCCCAAATCTAATGGACAATCAAGCCCTACGCCTCAAGATCAACAAAAGAGGCTACAGCTTGCTCGGTAATATGTTCGGAATAGCAGGAAACGAGCGGGAAATAGTCTCAGCAATCAGCAGTTATTCCCGAACGGCAGATGCGGTTATACGATACCTGAAGGGTAAGATGTTGTCTCAGTATTCCTCCCACATTGAAATGACCAATGAGATAGATACGACAAACAGTCCCATTGATTTACTTCTTATCCTGTTCAATAGCCGATACCACAAGAAGGCAAGATTTGAAGCCAAAAGAAAGCTTGTATTAATGAGTTTGGCTGGTTCCATTGACCAACGGGAAAGAGAGACAAATATCGAACAAAATTTCTCTCATTTTTTGAATTTTCTCAATTCCAATGTATGGAGCTCCGAAATGCTGATAGGTAAACTTGATATCTCCTATCTGCTTAGTAATCATGATGAAGAACATTTTGCCTGCAAGGACGTTACGGTCCTGAACTTAGCAGATGCAAAAAAGATCAAATTAAAGAAAGGCCAGAAGCTCACTTTGATCAAAAGACGCCTCTTCCAAGCGAATGGCCGTGAAATCCCCATCTATGTATCAATCCGCAAGAAAGGTCCCGAAACAAAAGTTTTAAAACTCTTACGCAAAGGTGAAGAAAACCCGGCAGTGGCTGTGGACGATGACTTTGGCTTAATGGCTGTGCTTGACTCCATCCCGAACGTCAAAACATTCCAGAGACATCTCACCCATAGTGCCATAAAAGCCGACTCCTTCATGACTCTCGAAGAGGTTTCAGACACACTGACAGACGGTCTCCATGAAAGCAGCAGTGCTGGCAGTTCTCCTGGAACGCCTATGTTCAAGTTTTTTGCCAGGATGGGGGGAATGAGGGTTGAATTTATCATTCACACCAACAAGACTTACCTGAACTACATATACCAACGCGATGTCTCCCATGACGAATACGAAATAAAAAGAATTTTTGACTCAGGAGTTGCCGAGCTTCTTTTCCCCAAAGATATATATCATCTTGATATGGATGAAGTAAAAGAGAAGCAGATGAAGCTCTGCCGGCGTCAAATCGAAGAAATTTAAGATAAACACCCATACAAGAAGAAAAATTATGTCTAAAAAAATATTGAGACACTACTTATTACGGGCAGGGAAAATGAGAAACTACGAATGAGGTATGATGCCGTCAAGACAAAAGAAAGATTTCGTGGCAATGGCAGTGGCTGAAGGCTACGATTTCAGCATTGAAGAGTTTGGTGCCGTGATGAACGAATCGGGTGATTCCTTTGACCTGATTGGCAATCCCGCAAAATAGCAAATGTGGTGGAGATAGTCCATTTAGACAGCTCATGAAATGTATTTAAGGGGAAGCAGATTTCGGAATAAAAGTGATATCATGGCAAAAATTTGGTAAGGATCTAGATGCCTTTTTGTATTTTGTGCTAATCCAGAAGAGTACCAAGCAGTGGTGAAATTTACCCCCAAACAGGAATAATATATGGCAACCGTCCCCCCTGTCCCAAAGACAAAAGAGCAAAAATTTTGTACAGATATTGTTGAAGATGGCTATCACATCTTGAATCTTAAAAGTGCGAAGATCCCCGGTTTTTATCCCAACAAGTTTCCCGCCTATCCAGGTGTCAAACTCAAGGAGTTAACTGTTGACGAGCGGATTACCGTTAGGGCATTTTTTCGTGTAGGAACGGGAGAGCCTGTAAAAGTTGATGGTGGTTTGATTGATCTTAAGATAGAACACATTGACTCTGATCATGTTTTCGGAGTGGTATTGACCCGGCTGCCTGAAAGGTTCCCTGTAAGCACCGGCAGTTCACTTGAAATTCACCAAGATGAAATATTGTATAAGATTGATTAACGCTAAACACCAATTTCCTTTGAATTCTGGTAACTATTCAGCTGCACTCCATCTTCGCCCATCTAGGTCTTCTCGAATAGCACAAGTATGCTTCGAAGCCCCAGGTAAGCGAGGAACGAGACTCCGAATGAACGAGGTAAGCGTAGACTCCGACATGAAGCACCTCTGAACAGTTACAGCCCGGAGTTAAGGGTAATTCCCAGCCTACGCTGAATAATTACGAATTCTGCTGAATGGCATATTAAAAGAACCTAAAATTATGCTCGAAGAAATCCCCGATGATATCAAAAAGGATTTAAAAGAAGCGTGCGCCCTGCACCAACGCGCCGCTTCTGACTACGAAAAATGCATGAAATTTAACAAGTTAATGTCCGACTTGCTGGCAAGGCTGGAAGATGCCGGCTGTTTTAGGACCGCGGACAAAGTGATGGGCATACTCCTTGATTGCAATCCAAAAGAAGGTGCCCACTGCGATAAAGCCACCATGGTCGGGGAAAAAATGAAAAAATTGTAAGCGCTCCATGGACACCCCGCTGCACGTGATCAAACCCCGTGATATACAGGGGGTATAATCGCGCGGTTCGATCACGCACATCGGGGTGCCCCTGAAACGCTTACGGACTCTGGGTTGTGTAAGCTTGGGTGTAATTAATTGATAGCTAACAAAAAATTCAACGCAGCAGAACAAACAAGAAGGCGCTCAAACAGGCCCAGGCTAAAACCAATACAGTAACTAGTCCACAGGCAAGACCAAGAAGCCTGTGGACTGGAGTCTCTCTTCTTCTCTCCTTATAACCTAACAAAAACGCAAACACAGCCCCTGCCGCCATGCCGCCGCCATGGCCCCAGTTATTAATTCCCGGCACAATAAAACCAAAAATAAATATACCTATTGCCCAGCCGCCGATCTGCCTGTATATCTCCTGGCCGTAAGCCCCGCCCCGACTCTTTCCATAAAAAAGAAGTGCCCCGATAAGACTACAGATAGAGGCAGAAGCGCCAATGGTAAAACGGATGCCAGCTAAGTAAGAGATAAAAAACCCCAAAACGCCTCCCAGAGTATAAATGGCAAACATCCTGTGCGCCCCAAACTCGCGGGCCACCAGAGGCCCAAGCTGACGCAGGGCAATCATATTAAAGACTATATGCATCAGACCCCCATGCAGATAATTTGCCGACACCAGGGTCCACCAGCGGTCCATTTGTGAAATCGCCACCGTTCCGGTTGAACCGAGCATAAAAAGACTTTGATTACTGGGGGAAAGAAAACTAAAAGGATTAAAGTTGAAATTTGACCTACCTGGGTTGAGCAAAATAGATAAAACAAACATACCCACATTGGCATATAGAATCATTTGGAGCAGCTGTTCGGGGTTGGAAAACGACGTGGAAAGCTTGTTGCTTTTGAACCATGAACCGGGCTTGCTAATGCCGCAATGGGGGCATTTCTGTTCACTGCGGCTGATCAACCCACGACAACCAGGGCAAAGTATAGATTTTTTTTGTTGAGAGCGCATTTTTTATCAACTTATTAAATTTTGAGTTTCAGTTCCACCTATTGCTTCGGTGGTTATATATCTAATCCGGATATACCGGAAATAAGTGCCTTAACAGTAGAGTGTAATATGTTTATTTCAAAATACTTTTTAGCATTTCGTGTTTTTTATGGCAGCAATTCAGCGATAAGGCACTAAAAGATAAAGCCTATCTGGCAGCACAGAAACAACCTTCCTGGATCCCCGATAAAAACATCGGAGTCTGCGCTTACCTCGGGGATGACGGTATACTCTATGATAACGTCATAGGATGTTTTTAGCCGGAGGTAAGCGAAGACCCCGATCCAGTGTTGATTCTTATTGACATGAAATAACGGCATTGAAAATTAACTATTTAACCACCAGAGCAATATCTAGCTCAGACTTTTATCTAAAATACGTTCCACAAACATATGTTCAGCACCGAGAAGAATCAAGTCAAAATATTTCCTCTATTCCCATCAGTTTGAGTAACGCCCTTATGCAAGGTAATATTTTTACCAGTTTCAATTCCTTCATCATAGGTACTCTTATAAATTCTCGGGCCTCGCCTGGATATCTTACTTAATCTTGGGAATTTAATTTCCACATAGTCATTCAACCTTTCATCTTCACTTACAACTAAGGAATACATCTTCTGCGACTGACCATTATCCGACGCCGCCACAACCCGCGCCTTTTTTGACTGCTCTTTTTGTTTACGCAGTTTGCCATTGAATCCCTTCAAAAGCCCCATATAATAACTGTTTTTTTCAGTCCTGGTTTTACCGTTATACCTGTGCTTGTTTTTGGACCACAGTGCAGACAATTGGTTTTCCAAAAAATGATAACAATATTCGGCAATGGCAACATTCTCATTAGAGCCAAGTATTTCTATTGTTTTATGGGTCTGGTTGCTTAATGGATCATACAAAAAAGAAGTTACAATTTTTACGAAAAAGAAATCTCGTAGAATGGCGCAAATCTGCCGTTGATAAGTTTCGATCCGCTTCTTTTTCCTATTTATAATCACGTAGGTATAACTGACATCCTGAGCTGACTCCATTTGCATTATATTGTATTTCTCAATCAGCTCATTGGCCTTTTGCATGGCAAGGGCGGCTTCATTTTCATTTGCCGATTGGGCCAGGGCCAGGAGCTTCTCAACCTTATCTATAAACCGTCTCCCCTCAGAGGTCGGCCGACTGCCTTGGCCAATAAGATCAAGAGATTCAGGTAAGTCGCCGCTTGCCCTGCGATATTCTTTCGGCAGACCAAGATAGTCACAGGCCCTATCAAAAGACTCACCATGAGCAACTTCTCTGCTCTGAAATATTTCGGCACAGATCTGATGAGCCATCTCATGTTTCAAGACATTCAGGGTGACCGCCCAGGAGTGATTGGTTATCAGAAAGAAACTGATCCGTATCGTTCTGCTCTCCGCATCCCAGGAGCCAAGCTGCTGTTTTGTTTTGGATATTTCAAAAACAGGCGGGGTTAATTTAACATTATACTGCCAGCAAATATCGCTAAACTCAGTATGTAACTGTCTGGCCCAAAGACTAGAAAATTGTTCGATATTATTTATCATAGACGTAAGGATGGTTGAGTTAACAGGATGAAAGTAAGCGCTCCATGAACACCCCGCTGCACGCGGTCGAACCACGTGATATACAGGGAGTATAATCGCGTGGCTCGATCACGCACATCGGGGTGCCCCTGAAACGCTTACGGACTCGGGGTTATACAATCTTGGGTGTACTTAGTTGATCTCTCACAGATGAAACGACGCCATCATGCTTGATCGGTTGACAAAAATCAATAAGTTTGCTTGGTTGTCACTCAGCTTACAAATAGATGACTTAACAGAAGAGGCGTGCAATTATGGAAATTTGGGTAGACGCTGATGCGTGTCCTGCAGTGATCAAAGAGATTTTATTTAAGGCAGCAGAGCGCACCCAGGTGCTGATAACTCTTGTGGCTAATCAGCACCTGCGCATTCCACCGTCCCACTACATTAAATTTATTCGGGTCTCATCTGGCTTAGATGTCGCTGACAATGAAATAGTCAAAAGGCTTAAGGCTGATGATCTGGTAATCACGGCTGATATTCCTCTGGCGGCCGAGGTAATTGAAAAAGGTGGCCTTGCCCTCAATCCCCGTGGTGAACTATATACAGTTGACAATATCAGGGCTCGTCTCAACATGAGAGATTTCATGGATAGCTTACGTTCAAACGGCATTGACACCGGAGGTCCAACGGCATTAAGTAAAAGTGATCGTCAATCTTTTGCCAACAAACTGGATACCTTGCTTACCAAGTACGCAAAAAGCAGATAACAAGCTGAGACAGAAAAATCACCAAAGCTATCGTAAATATTCGGCTTGGAGCCAAAAACTAATAAAAAACACCGATCTGTAAATGTTTGACAACGCTTCAGATGTGTTCGATCAGGCTGGCGAAGCGTAGTAGTTCTACGTGAGTCAGCCTGATCGGGCGCAGCTGGAGTGTTGCCGAATATTTACAAGCTATCTTACAAAAAAAGGAGCATGGTTGGAGGTAAAAACAGGAGGATCTCGCAGAATGATTGGCCGTATGGCCGGATGACGCTTAAATTCCTGCTCCAAAAATCTCCTTATCTTACCCCTATTCCAATCCAAGGGATGCTGAAAGTCGGTGTACAATCCTAAATCAGCCTCAGACCAACTATTTGTGGACAAATTTTCTGCCTCAGAGCTGCAAACAGGCATATTAAATATGGCTAAGTTCAAAAAGCTGATGGCCTCGTTATGCTGCACAACAAAATCCAATGTCCGACGGGCCTCTCGTATTGATTCCGAAGGTGTACCAAAGAGAAGGTATACATATGTCGCAATCCCTGCCTCTTGCAGATTATTTAACACCTGTGAGACCGTGGCAAGATCAATTCCCTTATCCATTGCATCAAGTACGCCTTGATCACCAGACTCAATACCAAGCTTAAGCATTACACATCCTGACTGCCGCAAATTCCTACAAAAACTGATATCCAATAAATCCTTGTTGACTCTGGCAAAACCATACCAAGGGATGCCAGGATGGTGCTTGAGCAACGATTTCATTAAGGCCGGACTTACGGCATTATCAAGAAAGTGCAGCAGAATAGGTTTGTGCAGCGCCGAAAGCGCGCTGATATCTTGCCGGACCTGTTCAATCGGCAACGTCTGATAGGGATTATCTTCCGCTTTTTCGGGACAAAAGGAACACCTGTTCCAATAACAGCCGCTGGATGCGGCGTATGGCAAAATAAAGCCAGGCGAAAGATATTTATCATTGGGGAATCCTGCATAGTCAGGGGGGTGATCTGTAAAAGATGATTTTATGCCAAAAAGTTCTAACAAGGGCTTTTCGCCAGGGCCAGCCACCATGTGATCGACAAGAGCCGCAAAGGGATTTTTCCAGGATGGATTGCGCACCCAGGAGGTAACCAGACCTCCTCCTAAAACAATCTGTAGGCCCGGTGCTATCTTTTTAAGAAAGCCGATCATTGCAAATGTGCTAAGAGCCTGGCTCAGATAATTGAGTGAGAAGCCGACAAAAGCAGAACCAACTTGTTCAAGTAGACCAGGTAAACGTTTTGAAAAATATGGGTAATAAATATTATCTTCATGCGTTTCTGAGGCCTTGATGAGATCCTGGCTATTGAGTGGAGATAGATGCTCGTCCTGATAATTGGCAAGGCTCAAGGCAACTCCAGATTTTTCGAGTTTATCCAGCACCCGATTGAGGTCAGATACAGCTCTGGCATAACGATCAGGCGAGTCATACAGTTGATCCGTTCGTAACGCACTAAGATTATTATTAATATTTTTATAGGCCCGAGCACTCCATTTGTCTGTTGCGCGCCCTGGCAATTGCAGGAGAAAAAGCAAACCCTCAATATTGGCATCAAGAATTGTGCAGGGAAGATTATTCCCTTTTAAGACACCAGATAAACGCGCTATTCCCGCCGGAGGTTCTGATGGTTTTGCAGTTGGTGGATAGATCAGTAACATAATGTTTTTTTAAAATAGTATAGGGGTTTGTAGCCCATTCAGTAGTGGAAAATAAAAAAAAAGTCAGTGTACCCTTATACTCCGAGAGGGGAATAAATGAGCATGGGAACTCTTACATTATTGAAAATATTCGGTTTGCTACCGAAAAATATAAAACCACCGAAACCGTAACTGTTTGACAACGCTTCATAGGGAGGCGATCAGGCTGACCAGTTATCCCCCCTGTATGCTGGGCGGACTGATCGCCTTCCTCTGAAGCGTTGCCGAATAGTTACACATTATTTCCTTGGTCTTACCCGACTAGTTGCTTGTGCCGTTAACGGATCATCCGGCCAAAAATGTTTAGGATAGCGCCCTTTGAGTTCTTTTCTCACTTCCCCATAGGTTCTCTGCCAGAAGCCAACAAGATCCTGGGTGACCTGAATAGGCCTGCCGGCGGGTGAGAGCAGATGAACAAGGACCGAAACCTTGCCTCCCATCACAGTTGGAGTGGCGCTGGAGCCAAACATCTCCTGTAGGCGAACGGCAAGAATGGGCGGTTCTCCTGGCTGATATAATAGTCTTTTTTTTGAGCCGCTTGGCACCTGAAAATGGGTGGGAACCAACCTGTCAAGCTCTTGCTGCTCCTGCCAAGAGAGCAGAGAAAGAAGGACGGGATACAGATCAATCTTTTTAAGTTGTTTTAGAGTTGTAATGGCATCAAGGTATGGTTCAAGCCAAGAAAGATCTTTTCCCAGGCCTAGATCCGACACATCTGGCCAGCCCTCAGGATTCCAAACGTGGGCGGACTGCATTCTGGACTGAAGTTCACGGCTTTTTTTCTGCCAGCCCAGACAATTAATCCCTATCTGTCTTATTCCATCAATAAGACATTGACGCATTTTGGCTGGATCAACCGCAGTCAATGGCTCCCTGCTAAGTTCCAAACTTCCGAGTAACAAAACGGAGAAGGCCTCCACTCTGTTTTCATGCCACACCACCCTATCCTCCCTGGTCAACAAATGACCATGCTCAGAAATAATCTCACCCCGGGACAAGGCAGCGCCAAGAAAAATACGGCCCTGCTTTTTTCCGCCATCGACATTGGCGGCAAGCAGAAAATCTGCCTGATGCAAATGGTCCCCCACAGGGAGAAGCACCCCGCGCCCCGAGGAGAGTAGATGCTGACTGGAGCCAGATTTCTTTTGGGATATGCGATCAGGGTAAGCAAGGGCCAAAAGATTACCAGACTCCTGAAAATTTCGTGGCTTCCCATCTATACCAAGAAAGCGCTGATATTGCTTGGCCTCCTGGAGAATACGCCGACAGATAGATGGATCTGCACCCCGGGCCCGGACCATAGCAGTACCTTCCTGCTCAAACAGGCGTAAAATATCCAGACGATCCTCAATATCAACACTTTGCGCCGCATCACTGCCGCGAAACAGATCACGATTCTGCAACAGGGCCGCCAACTGGCAGGCCAGCGGCCCACGTCCCTGCTCCCGGCCTCGCAACAACATCAGCGCCAAGCGAGGATGCAAGGGTAAGGGGGCAATTTGCCTGCCAATATCGGTGAGGGCACCTTTTTCATCAATGGCTCCCAACTGGATGAGAAGCTCACGGGCCTGATTCACCGAACCTGTCCGTGGCGGATCAAGCCAGGTCAACTCTCCAGGATCCATCACCCCCCACTGCAAGACATCCAAAAGCAATGGCGCGAGATCTGCACCGATAATCTCCGGGGGCAAAAAATCCGCCTTTGAGTGATGTTCACCCATGGTCCACAAGCGGTAACAGCTTCCAGGGCCAAGCCTACCAGCCCGCCCCGCCCTCTGATCCGCCGAGGCCTTGGAGATGGGAACGGTATGCAGGGTGGTTAAACCGGTTGCCGGAGAAAAACGGGGAATCTTCATAAGACCGGCATCGATAACCGCCGATACACCTTCAATGGTGAGACTGGTTTCGGCAATGGGAGTGGCCAGGATTAGCCTTCTTTTGTCTACCGGGGCAAAGATCAGGTCCTGCTTTTTCTGGGGCAGATCACCATAGAGAGGCAGACAAAGGATCTCCTTATCAATCTGCTTCTGCACCGCTTTTATCTCACCTGCCCCCGGCAGAAACACGAGAATATCCCCTTCCTGCTCTGCCAAGACATGGTTTATGGCTTTAAGCGTGCGCTGAATAAGGGAATCAACAGATGGTCGGGGAAGATAGTTGATGGTTACGGGAAAACAACGCCCCTGAACGGAAATCAGCGGCGCCCCGCCAAGTATCTGCGAAACCCTTGAGGTATCCATGGTGGCAGACATAATCATCATTTTCAGATCATCACGCAGCGCCAAAACATCTAGACAGAGAGCCAAGGCCAGGTCTGATTGGATAGATCTCTCGTGAAATTCATCAAAGACCACCAGGCCCACCCCAGCAAGTTCAGGGTCTTGCTGGATCATCCGGGTAAGGATCCCCTCGGTAACCACCTCAATTTTCGTTCTGGAACTTATTTTCCGATCAAAACGAATGCGATAGCCAATCAGCCCTCCAACCGTGTCACCGACAAGCTCGCTCATCCGTTTCGCTGCCATGCGGGCCGCAAGACGTCTTGGTTCTAAAATGATGATTTTTCTTCCCCCAAGCCATGCTTCATGCACCAAGGCCAGAGGAGCTATCGTGGTTTTGCCAGAACCTGGTTCTGCTGCAAGAACCACAGATCGATGTTTTGACAGGCTTTCCTGTAACTCGGGAAGTACAGCATGAATGGGCAGTCTTGGTAGGTCATATTCCATCACCTGAGCATAACACTGCCACAGATTCTGCTCAAGAAATCCTTAAGAGTCCGCCAATAATAATAAAACTATACTTTGATGGTAAATATTCGGCTCACACTGGGAAACGACAATAATCAACAAAATGTAAATGTTTGACAACGCTTCAGATATGTTCAATCAGGTTGGCAAAGCGTAGTAGTTCTAGGTGAGTCACCCTGATCGGGCCTAGCTGGAGTGTTGCCGAATATTTACCTTTGATGAATTTTTTTTGATAGACTAAAAACCAAGGTTAAGGTAGCTATAATAGAGAATATCAGCTCTAATCCGGACAAACCGGAAATAAGTGCCTTAACAGTGGTCTGCAACATATTGGGAGCATTGTTCTTTTTTGGAATCCTCGAAGTCTTCGCTTATCCGAAGTCTTCGCTTATCCGAAGTCTTCGCTTATCTGTTTTTTGTGACAGGATTTCAGTTATAAGGCACTAAATAAATCATGGCAAAAAGTCTTCTGCTGTCTCGAAAAACTTTTTTACTTTAGGAATGCACAATGGATAATACAATCATATTTGGAATTATGGGGCTTCTTCTGTTGCTGTTTATCACTTGCCTTATAATGTGGCTAATGGGTCGAAAAAAAATTACTGCTATAAAAGAAGCCCTCAATTCTCTGAGCGACGAAAAAATTACTTTAAATGGGAATCTTGCTGTGCTTACTGAAAAATGCAGCAAAATTGAACCAATGGAACAGGAGATTGGCAAATATAGGAAGAAGCAAGATGAAATGCATGCCGAAATCATCGAACTTTCAGCAAATCTTGCAACTGAGGTCGAAAAAGCAAAAAACAACAAAAGAGAGAACAACGACCTGCAAGAAAAAATTGGCACCCTTCGCAAAGAACTTGCCGCCGAGGTTGAAAAAAGCAAGAAACTAGAAGAAATATCAGACGAATTAGCTAAAAACAAGTCTATCATAGATGAACTTCGCACGACCATCAATCAAGACAAGACCACAATGGCAGGCCTAGAATCCCAGAGCCAAGAGAGCCAAGAAAAGGCAGAGGAACAGTCTGACATAATAAACAGAATTAAGAAGCTGTTTGTCTAATCATCTTCATCACGTTCTACTCGTCTCTTATCACAGGCACCTTGGCAAAAAAAAGGCAGGATCATTTCTGAACCTACCTTTTTTTCCTTTGAGACAACCAACAATTACTGGCGGCTTGTTAATCCGATCTTTTATTGGAACGAAAGTTACCACCACGCCTTGTTTTCGAAGCAGCGCTGGGCTTTCCGGCACCAGCACTCCGTCTAGGTTTTCCTGACCCAGAACCACCAGTGGAGGCCGGCCCACCCCTCTTGGCCCCAGATGTAGCCTGTCGCTGCGGGGGTTTACGACGGGTGGTCGGTTTACGGGGGGGCCGTTTAAACTCCCGATTATTTTTCGGGGCCGGAACCTCGTAATCGAAATCATCTATCGCCTTGCTCTTAATCGAAGAGCCAAGCACCTTCTCAATGGCACGAACCATACTGACATCATCGTCTGTGACCAGAGTAAAGGCATCACCTGTACTTGCAGCCCGACCGGTTCTGCCGATTCTATGAATGTAGGCATCAGGGGTATCGGGAATATCATAGTTTATCACATGGGAGACCCCTGAGACATCAATGCCCCGGGCGGCAATATCAGTGGCAACCAAAACCTGGTAGGTTCCGTCACGAAAACCGCTCAGAGCTTCTTGGCGTTTGTTCTGTGACAGGTTTCCCTGAATTGATGCGGCTTTAAATCCCTGTTTGATCAATTGCTCGCCGATCCGCTTGGCCCTGTGTTTAGTGCGGGTAAAGATCAACACCGATTCTGTTGTGGTGTGCTTAAGAAGTTCAAGCAGCAACTTGGTTTTCAAATGATGCGCCACCGGGTAAACAGCATGGCTGACGGTTTCAGCTGGAGCCGTAATGCCGATCTGCACGGTTACAGGGTCAACCAGCACTTCCCTGGCCAAATGGAGAATCTCTCTGGGCATGGTAGCTGAAAAGAGCAGGTTCTGGCGCTGCTTCGGGACCTGTTTGATGATCCGTTTGATATCAGGAAAAAAGCCCATATCAAACATATGGTCGGCCTCATCAAGAACCAGAATTTCAAGCCTTGAAAGCGAAACAGTCTTCTGATTAAGATGATCGAGCAAACGCCCTGGACAGGCGACAATAACCTCAACCCCCCGCTTCACCTTAGCTATCTGTGGTTTTATATTAACCCCACCATAGATAGACATGCTTCGTATCCCGGTCTTGCGGCCAAGAGTACCAATATTGTCGTTGATCTGCTCAGCCAACTCCCGGGTAGGGGCAACTATAAGGGCTCGCACATAACCCCGGCCACCATCCATCAAGCGTTCTAGAATAGGGAGAACAAAGGCTGCGGTCTTCCCGGTGCCGGTCTGGGCCAATCCCATAATATCGTGCCCTTTCAAGACTGCAGGTATTGCCTTTCTCTGAATCGGTGTCGGTGTTTCATAGCCGGCTGCGGAAATCCCCGCAGCAATTGAAGAGTGAAAATTGAAGGTCTTAAAATCCATAAATTCCTTTTAGCGCTCCGCAAGACGAAAGCGTTTTGGTTGCTGATAGTGGGATGGGGAGACAGAGTGAATTGCTATACCTCTTAGTGCCTTATAACTGAAATTCAGTCACAAAAAACCAGATAAGCGAAGACTTCGGGTAAGCGAAGACTTCGAGAATTCCAAAAAAGAACAATGCTCCCAATATGTTGCAGACCACTGTTAAGGCACTTATTTCCGGTTTATCCGGATTAGGTACACTTCTACCCCATAAAAAAAACCGCACACCCTCTCACAGAGGCTTTGTGCGGTCAGAATTGCTTCTTTCAGATCCTGAACTGCGTATTATACCGCTATTTCGCCGAAATAACAAACGGTATTGTAAGGGAAGAACCTAACTCTATTATCTTCCAGATAAAAAAATTTAAAACCAATTACCGACCTGTTCCGGCATACTTCTGATTCGTTCCATTTGTTCGGCAAGGTCATGGATCTCTTGCTGCCAGTACGAGTGCGAGCCGAAATCAACAGCTACCCGGGAGAGGCCATCTTCTGCCACCTGATGAGCACACCAGGTTATGTAGTGGATAAATCGCATGGCCCGCAAAGGTTCAATCAGCCGTAAAGTACGCCTGTCAAAATCCTTGAACACCTCGTACCCTTCCAGAAACATGTCCACTTCGGCCAGAGAATCGTTCAGAAAACCTGGCAGCAGCATCCAGAAATCATGAACCGGCGGCCCCACGGCCATATCGTCCAGATCGATCAAATACATACCCTCATCCGGCCGGTACATGAGATTGGAAAAATGGCAATCCCCGTGTATCCGGATCATCTCAGCCTTTTCAAACATGGGGTCTATTTCGGCAATCAAAGACTCGGCAAGCTCCGTAAAAGGCCGCACAAGTTCCGCCGGAATGAAATCTCCGTGCAGAATATAGTCAAGATTCTGCCGGGTGGATTTACCTGGATCCAGAATAATCCGATCCCTGGGGGCGTGTTTGGCACCGACCAGATGAGCACGCCCCAGGAGCCTGCCCAATTCGGGCCACTGCTGCTCGGTAAACTCATCGAAACTACGGCCGCCTTTCTTGGGGAATACTGTAAAATAAATACCCAGGATCTCGCCCAAGGTCTCCTGCCCCCCCAACGGCAAGGGTGCCACCACCGGTATCTCGGCCTCTGCAAGTTCCTGCAGAAAATCATGCTCGTCCTGCAAGGTCTCTTTGGACCAGCGGCCGGGACGGTAGAATTTGGCAACATACTGCTGACCATCCTTGCCCTCCAATTCATAAACCCGGTTGATATAGCTGTTCATCGGCCTGCAGAGGTTGGTGCAGTGAACACCAAGGCCATCCTCCACGGCTGTCAACACCGCATCAGGAGTTAGAGGCTCAAAGGCAGGATGTAATTGTTTCGACGGCGTATGGGCGTTCATAATGCTCCATTAAATAATGAAATTGAGAGAACTCAGTGTAAATTCCGATATCGCTTAAAACTAAATTTAATCCTGTGTCAATGGGTAAAATTTTCTTATCCATCACACAGATAACAAGAAGATAAGTACCTTAAGATTATCCGCCAACATTTTTTATTTATAAGGTACTAATCCGGATAAAGCGGAAATAAGTGCCTTAACAGTAGATGCAACACCTTTTAATGAATCTACTGTTTTAGTTCTTGCCATATAAAACACCGGAATTATTTCTAAGGCACTAATCTGGATAAACCAGAAATAAGTGCCTTAACAGTAGATGCAACACCTTTTAATGAATCTACTGTTTTAGTTCTTGTCATACAAAACACCGGAATTATTTCTAAGGCACTAATCTGGATAAACCAGAAATAAGTGCCTTAACAGTAGATGCAACACCTTTTAATGAATCTACTGTTTTAGTTCTTGTCATACAAAACATCGGAATTATTTCTAAGGCACTAAAGTCTATTCTATTGTAATTATCCCTTGGTTCAAGTAATTCTTCTGTCCATGAGCATTCAGAAAATTTTAAAAAACATCTTTGGCTACGACCACTTTCTCGGCTCCCAGGAAGAGATTATCGCCTCTGTTTGTCAAAAGAAAGACTGCCTTGTCCTAATGCCAACCGGCGGTGGGAAATCAGTCTGCTATCAGATTCCATCCATCCAGATGCATGGAACCGGAATTGTCGTATCACCCCTCATTGCTCTTATGCACGACCAGGTAAGCGGCCTCAAGAATAATGGGGTCCGGGCCGAGTTTTATAACTCCAGCCTACCCCACGATCAACGCGATGAGATCCTGAACCGCCTCGAAAAACAGGAGATAGACCTGCTCTATGTGGCTCCAGAAGGTCTTTTTAAAGAAAGATTCCTCCATTCTCTTAAAAAAGCCAATGTCTGTCTCTTTGCCATTGACGAGGCCCATTGTGTTTCCCAGTGGGGCCATGATTTCCGCCCGGAATACCTCAAACTATCTGAAATAACCACTGAATTCCCCGGCGTTCCTAAAATTGCCCTTACCGCCACCGCAGATAAAAAAACAAGGCAGGAGATCGTTGAAAAACTCAAACTGACAGAGCATGCTTCCTTTATCGCCTCCTTTGACAGGCCCAATATCACCTATGCTATAGAAATAAAAACCCAGCCATCGGCCCAGCTCCTGAAATATATTAAGGACAATCACCCAGATGATTGCGGCATTGTCTATTGTCTTTCCAGAAAAAAGGTTGAGAAAACCGCCAAATTCCTCTCCGAACAGGGTTTTGAGGCCCTCCCCTACCATGCGGGCCTGCCCTTTGCCAAGAGAGAAGAGCATCAGAGCCGCTTTATCAACGAAGAAAATATCATCATCGTTGCGACCATCGCCTTTGGACTCGGCATCAACAAACCAAACGTCCGCTTTGTGGCTCATCTTGACATGCCCTCAAGCATGGAAGCCTATTACCAGGAGACTGGTCGTGCAGGCAGAGATGGCCTGCCCGCTTCGGCCTGGATGATCTACGGCCTACAGGACGTCGTTCTCAGAAGGAAAATGATATTCAACTCCGATGGCGATCTGACCCATCAACAAGTTTCATCGGCAAAGCTCAATGACATGCTCGCCTTCTGTGAGACCACAAGTTGTCGCAGGAAGGTTATTCTACGCTATTTCGGTGAGATGCGCGACTCAGACTGCGGCAATTGTGACACCTGCCTGCATCCCATGGACACCCTTGACGGCACGATTCTGGCCCAAAAGTTCCTCTCCTGCATTTATCGCTCTGAGCAGAGGTTTGGAGCCGGACATATCATCGATATCCTGCGAGGCAAAGAGACTGAAAAAGTAAGCAGAAACAGGCATCAGGAATTATCAACCTTTGGGATAGGCAGCGATCTTAGTGAGTTTGAATGGAAATCTGTTTTCAGGCAGCTTTACGTCCAGGGTTATGTGCAGGTTATCGAGAGTGATGGTTATTCTACTCTGGGACTAGACAAGGAAAGTTACAAAATTTTACAAGGTGAAGACAAATTTAAGCTGCGCAAAGAGACAAAAACCCGCCAGCAGACAAAAAAAGCCTCTAAAAAGGCCAAAAAACTTATTGAAACCGAACTATCAACCAAGCAGGCAGCTATCTTTGACAGTCTCAAAGAGTGGCGCCTGGAAAAAGCCAGAGAAAAAGGGATGCCGGCCTATTGCGTATCAGACGACAAAAGCCTGCGAAATCTTGTTATCAAAAGCCCCCAATCCCTTGACGAAATGCACGAGGTCTTTGGCTTCGGGGAAAAAAAGATTGATTTATACGGTGAAGATCTGCTGATAATCCTCAACAATAGTGAAAGGCAGAACCAATCAGTTCAAGAGTAAAAAAAATTGCGCTCTAATAAAGGAGAACTACATGGTCTCAAAAACACCATTCAGAAAAGAAAAACCAGACCCTCAACGCATGACCATCCTGCGTTCACTGCCCATGGAAATCAAAGAACAGATCAGCGGTGAAGAGGCTCAGGCTTTTCTTTACAACGAAGAGCTTCCTGTCTCATTGCTTGAAAAGCTTAAGGATTATCTTGTGGACAATGAAAAATAAGCCACAAGGACAAAGCCCAGCGCTCTCAGCTATCCAGACCCTTACTGTTTAAGCCACTCACATTCTCCAACCCCAAAATTCGAGGAAATCGGCAAACTCCCACATATCGGAGGCTTCGCGGTTCCAATATTTCAAGCTGGTGTAAAAAACTGTGCCGGTCTCGCTTGCGGCACCATAGGCCTTGTCCTCCCCGACGTGCGGATCAAAGGCCCACCAGCTGATCAGCAAGCGTTCAAAAATTTTACCGCTGTCCTTAACATAACCTTTGCGCGGCCCATCCAGCTCAAAGAAGGAAACTGTTGCTCCATCCTCAAAAGGCAACTGCCAAAGTGAACTCCTTAAGGCACGTTGGGCAGTGTGAACCTCATCTCTCCCTTCACCTTGGCTGCGAATATCAACATCCGCTATTCTATGAGTCGAGTCCCCAATTCTAAAATAGACTTGTTCTTGACCTGCCTGCTCTTTATCAAACTCAAGAATACTCGGCAGACTTTCCCCAAAGACACTCTGTCTGCCGCCTAGTTGCCATCTTTCCGGGTAGTTTTCCAAAAGCATATAATTTGTTGGGATAAAGGCCAGATAACAACCACAGGTATGGGCGCTTGTGTAGAGAACGGGTTGGTCCTTGTCGTTAAGAGTTACAATAATAAGCAACCCAACATTTTTCCCAGCTGAAAGGTGAAAAGGAAATAATCCTTTCGGAGTTTCTTCAAAATGAATGCGATAGATGAGATTGGTGTAGGTGGCCTTACCTGTGGTAAACTCTCGGCTCTCGACAAAAAATGTTGCAAGGTTCGGGTTGATGAAAATTTCGCCCTCACCATTTTTTCCACTGCGGACAGAGGGAGTGCCGATACGATTATACGAGAGCTGATGCTCCTCAAGAAGAAAGACCGGGGCAAAGGCTCCCAGCAGGTCATCCCCAGATGGAAGGCCAACGGCATAAAGCCCTGCGCCATTATCCGGACCGGCTGATTTTTCCAGAACCGCGCAACCGGAAAAAAGTAGATTAAGACAGCAGACGACAAAGACAATGCCCCACCTACACCCTATATTTTTTCTATTTATCTCCTGCACCATTGAATGCGCTCCTTTTTACAACACCATGTAATTTATGTCTGTTCAGGTAAGCGAAGACTCCGGATGTGCTCCAGCTGTGTGTGATCAGGTAGCGCAGACTCCAGATAGGGGGGGGGGGGCAGCTGAACAGTTACCTGTTTATTTACCCTTGCCCTCAAGGTAGTCCCATCGTTCATATAATTTGTCCACTGCGGCCTGGGCATCCTGCATCTCCTGGCACACTTGGGTCAACACCTCCGAATCACTCTGGACTTCCGGCTCTTCAAGCCTCTTTTGGACCTCAGACAAGGACTCTTCGGCCAGAGATATTTTTTCTTCGATCACCTCAAGCTCTTTTTGCTCGGCCATGGTGATTTTTTTAAGCTTGGCAACTGCCTGCTTTGCTTTTTTAACAGGTTTCTTTTTCTTCGCTTCGCTCTTAGGTTTATTATCATCTATCCATTGCCGGTAATCGCCATATATTGTGCAGCCTCCAGAGCCATCAAAGCCCAGGACATAATCAGTCAATGAATCAAGGAGAAAACGGTCATGACTGACAAGAACAAGAGCGCCGCCAAACTCGGCCAGACCCTCCTCCAATACCTCCAGAGAGGGAATATCCAGGTCATTAGTCGGCTCATCCAGAAGAAGGACATCGGCCTCCTGCAGCATAAGCCGGGCAATAAATATCCTGGCCTGCTCCCCCCCTGAAAGACGTCCCACTGGGACATCCAACTGCTCCGGAGTAAAAAGAAAACGTTTTGCCCAGCCCACAACGTGCACCGATCTGCCCGCATAGACCACTGAGTCACCTGCCGGAGCCAAGGCCCGCCGCAGTGATTGTTCAGGATCAAGACTATCTCTTTTCTGATCAAACATGATCGTCTTAAGACCAACCGCCCTTTTCACCGTGCCTTGATCTGGCTCCAGTTTCCCTGAAAGAACGTGCATAAGGGTGCTTTTCCCCACACCATTGCCGCCGAGAATACCAATCCGCACCCCGGGGGTCAGGGTAAATTTCAGGTCGGCAAAGATCTGCCTGCCATCATAGGATTTTGCTATTTTATGCACCTCCAATAGCTTTTTGGTTTTTCTATCAGTGGAACTAAAACCTATATTTATTTTCTTATTATGGGCATTCCTCTCCTGCAATTCGCTAACTTCACCTTTAAGCCGACCGGCCGCGTCAATTCGGTATTGGGCCTTGGTGGTCCGTGCCTTGGGCCCACGACTCAGCCACTCTTTTTCACGCCTGAGTTTATTTGCTAAACTGGTTTCCTGTTTTGCCTGGGTGGAAAGGAGTTCCAGCCTTCGGCGCAAAAAGTCCTGATATTTTCCTTCAACCCGTAAATAACCGTCCGCATACTGGCGGCTAAGTTCCACGATCCGATTGCTGACATTATCAAGGAAATAGCGATCATGGCTGATGACAACAAAGGCAAAGGGTGAATGACTCAATATTTTTTCAAGCCAGAGTATACCTTCAAGATCAAGATGGTTGGTCGGCTCATCCATCAACAAGATATCTGGTTCCTGCACCAGGGCCTGGGCAATTGCCAGTCTTTTCAGCCAGCCGCCGGAGAGGAGGCTAACTTTTTGTTTGGTATCCTGAAAACCGCATTTGCCAAGCATCTGATTGGTTTTCATAAAACGTTCCGCATCGCTCATTTCTATATGAGCAAGGGCTTCAACCAGAACATCATCAACACTTTTTTCTAAAGAGATCTCTTCCTTCTGGGACAGATAAACCAGGCGAATATTCTTTTTAACAAAGATCTGCCCCTCATCCTGGCTTTCAAGACCCGCCAGAATCTTCATCAAGGTGGATTTACCGGAACCGTTGGGGCCGATCAGTCCGAGGCGCTCCCCTTCTGCGAAGCCGATGGTCAAATCGGCAAAGAGATTCCTCACCCCAAAGGTCTTACTTATTGATTGACAGCTTACGAGATTGGCCATTTTAATTCATTTCCAATGATGTTATAAAAATAGGTAAAAGATGAAAACGGCAAGTTGAAAGTTGAAAGGAACTGCATATCAGCGTATCGACAAGTTAATTAATAGCAGAACAAAAAGTTTCCAGACAAGGCTTAACTAGGTCTACCAGGTAATCTTCATGATGATGTTTCTGTTAGCTTTCATCTTGCATCTTTCATCTTGCACCTAGAATCTTGCATCTTACATTTTTCAGACAAATAGAACCCCCAGAGCCGTAGCCATGAAAGATCCATCAGTCCATATAAAGCGGATTTATGTCGACCATAAATGTGCCGACCTGCCGTACACCCAAGAGATAATAAAAAGAGCGACCAATATACCGGTTGAGGTGATAAATGACCAGAACCTTCTTGCTCTCTATGACACCCCATATCCGGAAAACCTCTCAGCCGGTAAAAAAGACCTCTTGCTAACCACAAACCAAGGCGCTTTTTATAAGCCATGCCCCGGCACCAGAGAGTACCAATGCTGTGATTATCAGGTGCTCAACATTGGCATGAATTGCCCGATGGACTGTGTTTACTGTATTTTGCAGGCCTACCTCAATAACCCCTGGCTTTCTTTCTTTGTCAATGTCGATGATCTGCTTACAGAACTTGGAACAAAACTAAAAGCAGAGACGCAAAGCTTTGCCAGAATTGGCACCGGTGAATTCACCGACTCGTTGGCCCTGGATCGTCTCACCGGACTGAGCAAAATTTTGGTTCCATTTATGGCAGATAAAAAAAATGCCGTTTTGGAACTCAAGACAAAAAGTGCGGTTATTGACAACCTGGAAGGACTCGAGCACCGCGGCCGAACCATTGTCGCCTGGTCCCTAAATGCCCCCAAGATTATGAAAAAAGAGGAAATAAGGACCGCCACCCTGGAGGAGAGGTTGAATGCTGCAAAGACCTGTGCCTCCTGGGGATATAAATTGGCCTTTCACTTCGACCCGATCATCTACCACTCAGGCTGGCAGGAGGGGTACGCCAGTACAATCAAACAACTCTTTGACACGGTCCCGGCAGAAAAAATTGCCTGGATCAGCATGGGAGCCCTGCGCTATTTACCAGCACTCAAGAATATAGCGGGAACACGCTTTCCGAATTCCAATTTTTTCTATGAAGAATTTATCACCGGTTTGGACAATAAATCCCGATATTTCAGGAGCCAAAGGGTTGAATTATACAAAGGCATCCTGGCACAGCTTCAAGAAAGAGCGGATAAAAACACCTGTATATATTTCTGCATGGAAAGCGATGAAATCTGGCAGGAGGTTTTCGGCTTCACCCCTGACGATAAAAGCGGCTTGGGCAAGATGCTTGATAACGCTGTCAGCTTGTAACAAGTTTTTCTATCCGGTTATTCAATGCCATTAACTTAAGAATTGAGGTGTAAATGTGACATAGGTTAAGTCGATTTGATTGAGTGAAACCGCAGGCGTAGCAGGGCTACGTTGAGGATTTCGCGATTGAAAATCGGCTTAATATATGTTGCAGTTGCGACTCAAAATGTGAAATTATTTTTGTGCGAGCCCTAAGGTACCCTTAACAGATGTGACAGTAGAGTAGTAATCCACGAATGTAGTTATCGACGGTAAGCGAAGACTCCTATCTTGTAAGATTCTCCCCCTGGATCCCAGGCTTAAAACATCCGGGACGGACCATTTGGCAAATGATATTAATAATTTCCGAGTCCTTAGTAAAACAGAAGGCATCATGATACTGCACAACAACCTGTTAAGAATCGGCAAACAGATCGGCAAAAATAGCGATACAGAGCAATATTGTTTCACGTCATCATTAATTATGTTAAACAGTTAGTCTAAAATGTAAACTGGCAAGGAGATCGGCAAGATGTATCGCAACCCCTCAGAGATGGAACCACTTCTGCCAAGCGGCTCTCCCGACCTGGAAGACATGGCCCGCGAGGTTGTCTGTCGGTCTTCTGCCCTAGGCGGACAGCTTCACTCGGTCACGCAACAGGCGGTCATTGAGCTTCTGCGCATGATCAACAGCTATTATTCCAACCTTATTGAGGGGCACAGCACTCACCCTGTCGATATTGAACGCGCCATGCACCAGGACTACTCCAGTGAGCCAGCCAAGCGCGACCTACAGAAAGAAAGCCTCGCCCATATCAACTGCCAACGGGCGGTCGAATTGCGCCTCCGGGATGCCCCAGATCTCAACATTGCCGATAGCGATTTCATCAGCTGGCTCCACCGCATCTTTTACGAGCAACTTTCAGCCGAATTGCGCCAAGTCAAAGATGAGAAAACCGGAGAAATAGTGGAAGTCAAGCCCGGCGAGATCCGGCAACGGAAGGTGGTAGTTGCCCGGCATGTCGGGCCGTCCTCAGAACACCTTGCAGCCTTCCTCGATCACTTTAGCACAACCTACTCTCCCTGGAGGCATCACGGAGTCATGCCGCTCATCGCTATTGCCGCGTCTCATCATCGATTGATGTGGATCCACCCCTTCCTCGACGGCAACGGCCGAGTAACCAGGCTCTACACCGATGCCTGTTTTCAATGCCTGCCACTACACGGTTATGGCCTCTGGAACATTAGCCGCGGTCTTGCCAGGCAACGGGAAGGCTACATGGCAGCTTTGAGTTATGCCGATGCTCATCGGTATAACGATTATGATGGTCGAGGAAACCTATCCAACAAAGCCTTGGTCGCATTCTGCCTTTTTTTTCTTACGACCTGCCTTGACCAGATCTCTTTCATGCACGGCCTACTTAAGCTCGATGGTCTCCTTGACCGCATCAACGGCTATGTTTCCATGCGCGGGGCAAAGCTCATTCCAGGACCAAAGCCGGAATACAAATCTCTTAAACAGGAGGCCGCTTACATGTTGCAGGAGGCCCTGTTGCGCGGAGAGGTGGGGCGTGGTGACATGCTTCGTGTCTCCGGTCTGGCTGAGCGTACCGGTCGTGTGCTGCTGAGGCAGTTGCTGGACGAAGGGCTTCTGGTGTCTGATTCGCCGAAAGGAGCTGTAAGGTTGTGCTTCCCGACCCATGTTGCGTGCCACCTGTTTCCGCATCTGTATCCGGCCCAGACTACCTGAAGAGGGTTGGCACCAATCTCATCAAGGATAAAACGGCAAAGATTACACCGGCCTTTTTTGTCCCTGCCAGGCACGACCTTAGGGCGCGCGCATAGTTGTGCTATGTGATACAATTCGTAATAACGCAGGCAGGAAAACTTGCCTGTTCAGCGTTAACGTGACACTAGTCAAGAACATCATTTTTTACCATAAAGCAAAGGAGGCATAAAGAGAGCATATGAAAAGGATAAGTCAATATTTCCTCAATGGGTTACTGGTTTCAGTTCCCCTGGCCGTTACTATCTACGTTGTTTATACAATTTTTGTCAATATTGACAACATGTTCAATTTCAACATCCCGGGAGTTGGGTTTGTGGTCACAATGCTGATTATTTTTGGCACAGGGGTTGCCGCATCAAATTTCATTACGAAACATATAGTTTCATTTATTGATCTTCTCTTTGCCAAACTTCCCTTGGTTAAGATGATATATTCGTCCATAAAGGACCTAATCAGCGCCTTTGTCGGCGACAAAAAGTCATTCAACAAACCGGTGCTGGTCTCTCTTGATCCAGAAAGCAGTGTGCAGGCCATTGGCTTTATGACCAGATCAAGTCTCGAAAATATCGGCATTAAAGACCGGGTCGCGGTCTATTTCCCCCAGTCTTTCAATTTCGCCGGTAATCTCCTTATCATCCCAACAGATCAGGTTATGCCACTTGAAGCTGACCCCAGTGAAGTGATGAGCCTTATTGTTTCAGGGGGAATCTCCATGAATCAAAACTGATGGCGTCGCAGACAAACAAAAACAGAGTCAGTCAGCTTAGATTTTTTCCGCAAAACGCTTAAACTGCAGATGATAAAACATCTCCAAATAACGTCCCGTTTCCTGGCGTTCAAGGTTCGTGGCGTATTTCCAAAAGCCGTAAATACAGGAAAGAGAGAGGAGCCGATTTGCGTACAACTTCCAGGTATATCTATTTTTAACCCTGCGTATTGCCCCCTTGGACACCTTAAGCCAGCGCTTAGGATTGGCCTCACACTGCTCAAAGAAATCGGCTATTTTGTCAGCGGCCAGATTACCATGGTTGGGATCAATGTGAAAACCGGAGATTCCATCTTCGATAATTTCAAGCGGTCCACCATAACAAGTGGCAAAGGTTGGCAGTCCTGAGGCCATGGCTTCAATAATCGTTAGACCAAAGGCCTCAAAGAAAGCAGGCTGCACAAAGGCCCCGCGCTGATCGGCTATGGCGCGATACAGTTCGCCGGTGAGCTTTTTTTCCAGCCTGCCTCCCACCCAACGCATATTCTCATCCAGATTATGCTCAGTCATCAATTCATGCATGCGGTCAATCTGTTTCTGCTCTTCACTATCGTCCGAGTCATTTCTATCCAGACATCCCCCGATTATAAAAAGATTGGCAGCCTCTCGCAGTCTGGCATTTTTACCGTACCAGTCAACCAGCCCCGTTAGATTTTTTATATGATCTAAACGGGCCATGGAAAATATAATCGGCTTATTTTTTTCTTTCAAAACACCACGCCTTTCCGCTTGCTCTAGTCCGCCAAAGATAAGTTCATCTATTTCCCCCGCCAATCCGCTCAGACGATCTTCTTTCTGGGTATAAGGAAAATATACTTTTTCATCGGCACCCGGTGAAACGATGTTAAACTTGGGGTCAAACACATCCACTCCGGCCTCAACCCTGTGCAAATCCGGCATGGTAAAATTCGAATAACTCTCATACTGGCCGACACTATCTTCACTGCCGGCAATCTCCTGAAAAGTTGAGGTGATAATAAAGTCCGCCGCATTCATGGCGATCAGGTCGGCTGTAAACTGGCAGGAGAAATGGTACTCCTGCTCCATCTCCTGCCAATATAGGGCGGAGAAAAGATATTTCGTTTTTTCAAGGGCGTGGGCGATATTGCACTGGGTCACCCCAAGTCTCTGGGCCATCAGATAGGCGGTCAGGTTACCATCGGAATAATTACCAATGATCAGATCCGGCCTTGAACCCAACATGGCAAGCACCTCTTTTTCCGCTTCCATACTGAAATTTTCCAGATAGGGCCAAACTTCAAAACGGGAAATCCATTGGGGAACAACCTCCCCGCCACCATCCCGAAAGGGGACTCGCAGGATATGCACATTTTCCGTATCAGTAACTTTTTCCAGGGGCTGATCACAGGTCGTATCACCCGCCTCCGGGATCAATCTGGTCACAATGATTATCTTTGGCTCAATATCGAGTCCCTGGTTGTGAATCCTTCGTCGCATCTCTTTTTCAAGGGCCCGGACCTGATCCAGAATGTAGACCACCTGCCCTCCAGTGTCAGGTAGCCCGAGGACATTTTCCTGCCCGAAATAGCCATGGGGGGAAAAGATGACAATATTAAAAATCATCGGGATAGTTCCCAGAAATTTTTCCAGGTTCCGGTGGTCAGGGGCCTCCAATATATCAGCCAATAACCTGAATTTTTCATGAATCTGTTTTGCTGTACGCCCCCACCCCGGCTCAAAACCAAGTTTCCTTAGTTTCTCGCATAATTCAGGATTTCTCTTCCCTTTTAACTTACCAGTCCGCTCAACACCTTTCTGCAAGGCGTTTTGCAGGTCAGAAATGGTGTCAATCCGATCATTTATCATGAATGGAGTTCCCTGATAATTGTGGACCTTCAAAAATGAGAGGAGGAACTGATCTCCCTTTATGAGGTCATGGGAAAGCCTTCCAGAAAGACGCCGATTGAGGAACTCTACACCTCGACCTATGGACCGAGACTGAGTCATTTTGGGGAAATTTCGTTCAAAGGGTTTGAAATCCACGACCAATGGCCTTTTATTTGACTGCCCATTAACCAGTTGTTCCTTAAAGTACAAAAACTCCCCAATGGGAATTTCCTCAAAATTCATGGTTTCGAAGTGGTAGCGCAGATAGTGCCAGCTGGCAACTTTTGGTCGAACATCAAGATAGAGCCACGGATCAGCAATCGCTGCTTCCTGGGTTTTGGAAAGCGCTTCGCTTAGAGGCGAGTCAAGGAGTTCATCCCCTCCATTTTCCTTACAAAAAACCTGGAATTCATCCCAAAGATCCGTCCGTAGCAAAAATGTTTTTCCCCGGGCCTGATAACGCCGAAAAAGACTGTCCACTATGTCACGATTTTGCGCAATAAAATCGGTTAAGTCAGATAACATATACACTCCCTTTTTTGTATACCCTGTCATTCAAATTGATGGCGTCGCAGATATAGCGTAAATCTTCAGAATTTCCATCAGCAATTACCCTTCTGCAAGTCTTTATGATATAGTACCTATATAAAATCGTTAATTGAAGGATAAAATATGATTATTTGCGTTGGAGAAATTGTCTGGGACATCTTTGCATCGGGAAAAGTAATGGGCGGCGCCCCCCTGAATGTTGCCTATCATCTAAACTCTATCGGACAAGATGTCAGGTTAATAAGCAGGCTTGGACGAGACGAATACGGCAAGGCCGCCAGCCAACAAATTGAGCACCTTGGCCTGTCCTTGGCGACCATTCAATACGACACTAAATATCAGACCGGCAAGGTTCTGATTCATCTAAACGATGCCAAGGAACACTCCTTTGAAATACTCTCACCTGCCGCCTGGGACTTTATCAACCTGCCTCAAATGGACACCCTTGAAAACAAATCCTATCATCTCGTTTTTGGGACTTTAGCCCAGCGTTCAGCGGTGAGCCGCTCCACCATCCGCTCCCTCCGGTCTTCAGCAAAAACAGTCTTCTACGACGTTAACTTAAGACCTCCCCATACCACCCAAGATATAGTTCTTGAATCACTTTTCCACGCCAACGTCGGGAAGATGAATGAAGATGAACTTTCTGCAATAAATAGCTGGTCCTCCCTGCCCCCTGGAAGTTTGGAAGAAATGGCACAAGCCCTTCTGGCCAAATTCAACCTGGAGGTCCTTGCTGTCACCCTCGGAGGTAAAGGAGCCATGCTTATTTGCCATGACGGAGTCTATAGGCATAACGGTTTTTCCGTGCAGGTGGCGGATACAGTTGGGGCAGGAGATGCCTTTTTTGCCGCTCTCATTGACGGCATCCTGCAGAAACATGCCTGGCAGGAATGCCTTGTTCAAGCGAATAAACGAGGTGCTTACGTTGCCTCACAACCTGGTGCAACTCCCGAAATGAATTCTTTCCACTAAAATCTAATCCGGATAAACCGGAAATAAGTACCTTAACAGTAGATGCAACACCTTTAAATTAAAATACTTTTTTCATTTCTTGCCACTTAGTTCAGTACCCCCTTGTGGGGTGTAAAAAACACGAGATAAGCACAGACTTCGAAATGACTTACAAGGTACTAAACAACAAGGGATAGTATATGAAGACAAAAGGTCTATACATTCAGCTCTTCAGCGTCCACGGCTTAATTAGGTGCAACTCCCCTGAACTTGGCCGAGATGCCGATACTGGAGGGCAGACAAAATATGTTATCGAACTGGCCAAGGCACTTGCCGAACACCCATCAGTTGCACAGGTCGACCTTGTAACCCGACTAATCAAAGACAACAGGGTTTCGAATATATACGCAGAAGAGATAGAGCCCTTAAGTGATAAGGCCAGAATCGTGCGGATACAATGTGGCCCCAAAAGGTACATCCGCAAAGAACTGCTCTGGCCGCACATGGGTGAATTCGTAGACAAAACGATAAAATTTCTTAAAAAACAACCAAGATTACCAGACATTTTTCACGGTCATTATGCCGACGGCGGCTACGCAGCCATGACTCTTGCCGAAACTTTTGCCACCCCCTTCGTCTTTACCGGTCACTCTTTAGGACGGAACAAGGAGGTAAACCTACTCGCTGATGGCGTATCAAAAAAGAAGATCAACGAACTATACAAGATGAAAACTCGTATTGCCGTTGAAGAGGAGATCGTGGAAGCGGCCCAATTGATCATAACTTCAACCAATCAAGAGATCAAAAAGCAGTATGGTCTTTATGATAACTTTTCTAAAGTCAGCAACATCAAAGTCATCCCTCCAGGAATTGACCTTGATGTTTTTTACCCCTTCTACAATAACGAACTTGCGCCAGAGAGCATCGATGAAGGCACAAAACAGGCAAGAGTAGCCCTGCGTCATGAACTGCACCGCTTCTGGTCCACTTCAGAAAAACCATTCATTCTCGTTCTCTGCCGCCCTGACCACAGGAAAAATATTTCCGGGGTAATCACAGCCTACGGTCAGGACAAGGAATTACAGGCGATGGCCAACCTGGCCATCTTTGCGGGTATCAGAAAAAACATTCAGAAGATGGAAGCCAATGAGTGTAGTGTGCTCACCAACATGCTGCTCCTAATGGATCAATTCGACCTATATGGGAAATTGGCTATTCCCAAAAAACATGACTTTTCCTCAGAAGTCCCAGAGCTCTACAGGCTCTGTGCCGAAAGCCGTGGCGTATTTATAAACCCAGCCCTGGTGGAACCTTTTGGCATTACACTAATTGAAGCCTCTGCCTGCGGATTGCCCATCGTATCGACAAATGATGGTGGCCCGGTTGATATAGTTGCAAATTGCAAAAACGGCATATTGATCAACTCTTCAGACCCAGAAGAGATCTCAAAAGCCCTTAAAACAATTATAGTGAATAGCGACACCTGGAAGCTCTTTTCTGAAAACGGCGTAAACGGAGTTGGCAAGCACTATTCCTGGGATGCTCACTGTGAAAAGACTGTGACAGAGGTACTCTCTCTTCTACCCACCCAAACGCTACAGGCAGAAGAGAACAACGTCTTGGAGAAAAAGCCTTCATACGGTCAAAGGTTGACCAAAATCAAAAAAATATTGATCACGGATATAGACAACACACTGGCCGGCAACAGAAAAAGTTTAAAAATATTGCTGGCTCTCCTTGAGGAGAACTCAAAAAAATTGGCATGGGGAGTGGCTACTGGACGGAGCCTTGAATTGACTCTGGATATCATGGCCGAGCAGCGAATCCCAATCCCTGACGTACTCATATGCTCGGTCGGCACAGAAATCTATTACGGCCCCAACCTGCGCATAGATCGAGGCTGGCAGCAGCATCTTTCAAAAAACTGGAAGCCGGAACAAATACGTGAGGCCCTCGGCCAACTGGATTTTGTTAAACTTCAAGGACCAGAGGGGCAACGGGCCTATAAAATAAGTTATTATCTGGAAGATGACCAGGAGCTGCTGGCCCGAGTTTATCAGCGGCTTGATGAAGCAAAAATCCACTGTCAGATAATATTTTCCCACGGCCAATTTTTAGACATCCTTCCATATCGGGCCTCAAAAGGAATGGCAATTAAATACCTGCAATATAAATGGGAAATTTCCCCCCAAGATCTCATGGTGGCAGGAGACTCCGGCAACGATGAAGACATGCTACGCGGCAGAAGCTGCGGCCTGGTGGTTGGAAACCACAGCAGTGAACTAGAAAACCTGAAAGGAAAACCCCGCATTTATTTCAGTCCAAAAAAGTATGCCTCAGGAATTATTGATGGCCTGAAGCACTACGGTTTTCTTTGAGATAGCACATCTTTCAAAGTGGCTGACAAAGAGAGAATAATTGACTTTCTTAGATCTCCATGTCTATGATTAAATATCAGTATTTAATTTCACTGGCTGTCTTGAATAATTGCATTTTTCGCCGATAGCTGCGTCACAGAAAATTCTAATTATTCAAGGTACCCTACTCTATTGGTGCAGATCGAGTCAAAAAATCACTCAGTTCAGATTAAAGTATGCTCCTCACCTGTATTCCTCCCGGATAAACAATGATTGAATTCGATGAACTTGAAAAAAGACTTGTCCTTAAGCTTGTCTATTATGGGCCGGCCTTATCAGGTAAGACAACAAACCTCTTGAGCCTGCACGATCTTTTAAGCAAGGAAGACAGGGGCGACCTGATGGTTCTTGACACCAAAGATGAGCGGACCATTTACTTTGATCTACTGCCTTTTTTTCTAACCGCGCCAAGCGGCCTTAAAGAGAATATCTGTGTGAATTGCAGGTTTCCTCTCGAAGATGAGTGGCTCATCATGCCCTTCCTGCGGCAAGGAAAGAAGCAGCGCCCATGAAGTGAACGCTTGAGCAAATTACTAGTACAGGAAAACAGACAGCTCAAACAATGAGATGCGATATGATTTTGGCCAATATATAAAAGGTCAAAGCGAACAAATTTCCGGCTATTGCGTGAGGAGAAAAATACATGAACAACGGTTCGCCTGCGAAAATATTGATTATTGATGACAACGAGATGAATTGTGATCTGTTGACAGAACACCTGAAAATTAGAGGGTTTGAAGCGGATGCTGTATACAACGGCAATGATGCTTTGCTGGCCCTGCGGAAAAAGCGCTATGCTATCGCCTTAATTGACATAAATCTGCCCGACTATGACGGGATGAAACTTCTTGAAGATATTAAGACACTGGTGCCAGACATACTGTTTGCCATGATTACCGGTGTCGATTCGATCAGAAAGGCATCTATTGCATTTCAAAATGGTGCCTTCGGATACTATATGAAACCATTCGTGATGGCAGAGCTAATCCATGGTGTACAGGAGGCTTTGGAGAAAAAAGAGTTGAGACATCAGTTGAAATTGAGTCAGAGCCAGATTATTCAGCAAGAGAAAATGGCAGTCATCGGGCAACTAGCCGCAGGTGTAGCCCATGAAGTCAATAATCCCGTCGGATTTATTAACAGCAATTTATCAACCCTAGCTAAATACATTGACCGTTTGACAAGTTTTGTAAAGGCCCAGGATGAGGTTTTAAGCGAAAGCGCAGAGAGCGAATCCTATAAAAACCTTACAGAACTCAGGAGAAAATTAAAAATTGATTACCTTATTGACGATATCGGAGACCTTCTGGCCGAATCACGGGAAGGAACTGAACGAATTAAAAAAATAGTCCAAGATCTCAAACTCTTTTCCAGGCAAGACGCCGAGGATAAAAGCCTAGCCAATATAAACGACTCGATTGAATCTGCCCTTAATATAGTTTGGAACGAGTTAAAATATAAATGTGAGGTACATAGAGAGTTTGGGGAACTCCCCCTTTCAGTCTGTTATCCCCAAAAATTAAGCCAGGTTTTCATGAATATTCTGGTGAATGCAGGGCATGCCATAGAAGAAAAAGGGGAAATTACGATTCGCTCCAGGTATGAAGAAGATTGTAATAGCAACAGGATCGAAATCTCTGACAATGGCAGCGGTATGCCTGCTGAGGTGAAAAACCGAATTTTTGACCCATTCTACAGCACAAAAGAACCCGGCAAAGGGACAGGCCTCGGCATGAGCATAGCGGCTGAGATTATTCAAAAGCACCGGGGTACAATTGAGGTCGAAAGTCAGGTTGGGCTAGGAACAACGTTCCAGATATATCTGCCGGTAACCGATGAAGCATAGTTGTGTGAGTTAGTGGTTTAGTACCTTAGAAATTCAGTTCTCGAAGTCTTCGCTTATCTGTTTTTTTATGAATGAATTTCGTGAAGGTACTTATACCCCCTCGGAGTCTGACGCTTACCTTGTGGGGTGTTAGTGCCTTACAGATTGTTTTCTCGAAGTCTTCGCTTATCTGTTTTTTAGAAAAGAATTTATAAGGTACTTATCCCTTCTCCCGAACGGGGTTAAAATGAGGATGTGAAATACAAATGGCATTATTGGACAAACTAAAGATAGAATCCAGGGGACTGCTGCTGCTTCTGGCAGCAACCTTGCTTCTCGCAGTGGCCATTCCCTTGATCAATTATTATTTTATTTTCCCAAGCTATACCCAAAGGGTAATCGAGCAGGCAGAAACGAATGCTATTCGTCTCGCCAATCATATATCCAGAATACCGCTCGGGGGATATAAGAAGTTGACCGCTGACAATATTTCTTACTGGACGAGCCAAGAGGTATTAAATACCGCCGAAGATTTTAATATATTCAAAATGAAAATATTCGATTCCGCCGGAACTATTCTTTTTTCTACCTCTTCAAAAGATATTGGCAAGTCTGGACCCCATGACTTTTTCCATAATATTGTCGCCAAAGGAAAGAATTTCACCAACTTTGTGCAGAAAGGCGCAAAGAGTGTGGCGAGAGAGACGCTAGCTAGGGATGTCGTGGAAACTTACGTCCCGGTTATGAAAGACAATAAATTTGTTGGCGCCTTTAAAATCTATTATGACATCAGCGAAATTCGGAACAAGGTGAAAAAAACCTTTCTGTTCTCAATGCTCCTTCCTGTCCCATTCATAACCCTCTTTCTGGCACTCGTCTTTTTCACGATCTTGATGCTGGAAAAAAAGAACAGGGAAGAAAAGAAAATTAAACAGCAACTGGAAGAGCAAAAAAATGTCCTTGTCGAAGACCAAAAAAAGCAGAGTGAACTTTTCAAGTTTGTTGAAAATTCCAAACGACAGTGGGAAACAACCATGGACTGCATCTCAGAACTGGTCATTCTAACCGATCCCGATTTTTCAATTAAAAGATGTAACAATGCGCTGATGGAACTAACAGGATTAAGCTTCCGGCAGTTGTTGGGTCAGAAGGTTAAAAAAGTCCTGCCAGATACAACCCTTGAAGAAGGTGATACCACCATTGGTGAATCCTTAGAGTATTTCCATAAACCATCAGGCCATTGGTTTTTCATGAGTCTGTTTCCTGTTATTGAAAGCATCGACCAGGAACCTGGATTTGTTATCAGCATGAGTGACATAACCTCCATTAAAATGATGACGGACAAACTTGAGCAGACTAATCAGCAAATCTTTACCAACAGAAACTCCCTGCAGCATGCCCTCGATAATATCGCCATGCTTATTGGAGATGCCATAGAAGATAAAGAGTACAAAGTGCACGTTTCCCCCCTAGACGAAAGCAATAAATGCTGGGAGGCACTGAAATGCAAGGAGAAAGATTGCTTGTGCTACGGCATTGAAGGGGCACGCTGCTGGCAAGAGACCGGCACATTATGTTACGGAGAAGTGCAGGGGGCCATTGGTGAAAAAATTAGCACCTGTCTTGAGTGTGAGCATTTCCAAAATGTGACCCAAGATCCTTCGATCTTTATCGGTGAACAATTTAATAATCTTATGTTCATGCTGGAAAGCAAGAACCAAGAGTTGAGCGAGGCTTATTCAGAGCTGGAACAGACCCAGGCGCAGCTTCTGCAGCAGGAGAAAATGGCCTCCGTGGGTCAGCTGGCGGCCGGTGTTGCCCACGAGATCAACAATCCGGTGGGTTTCATCTCCAGCAACATTGGTTCGTTAGGTAAATATGTCGAGCGGCTAAGCGGCTTTATCTCTTTTCTGGATGAGAGCCTGAAAAAAATTAACGATACCGAACTCCAAGCCAAGGTGACTACCCAGAAAAAGAAGCTAAAACTGGACTTCATTCTGGAAGATATACAAGATCTGATCACAGAGTCTCTTGATGGCTGTGAGAGAGTGAAAAAAATTGTCCAGGACCTGAAAAGTTTCTCCCGGGTTGATCAGGCTGCAAGACAATATGCCGATATAAATGAGTGCATTGACACCACCTTGATTATGGTGATCAACGAGCTGAAGTATAAGGCGAAAATAGAAAAAGATTACGGCACGGTTTCAGCTATTGAGTGTCATCCGCAGCAGCTCAACCAGGTTTTCATGAACATCCTTATTAATGCGGCCCATGCCATTGAAAAGGAAGGAATCATAGCCATCAAAACTTGGCAGGACGAGGAGTTTGTCTATACCTCCATCGCTGATACCGGCAGTGGAATAAAACCTGAGAGTCTTAAACACGTATTTGATCCATTTTTCACCACTAAAGAGGTCGGCAAAGGAACGGGATTGGGTCTCAGTATTGTCTATGATATAATCACAAAAAATCACAAGGGTGACATTGACGTAACGAGCGAAGTGGGAAAGGGAACAACCTTTACCATAAAATTACCAAGGACTTAGGAAGCAAAGAGGCCTGATTTATTTTGTTTTTTAAGAGATGACCGAGAGAAACAATTGGAAATAAGAGCATTTATTGAAAAAACCGGTGACCTACCGACCTTGCCAGCGGTTGCAGCCAGGATCACCACGGCAATGGAAGCAGAATCCCTGAATGCCAAATCTCTGGGAGCCATTATTTCAGAGGACTCATCCCTGACTGCCAGGCTCCTCAAGCTTTCAAATTCTGCTTTCTATGGAATGTCCAAAAATATTAGCAGTATTGAAAAGGCCGTGATGATCCTTGGTTTTAACACGGTCAGGAGTCTTGCCCTGTCGGTCTCTATATACTCCTTTTTTCAAAAGGGGAAAGGGACTGTCATTGATATGCCCGGACTTTGGAACCACAGCCTGGGGTGTGCTATTGCCTGTAAACTGCTGGTTGAAAAGTCCAACAAAAAGCTTGCCGATGATGCCTTTTTATTTGGAGTTATCCATGATATCGGCAAGGTCGTTTTTATAAACAATGACCTTGAAAAGATGGAAGAGGTTAACGCAAAGGTGATAAACGACGGTTTGCCCCAGTCAGAAGCCGAAAAGGAAGTTTTCGGCTTTACCCACCAGAGGCTCGGCGCAGCCCTTTTAAAAGAGTGGAGGTTTCCCGACTCCATAGTTGCCGGTGTCAAAATGCACCATGATCTGCCGCCGAACACCAAGAAACTTGATCCAGATACAGCCCAACTGGTCAGGGCCGTCTGCATCTCCAATCAGATGACAAAAGCACTCTCCCTAGGCATCAGTACCGACATGAAACGACAAACAATACCCAACAACATGTGGAAGTTTTTTGGTATAGAGCGTGCTGATCTCCCGGCGTTAAGTTCAAAAATGAAAGAGGATTACAACACAGTTATTGCTGCCTGGAGCGAGTTTGACTAACAATATCATGTTGGTTTAGAGAAAAAAAGAAATGCGAGTGGTGACAAAGTTGGACGAAATAAAAATTTTATGTGTTGATGATGAGAAAAATGTCCTAAGGGCTCTGCAGCGTGTATTTATGGATGAACATTTTGATATTCTAACTGCTGCATCCGGAGAAGAAGGCCTTGCACTCATAGAAAAAAACCCTGACATCCTACTTATTATTTCGGACTACCGTATGCCCGGCATGAATGGCGTTGATTTTTTAAAAAAGGCTTTTGAACAGCTCCCAGATAGCATCAGGATTGTTCTGTCAGGTTATGCCGATACAGCGTCAGTGGTCTCGGCTATTAACGAAGGGAAAATTTATAAATTTATTCCAAAACCATGGAATGACGATGAACTCCTGCTGACTATCAAGGAGGCCATTGAGGTCTATTATCTCAGACAAAAAAACGAGCGGTTGGCCGATGACTTGATGGAAGCCAATGATGAGCTAATCCAACTCAATGAAGGGTTGGAAGAGCAGGTTGCGAGTCGAACGGCCGAGTTGAAGTTTCAAATAAGGGCCATGCGCTTCTCCCACAATGTTATGGATGCGATGCCCGCTGCTGTTCTTGGGCTGGCACCTGACGGCCTTATTGTTCTCGGCAATAAATTATCTGAGACACTTTTTTCGGATAAGGCCCAATCACTTGTAGGCATGGATTGGAAACAAATATTCCCTGAAAATTTGCAGTACATTGCTTCCTGTGTTGTTGAAAATGGTCACGCTGAACAGGAAGTGACCATAAACGACAAGGCCTTCTTGGTGCGCGGAGCCCAGCTACCACCGACGGAAGATCAGGAAGGTATTGTATTAATGCTGTCCCCCCAAGCCAAATAAACGCCTTAACAGCAAGATAATAAACCGTAGGCACTAAAGAAAAATCTCTTCAAACGGAGTTTGTATGAGCGAACCGATTGTTCTTTTTGTTGATGACGAAGCAAATATCTTAAAAACCCTGCAGCGTCTTTTTCTTGATGAAGATTATGAAATCCATACTGCCAACAGTGGCAAGGAAGCTCTTGAGCTAATTGACGACGGGCTTATGCCCACTGTTATCGTTTCAGATCAGAAAATGCCTGAGATGGGGGGGGTAGAATTCTTGGAAAAAGCTAAGGCCAAAACCCCCAAAAGCATTCGCATGGTTCTTACCGGCTACGCTGACATCAATGCGGCGGTTGATGCCATTAATCTTGGCGGCATATACCGCTACATCATGAAACCGTGGAACGATGATGACTTAAAATTGACCGTAAAAGAGGCCATTGAACGGTTTAATTTACTGGCTGAAAACCAGCGACTGACCAGAGAACTACATGAAAAAAATAAAATATTATCACAGGTAAATAAGCACCTCGAAAAAAAGGTAGAAGAGCGGACCCGCGATCTTCTACACAAAGTTAAAGAACTTGAGGGGAGGGACCTAATCCAGCAGCACCTTGTCTCAATAAACCCCATTGATGAAACCCTACAACTTATAACCAATGTCATTATGGATGTGCTGCAGCCTGCATGGACCGCCATATATCTAACTGACGAAGAGACCTCCAGACTGCAGCAAAAAAAAGTTACACCGGACGAGATAAGTATCAATGATGAAACAGTCAGGGAACTGCTTGATTCTGTCGCTGCCAGCAAGGCGCCCCAGGGAAAAAGCTTGTCCGGAGTTTTCAGCACAGGCGGAGATCCACAGGATGCCTTTATTGGCGCACTTCCCATACAAAGCGCCGAAAAACTCTACGGGGTCTTACTGGTAAGCAGCACTTCTGAGAGTGGCTTCAGCAAGGAAGAGACACGCACCTTGAGCGGATTCTGCGAACAAGCCACCATAGCTCTGAAGGATGCAGAAATGGCCAATAACATTCCCGATCTTGGGGACGATCTTGACAGTCTCCTGAACGATTTTGCCGGGAAATAACAGGCGTGGAATCCAGACGTGGCTAAAAAATCACCAGAAACAAAAAACATCCTTTCCCACGAAGATAACTTCCTTAAAATTATGGAAGGTGGAGATGATTTTAGCAGCTTTTTTGACGGCTCATTGGAACGGGAGTCTGTAACCGACACCCGGGAACCTGTTCTGTCGCCAATTGGAACTGATGGCCCTGTAACCCAAACGGCCCAAGAGAAAAAACATGTCGACCTTGATGCATTAAAAGAGTGCGGCCTGGAACTAATCGTTTCCAAAGACGGCATGATCGCCCATCTAATCGGTAAAGAATCCCACTCTTTCACACCCGAGAGCATCGTAAAGGCCCTCGAAGACGAGGGGATCATTCAGGGCATAATTTTTGATTCAATAATTCAGATTACTGCCATTCTTGAACAAGAAGGCTCTTGGACCGGGAAAATTGTGGTGGCCAGGGGCGCTTCACCGACCAAACAAGAAAAGATATCTTTTCCCTTTATTTCTAGGGGTGAGCGTGACGATCCTGAAGAGGGGTGGATTGTTGATGGCAGTAAGCTCTCTTTCGCAGCACTCACCGAACTCTTCCACAGGGACGACCTCCCTGGGGAAGAGGAGGTTTCCCAGGTTGTGGTACGCCCGATAAAACCGGGAGAGACTTTGGCTGTTGTAGAAGCAAGACAGGACCAGGCCCCCGGATTTGATCTTTATGGACACACCATTCCCATTGCTAAACCAGTCCTCGTACCTGGGGAAAAAGTTATAAGAAAGAACAAGAATGGCAATTATGAAGCCACTACCTTTGGCTATCTCTGCATCAAAGAAAACGTCATCTCCGTCATTTCACCGGTCTTAATTTCTCAAGACAATATGGCAGCCTACTTTGTCAACTGTCCGCATCGAGGTGCGATAAAAGAACCATCCCCAAGCAGTATTAAATACCAGCTTATCATGAAGGGGGTTGCTGAGAGAAGAATCCCCCAAGGTTTGCTTGAAACGCTGTGCACTGGTTTGAAGCAGAATAAAATTTCCAAAACTCTGGTTAAAATAGCCTCCGGCGTACAGCCCGTGCATGGCCAGGATGCCAAGCTGATTTTTAATATCGACCTGGGCAAAAAAGCCGGGACTATACTCGAAGACAATTCCATTGACCTAAAAGAGAGAAACACAATTCACAGTGTGTCAGAGGGAGATATTCTTGCCAGCAAATATTTGGCTACAACCGGCACACCTGGCATCACCTTATTTAATAAAAAATTAAAGCAGAAACGCGGTGCCGACCTTAATCTTACCATTCAAGGACCCGTTATCAGCAAGAAATACACCGACAGGGTTGAGTATTATGCACAAGTTCCTGGCATTATCTCTTTTGCAAACAACACCCTGACTTTAACAGATGTCTATCGGGTGGATGGAAATGTTGATTACGCCACCGGTAACATAAACGTTACTACGGGACTTATCGTTACGGAATCAATAAAGCCTGGATTTAAGGTCTCAACTGCTGGGGATACCGTAATCGGCGGAACTGTGGAAAACGGGGCCCATATTCTTGTCCGCGGAAACCTTAATGTTGGCAAGGGGATTATTGGCAAAGATACTAAGGTTATCGTCATGGGCTCCTTGCAGGCAGAATTTGTTCAGGACGCCGAAATAATGGTGAAGGGTGATGTCGAGATTGGAAGTTACAGTTTCAACGGCACCATCCAGTCTGGAGGGAAAATCGTAGTTAAGACGTCTGCTACACAGAAAGGCGGCAAAGTAGTTGGAGGCGTCATCTGTGCCTCGAAAGGCATTACTATGTCGACGTTTGGCGGCCCTGCCAATAAGAACACATTAGCCGCTATCCAAAGAGACGTTGAGTCCCTTAGTTTGTTGAAGAAAATTCAAATGGAGATTCAAAATTGCACAGGAACCATTATGAAAATTATAAAGTCCCTGCAGCTCGAAGCAGTAGACATGGATCTCATCCGAAATCTAATAAAAAAAACACCGGCTGAAAAAAGGGAGAATTTGATAAAGATCGTGGATAATCTTAGTAAACTTATCAAGGTGCGTACAGAGTTGCTGGATAAAGAAAAATCTGCTGAGAAAAAAATAGAACTGGCATTAAAAAAAGCAAAAATACGGATTGAAAGCGACGCTTTCCTGGGCAACAAAGTACGCTTTGATGACCGCCAAATCACCCTGGACAGAGACCTGGGCCCTGCGGTTTTTGAACTACAGGATGATAAGATCATTTTTTAAGATCTAAATTGAGAGACTTATGATGAAAAAAAAGAAAATCCTGGTTGTTGATGATGAACAAAAGAATCTAGCGGCCATTAAACGAATATTCTGGGAAGATGAAAATGTCTCCCTGGAGTTTGCTGATAATGGCAAAACTGCTCTGGAAAAAGTTGAATCTTTTTCTCCCGATATTGTTTTATTGGACATTTTAATGCCGGGGCTGGACGGCTACCAGGTATGTCAAAAAATAAAAGAATCACCCAGATCCTCTAATGTCATGGTTTTACTCCTGTCCGGAAAAACAGCCTTGGAAGACAGAATAAAAGGGTATGAGGCGTCCGCAGATGACTACATCAGCAAACCTTATGACGTTGAGGAGCTTAAAGCCAAAATCAACATTCTCCTCAGGCTTAAAGGGGCCCAGGATGAATTAAAAAAAATGAACCTGGACCTTGAAAACCTTGTGCAGAAAAGAACGAAGGAATTGGTACAGAAAGAACAGCAGGCTATCGTCGGACGGATGGTACAGGGAATTGTTCATAATTTAAGGGGGCCGTTCAGCGGAGTAAAAGGGTTTGTATATCTAATCCAGATGAGTCTGAAAGATTGCCTGGGTCCTGCGGATCAATGTTCAACTGAACTGAGTAGCAATCTCAAAACGATTGCAGGCTACGTTGACCAATGTCTTGTTGCCTCAAATAGACTTGAAGACATGATCAATGAACTCTTGAATAAGGGCCGCAAAGATGCCTCCAAGGAAAAAACAGTTATTGACTTAAATGATGTCTTGAGATCAGAGCTTGATTTTCTCCAGGCTGACATGGAGCTGAAACATAAAATTAAACAGACCATCCTTCTCACTGAAAATCTACCACTCATCCAAGGGATTCATTCTGATTTTTCTCAAATCTTCTCCAATCTTATTCAGAATGCCGTTCATGCGATGAAAACCTCCATATCACCAAAAGAAATAAGCATCGTGTCACAGTTTGATGAACAGAATATAATCTTTGAGTTTATGGACTCCGGGGCAGGCATTGAGCCTGAAATACAGGAAAAAATATTTGAGCCTTTTTTCAGCACAAAAGAGATGAAAGATGATGTTAAAGAGGGAGAATCTTTTGGAACAGGCCTTGGTCTCTACACCTGCGCAGAAATTATACGATTCTATGATGGCTGGATTTCGGTGAGTAACCGTGAAGAGGGGGGCGCCTGCTTTACTGTGGTCCTCCCCCATCTCCCCGTTCGAAAATAACAAGTGTCCTGTCAAGGCTCCGCTGACGCAGATAATACTTTTCTTGTTCATCACCGATTTATATATCTCATCATCAATTGCATAAGCCCTGAGCCGGCGAGGCAGGAAATGCACGAATTTAGATATCGAAATCGTAACTATTCAGCTGCACTCCATCTCGGAGTCTACGCTTATCTCGAACTTCGGATTTAACAAGTTAGTCCTAATTAGGGTAATTCTCCCGTAGTTCAGATTGAATCAATTCCTGTAATTGCCTATATCCAAAAACCTGTAGAGGTTTTCCATTCACAAAGAACCCGGGAGTTTTCCTAACGTTCAGGGTTTCGGCATCAGCAAGGTCCTGTTCAATGAGTTTCGCAATAGCAGGGTCATTCATATCTTTTCTGATTTTCTCCACATCCACTCCGGCATTAGGAAGAAATTGCCATATTCTTTGAGGTTGCGGGTTGCTGTGACTGGCCCAGTACTGTTGTGATTTATACATAACATCCAGGGTTTCCCAATATTTCCCCTGTTTTTTGGCGGCCTCAAGCATCTTGACAAAATCATCGGCGCCATCATGAAAAGGAGCATAGCGCAGAACAAGTTTTATTTTACCAGGATTGGCCCGCATAATTTGCTTAACAAAGGGAGAAAAAGCGGCACAGGTTTCACAGGCTGGGTCCATAAACTCGACGATATAGACTTTCGCATCATCACTACCAAGCGTCTGAGAATGGTCTCTGACAAAAGTTGAGGCGTTTTCTTTGGCCATAAAACCAAACTTTTCAGCCTGTTGCCCTTTGTAATATGAACTGGCAAACACAAAAACAAAGAACAAGACTACGCATGTAAAGCCAAAAATGAGATACTTCATTAAGACATCCTCCTCTTTAGCACCTTATAATTCATTTCTGTGTCAAAAATAGTAATAAATCTAAAGGTACATGTGAAATTAATTAGTTGCAGCTACTGTTAAGGTGCTTACACCCCTCAGGGGGGGTACTGAACATAGTCCTGCTTTTTACGATCTCTAAGGGCTAGGATAATTAAAAGGGTAATTATTATGGTAAATGAAAGCAAAGAAAGCATGGGTATTGTCAAAAAGCCAAACAGATCTATGTATTTTTCCGTACACGACACTCCCTGACTGCAAGGCTGAATGCTTGCGGGGATAACCTCGGAATACAATAGGTTATGGTAGAATGCGGTCAACCAGCCGACTATTGCCAAGGGAAGAGCATATTTCACCACATTTTTATCCAAAGGAAAAAGCCCTACAGCCAAGATTATGACCAGGGGGAACAAAAATATTCTCTGATACCAACATAAAACGCAGGGTGCAAAATCCATCACATAACTAAAAAACACGCTTCCGGCAGTTGACACACTGACGAAGAGCCAACAGAGAAATAGCAGGATCCAGTTAGAATTGGACGTGTGCTCAGACTGAGACATATCAAAAGATCTCCATGTTTGGGGGGATGGAATTTTAAAGTGAGTAACGTTTGGGGGCGGCAACAGAAGTTATCAGACTCAAACATAACTATGAATTTACTAACGTCAAGTTAGCATAAAAGTTATTTAAATCAACGTTTATTGGATAGACCTATGTGTGAGGAAATTTGTTCATCAGAGGTGATCTACGCAACACGGGGAGAATCTATTACTCCTCGGACGGCCCTAGCTAAATCCTGACCAAGGAAGGGTTTCATGACAAGCTCTCGAATACCGATCGCCTCAATTTTTTCTTTATTAATTTGGGTGCTGAACCCAGTACAGATTATAACAGGAATATCCGGCTGTATTTCCAACATTTTGCCTGCCAAAATATCTCCCGTCATTTTAGGCATGGTCATATCAGTGATTATAAGGTCAAATTTGCCTGCTTGTGCCCGGAAAATTTCAAGGGCGGAGACGGGGTCTGTTTGAGTTGTTACCTGGTAACCAAAGCTTTCCAAGGCATGCCTTGCCACATCAACAACCATTTTTTCATCGTCAATAACAAAAACATGCTCATCTCCTTCAAAAACCTGTTCGTCCTTTGGGGTGATTTCCCCGGCATCATCTTCCGTGTCAATAACCGGCAAAAGAATGGTAAAGGTAGTGCCAACTCCGGCTTTACTATGGACTGCAATATCACCAGCATAGCTTTTAACAATACCATGTGTCACCGAAAGGCCTAATCCTGTGCCTTTGCCTTTGGCCTTGGTGGTAAAATATGGGTCAAAAATCTTACCGCAAGTATCCTGGTCCATCCCATGACCGGAATCACTGACTATAAACTGAACGTAGGCTCCTGGAGAGAGCCCAGGGTATCTGGCCAGATCAACATCACCTAATTGAGTTCTTTTAAGAGTGACCTTTATAACACCTTTCTCCTGCTCTATGGCATGGAAGGCGTTGGTGCATAAATTCATCACAACTTGATGAATTTGGGTAGAATTTGCCAAAATTTTGCCACAGTCAGAATCAATATCAGACTGCAATTCGATTGAAGCAGGTAACGAAGATCGCAATAATTTCAAGACCTCATGGACAATGGAGCTTAATTCCATATTTTTTTTATCTATCTGGCCATGGCGGCTGAGTGTCAAAATTTGCTGAACCAACTGCTTGGATCTATTCCCAGCTTTAAACACCTGGTCAATATACTTTCTTGAGGGATTGTCAGCAGGAATATGGGCTTTTGCCATATCGGCATATCCAAGGATAGCTGTCAATATATTATTAAAATCATGGGCTATGCCGCCTGCAAGCGTTCCAACTGCCTCCATCTTTTGAGTATGTGCCAGCTGGGCTTGCAGGGTATTTCTCTCCCCTTCAAGCTCTTTCTGTGAGGTAATATCTTGCACAATTGAAATGAGATAAATTGGTTTTCCTGCCTCATTTCGTACCATAGTTACAGAAACTTTTGCTTGAACAACATGACCATCTTTATGGATATAACGTTTCTCTAGATGGAGGGTGTGTAAATCTTCTTCGCCCAAAAGCCTCGTGGTGGTACCCAGGTTGCTTTGCAAATCATCAGGATGAGTTACATCCTGAAACCTCATCTCTTTCAGTTCCTTTTCACTATAGCCAATGATCTCGCAGAACTTTCGATTTACATTTATATAACTACCCTCTAAGCTTATTTGGGTAATACCTACTGCGGCTTGTAAAAACGTTGCCTTGAAACGCTGTTGACTTTCCCGAAGGCGCTGTTCACTCTTCTTCCTTTCCGTGATATCAGAAAAAGTAACAACCGCGCCAACTATCCTCTCTGACCTAAGTATAGGATTGCTTGTAAATTGAATAGGCAGTGATCTGCCATCCCTATGCTGAAATGTTTCGGTACCGCCCTGGTATGCCTTCCCGTACTTAAATGATGCATATATGGGACAATCACTTACCTTTGCACAGCTACAAAGGGTATAGCTGTTTTTACCGATAAGTTCATCTTCGTTGTATCCAAGCATCTGGGCCGCAGCAGCATTAACGAAAGTAACATTACCCGAGGTATCGACTCCAAAAATTCCTTCCCCGGCTGAGTTTAGGAGGAGCTCTCTATCTTGTTCATATTGTTCTTGAAGCAATTCCGCCTGCCCCCGGGCAATATTTTCTTTCTGCAAGAGACGAAGGGCAAACAATATCCCACAAATACCTAAAATCCAGATTAGAAAATTCCTTCCAAAGAGAGCACGCTCAAAAACGTAATCATTGTCGAAAGTCCTAACGGGCAAAGATATACTGACTCCTCCCATCAAGTCACCCTCCTTGACCTCCACATCAGGAAAGCTTTTTAGGCAAGCCGCATTTGCGTACATGGGAAGCATCAAGCGGAGAACCTCAGACATGCCATCTTCAATCATTGAAAAATACTCTTTTTCCTTACCTTGAGAGAGTACCAGCAGGGCTTCTTTTTCCCAGAGATCCGGCTGGTTCTGGGGAAGGGTGGTATACAATGTCTTTATGTTACTAAAGGTAACATAATTGGGTGGAGAGATACTCCTGATCTGACTCATCATGGTCGCTGAGTCGACATAGACCAGGTCCTTTCCTGCTGTTGTTTTTAGATTGTTTCTTTGTAAAGAATGAGGAGTTACAGACGGATCAACCTCTTGAACCTCAGCGTAGACACCGCCAAGAGAGCCCAGCCATTCCTTATACATTAGATCTTTTCTGGCCTCGGCACGAGCAACATTTAACAAGACTTCCATCCGCTCTTGAGCGTGATCATGAATACCAAAAAATATTGCTATTATTATGATCAAAGACCAACCTGCAATCAGGACTATTGTCGCCTTACCAGAATAATAACTTTGCATCTTGGAACTGCAACCCAACATAGTTGTTTTCACCTGTTGCGTTGAAAATACAACGCCATACTTTATTGCAATAACAAGAAGGCAAAAGGCAGGGATTCAACCATAAATTATGGAGTATTATATCCCCACAATTCCTAATACCTGACCCAAAACGACAAAAACAAGATAAACAGGTACCACAATGGAGAAACTACATAATATCAAAAAGATATGCAAGTCTGAAAGTTGCATGCACCCACAATCAATTTTTTTTGATGGTTTCAACATAGCCCCCGACTTCTACATCTTGAAAACTTATGGAAATTGTAACATTTGTCAGTTATGCTTTAATTCAACCCTACCGAGTCATAAAAATGCCAGCCAAGAAGAAATTAAACGGCACGAACCCTTTTAAAGACCACGATAAAAACTTCGAGTCAGCCACCCAGCCCCACCGAAATCGTCACAAGAGTTTCGGCCAGCAAGGTACGGTTGCAATAAGCATCCTCTCCTCAGTTTAGTACCTTATAAATAATTTTATTAGCCAACAAAACGGGCGTAATATAAATCATGTTTTTTATGGCAAGAAATTTTAAAAGTGCATTAATTTAAAGGTGTTAAAACTACTGTCAAGGTACTTATTTCCGGTTTATCCGGATTAGGAAGCAGAAAGCATGATACACAACTATACCAACCAAGATTCATCCAGGCTGAAGCAGGTTAGCAAACCTTCAGATCTGATTGACGGTTACGACCGCCAAATCACCTATCTGCGCCTCGCCATAACGGATCGCTGCAACCTACGCTGCCGCTATTGTCGGCCGGAAAGCGGGGTGCCATTTATCCCCCACCAGGAGATCCTCTCCTTTGAAGAGCTGGAGCATCTTATCGGTATTTTCTGCGACTTAGGCATCAGCAAGGTCCGGGTAACCGGCGGCGAACCATTTTCCAGACGCGGCTGCCTCCCTTTTCTGTCTCGACTGAGGCAGCTAAAAGGGGTAGAAAGTCTGCATATCACCACAAACGGAGTGAAGACATCAAGGCATCTCGATGAACTTGCCAAGATTGACCTTGACGGCATTAATCTGAGCTTGGATACCCTGGACCCGAAAACATTCTGGAAGATCACCCGAAGAGATTACCTCGCATCTGTCCTAGAGACACTCCACGGTGTACTTGAACGGGGTATCCCACTTAAGATAAACAGTGTGCTTCTTGAAGATACGAGTGATGGCGAAATTATCCAGCTTGCCGATCTGGCAAAAAACTATCCTATCACCCTGAGGTTTATTGAAAGAATGCCATTTTCTGGGGTGGTACGCCCCACTAAACTTGAAAACGGCCATTTAGCCGAACGCCTGAAAAAAGTTTTCCCTGCCATTGAAGAACAGACAAGCACTCTACCAACAACGGCCCGCATATTTTCACTGCCTGGATATAAGGGAAAGATCGGGATTATCCAAGGGTACTCAAGGCTTTTCTGTCAAACATGCAATAAACTGCGAGTCACACCCGCCGGCATGCTGAAAACCTGCCTTTATGACAATGGTGCTCTCGACTTAAAAAAGATGCTGCGCAGCAACGCTGATGATAACGAAATCAGGGCAGCCATTACTTCCTGTGTGCGAAATCGTTTCGCCAACGGACATGAGGCTGAAAAATTTTCAGGCCGGGCTTTAGAGCCGTCAATGGCAAACATTGGAGGATAAGAGATGACCCCCATGGCACATATAGAAGCAGTCTGTATCAGTAAAAAGAAAGGCATGGTCAAAAGAGAACAAACAAAAATAGTACTCATACCCGAATGGGGCATTGAAAACGACGCCCATGCCGGCGACTGGCACCGCCAGGTTTCACTACTCGCCGGTGAGTCCATCGACAATGTTAAGAAAATCCTGCCTAGTCTTAAAAACGGAGCCTTTGCCGAAAATATCATCACCCGGGGAATCGACCTCACCACCCTAAAAATTGGTGACCGCCTGCGACTGGGCGACAAGGTGCTTCTCGAGATTACCCAGATCGGCAAAAAATGCCACGACGATGGCTGTGTCATCAAAAAAGCCACCGGAGACTGCATCATGCCCCGCGAAGGCATGTTTGCAAAGGTGATCCAAGGTGGTGAAGCCCAGGCTGGCGACCCCATTTCGTTATGATTTTTTTCAGTTTTCAAACGAGTATTTTCAATCGTTGATGGTTTCAAAAACTGGGGATGTTCAGAAATTGAAGGTTAAAACTACCGGATATAAGCGGGGTATAAACGGTCAATACCTTTTACCCATTTACAGGACCGAAAAGTAACGATTGATGTTACTTTGTCTGATGGACAAGCAGGAAAAATAAATATGGATTTCCCTAACCACTACCATGTTGACTAACCCCAGGATTGCACAAAAAATGTTTGCCTTTTTATCCTTTCTCGCCTTGTTGGCTTATTATGCCCCCTTTGCCCATGCAAGCGACTTCCGATTCGAGGATGTGTTCGATACCGGTGCATACAATATGGGTGTTTTCCAAGACAGGCTGGGTTTTATCTGGCTGACGACAAGCAATGGTCTTATCCGCTATGACGGTTACGACCAGAAGGTCTTCAAGGAAGGTCCCGATGGCTTAACCTCAAACCTGGTGCCTTCTGTGTACGAAGATAGCGAAGGATTACTCTGGATTGTCACGCTCTCTGGAGTTGACCTCTATGACCGGCAAACCGACACCTTTCGCCATTTCCAGCATGACCCTGAAAATCCTGCCAGCATTGGCAGCAACAGCTTTAACTGGGCGCCAAAGCTGGTAACAGAGGATAATAACGGCCTAGTCTGGATCGGAACAAAGGAAGGACTATATAATTACAACAGACAATCTGAAAAATTTTCTGCATTTAAATATATTGCAAAAAATGACCCGCATGGCCTGAGCGCTGACAATGTATGGACGGTCTTGTCTGACCGGGAAGGCATGGTCTGGGTGGGCACTTCCGCCGGGTTGGACAGATATGATCCCGCCAGCAATACCTTTACTCATTTTACCTATGACAGTGAAAGTGAGAAAGTTTCGCATTCTCCCGGAAAGGGAATCGTGTATGCGATCACTGAGGACAGGAGCGGAGATATCTGGGTTGGCACCAGTGAAGGCGGTTTAAGCAAATTTTCAAAGAAGGATAAGACCTTTACCCATTACCGGCATGACCCGGACGCCCCAAACAGTCTGGCCTGTGACGAGGTTTTCTCAATAACCGAGGATTCCGAGAGTAATCTATGGATTGGACGTTCTTTTTCCAGAGCTGTTGGCCTTGAAAAATTCCATAAGGACTCGGGCACCTTTACTCTGTACAAGCATGATCCGGCAGCTCCTGGCAGTTTATCCGGCAATATCGTGCTTACCTGCTTTGCAGACAAGTCCGGCATTCTCTGGGTGCCTGAGAATACCGGCAAGGTCCAGAAAATAGATCCGTACAGTCATCAATTTAAACTACACGCCGTAGATAAAAACAACCCTTCAACAAAAGGATTACGTGCCCTTACCAGTGTTTACGAAGATAGCCGTGGAGACATCTGGACAGGGGGGCAGCAAGGGTTGAGCCGTTATGAGCGGCAATCAGAAAGGTGGACTTACTTCCAGGCAGATCCTGGGAATCAGCTGGCACTTTGGAACCAATATGCCTTTTCAATGCTCGAAGACAGTGATGGCAACTTCTGGGTCTCTACTGACGACGGTATCCTAAACCTGTTTGACCGGGACAAGGGTATTGTCCTTAAACGCTACCAGAACCCTCTTGTCGCAAAGACAGCAAGGATGATCGTTGAAGACCGTACTGATTCGGATATTTTCTGGTTTGGTATTGAAAATTACGGTTTGTTTAAATTCAACAAGAAGAGTGGGCTGTTCACTGGCTACGAGAGCCAATCTCACGCATCGGAAGGACTGCGTGACGGTTTTATAGTTTCTCTTCTGCAGGGTAACGATGGCCACATGTGGATACAATCACATGGAGGACTGTATCGCTTCACCCCGCGCACAGAGAAGTTTGTCCGCTACAGCCATGATGCCGATGATCCTTTCAGTGTCAGCAGCAATGTGATCAATGATCTGTATGTTGATGCAGAGGGAACATTCTGGGTCAGTACCGACCGGGGATTAAACAAGTTCGATCCGTTGAACCGGAGATTCTTGCGTTATGGCAGACAGCACGGATTTCCAACCATGTCCGTCAGGACTATTCTTGAAGACGGTGCTGGCTTGCTATGGCTTGGTTCCGACGCGGGCTTGATTGTCTTTGCCCCCGAACAGGAAAGGGTGACCCGTGTCTATACAAAAGATGATGGCTTGCAGGATAACAGTTTCAGTCTGTACGGCACAAGTGCACTCAGAACTCTAGATGGCCAGATGTGGTTTACAGGTTTGAACGGGGCAAACTCTTTTTACCCGGAAAAGATAATCTTAAATCCTTTTGAACCGCCTATCTACTTGACTTCGCTAACTCAGGGGGGGGGAACAATCCTCTCTAACCCCACTATGTCCCAAGGGAAGGAAGTTAATCTGGACTGGCGGCATAATTTTTTCGAATTTACCTACTCTGCCCTTAATTTTTCCCAGTCAGCAAACAACCAGTATAAGTATATCCTCGAAGGGTGGGATCAAGACTGGTTTTCTGCGGGCAAGCAACGTTTCGGCCGGTACTCTGGGCTGTCCGGCGGAGACTATACGCTAAAAATCATGGCAGCCAACAATGACGGACTGTGGAATGATTCACCGTTTAGCGTCCGCATTCATGTAGCCGAGGTTTTCTGGCGAACCTGGTGGTTTTATTTGCTTTGCATCAGCACCATTCTTTCCGTCATTTTCCTGTTCTATTTCACCAGAACAAGGAATCTACAAAGATTCAACAGAGAGCTCGAAACTGCTTATAACCGGGCACAACAGGCTGAAGAAAAGTACAGGTCGATTTTTGAGAACGCCACCGAAGGCATTTTCCAATCAACGCCAGACGGGAAACTTCTAACTGCCAATACAGAATTGGCCCTGATTATGGGGTGTGAAGACAGTGAGCAGTTGCTTGCTGAAGCTGATGACATTCCCAGTCAAGCTTATGTTGAACCTCTCGACCGGAAAAAGTTGTTCCATCTTTTAAAGAAAACAGGTGTGGTTTCCAACTTTGAGACCCGTTTCAGACGCAGAGATAACACGATAATCTGGGTCAACATCAGTGTCAGAATTAATAACGATGCCCCAGATGGCAGGGTGCTCCTCGACGGCATAGTGAAGGACATAACCCACCGCAAAGAGATTGAACAGGAACTCGAGGCCCATCATCGGAATCTTGAAAAACTGGTGGAGGAACGAACCAGTAAAATACACGTAGCAAACATCCAGCTCAAGCATGAGATAGAGGAGCGCCACCGGGTTGAAGATGAGCTTCTTAAGTCCAAAAAGATGGAATCCATCGGTGTCCTTGCCGGTGGGATTGCTCACGACTTCAACAACTTGCTGTCTGTGATAATCGGCAACATTGATCTGGCCCAGTTGCACCTGAAGCCTGACAGTGAGGCCAGCAAGGAACTTAACGAGGCAATGCAAGCCTCCCACAAAGCCACAGAACTGGCCAATAAGTTCATCACGTTTTCTTCAGGTGGGAAGCCTATAAAAGAGTTGAATGATATAAAAGAGGTTGTCCATAGTGCCGTTGATCTTACCCTAAGCGGTTCCAAGGTAAAACCTTTATACTTTCTGCCGGACGATCTGTGGCCTGCCTCCATTGACATAAATCAGATTTCCCAAGCCTTTTTCAACATAATAGAAAATGCTAAAGATTCAATGGCTGCCGATGGAACGCTGCAGATCAAGGGTAAGAATATTGTCGTCAACCAGGACCAGGGTGACTCTGGTCTCCCTTTGTCCCCAGGTGATTATGTCATGATTTGCTTTCAAGATGATGGCCAGGGGATTCCAGAGGAATATCTGTCCAGGATATTTGATCCCTATTTTACCATGAACGCTAGAGGTGCTGAAAAAGGGAAGGGCTTAGGCTTGTCCATCACCTACTCAATTATAAGAAACCATAAAGGTTATATTTTTGTTGATTCCAAGAGGGGAACTGGAACCAGTGTCTATGTATATATTCCTGCTTCATCTGGGAAAAGTCTCACCACTCAACCAAGCTCACCACCTCCGGAAACTGTGGCAAAAGGAAAAAAGGTTCTCGTTATGGATGATGAGGCCATGATCAGGGAGCTATCACAGAAGTTACTGGAAATCATGGGACATGAAGTTGTTCTCGCAACAGAAGGAGATAGCGCTCTTGCCCTTTATGAAAAGGCCCATGACGAAGGACGGCCCTTTGATCTCCTTATCCTCGACTTGACTATACCTGGTGGCCTTGGAGGTGAAGAGGTGATGAGCAGGCTGCTGCAATTTGACCCCGGTGTCCAAGCTGTTGTTTCAAGCGGCTATGCCAATGATCCGGTTATGTCAAATTACAAAGACTACGGTTTTCTCCACGCTTTGCCTAAACCTTATACGCTTAACGAAATGAAAGCGGTTATCGACCAAGTCTGTTGCGGATAAGTACACTTACGTAAACCAGCGAAAATATAAATGTTTGGCCGCACGATTAGTGCCTTAGTGCTGAATTTCTGCCACTCAGTTCAGTACCCCCTCGGAGTCTAACGCTTACCTGAGGGGTGTAAAAAACACGAAATGCTAAAAAGTATTTTGAAATAAACATGTTACACTCTACTGTTAAGGCACTTATTTCCGGTTTATCCGGATTAGTACACTGAACAAAATTTTAAGGATATAATCTATTCCTATGAACCAAACTTTTGATATCTGGCAACTGCTGGCCGGACTCGGTGTCTTTCTTTTTGGCATGATCCTGCTGGAAGAATCAGTCAAGGCCCTATCAGGAAGGGCTTTTAGACGCATGATCAGGCTTTACACCGATGGCAAACTAAAAGCAATCGGCAGCGGCTCTCTGGTTACGGCGATCCTGCAAAGCAGTTCCGCCGTTTCCCTTATGGTTCTTGCCTTTGTGGGTGCCGGAGTCATGAGCATGGAAAATGCCATTGGCGTCATGATGGGCTCCAACATCGGCACAACTTTCACGGCCTGGATTGTCGCCAGCCTGGGTTTCAAGCTTAAAATTGAAGCCTTTGCCCTCCCTCTCATCGGTATTGGCGGTATCGGCCTTATTCTTTTCAGCTCATCCAAGAAATTTTTTCATTTAAGCCGTCTGCTTATCGGCTTTGGCTTTCTCTTTCTCGGCCTTAATTACATGAAAGAGAGTGTTGAAGTCTTTGCCCAAAGCTTTGACCTCAAGGACATCCCAAACTATGGTCCTTGGCTCTACGTTTTGGTCGGTACACTTCTCACTGCCCTCATGCAGTCAAGCTCAGCCAGTATTGCCATTGTTCTAACTGCCCTACACAGCCAGATCATAACTTTTAATATTGGGGTGGCAATGATCATCGGCGCCAACATGGGCACAACCGTCACAGTTTTACTTGGCACCATTGGCGGCACCCAGGCCAAAAAAAGGGTGGGAATGAGCCACCTGGTATTCAATCTGGTCACAGGTATTGTCGCTCTTTTAGGAATTCCAATCTTTGTTGCCTTTATTGAATTTTTTATCAATATAGAATCCAACAGCGTCATGGGCCTGGCTCTTTTCCACACGCTTTTCAATGTGATGGGTGTCATTGTCTTTTTCCCATTTGTCGGATTACTGGCAAGATTTCTGGTTAAAATATATCCCGACCACAAGGCGGTCCTGGCGGTTTATATCCACAACACACCCACAGAGGTTGTGGAGGCCGCAGCTACGGCCTTGAGAAATGAGATCACCCACCTTCTGCTTGAATGCCAGCTTTATGGCATCCGAATACTGAAAATCGAAGAAAATATTGTTTTTGACGGACCAACACCCTTTGAAAAGGATATCAGAAAAAAATTCTCCACCGACAGCCTCTATGAAAATATAAAGATTCTGCATGGCGAGATTTTTTCATTCTACTCCCGACTACAATCAGAGACCTTGGAAGAGGGTGAAGCCCATGAACTTGAGCGCATTATCTACGCCTCCAGAAATATCATCAACTCAACAAAAAACATCAAAGGAATAAAACAGAACTTAGAGGAGTTTGACGGTTCGGAAAACCTCTATCTCAATAGCCAGTACATCTTGTTCCGCAAAAGACTGGTGGAACTTCACCATGACATGGACCGTATCAAACAGTTAAAAAACCAGGAAGAACAATACGCAAAGCTGCTTGAAACATTTGTCCGGGTTGAAAACCAAGACAAGCGTTTTATGCAAGAAACCATGGCTGCTGCTGCAGATAAGAAAGTCCATAAAATGGACATATCCTCCCTCCTTCTGGTTAATCGGCTCTTCACGCAATCATGCCGACTCCAGGTCTTTAGCCTCAAAGATTTGCTGCTAACCCAGGAACAAATTAATAATTTTGACCGGGCTTTGGACATGAAAACAATTCTGGAGGATGAAAAAACAAAAAACAAGGATGAATCATAACAGCAATACTTTAAATCCGGCAACGGTCTCAATGTAAGCGCTCCATGAACACCCCGCTGCACGTGATCGACCCCCGTGATATACAGGGGGTATAATCGCGTGGCTCGATCACGCACATCGGGGTGCCCCTGAAACGCTTACGGCCTCAGGGGTACGCAATCTTGGGTGTACTTAATTGATCGCTAACCTCTCACTATTCGTCTCCCCCCCTAATCCCTCTCAGATAATTCCATCGAATACCCCTTTTTCTTGACATTATAAATAGAGCACTTATATTACTCTACATATCGTCATTTGGCGATATGGCGAAAGGAGGATATATTGAGAAATTTTATTCGTGTTATGAAAGCATTATCCGACCCAAACAGGGTCAAGATCTTGAAAATATTGGAACTCAAAGGGCTTTGCGTTTGTGAAATAACCGGTGTTTTAGGACTGGCACAATCAACGGTGTCAAAGCATTTAAAAATACTTGAAGATGCTGATCTGGTTGAGTCTTGGAAAGACGGAGCCTGGGTCAATTACACCCTGACAATTGATCCAGACAACCAATATGCTGCCACAATGCAAAAAAACATCAAAGGGTGGCTTGGAGACGATCCCCACATAAAAGAGGCCAAGAATCAAGCAGATCAAGCTGACCGAATAACAATCTGTGCTTCAAATGAGATAGGGATGAAAAAAAATGGCAAAGCTACTCGCTAAAAAGTACCAAAACAACAATGATAGCTGCACACAGGATCCTGAACTGAGCAAAAGAAAGCGTCCCTCCTCAAAGCAGGTCGCATACGGCGTAGCGGGAACGGCGCTCTGGTACATTATATATAAGCAGCTTGAAACATTTTCACATTACCTGACCTATGAGCTCTTTAACATTAGCAGGGGCAGTCACCTGGGTGAAGCTATCCAGTTTTTTATTTACGACACCCCCAAGGTTCTAATGCTGCTTACCATCATCGTCTTTGTGGTTGGAATCATCCGTACCTTTTTCACCCCTGAGCGCACTAGAAAAATATTGGCCGGTAAACGTGAGTCGGTGGGAAATGTCCTGGCGGCCTTTCTTGGCATTGTCACCCCCTTTTGTTCCTGTTCAGCTGTCCCTCTTTTTATGGGGTTTGTCACTGTGGGCGTACCGCTAGGGGTCACCTTGTCATTTCTTATCGCCGCCCCCATGGTCAACGAAATTGCCCTGGTTCTTCTTTATGGTTTACTAGGATGGAAAGTCGCCTTGTTGTACCTTGTAACCGGACTTTTAGTAGCCATTATCGGCGGCTGGGTCATTGGACGCCTGGGCATGGAGAATCACATAGAAGGATGGGTCCGTGAAATACGTGCCAGTGCTGACGATGTCCCGGAAGACAATTTATCCTGGGATGATCGTATTGCTAGAGGCAGGGAAGCCGTAAAGGACATTGTTGGCAAAGTTTGGATCTATGTAATAGCCGGAATCGGTGTTGGAGCCGGCATCCACGGTTATGTGCCGGAAGGGTTCATGGCAGCTATCATGGGTAAAGAAGCCTGGTGGAGTGTTCCCGCCGCAGTATTAGTCGGCATCCCCATGTATTCCAATGCCGCAGGTATTGTGCCCATTATTCATGCCTTGCTGGAAAAGGGCGCCGCACTGGGAACGGTGCTTGCCTTCATGATGAGCGTTATCGCCCTTTCTCTGCCTGAGATGGTTATCTTGCGTAAAGTTTTAAAACCAAGACTTATCGGTACCTTTGTTGGTGTAGTCGGCGGAGGAATTTTGCTGGTTGGCTATTTATTTAATGTACTGATATAGGTACAAGTTGAAAGATGAAAGATGCAAGTTGAAAGGGGGAGGCTAAATGAAGTTTGAGGATTTGGATGTTTGGAAGAGGAGTGCGCGGCTTTGTAGTGATATTTATAAGGAATTACGCGATTTGAAAGATTGGGGATTTCGCGATCAAATTACCAGATCGGCACTCTCTATCCCGAGTAATATTGCAGAAGGTGTAGAGCGTTTATCAGCTCAGGACTGTATCCGCTTTCTTGGCTACACTAAAGGCTCCTGCGGAGAACTACGAACCCAAGTTTATATAGGTATGGAAATAGAATATATAAACAGGGAAACAGGCAAAAAATGGCATAAAGAAACAGCGGAACTATCATCCATGCTGGCAGGCTTCATCAAAAGCAAAAAGATCGCCCAGAAAACTGCATGAGCATCGATCCTAAACCTTTCAACTTGCATCTTTCATCTTGCAACTTGTCCCTCTCAACTTTCATCTTGCAATTTAAGGAGTATAAAACATGCTTATCAAAATAATGGGCCCAGGGTGCCCAAACTGTCAAAAGGTTGCAGATCTGCTAAAATCAACAATAGAAGAGAACAAAATTGATGCCAAGATTGAAAAAGTTACCGACTTCCAGGAAATGGCAATGGCGGGTGTGCTTTCAACCCCTGCGGTTGTCATTGACGGCACGATTAAATGCGTTGGTAAAGTGCCATCAAAAGATGAAATTATAAGTTGGCTGAAATAATTACCTACATAACCTTGCAATTTTCATCTTTCAACTCAAGGCGTTCAAATGGAACACAATCATGATCACCACGATCATCATGGCCACGGGCACTACCATCATGGGGACCTAAAAGGCCGCAGGCTTGCCATTGCTATTGCTTTGAATGTGGTCATAACCCTGGGCCAGATTGTCGGAGGGCTTATTTCCGGCAGCCTGGCACTTCTGTCTGATGCCCTGCATAATTTCAGTGACGTCATCGCTCTGACAATCAGCTATCTGGCCGAAAGATTATCAAATCGAGATTTCTCCAATGACAAGACCTTCGGCTATAAACGGGCCGAAATTCTTGCAGCCATGCTCAATGCCGCATCCTTGCTGGTTATCGGCGCCTATCTGATCAAGGAGGCGATATTTCGCCTTTATCACCCTGAACCCATTGCTTCAAACTGGGTTATCGGACTAGCCCTTTTAAGCATTATTTTGAATGCGGCATCCGTTTTGCTATTGAAAGACGATGCCGCTGAAAACATGAATATCAAGAGCGCCTACCTGCATCTATTCACCGATGTCTTTACCTCGGTGGCAGTTCTGCTCGGTGGTCTCTGCATGAAGTATCTTGGCCTGATCTGGATCGACAGTCTGCTTTCCATCCTTATTGCCATCTACCTGATTTACGCCTCTTTCGGCTTTCTGATGGAGACCTTGGGAGTATTAATGCAATTTGCCCCTGCCGGGATCAGACTTGACGAAATCGAGACAGCCCTAACTGAAATTACCATGGTGGAAAATATCCATCACGCCCATCTCTGGCAGTTGAATGACAAGCGCATCCATTTTGAGACCCATGTGGATTTTTCCGAGGACATCCCGTTAAGTGAGGTCAATAAAGTGCTTCAGGAGATGCAAGAAGTTCTGGCCGAAAAATTCGGCATAAACCACACAGTTCTGCAACCTGAGCTTGGTAGCTGTGAAAACTCAGCTCTACTATGTGCTGGAAAATGAACAAATACCGAGAATAAATCCGTAAATATTCGACTAACACTGGAAAACAACAATAACCAACAAAATGTAAATGCTTGACAACGCTTCAGATGTGTTCGATCAGGTTGGCGAAGCGTAGTAGTTCTACGTGAGTCAGCCTGATCGGGCGCAGCTGGAGTGTTGCCGAATATTTACATAAATCCCCATGTTTTCCATGCTAATAATACAAAAGGAAAAATCTCCCATGCAACGCAACATCAAAGCACTCTTTATTTTCGCCCTTATGGTTCTTACCGCCTGCTCCACCTCGGAGTCAGGAACAGCAAGAGAAGTGGTGCCGGGCATCCCGGTTAAAAACACCGTAACCCTTGTGGACCTTGGCGCTAAAACCTGCATTCCCTGCAAGATGATGGCACCACTTCTCGAGGAATTAAAAGAAGAGTACAAGGGACGTGCCGAAATAATCTTTATTGATGTGTGGGAAAACAGGGAGCTGGCCAGGAAGTTCAAAATTTCAAGCATCCCGACCCAGATATTTTACGACAAAAATAGCAGCGAGGTTTTCCGCCACATCGGCTTTATGGACAAAGAATCCATGACAAGCAAGATCGAAGAACTGCGTGACATCTGATGGATGAAATTATCATAGCCATAGCCGGCTGGCTGAGTTCCGGCCCGGGCCTTGCCCTGCCGGCCGCTTTTCTCTGGGGAATGGTCAGTGTCATGCTCAGCCCCTGCCATATCGCCACTATTCCGCTATTCATTGCCTACGTTGCCGGACAGAAAATCATCCCACCCCCACGGCAAGCGGCAGGATATGCTGTTCTTTTCGCTATCGGTCTTTTCATTACGATCATGGTGATAGGGATTGTATGCGCCCTGGCAGGAAGAATGCTTGGCGATGTTGGTCCCTGGTGGCAGGCAGGTGTCGGATTATTGTTACTCTGGGTGGCCTGGACTTTATTTCGACCAGCACAATGCTCGACAAGCGGAAATATCCTGGGCCGTTTTCAAATCCGGGGAGCAAAGGGCGCCCTAATCCTTGGACTGGGATATGGTTTCCTCTCCGGGGTCTGCACCTTCGGCTTTATCGCTCCGATCCTTGGCATAATTACCCTGCAAAAAGAAATTATTACGGGAGTAGCCATGCTTTTTCTTTTTGGTTTAGGACATTGCCTACCCCTGGTTTTTTGCGGCATATTCAGTTCTCAAAGCATGAAAATTCTGCACAGCCATTCAGGTCAGAGATTTGTGGGGATCATGCGGCAGTCAGCTGCTGTGGTCATCGCGGCACTGGGGGGATATTTTTCTATTATTCCTTTCTTGAGTTAAATTACTTAGCAGCAAGCACGACTAGCCATGCTTACATAAAGCATAAGTAAGCATGCATTTCCCATATTAGAAATCAAAACAGGAGTAGCAGATGTCATTGATTATAGCCAAAAACCTTGAGAAAACCTATATTGCCGGGGACATAACCGTGAACGCCATTCAAGGGGTAGATTTTACAATTGAACCGGCTTCATTCGTCTCTTTTATCGGCCCGTCCGGTAGTGGTAAATCCACTCTGCTGAACATGATTGGCTGCCTGGATCCACCAACAAAAGGGACCCTCCAGGTTGCAGGTCAAGAGATCACCAATCTAAACAGAAAAGAGGCCGCCCTCTTTCGCGGCGAACACTTAGGTTTTGTTTTTCAAGATTTCAACTTGATTCCGGTACTCACCGTATTTGAAAATATCGAATACCCTTTGCTGATGGTACAGAACTGGCCCAAGGACAAACGCAAGAAGAGGGTCATGGAAATGCTGGATGCCGTTGGCATGGGCGACCAGGGCGATAAATACCCACGCCAGATATCCGGCGGCCAGAAACAGCGGGTCGCGGTGGCAAGGGCTTTGGTCACCAATGCAAAGCTGGTCCTTGCTGACGAACCCACCGCCAACCTTGACCGGGAAACTGCCAACAAAATTATTGGCCTGATGCAAAAAATGCGGGATGAGTTTAAGACAACCTTTGTCTTTTCCACCCATGATCCAAAAATTGTTAAAAATGTCGAAATAACCTTTACCCTCGAAGACGGCAAGCTGCTGAAAAATCAGACAATTGCAGGAGGAGACCATGCTTAATATTCTAAAACTTGCCGCCCGTAACCTTAGACGCTATAAGCGCCGAACTTTTTTGACCTCGATGCTCATATCTTTGGGCGTGGTTGCGGTTCTGCTGTTTATTTCGGTGTCCGGCTCCTTTAAAGGGATGATGGTTGGTCAGATTACCGACTCCATGCTGGGCCATATCCAGATCCATAAAAAGGGCTACCTTGCCTCAATTGACAGCCTTCCTTTAAACCGAAACCTTACGGCTAAACAGATAAACAAAATTAAACAAATCCTTGCCAAAGAAGAAGCCGTAGAATCATATTCCATGCGGATAAAACTAGGAGCCATGTTCAGCAACTTTTCTGAAACAACAAACATCAGGCTGAATGCTGTACTGCCCTCCCAAGAGATGAAAACCGCCCCTTTGTTAACTGAACGTATTATCGACGGGCAAAAAGACGGCCTCATCAAGCAGGGAGAGATTCTCGTCCCGGAATTGCTTGCCAAAGGACTAAAAGTAAAAGTCGGAGATGGAATAGTCCTGATTGCCAACAACAAAGATGGTTCTGTAAATGGTCAAAATTTTATGGTGCGCGGTATTCTTGAGGGAATTTCCGGTCCCGGTGGTCGCGACGGCATGATTCATCTGGAAGATGCTAAGGCCCTGCTTCGAATTGATGGCGCAGAAGTTAGCGAGGTGGCAATCCGTCTCAAAGACATAGACCAGCTCCCAGAAGTTTTCTCCCGCCTGAAATCACAGTTTGAATCCATATTGAACAAACAGGACAAACCCGTTTTTGAGGTCCACACCTGGGAAAAACTCTCGCCATTTTTTAATATCGCCAAGATGATTGACCTTATGACGTTCTTTATAAAAATCATGTTGGTGGCCATTGTTCTGGTAAGTATCATGAACGTCATGATAATGGCGGTGTACGAACGAATTAATGAAATCGGCACCATCTCTGCCATGGGCACCTTACCCAGCAAGATATTAGGCCTGTTTATTACCGAAGGTTTTTTACTGGGTATCTTAGGTACATCAATTGGTACCGCAATAAGCCTCGTTGCCATCAATATGATGAATATTTCGCAAATCAGCTTTGATTTCGGCAGGCAGAAAGGCCTGATGCTCTCACCAAGCATTGGCGCAAATGATGTGATCAGCGTTGTGCTGGTGGTCATTGGCATAGCGGTTCTCGCAAGTTTGCAACCTGCCTATAAAGCCGCAAAAATGGACCCGATTGAGGCCCTCCGACATGTGTGATTAAGAGCGAGTTGAAAGATGAGAACTGCTAGTTGAAAGATGCGAGTTGAAAGTTGAAAGGGGAGACCCTTACAATTACCTAATTTGAGTCTTCCGTCTTTTACTTTCATCTTTCATCTTTCATCTTGTATCTTTATTTGAAATCAAGTCCTCCAAGGAGAATAACCATGAAGCATAAATTTACCGTTTTGATATATCTAGCCCTCTCCCTTCTCATACCGGCGATGGCCCTCGCCCTTGACGGCAATGCGATCCTGAAGCAGGTTGATAAAAACCTGCAGCCTGAGTCCTATGAAATGTACAGGAAACTGATAAACGTCGAACCAGACGGCAGCAAAAAGGAGTTTGTCCTCTATTCGGTCAAAAAGGGGCAAGACAAAATGGTGGCTCTTTTTCTCTCACCGGCAAGTGAAAAAGGGCGATCCACTCTGCGGCTAAATGACAATATGTGGCTCTATATTCCAAATGTCGGTAAACCCATCAGAATCACCAGTCTGCAGTCAGTGGTCGGGGGCGTTTTTAACAATTCTGACATTCTCCGCCTGGATTACGGCGCTGAATACGAGGCTGTAAATGTCGTTGACGAAGGAGAGCAATACCTCCTCAACCTCAAGGCCAAAACTAATTCTGTCGCTTATGACAGCCTAAAGATGTGGGTAGATAAAGAGACCCAGGTCCCCACCACCATTGAGTGTTTTGCAGCCTCCGGCATGTTGATCAAGACCCTCTATTACAAAGAGCCGAAAGATTTTGGAGATGGACTCAAAAGACCATCTGTACTGGAAACGGACAGTCCTCTTTACAAAGGTTATAAATCGGTGATGATCTATGCCAAAATAAAGAAAAAAGAGCTGGCCGATGAGGTTTTCTCCCTTAATTATCTACCCCGCGTTGAAGAACTACGATGAACAGTAACTGTCCCGCTGCACCCCATCTGCGCGCGCCCAACGGAAGTACCCTTGGGGTGCGAACAGGCCGTCCAGCATACAGAAGTATCGAAGTCTCACTTGGTTCGCTTATCTGCTGAACGACCTGTTCACGCACACCTGGGGCACATCAGAACAGTTACATCTCGGCGACTATAGCCATCTTCGATATTACGGTGAATATACGATGAACATACTTTTCCTGCGAAATCTATCTTCCGCAGTCTGCTCCTGTACTTTATTTTCCATCTTTCTGTTCCCTGTAGGAATCTCTTGGGGCGCTGATGAGTATAGCTTTGATTTAGATGAATTCGAGAAAAAGAGTTTTGAGTGTGGTGGCTACGCAGAGGTAAAATATGAGCGCATCGATATCAACAATGATGGAGCGGCCGCTCGCCTGAATTACTATAAAGATCCCCGCTCTAACCTTGACCGATTGAACTCCACCCTGCAACTGGAGGGAAATTTCAACAAGGGAATGGTGGACTTCAACTGGCTCGTGCAGGCTAATGCACAGCAGGATCAAACAGGCTGGAGCGACAACGCTGATATCTATTCTGCCTATGCCAGCATTAAACCAACGCCGCTTGCAACAATTGATCTGGGCAAAAAAATGTTCAAATGGGGCAAGGGATATGCCTGGAACCCTGTGGGCTTCATTGATCGACCTAAAGACCCAAACAACCCGGAAGAGGCCCTGGAAGGATATATTGGCGCCGGACTTGACCTGATAAAGAGTTTTTCGGGGCCACTACAGACAGCGGCCTTAACCACGGTGGCCCTTCCCGTCTGGCAGGGGGTAAATGAAGATTTTGGCCAGGACAACAATATTAATCTGGCAGCAAAACTCTATCTTTTGTACCGGGACACGGATATTGATCTTATCTGGTTCACCGGCAACAGCAGATCCACTCGTTACGGTCTTGATTTTTCCAGGAATATGGCAACTAATTTTGAGATCCACGCAGAATTTGCCTACGTTCCTGAACAGAGCACTCAAGTCCTTGCAACTGATGGTTCGATGTACAAAAGAGAATCTTCAGAGAGCAGCTACCTCCTTGGATTACGATATCTAAGCGAAAATGACATCACCACTATTGTTGAGTATTACCACAATAATGACGGCTATAGTGAGGCGGAACTGGCCCGTTACTTCCAGCTGGTCACAGATGCCCAAAGCCAGTTTGACGGCAATGGAGATGATACGCTTTTTCAAAAAGCATCAAGTGTGGCCCAGGCTGGCTATAGCAAACCCCAGGCGGGCCGTAATTACCTCTACGCCAAAGTAACCCAGAAGGAGCCATTTGAGCTCCTCTATTTTACTCCTGGAATCACCACCATCATCAATCTTGACGACCGCAGTTATTCCATAACTCCAGAGGCAGTTTATACAGGTTTTACAAATTGGGAGATGCGCCTGCGTCTTTCAATTTTAAATGGTGGCTATTACTCGGAATACGGCGAGAAGACGAATTCTAACAAAGTGGGAGTCCGGTTGAGATACTTTTTCTGATGGATTATTACCTCTGGAATAAAGGGGGCGTAATATATAACAGTTTAATAATCAGCAAAATCCAAGGCGTTCCATGCAGCAAAAGATCAAACCAGTCCATCGGTTTGACCAGTTCCCCACCCACTAGCATCTGTAATTTCTCTACGATATGGGGTGGAGCGAAAGGTGCAAGCCCTATGCTCAAACACATGATTATAATCATTCCCAGGGGAATAGTTTCTAAAAAATTCTTTGATTCTGTCGCCATCTATCTATTGGAGTTTCAGCGCCAGGCGTTCCGCCCTCTTGTCTGGAGCTGGATGGCTTGATAAGAAAGAATGATTGCGGCCCAAGGTGGCATATGAAAGTCGTATCTTTTTGCGGATATGTTCCTTCACCACATGCCCCATCTCGTGACCAATGACAAAAACAAGTTCAGCGTCATCCATCATGTCCATTAGGCCGCTGTACATGCGGATTGTGCCGTCAGCCATGGCAAAGGCATTTATCTCGGCGGCTTCATACACCTTGAAGTTAAAAAGATAACCATCCTGCTTAAGGTGTTTGTCCGTTAGTTTCTTCAACCTCTGCTGATACTTGCTTGCACCTGTGGCAATCTTGTTTTGGCTATCCGACAGCTCTGCCGCCTCCAGCGCCATGACAACTAACAACGGTGCCGAGCGCCACCCCTTCATCATCTACGAAAGGGTAATAATGTACATTCATGTACCGTCGGCCCCTTTCCGAATACTCAAACCAGGTATCGTAACACACCTGTTCCCCAGCAAAAGATTTGTCCAGATAGTCTTTAGCCACCCCCTGAAACATCTCCTCACCAAGGATATATGCGACATTACGCCCGACCACATCACCGCGCTGTTTGCCGAAGAACTCACAAAAGGCCGAGTTCACCGCCCGATATACATAATTTTTATCCACGAAAGACTTGGGATACTGGGGCGAAGAAACAATATGCTCATACACTTGTAATGATTCCCCAAGCAGTTTTCTATCATCTATCTCTTGGCGCAATTTTGCATTTTCCTGCTCAAGTTCTAATATTCTTGTCTCGTTATCCAGTGGAGTCATTTTGTATATTGTTGTTTATTGGAATGATTCTTTTGCTTGCTCAGTTAAAGATTAAACATTTTAGCCAAATGATGAATTTACCATAAATCAGTGCTTCAAAAAAAACCAAGAAAAAAAACGCATTTCCAGTTGATTGGTCTTGAGGCGCAGGCTATAATCGAGCTCAGCCACACACTACACAAAGATAACTTGGAGGAAACAACATCGATGGGACAGGTTGTTCAGCCGCAACAAACAATGAAGGCCCTTCACCCCGGCGCCGAACTTTCTTAGCACATATTACAAGGAAAACGTCCATGAGCATCATCAAAACGAAGAAGAAAATCAAAACCTGCCTGCCTGTCAGCATTCTAATCATTGCCATACTTTTCTTAAGCAACTCAATCTGCATTGCCAGCCAAGAACTACTTATCAGAGGGACTGGCGATAGTGAAAAGTTACTGAAAATACTAGGGGAAGATTTTGAAAAATCAACCAATGGCGCTATCCACCTTGTCGTTCCGCCCAGCATCGGCTCAACTGGCGGCATCAGGGCCCTCATTGCCGGAAAAACCGACTTGGCCCGTACCGCCCGCCCATTACGAGAAAATGAAAGCCCCGGTTTGATAGAGATCCAGTTTGCCCATTCGCCGATCGTATTTGCCACCAGTAAGGCCACAAGCGAAGTCACCAATATTAATTCCGCCGATATCATCGGGATCTTCAGGGAAAAAATTCACAATTGGAAAGATTTAGGAGGAGCGGATCACAAAATATACCCCTTGGAACGCGAGGCGGACGATTCCTCCCGCAAGATATTGCTGAAGGCACTGCCGGGTTTCCCGAAAACCTCCCAGGCAAAAGTTTATTTCTCTGTGACAGATTCTCTTAGGGCAATTTCTAAGCATAAATACACCATCGGCTTTTTCTCCTTACCTGCGGTGCAACATGAAGAGGTAAATATCCTCAATGTTAATGGCCTCACATCGTCCGATCCGGCCTACCCCTTTATTAATTGTTTATGCATCGTCTCCAAAGGAGAACCATCCGGAATTGCGGCTCAATTCATTGAGTACCTATTCAGCCCAGCCGCTAAAATAATAATGGAAGATTTCGGGGTAATCCAAATCGATAGGCAAAATTAGAGATCAGCCACCTATGCTTACAAGGATTTCCTCAAAAATAATTATTGCCCAGATCATGCTGGTATTGATAGTTGCTGGTTCCATCGGGGCAACAAGTTATCTTATCATAAAAAAACGACTGGACCAGAGCCAGAGTAATACTCTTCTGGCAATCAACAAATCTCTGGCATTACATATTCAAAATTATCTTGAAGAGATACAGGACAATCTCCACATCGCCGCATCCGCTGATGCCATTGAAGGGTATCGAAATACTTTCAGCACAGGCACTTTAGAGAGGCATTTTATCGAATTCGGCAACACCTTCGCCAAGATTAGTTATCTCAATGAAGCAGGCCGGGAGGAGATCAAAGTTGTTAATGGAAAAATGGCAACTAATTACAAAGATTATGCAAATGCCCCCTTCCACCTTAATTTACACGAGACAGAAAATGAGATTTTAATACATACCCCTCACTACTCCAAGGACCTGCAAGAAATGGGCTTGGAGCTCGGCATACATCTGGTCGATTATTTCGATGAACACTTTGGCAGCATAAGGGTAACTGTCCCCTTAAAAAATTTTAAGGATCTGATTGATTCAATAAATTTGCCGGACAAAAGTTTTGCCATAATAACCGATGGGGCTGGCAATGTTATCTATTCCCCTGACCAAGAAAATATCGCACAGCCGCTTACAAAAATTTCCACAAACCATGAAAATTTAATGGAGCTGTTTACTGACTCGAGCGTTTTCCACCAGCACATTTCAATCCTTGGTAAGACCTGTACCGTCTCAACCCTTACCCTGCCAAGTAAAAACTGGAAAGTCTTACTTGCCATACCTGACTGGGAATATTCCAGACCAATAACACATATCGCTGAAGTCATGCTGATAATTGTAATATTTGTCACTCTTGGCGGCGTACTTCTTTCTCTCATATTCAGCCGCGCCATAACAAAGCCAATTTCTGAACTGACCCAAACGATTGCCTTGATAATTGAAAAGGAATCCTTTTGTACAAGAGCTAAGCTGACCACTAATGATGAAATTGGCGATCTTGCCAGCCATTTTAATCTCATGATGGATAACCTACAGCGCAAACAGAATGAGATAATACGAGCCAACCGAATCAAAAGCGAGTTTCTAGCCAATATGAGTCATGAGATTAGGACACCCATGAATGGAATTCTTGGCTTTACTAATATACTGGTGAACAGTGAGATGTCCCCTGAACAGAAGGAATACCTGACTTTGATTGAAAGTTCAGGAGTAAGGTTGTTGGATATCATCAATAACATTCTTGATTTTTCTAAAATCGAAGCTCAAAAACTTGAACTGGAGACTAGCAAGTTTAATTTGCAGAACCTGGTTAATGACTGTGCGAAAATCATGGCTATTAAATGTCATGAAAAAAACCTTGAGATGATTGTTTCAATTAGTCAGAATTTACCTGAAAATCTTCTTGGGGATCCGGGAAGATTAAGACAGATACTTATAAACCTTATTGGCAATGCCATTAAGTTCACCAAGCATGGCGAAATTAGCATCTTGGTCCAAGCTGCTGAAAGAGATCCAGGCCAAGATCCAGATACAATTGAGCTTATCTTCCTGGTGAAGGATACCGGTATAGGCATTCCTCAAGAAAAAGTTGGGACTATTTTCAAGGCATTTTCCCAAGCCGATGGCTCAACCACAAGAAAATATGGGGGCACCGGCCTTGGGCTTACTATATCTGCTAAACTTGTCGAACTTATGGGTGGCAAGATTTTAGTGGAAAGTGAATTGGGCAAAGGATCTACCTTTTCCTTCAATACCTTTTTTGCCGTTGCAGATGCAGGCAAGAGCCTGCTTGAGATGGCACCCCAGGCAACACTCTTGGAATTATCTGTTTTAATTGTTGATGATAATTTTTCCAGCTTACAGGTATTAGCAGAAATGCTGCACGACCACGTTGGCGAAGTTGAGCAGGCTCATTCAGGTGAGGCAGCTTTATCAAAGCTCCAAGAGCGGCAATTCGACCTTATAATAGTTGATATACAGATATCTGGCATGGACGTTTTTACTTTGGTGGAAGAGATAGATAAGGATCCGAAAAACGAAGAGACCCCGATCATTTTGCTGGCCACATCTGGGCATAGAGGAGATGCCTCTATTGCGAAAAAGCTGGGCATTGGGGCCTACCTGATGAAGCCGGTAGCTTTACAGGAGCTGAGTAGTGCTATTCAGGCTGTTATTGGGGTAAAAAGGTCCAAAGCAGAAAACAGTCCCTTAGTGACACACCATCTACTAGAAGAGAACAAACTGCATATTTTACTTGCAGAAGATGATCTGATCAACCAGACGTTGGCCATTGCCATCCTGGAAGATAAAAATCATCAGGTAAGCGTTGCCAATAACGGCCAAGAAGCCCTGGATATTCTCAAGGAGAATAAATTTGACCTGATCCTGATGGATATTCAAATGCCTGTCATGGACGGCATAGAAACCACCAAGGCAATAAGAGAGGCAGAACAGGGCACAGGAAGACACATCCCGATTATTGCGCAAACCGCCCACGCAATTAAGGGTGACAAAGAAAGAATTATTGAAGCGGGGATGGATGGCTATATTTCAAAGCCCATTGATGTTGATATGCTTTTTAAAGAGCTTAGAAAACATGTATAAGTGAGCCATGTTGAAAGGGGCTGGGCCATTAAAAGACAACCTTCTTGGGTTTATTTCAAGATAGTTCTATTTTTCCCCTGCCTTTTGGCCGCATACAGGTTTGCGTCGGCCCTTTTGATAAAACTCTCAATATTGTCACCTGGAACATATTGAGTAATACCAAGGCTTAATGTTTTGGTCACTTTTTCATCAGGCGTTGGGTAGAAGCCTTCCTCCGCAAATGCAACCCTGATCCTTTCGCCCAGCATCACGCTACCCTCCCCCGCAGTCGAAGGTAAAACTATGACAAACTCTTCTCCTCCGTACCTGCATGCCTGGTCACATGAGCGGACGTGTTCAGTGATGAGTTCACCTAAACGCGCAAGTACCTTATCGCCGTCAGCGTGTCCGTAGGTATCATTATGGTGTTTAAAATTATCAATATCCATAATAATAAGGGAGAGCAGCTGACCGTGGCGCTCCACCCTGCTTATTTCACTGCCCAAATAATTGTTTAAATACCGCTTATTAAACAATCCTGTGAGTTCATCAACCGTACTTAACTGCCGATACCTTTTTTCGCTATCTTTCAGCGCCTCCTCAGCCTGCACCCTTTTGGTGATGTCAGTGATATGCTCAACAACACCGACCAGCTCGCCAACCAAGCCCCGAAAAGGGGTGGCAACCACACTGAAATGGGCATCATTGCCCTCACTATCTTTTTTTGTTATGCGACTGCGAATCTGATCTTCACCATTCTTTATGCGCAGCATCGGACAATTATCGGTCTTACACAGCTCGGAATTGAACACCTCATAGCATTTTCTAGAGGTAGCGTCCTCCAAACTGCCGCCAATAATCTCTAGAAAAAATTCATTATGCCGCATGATATTACAGTCCAAGTCTACCAAAATAATACCGCCGGTAACGGCTTTGAAAATCTGATTTATCTCAACATAGGCCTGTTCGGCCTCCTGGGCCATCTGGTTGGCCCGATTAATCATATCCTCAAGCTGCTCATTTACATCATCAACCTCCTGCTTGTACCTCTCCACCTGCACGTCATTTTTTTCCATCTCATGCAGGATTCGCACATTTTTCCGTGCCGCCGCAAGCCATGCATCAAAAAATTTCCCATGGAGCGGCTTGGTCATAAAGAAATCGGCCCCAGCATTCAAGGCCTCTTCAAAATCTTCCGACTGGTCGCGCACGCTTATAATTAGAATGGCGACATATTGGCCGACAGCAGTTTCACGGATCTTCCGACAGAGTTCAATACCAGTCATACCGGGAAGATTCCAGTCCAGCACTACCAGGCGTGGAGTTTCCTGCACAAAAAATCCCCATCCTGATTCAGCATCAGAAAATATATGGGTCTCCAAGCCAGTGGAGGTTGATCTCGTATCAAGAATAGCCTGGGAGATAAAATCATCATCCACAATGAGTATTTTCTCAATTACTTCTTCCATGTTAAAAAAACATCCTCCTCAATTGTTCGCTACTTCCTCAAATAAATAATCGTAATTATAAATAGTTACGCTGATATAGCCCCGCACAAAAACAACTTTTCAGGCCCACCATTATTACTTTCAATAACTGTAACTCTTCAGCGAAAATCGCAAAACTTAAGGCCCCCTCTAAGCGTATCCATTCAGATGTGCTTTAGATGTGTTCGATAATGATTTTCAGCAGATAAGCGAACAAAGTGAGACTTCGATACATCGATATGCTGGAGATCATTATCGGGCGCAGATGAAGTGCAGCTGAATAGATACTCAATAACAATGGACAGGGAAATAGCAATTTCACAATGTTCTTTGGGTAAAGATTTTCCTTTAAGCAGAAAAACCGTGCCCGAACATCCATCTTATGATGGATACCATTCAGATATTTTTTTTTCAACCAAACAACTCTGATCTCAATATTTGTGCTGGAAGATGATTGTACTAGAATGTAGTTTAGAAAAAACAAGAGTAAGGAATTAAGAAGGTGGTTAAAGCTAGACTTGGCTCAACACGTAGATCCACGCCAGGCAGCGTATACCTGGGTTTACAGAAGCAATACGAGCGAGATGCGTGGTGCAAAAAAAGTTACGACAAGAATACAGCTTTCAAAATGTACAATCCGACCCATAGGTTGATGGTATAAAATAAAATTTTCCCAGTTATTTTCAGATCATCTTCATCATAATCTTGCGGCATTATATTCATTGTCTGTTCCATCTATTAACCTCCATTGCATTTTAGTGCCTTATAACTGAAATCCTGTCACAAAAAACCAGATAAGCGAAGACTTCGGGTAAGCAAAGACTCCGATAATTCCAAAAAAGAACAATGCTCCCAATATGTTGCAGACCACTGTTAAGGCACTTATTTCCGGTTTATCCGGATTAGTTCTTCGGGTGCTTTTATCCTCACCAGGTACAACAGCAATATGCAAGCCAACAGGAACCTTACAATTTTTCACACTTAGCCCATCAGAACAAAACTCTATATTATTAAAGGCTTACGAGTAATAAAAGAACAACACTCTTACTCAATTCACAACTAAATCCACCGCCTAACCATTAATAATTTTCACGATACTTAAAACAGTTGTTACAACTCACATCATCCTAATCCTGCCGCAATCAGGACACACCCAAGTGGGGCCGTTACTGATTGTCCACATATTTTCCTTAAAACACTCATCGCATATTTGGAAACCACAGGGACAGTTCCAACAGAACGGCAGCTCTTTCTTACAGCAATGGCACTGGAAATGCTTCTTGGCCCTTTTTTTCCGGACATATTTATTTTTTTCTTCTTCCTTCATCTTACCTCTCAGTAAATCGATAGTCTTAGACACTTTACATGTAAGCGCTCCATGAACACCCCGCTGCACGTGATCGACCCCCGTGATATACAGGGAGTATAATCCGCGTGGCTCGATCACGCACATAGGGCTGTCCCTGAAACGCTTACGGACTCAGGGGGTATGCAATCTTGGGTGTACTTAATTGATCGCTAACCTTTATATCAATAGCAGCAATTTTTATAAGACAACACAATGGGCACTATACCAAAAAAAAGATTCCTTGAAAATTGATAGAAAAAAAAGCATGGCTGCGGTATTCTCAATAAAAAAAGAGGTTCTAAATGCTTTTAACCGTTGATATTGGCAATAGCCATACCGTAATAGGAATTTTCAAAAATGATCTGCTTGTTGCTGACTGGCGCATAAAGACAGATCGCAAGACCACCTCTGATGAAATTTCCGCAGCACTGTATGGCCTTCTGGGCATGAAAGAGATAACCTTCAGCGAGATAGACGGTTTCATCGTTGCCTGTGTTGTACCTCAAGTCCTTTCAAGCTGGCTCAGCTTTGCCGCAAACATCGTCGACCACCCTGTCCAGGTTGATAATATTACCGATACAGGGATTAAAATAGTAACTGATAACCCTTCCGAAGTTGGTGCTGACAGAGTTGTAAATGCGGTTGCCGCTTTTGCAAAATACGCCTCCCCCCTTATCATCGTAGATTTTGGCACGGCCATCACCTTTGACTGTGTCTCCGGACGCGGAGAATACCTGGGAGGTGCCATCGCACCAGGGCTAGGCATATCCTTGGATGCATTGGGACAACAGACAGCAAAGCTTCCTCGGGTCGATATTTCTTCACCTCCCAAAAAAGCAATTGGCACCAACACTATCGAGGCGATAAAATCAGGAATACTGCTTGGCTACGGTGGAATGGTTGATGGGCTTATCGAGAAAATACGCCAGGAATTCAGTCCTGAAATGCCAAAAATCATCGCAACGGGCGGCATGGCCCCTCTAATCGCAAAATACAGTGATTCCATAGAGGCCATTGAACCGCAATTGACCTTGGAGGGCCTCGTTCTACTTTACAAAAGGTACAATGGGCATGGATGAAGCACTCAAACCAGCCGTTTTACGTAAAGGTGACACCATCGGCCTTTTCGCCCCTGCCGGGCCACTTCCCAGCGCAGAAACGCTTTCTTCAGGGTGTGAGATTATAAAGAACATGGGGTTTAAGGTAAGGTATTCTGCCGATATTATAGATAAAAATGATTACCTAGCAGGTTCAGATAAAAGAAGAATTGCTGAGTTCACAAATCTCTGGCGAGACAAAGAAGTAAAGGCCCTGATTGCAGCCAGAGGCGGATATGGATCAATTCGGGTCTTAACAAAACTCGATATGGAAGAGATCAAAAACAACCCCAAAATACTTATCGGTTTCTCCGATCTCACCGTGCTCCTAAATGGAATTCAGGCAAAAACATCATTGGTTACCTTTCATGGCCCGATGCTCTCGACCTTGGTGAGGGACAATAAGGTGTCGCCCTGTGATCTCCTGAGCATTTTCTCGGAGCCAAACCTGAAAGACATTAGGCCAAACAATTTACAGATAATCAGGCCTGGCCAGGCAGCAGGACGAATTATGGGAGGGAATCTAACAAATCTTGTCCATTTACTGGGAACCCCCTATGAACCTGACTGGCACAACACAATCTTGATTTTAGAAGATATTAACGAACCAGCCTATAAAATTGACCGCATGCTGACCCAGCTGAAACTTGCGGGCCGGCTGGATGCAGTATCCGGCATAATTTTAGGGGGATTTCTATCCGGAAACTATGAAGAAATAGCCGATATGCCTCTGGTTACTAGCCGGGTCTTAGAATTAACAGAAAGCCATATACCCATCTGGACCCATTTCCCATTAAGCCACGGGACTGAAAACACTGTTCTGCCTGTAGGAATAGGAGCGTTAATGGATTCAGATAACCAAACCCTGCGCTTTACCGAATCATGTTTCCAACCCTAATGGTCCCTTAGATGATAGCGAAGACCTCCAAAAGTAGCCAACGGCTATAGCAATCCACTCTCCTGCGCAGTAATATTTTCAACTCTTACACCCTCCATCACAACCGCATCTGGCATGCTTTTTCAAAAAAAACCTTTTCATAATCTTCCACAGCGGTTTTACTGAAATAAGCAGAATAAGCAAAGCACCAGCAAGTTTCAGCCCAGCGGGAATAATTTCTCCTCCCTGCCCCACAACTGCATAAATTGAAATCCCTAGACTATCGTATATCTGATCAAGCAGCAAACCGCAAACTACACTCACAACAGAAATGGAAACAAGATAGACAGCCGTCGCCCTTTTCCCGAGAATGCCTATTAAAACAGAGAGAGAGGTAATGTTTGTTGCCGGACCAACCAATAAAAAGACTAGGGCCGCTCCAGGACTTACCCCTTTCATCAATAAGGCTGCCGCAATTGGGGTTGATGCAGTCGCACAAATGTACAAAGGTATGCCAACAACCAGCATAATAAGCATTGCCGGCAGTCCCCCGCCCAGGTATTTGAAAATCAGCTCATCTGGAATAAGAACCGTAATTATCCCCGCAAGAAAAAGCCCTAGAAAAAACCACCCAGCAATATCATCCCATATCTCGTTCACTGCATAATGAAGACCGGCCGAAATTTTTTCAAATAGGCCGTGCTGCCTTTCATGCTCACCGTCATCACACCCACCAGAGCAACCGGAATCAACCGGACAGACAAGATCCATAGGCTGCTGTCTGGCTTTAATCGTGGGCATCCAGAGATTCTCACTTATACCGGCCACAATCGCACTGGTAAACGCCGCAACGGGACGCGCCACCGTCATTATGGGATCAAGCAGAGCGTAGGTGATGGAGATAGAATCAACTCCGGATTCTGGGGTTGAAATAAGAAATGCCATGGTAGCGCCTTTATTTGCCCCCTGTTTTTTCAAAGAAGCGGCAACAGGCAACACGCCGCAGGAGCAGATGGGAATAGGGATACCAAGTAAAGCGGCTTTAAGCACGGAGGAGAACCTGCCACGACCAAGATGTCGGCTCACGTAGGCAGGAGAGAGAAAGACCTTAAGAATTCCGCCCAGGAGAATGCCAAAAAGTATGTAAACAGAGGCATCCAGCAGAAGGTCTGCAGAAACTGATAGTATTTCAACAAAAAAATATAACATAGGAGTTTGATTTTTTAAAGTTCTTGACGCACAGGGAAGCAGCATCAAATAAACAATTGCTTACCTTACAATAAACATCATTTGAGTGACATTCATTACCATAGTGTCTATTTTTTTGATTCTTTTCCATTCATGCCCCCAAAAGGCAGCGCCCATGGAACAACGGCTAGCAATCCATCCATTTACCCGACGCTGGTTACAACGTTTAGCAATCAATTAAGTACACCCAAGATTGCATAACCCCGAATCCGTAAGCGTTTCAGGGGCACCCCGATGTGCGTGATCGACCCCCGTGATATACAATGGGTATAATCGCGTGGCTCGATCACGCACATCGGGGTGTTCATGGAGCGCTTACGTTACAACAGAAAAGCAATCCTCCACTGTGGCCAATAAAAAACATTCATGCTATTGTTTATGTTGTCGGTACCTGATTTCCCCCCGCCTCCAGATTCACAGAAAAAAAAACGACCTTATTATGTATAAAAAATACGACAAGGATAAAGTATTCAACCGTTCCGAATTTGATCGCAGGGAAGACACCGATCGACGCCATGCTTACAGTCTCGATTGTCTTGACAACAATCCAGAGCGCCGCCGCTTTACTGAAAGACGCTCTGCCGGAGAAAAAAGATACGACTGGGTTCGTTATTCAAAATGGCACAGTGTCTATATAGGAGAAGATTAACAAGTAGGTCGTTTAATACCTTCTAAGTCCATTCAAACCCGCACGAAATCATCCCCTCACACCCTAATCAGTGGAAGACCTGAAATTCCATCCCCTTTTTTGTTTGACATTAGTCCGCCATCTGTGATGTAATGTTTTCCATCGATGGAAAATCAAATTTCCATCTACAAACAAGCAACTCCCATCACACTACTTCCTGGAGGAAAAATCATGAAAATGGCAGACGCTCAAAAGAAAGCAAAAAGCATCGGAATTAAACCTTTAAAAATGCGCAAAGCAGAACTGGTCAGAACAATCCAAGAGACAGAAGGAAATTACCCCTGCTACCAGACTCCCGGTGCCGAAAACTGTGACCAACCTGAATGCTGCTGGAGAGATGACTGTTTTTAATGCACCCCATACATTTTTCCACCATACCCTGCGGAAAATTATGGCAATCAGCATAAAAAAGATAGTAATTATTCAGCGCAGACTGGAAATTACCCTTAACTCCAGACTGTAACTGTTCAGATGTGCTTCATATCGGAGTCTACGCTTACCTGGGCTTTGAAGCATACTTGTCTATTCGAGAAGACCAGGTAAGCGTAGACTCCGAAATTGGCGAAGATGGAGTGCAGCTGAATAGTTACAAAAGATATTGTTAAAGGGGTAGAGCATGTCGCAATGGCATCTGAGCTATGATGGAAAACAAACAGGCCCCCTGGAACTTTCACAGGCAATTGCCCAAGCCCTGAAAAACCAGGCCGGCTACGCCTGGAAGGAAGGATTTGCATCATGGCAGCCGATTTCATCCATCGCAGAATTAACTCCCGGCAAAGCTCCAGCTCCCCCTTCATCACAACCAGGGTCCACCGCAGATGAAATAGATTACAAAGTTTACGGTAATGAAATGCAGTTTGTTGAAGTAGAATTGGACCCTGGGGAATCAGCAGTAGCTGAAGCAGGAGCCATGATGTACAAAAATGCAGATATCCAGATGGAAACCATATTCGGTGACGGTTCCAAGGGCAATACCGGCGGCGGTTTCATGGGAAAACTACTGGGCGCAGGAAAACGCCTGCTCACCGGCGAAAGCCTGTTCATGACGGTATTCACCCATTCGGGCCAGGGTAAAGCCCATGTGGCCTTCGGGGCCCCATTCCCCGGCAACATCATCCCTGTTGTTCTTGACAGCGTCGGTGGCTGTCTGATTTGCCAGAAAGATTCATTTCTCTGTGCCGCCAAGGGAGTTTCCATCGGAATCCATCTGCAGCGTAAGATAATGACAGGACTGTTCGGCGGCGAAGGTTTCATTATGCAGAAACTTGAAGGCGATGGAATGGCCTTCATGCACGCAGGAGGCACGGTTATCGAAAGGGAGTTAAAGCCAGGTGAAACCCTGCATGTTGACACTGGCTGTGTAGTCGCCTACGAACCAACGGTGGATTTTGACATTCAACAGGCCGGTGGAATAAAAACAGCCTTGTTCGGCGGCGAAGGTTTCTTTTTTGGCATCCTGCAAGGCCCTGGTAAAATATGGCTGCAATCTTTGCCTTTCTCACGCTTGGCCGGCAGAATGCTGGAAGCTGCCCCCGCAAGCAAGGGAGGAGCCGGAAGAAGTTCGGGTGAAGGTTCGGTTCTTGGAGTACTCGGTAATTTTATGGATGGGGATAATTGATAAAGACTATGACAAATCCTTCTTAAGAGCGATAATCGGCATTAATCTTCACATAGTCAATTGAGAAATCGCAGGTGTAAATTACTCCGGAGGCTGGTCCGTTTTTCAGATCAACAAGGACCGTAAAGGCATCTTTTTGAAGTATCAGGGTAGCATCTTCTTCGGCCTTAATCCCAAGGCCTAGACCATCTTGCACCATTTTCACATTATCAAAGAAAATGTCCACCCGGGCCTGATCAAAATCTGCACCCGACCGGCCCAAAGCCCCAATAATCCTACCCCAGTTGGCATCTTGCCCAAAAAAAGCAGTTTTTACCAAGGGCGAGTTAGCAATGGTGCGTGCGGCACCGTCAGCCTCTTCTTCAGTCCTGGCCCCTTTGACTTCAATAGTAACAAGTTTATTGGCACCTTCCCCATCGGCAACTATCTGTAGGGCAAGATCAAGACTAATATCAGCCAAACACTCTTCGAAAACAGCTGCCCCTTGCGCCTCCAGTGAACCAAGACAATCGTTTTCAGCCATACCGCTGGCCATCACCAGAACAGTATCGTTGGTGCTTGAATCACCATCCACCGTAATCCGGTTAAACGACTTATGCACCGATCTTTTCAGCATCTCTTGGAGCAGATCAGCTCCGATATTCACATCTGTCATAATAAAGCAGAGCATGGTGGCCATATTGGGCATGATCATCCCTGACCCTTTGGCTATTCCTGCCACAGTCACTTCCTTATCACCTATTTTGATCTTGCGCAGCGCCGTTTTTTCGACGGTGTCAGTCGTCATTATTGCCTGGGCCAGTTTTTGTGCTGCGCCAACATCTCTGGCCGCCGCAAGTCCGGGAACAGCTTTTTCAAAGCAGGTCATATCAAGTTGCTGACCAATAACACCGGTTGAAGAAACCAGAACCAACTCTTCGGAAATCCCCAAAGCGCTTGCTACCATTTTGGCGGCAGATTTAGCGTTTGCCATTCCTTCAGCGCCAGTGCAGGCATTTGCAATGCTGGCATTAATCATCACGGCCTGAATGCGGCCATTTGCTAGCCTTTCCATGCCAAGCAGAACAGGTGCAGCCTTGACTATATTTGTAGTGAAAACAGCCGCCGCCTGTGCTTCTCTTTCACAGTAAATAAGGCCAAGATCGAGGCGGTCCTTGCCCCGAATACCTGCCTTCACGGCCGAAAACTGAAATCCATTTACAGATAAATCACTCATGGGATCACTTCGTCTTTCCACAACATCTTTTATATTTCTTACCGCTGCCGCAAGTACATGGGGAGTTGCGGCCAATTTTATCGCTGGTGGTGGGTTTTTTAGTCTCAGCGGCAGACTCATCACTTCTACTCAGCTTAGCGATACGTGCCTTCTCCTTCTCACGCTGCTGCCTTTCAAGTTCCTCGACTTCATCTTTTTGGACAAGCTGCACCATAAAGAGAGTTGAGACCGTTTGCTGCTTAACAGTTTCCATCAAGCCCTGAAACATCTGAAAACCCTCTTTTTTATACTCGTTCAGTGGGTTTTTCTGGCCATAGCCGCGCAAACCAATACCTTCTTTCAAGTGATCCATATTCAGGAGATGTTCCTTCCAATGGTTGTCCACAACCTGGAGCAGGATAATACGCTCCAGATGTCTCATGTTCTCAGCCCCAAGGTCTTTTTCTCTCACCTCGTAGGCACCAAGAACCATCTCACTTATTTTTTCTCTCAAGGAGTCACTCTTCAGGTCTTTGATGACATCGTCCTCCCACTGCATGGAAAGGCCAAAGTTAGCATGTATTCTTTCCGTCAGACCTTTCCAGTCCCAATCTTCAGAAGGCAGCTTTTCCTCGGCAAACTCAAAGACCAGTGGTTCAACCAGGTCGGGAACCATATCAAGAATGTTGTCTTTAACATCTTCCTTATTGAGAATGGCACGCCGCTGGCTGTAGATTACCTCACGCTGCTTGTTCATAACATCATCATACTCAAGCAGGTGTTTTCGAATGTCAAAGTTATGACCTTCCACTTTACGCTGGGCATTTTCAATGGCCCTGGTAATCATGGAGTGTTCTATGGGCTCGTCTTCCTCCATGCCAAGCTTGTCCATAATACCGGCAATGCGATCAGAGCCAAAAACACGCAAGAGATCATCTTCAAGAGAGAGATAAAAACGTGAAGAGCCCGCATCACCTTGGCGCCCGGCGCGTCCACGCAACTGGTTATCAATCCGCCGGGATTCGTGCCGACTAGTCCCCAAGATATGGAGCCCACCAAGATCGGCAACCCCATCGCCAAGCTTGATATCCGTTCCACGCCCAGCCATATTTGTGGCAATGGTAACCCTTCCAGGGTGACCAGCCTCAGCAATAATTTCGGCCTCACGCTCATGGTGCTTGGCATTCAAAACATTATGAGGGATATTATCCTTTTTTAACATTTTTGATATCAATTCGGAAATATCAATACTTATGGTTCCAACCAGTACGGGCCGCCCCTTTTCGTGCATCTCTTTTATTTCACGAACGATGGCCCGGAATTTGGCTTTTTTGTTCTTATAGATGACATCGGCGTAATCATCCCTGATCATATTCATATTTGTTGGAATGATTACTACACCAAGATCATATATCTTTCTAAACTCTGGCCCCTCTGTGTCTGCGGTACCTGTCATTCCCGACAGGGTATTATACATCCGGAAGTAATTCTGAAAGGTAATGGAGGCAAGGGTCTGATTTTCCTGCTCCACCTTGACCCCCTCTTTGGCCTCGAGAGCCTGGTGCAGTCCATCGCTGAACCTCCTGCCCTGCATTGCCCGGCCGGTAAATTCATCAACAATAACAACTTCACCATCCCTGACCATGTAGTCAACATCTACATTAAAAATGGCATGGGCCTTCAATGCTTGATTTAAGTGATGCAGGTACTCAATATTTTTTGGGTCATAGAGATTATCGAGTTCAAGAAGTTTCTCGCCAAGTTCGACTCCGTCTTCTGTCATCGCCAGAGATTTGGATTTTTCATCAACCGTATAATGGGTATCACGGGTAAATTTGGGGATAAGTTTATTTATCTGATTATATAATTCAACTGACTGCCCGGATGGTCCGGAAATTATCAAAGGGGTACGTGCCTCATCAATTAGGATACTGTCAACCTCATCCACGACCGCAAAATTAAAGTCGCGTTGACAGAAATCCTGTAGCTCAAACTTCATATTGTCGCGCAGATAGTCGAAACCGAATTCATTATTTGTTCCGTAGGTAACGTCGGCATGGTAGGCCTCTCTTCTCTGGGTATCGTCAAGGCCATGCACAATTGTGCCAACCGTAAGCCCAAGAAAACGATACACCTCACCCATCCACTCAGCATCACGGGCAGCCAGATAGTCGTTCACTGTTACCACATGAACCCCTTTCCCAGACAATGCATTCAGATAAACGGGAAGGGTAGCACATATGGTCTTTCCTTCACCTGTTTTCATCTCAGCTATGTCGCCCTGGTGCAAAACGATGCCACCGATAAGCTGCACATCAAAAGCCCTCATATTCAGAGCCCTTTTTCCTCCTTCCCGAGCCACAGCAAATGCTTCGGGCAAAAGGTCATCCAAGGACTCTCCTTGGGCGACACGTTCCTTGAATTCAACTGTTTTTGCTCTCAGACCGTCATCATCTAATTTAACGATATCCGCTTCAAGACTATTTATCTTGTCCACCAGCGGCTGAATCTTTTTGAGAACCCGGTCATTTTTACTACCAAAGACCTTGGTCATTAATTTGCCAATCATAAATTGCTCCACGGCACTGCACTGTGCCCTATTTATATCATTACGTGTAACTGTTCAGTTGCACCCCATCTGCGCGCGAACAGGACTTCCAGCATACCGATGTATAGCTGAAAGTCCTGTTCACACACACCTGGGGCACATCTAAAAAGTTACAATTCGGTGGTTATGCCCAGTTTTAGGGGCCCTACCTGAATAGTTACCAATTTCTCTGGATTCCGGCTCAAAACATGCCGAAGGTAAGCGCAGACTCAGACACCAAATGAAACAGCATAAAAACAAAATATCAAATCTTTCAGGTACAGTATTTGTCTTTGTAGTTCACTCGATGTTCGATGTTCAAGAGACCCGCCAGCCCTAAGCCGGCTTTTCCCAGATCAGCGCCTCTTCATTGCAATCCGGGAATTTTGGGCAGTGAATACAATCACTCCATACTTTATGGGGCAGCTCGCCCTTATCTACATCTATAAAACCCAACTTTTGAAAAAATCCAGGTTGGTAAGTCAAAGTAAACACTCTGTTTATCCCGAGAGCTTCTGCCTCTGCCAGACAGGCATCAACGATTTTCCGGCCAATCCCTTCCCCCTGAAAGGCATCGGCAATAGCTAAGGAGCGTATCTCGGCCAGGTTTTCCCAGCACACATGCAGAGCCCCGACCCCGACCAGGATCTCACCCTCTTTTTCAAGATAACCGGGCTTTGGTCCTTGAGCCACATAGACTTTGAAGTCTCTAAGCTGATCGTATAGAGAACTAAGGGACCTGCCTAACAGCAGATCTTTTTCAGAGTAATGTTTTAACAAATCATAAATTGCCTTAACGTCGCCCATTCTAGCATCACGGATCATAAAAATAAACCAGTCCTTTACCCCGGTCAAGGGTAGCGTTTTTCTGAAGCAGGTATCAAGGTGATAAAAAACTTCTCTTTCCCTTTTTGTTCAAGACCGACGGCCATTTTTTTTGCCTCTTCCATCTTGTCAAAGACCCCCACAAAAACACGATAAAATGTACCGTTTTCTTGTTCCGGGGCAAGGTAAAAAGATTCGTAATCCCTGGCCCGCCACTGCAAAACCACTTTTCGAGCATTATCTGTGTCCCGAAAGGCCGCAACCTGCAGAGAAAAATGGGCCGGCTCGTGCTCGTCTCTAGCTTCCCGCACCTTTTCTTTTTTTATGCTCTCAGGTTTTAACTCCGGCAGTTCAAGATTGGCCTCATCGCTCTTCGGTTTCCATAACTGCATGGCAAAACTGGTCAGCCCCTCCTTGTTTCCTCCGGAAGGTTCCAAAAGGGTCTGCCCAGTCCAAACACCAAAAAGAAACATCCACAGGAAGATACAAAAAGCAACTATGCCAATGGAAAACAAACCTCCAATGCCAAGCGCAAATTGTATGGTGAATTTCTTTTTTTTTCTGGATGTAGCCATCTGTTACATTTTTTCCGGTGCTTTCACTCCTAGAAGGGTCAAACCATTGTGAAAAACAATTCGCAAACCATTCACCAGACAAAGTCTCGCTTGAGATAACTCAACCTCGTCTGATAGGACCTGATGTTTGTTATAAAAACCGTGAAACTTTCCAGCCATCTCCTGCAGGTAATAAATCACCCGATGCGGGGAGAGATCAAGGGCCGCTCTCTGTACCAGTTCAGGATATCCTGCCATCTCTTTTAGAAGGGTGAGTTCTTCTGGCTGGCTGAGAAGACTTGTTTTAATACTATCAAGTTCCCCCCTCTCTATCCCTTTTTCTTCTGCCTTGCGTAAAATACTGCACAGCCTGGCATGGGCATATTGCACATAATAGACTGGGTTTTCCTGACTCTCCTGGGTTGCCAGGTGTAAATCAAATTCCAACTGACTGTTGGCCTTTCTCATCAAGAAAAAGAAGCGGACAACATCCGGGCCAACCTCATCAAGCAATTCATCAATGGTGATAAATGTTGCCTTGCGGGTTGACATTTTCACCTGTTTTCCGTCCCGCAGAAGAGTGACGAACTGGTGCAGAACCACGGTTACTTTGGAATCATCATACCCCAAGGCCTGCAGTCCCGCCAAGACATCCGGCACGGTGGCAATATGATCGGAACCGAAGACATTCACCATCCAGTCATAGCCTCTGCGAAACTTCTCGCGGTGGTAAGCAATGTCAGGCAGCCTATAAGTGGGCTCGCCACTGCTTTTGACAATAACACGATCCTGATCCAGACCCAATTCTGTGGTTTTAAACCAGACAGCCCCTTCCTGATCGTAGGCCAGCCCCTTCTGCCGCAAAATTTTTATGACATCATCAATATGCCCGTCATCATACAGGGTATGCTCGTTATAATATTTATCAAACTTGACATCCATTCTTTCGAGAGTGCCGTTGATATCTTTAAAAATAGCTTTTTCAGCCCTCTCTTTAAAGATATCAAGATCCTCTAAGTCCTTGAGGCTGTCGCCTTTTTCAGCCACCAGTTCTCTGGCTATCTCACTGATATATTCTCCCTGGTAACCGTCTTCCGGGAACTCACTGGGGATGCCAAGATCTTCAAGATAGCGATGTTTTAGGGAGGCTGCCAAAACGCGCATCTGCCGACCGGCATCATTATAATAATACTCACGCTCTACCTGGTGGCCGGTCGCCTCGAGAAGTCTGGCAATGGCGTCACCAAGTACCGCCTGACGCCCATGTCCTATACTTAACGGTCCCGTTGGATTAGCGCTGACAAATTCAACCAGAACCTTCTTGCCCTGCCCCACCGCTTCCGGACCAAAATCTTTTCCTCTACGGCAAATTTCCTGTAAAACATCCTGCCAGAGGGAGTTGCAGACAAAGAGATTCACAAAACCAGGGCCGGCAATTTCAACCTTTTCAAGCATATCTGAAGGGGAGATCAATTCAACCAGCTGGGCCGCAATATCCCTGGGCTTTTTTTTCTCCTTTCCGGCTACAATCATGGCCAGATTGGTGGCATAATCCCCCTGCCCGGAGAATTTTGGACTTTCCAGAGTATAAATACCTGCCGCGGCATCGCTCCAAAGTCCTTGCTCCACTCCTTTGGCAAAACATTTATCCAGTTGTTCTTTTATTCGTATTTTTATCATGGGTCGTCTTTAGCCCCTTAGGCCCTTAAGAAATTGGCAACTTGAAACTCTAATTTCCAATTTCAAGTTTCTCATTTCGTTCTTTCACGAGTCACTCGTTCAAATAAATCCTGTCATTGCTGCTGCCGAAAAGGCAGAGCACCTCATAACTGATGGTCTCCATCCATCCTGCAATTTCATCAGCAGAAATGGTCTGCTCCGAGCCTGATGAATCTTCCCAGGGCTGACTCCCGAGCAAGACAACCTCATCACCGGGGGATACGCCAGCGATATCAGTCACATCCGCAAGACAAGCATTCATACAGATACGACCACATATAGGTGCCCGTTTTCCTCTAATCAATACTTCCGCACGGCCAGTGAGCCCACGCATATAGCCATCGGCATATCCAACAGGCAAAACGGCCAGAGTTGTCGCTCTCTTGGTTATAAAGGTGTGCCCGTAACTTACGCCGTAACCGGCCGGTACCTCTTTCACCTGAACGACCCTTGTTTTAAAACTCATAACCGCTTTCAGCGGAAAAGGCCATTCTTGTCCTCGTCCGGCGGGGTGGTATCCATAAAGCGCAAGGCCCGGTCGAACGAGCTGAAAAAACGTATCCGGGTAATTTATAATAGCTGCCGAATTGGCAATATGCAAAAGAGGTGCATCATCTTTGTCCAGCAGCCCTTCTGCGCAAATATCTTTTTTCTGGACCAGGTCAGAAAACTGCTGCAACTGTTTTTTCGTGGCCGCCGTCTCTGTAATATTATCCGCAGATGAAAAATGCCCTAAAACTCCAGCAAGATAGACACCTGGGAGAGTCTTAATTGTGCGCAGGAAGAGAGCCATCTGCCCAGGCATTATTCCAAGCCTGCCCATGCCAACATCAACTTTTAAGTGAACCCCGACACGTATATTTTTCTTCTCCGCAGCAGCCGATAATCCCGCCAGATTATCCAAATCAAAAACCACCGGAGAAAGATTGTAATAAATTATTTCATCGTAACAATCAGACCCTAAAAAGACGACTATTCCGCCGGCAAGACCAGCTTGCCTTAAGGCGATACCCTCATCAACCTCGGCTACACCAAAATAGGTACCGCCAGCTCTCTCAATGGCCAGAGCAACGGGCACCAGCCCATGTCCGTAAGCGTCTGACTTGACCATGGCAAGAACCTGTGCTTCTGGTCCCACCCTTTGGAGAATGGCCTGGAAATTAGCCTGCAAAGCTGCCAGGTTAATTTCTACTCTATTGCTTGAGAGGGTCATGCTATATCAATATATCCTGTTACGAAGAACATTAGAGATCAATTAAGTACACCCAAGATTGTATAATCCCGAGTCTGTAAGCGTTTCAGGAGCAGCAGGGTGTTCATAGAGCGCTTACAGAAGAACTATAGACATTTTTCCACAACAGCCTGCTGGAAAAAAAAAGGGACCAGCCAACAGCAGCAAAAAGGAACCCGACATACTCAAAAGGAAGGCCGGAGATGCGAAGAATCTTACCAAAAACAATCATACAGGCAATAAGGCCCCACATCTTGAGTGAATAAACACTCCCAAGGCATGCCCCTTCACGCAAGCCAGATAACCTTTCAATATTTTTCCGGGCTGACCTATCCAGCATAAATAAAGATTTTAATGTCCCAAAAATAATAGCCGCAATAATAAGCCAGAACTTCCCTGAATAATCTAGATAGATACCGCCACGCACCATAAGAAGAGTACCAACTATACTCCAGATGGAGGCCGCAACTATCCGATGCGTTTGCAGGGAAACACCAGGTTTCAATTTTTTCAGATCAAAAGCCACGCCAAACAATTCTTAGAGGAGTAAAAAAAAGTACCTATTCAGAGAGGGCAAGAAAATAACCTTAACTAACTCCGCAGCGTAACTGTTCAGAAGTGCCTTAGATTCGGAGTCTTCGCTTACCTGTTCATTTCGGAGTCTACGCTTACCTAGACTTCGAAGCATACTTTTGGGTATGTGAGAAGGTTAAAATGGGCAAAGATGAGGTGCTTCTGAATAGTTACAAACAAGATAGGCCTGTCCCCTTCCGGAGACAGGCCTATCCGCCAAAATTATGCAAAGATGAGATTAGTCCTCGCTAACTTCGATAGCTCCTTCTGGACATACTTCAACACAGGTTTCACAACCGAGACATTCATCAAGGTTCACAGCATCAGATTTACCCTCAACAATCTCAAGAACCTGTGCTGGACATGCGTCTATACACTCTTCACAACCTGTGCATTTATCTTTATCTATTTCTACATTCCACATAACTACTCCTCCTTAAATTAATTGAATAAAAAACTTAATAAACATTATTTTATAGCAACTTTTTTCCACCTGTAAAAGCACTAGGGTACCCATTAATTCAAGCCGGTTTTTTTGTCAATAAAAACTTCGGGACAAAAAGAAAAACAAATAAACAACAGGACTGGCCAAGAAAAACATCAGAATACCGTCAAAAGGAGAAATACAGTAATTATTAAAATCTTCCATTTAAAAATTACCAAAATCTGCTATAAAAGATAAAACTAATTACAGACCGCAAGGCAGGTATAAATAAATGGACCTGCCCCCCAAAAAAACTAATTCCAAGCAAATCTAGTCATGAAACTAAAGAAAAACAAATCAAAAAAACAGAATAATCAAACAGAACAAAAAACTTTTAGCAACGAAGCGGCCATGATTGCCGGTATCGTAGAAGGAAGTCCAGATGCGGTTGGCGTGGCAATAGTACGCCTTATTTGTGGCTGCAAAAAAATGGCCGCCGTTGACAAAGAGGGCGAACCTGCCAGCAAGGTCATTATCTACCGAGACGAAGCCTTGGAAGTATGCGCAAAATGCAAAGAAGATAATGGCGCCTTCAGTCGCGTCAAAGAAGCATTTATCCACTGGGAAGATCCAGAGCCAGAGGAAACGGTAAAGAAAGCCATAGAAGTTAAGGTATTAGGGACAATGCCCACCGTCCACTAGCCTCTTTTTTCGTAAATATTCGGCTAGCCCCCCCATCTTTGCACGATCAGGCCTGATCGCATATGACTCAATATAGCTCGCAGGCCTGATCGTGCAAATCTGAGGCACTATCCAAATATTTACCTTTTTGCTTTGCCCGCTCGAACTTTTCGGATAAAGCTCTCCGCCCATTCAGGAGTACCTAGGGCGTGAATATGGGTATAGAGGGCCAGAACGTTTTTATAGACCAGCCCATCACGGCCACCTGCAAAACCAACACCTCTGGTCATGGAGAGGGCGAGATCCTTGCTCTCTCCACTCCATTCAGCAATTTTGCTGTATCTGAATTCATGCCCCTTTATTTCACTTCCCTTTTCGTAGAAAGGATTGTCCCCAGAAACCTTCAAAACAGTATAACCGTGGGCCTGGGGTTTTTTCATCATTTCAAAAACCACAGGAAACACGCCGGTTAAGGGGAAATACTCTCCCGCCACTCTCATTCCCTTGCCAAGATAGATGAGCCCGCCACACTCGGCGTACACCGGTAGACCGTTTTGCACCGCAAGCCTCACTGACTCTCGAAAGCTTGTGTTTGCGGAAAGCTGCTGAACGCTGGTTTCAGGAAAGCCGCCTCCTATGTATAGTCCATCCAACTCAAGCAAAGATTCTGCCTCTAAGGCATTTATCTCTATCAACTCTGCTCCCCTTTCTGAAAGAGCAGTCAGGTTCTCTGGATAGTAAAACTGAAAAGCTGCATCTTTCAAAATACCTATGCGCAGATCTTTTTCCTTTGGTGCAACAGCGTCAACCGGCGCCCTCACCTCCTCCACAGAAATCTTGGCCGGGCTGACCTCGGCCATAAGTGCGTGAACCTGATCAAGGTCAACACTGTCCTTGATCAATTCCCCAACTTTTCTAACCGCTTCAGCTGCACCCGCAAATTCTGGGCAAGGAGTTATACCAATATGCCTCTGGGGGAAGATATCAACCTTCTGCCTTCTTACAGCACCCACAACCTGCACATCAGTATAATGCTCTATTGCTTCACGTACTATTTTCTCATGCCTACTGCTGCCGATGCGATTCAGAACACAACCGACAATTGAAATTGAAGGGTCAAGCTTTTGGCAGCCTAGGACCATGGCAGCAACAGTCCTGGTTGTTTTCGTGCAATCTACAACCAACAGAATGGGAAGATTTATAATCGAAGACAATTCCGCTGTCGAATATGATCCTGTCGCGTCAACACCATCGAAAAGTCCTCTATTACCTTCAAGCAATACGAGATCAGCCCCCCTTGAATTTTTAATATAGGATCGCCGAATGGTTTCTTTGTCCATCAGGTAAGGATCAAGATTATAGCAAGGATTGGCGGCCGCCAACTGCAACCAACCTGCATCAATATAATCGGGCCCCTTTTTAAAAGGACATATTAGCTTACCCTGTTGATGAAATGCCGCAGTAATTCCAACAGACACCACACTTTTCCCGGAACCGCCACTCAATCCGGCAACCACAATCCCAACAGGATTAGGATTCCCCATACCCTCTTCCATCACATTGCTCCCTTATATTCTATAAAAACGCCAAGCCAAAAAAACATAAATCCACAAGGCTAACATCGCTATATCGCCTATTTTTGAATGAAATACGGTTGGTACATCATTAATTCAGCCAAACCCTTGCCAAGCAGCTAAGGTGTGATTATTTATAACACTTCACACAAAAAATATAAATTGAAATAAGGATAGAGAAATGTCTGATACCAGCCAAATAAAAGACCCGAATGAAGTAATTAAAGAGCTTGAAGAAAAATGCACAGAAAACCCTGATTCCATCATGGCCCACCATCACTTGGGCCTGGTATACAGACAAGTCGGCAGACATGAAGATGCCATTCGAGAATTGAAGAGAGCCGTTGAAATAGACGAGCACTCAGCTGACTCCCTGATTAACCTTGGCGCAATCTATTTTGAACTTGACCGCCTTGACGAAGCCATGGATGCAAATAAAAAAGCAATACTTTATGCTCATAATCCTGCCAAAGCCCACACCAACATTGGCCTCATCCATCAAAGACGAGGAGATGCCGACAAAGCCGTTGAATCATATCTAAAGGCGATCGATCACGACAAAAAACTTGCCTTTGCCTGGGTTAATCTTGCTTCAGCCCATGTTATGGCTGGTAATTTAGCTGATGCTATTAAGGCCGCTGACAAAACATTAGAGCTTGATCCCAAAATGGCCATGGCCCATAACAATAAGGCCGTTGCCCATTTTTACAATAAAGAGACAAAAACTGCCCAAGAGTCAATAACCAAGGCCCTTGAACTAGGCTACAAGGTTGACCCCCGTTTTATAGATGCTGTTAACCAGGAGCTTTCCTCGTAATGCCCAAAAATGTATCAATAACAGTGCCCCCCTGGTGCCCCTTTTGCGGCCAGGATGTTGATCGACCTGCAGAACCGGAAAAAAGAAAGATGTCCGAGTTCCTTCTAGGATCATGTCAATGTGGTTCAGTATACGCCTGCGATCAGACTGGACATAATATTGGGGCCGCAATGGTTGATTGCCTGGTACACGCCTGCAACGACAATTGGGACCTGGCCTGGGATCTTATGCCCGATGATGACTACCTTACCAATCGGGTTGAAAACTACGACCTTCTAACCCATAGGGTTGTTGATACCAGAAATCTAGACGGCCGTGCCGTAGGCGGTGTCCTCTACTTTGTCCGCTTGAATCGAGACATGGCCGAAATTACCGACACTCTAAAGCAGGAAGATGGGCAAGTTGAAATGGGCCCACTAAGAAGTACAGTACCAGTTGAGCCATTGCGTGACCCCAAAAGGACGAAAAAGAAAGTAAATAAAAAGGAAGTAAAGGAGTTAGCCAACAACGGCAATATTGACGAGCTGGTGAATCTCCTTTTTGATGATTCAAAAGTAATTCGCTATTTGCAACGCCTGTTGTATGATCCAGACAGTGCAAAAAGATGGTTTTATGCCCATATTCTCGGAGAAGTCAGCGCCAGATATTCCACCAGAAACCCAGGGGCGATTAGTGACCTATTACACCGGCTTTTTGAGGCCTGTACAGATTCAGCTTCAACCCATTGGGGTCTGATTGAAACTATTGGCTCAATCATTGCTGCCAGACCTGATATTTTTGGATCATTTGCCCGCCATCTCCTGATGCACCGTAATGTTGCTGCCGTCAGAGCAGAGGTGATATGGGCCATGGCTGCTATCGCAAAAACAAACCCAGAGATTATCAGGGCCACGCCAATCTACAGCCTTTTCAACTTTATTGATCATCCAGACCCAGCAACCCGCGGCCATGCATTACTTCTTTTTGGCAGGATAAAGGCAACCGAGCTTAAAAGCAAAATCATGGCTATGGCTGAGGAAAATGAGTCAACTATTATCACTATATATGAAGAAGGTAAGCCCTATCAAATAAGCATTGGGGAACTTGCCAAGAATGCCTTAGCGCTAATAACTGAAAAGAACCAGGAGTAAATAATTATGTCAGAAGAATTATCACTTAAAACAATAGATCCAGAAAGCAAAGAGACAGAGCCTAAAAGTCAAGCTCAGCTTGACTATGAATCAGGACAAAAGTTTCTCCAAGAAGATGACATCACCCAGGCTGCTAATGCCTTTCATAACGCCCTGATCAGCTTCCAAAAAGATAAGGATGAAAATGGCATAGCTAACGCATCAGATAAGCTAGGGGATATCTGTCTGAAAAAAAATAATTATGATCAGGCCCTCTCAAACTGGGAGATTGCCTACAAAATATGTGAAAAAAACAAAGATAAGACTAGTCTAGTTTCCATCGTAAAAAAACGAGCCAATCTTTATAGGCAATGGAACAAACTAGATCAAGCGATTGAATCATACCTAGACATCCTTGATGCCTATCATGACGACAATAACCCTCAAGGAACCGTCAATACCTTGGAACTCTTATCCGAGATTTACCTAGAGAATGGGGCCAAAAATCTGGCAATTGATTGTTTACGCACAGCTGCCTCAATCCACAAAAACTTCAAACACAACTCTTTTGCTGATAAGTTATTGGAAAAAGCAACTAAGCTTGAACAAGACAACTGATAAAAATAGGCTTTTACAGATCCCGAAGAATAATTTCATAGAGAAACATTCTTTTTTGCGCCTTAGCTGCCGGTAAGTTTTTGCCGGCAGCATACACATTTGATAAATTCCGCAGATAAGTATTAATTTGGTCTAATTTGATGGTAGGATAGGTCGTACCTTTATCAAAGGCTGAAAATCCGCACACATGCCCCTTATCACCTATTGAAGTTGGCAGTCCATAAGCCCTGCAAGTCACAGGACGATGCCCATAAATAATACATTTCTTCTCTTCAGTTAACATTGGGCATGGAACGCGCCAATGTCCAACTTGAGGAACCTCAAATTTGTTTGCCTGGATATCTTTTTTATAAGCCTCGGTCTTATCTCTCGCTGACTTAGCCCTATCCTTAAGCTTCGAGAAATCATCCGAATTTAAATGACTGCAAGCAAGTTGTACATATTCCGCCTCAATTAAACTCACATCAAAAAAAGCATTACAGCAATCATCACAACCAGGTTTACAACGGATCTCTGCCGGGTATTTTTCCTGCATCGCAGTAAAGGTCTTATCAATTTCGGCCAACATACTCTCAAACTGCCTAAAACTCATTTTGCTTCCAGTAAAATTTAAATTAATTTAAAAAAAAATGCAGATTGTCTTATCCAGACAATCTGCATTTAATACTAAGAGTACCAGTAAGATAACTAATTATTTTGAATCTTCTGCAGCGTCCCTGGTTTCTTCATCTTTTGCACGTCCAACAGCAGCATACATTGTTGTAGAACCAGAAGACCAGAAGGTCATTTTACCTTCTTTAACAAGATCATTAGCAACATTTTTGATTGCTCTTGGTTTGGTATCAGGATCACAGGCATAGAAATCCTTGATATAAAGCTGAGGTTTCTTTGCGGTCATAGCTTTATCCATGATCGCAGCTTTTAATTCATCTACACTTAAGGCCATATTGTTCTCCTCACTTCTAGGTTAACATAATCAGGCCAAAACTATTACAGCCTGTAATATCGACTGTAATAGTTTTGAAATAATATAAGCTTATTTTATATGACTGGTGAACTTGAACTGAGTTGAAGTTCTCCAGGTGTCATAAGCCAGACGATAATCATCGATACTTTTAATAGTGAAAGGAATATCACATTTTTCAAAGAATCTCTCCCAACCAATTCTCTCGGCCCACTCACCAACTCTCTCGTATTTACGAGCATCAGCAGCATAAGCGTCAACAATCTGACGAACTGCCTGAACAGTCTCTGGCCAACGTGGAGGAGTATTTGGCAGGAATGGAATAACCAGCTTGGAGAATTTTGGCATGCTTCTGGAGTTGGAGACCTTTCCACCAACCAAGATTGCAATACCGTCACCTTCTGGATCAGCAAGAGGCATCGCAGGGCACATGGTGTAACAGTTACCACAGAACATACAACGCGCTGCGTTAACCTTGACAGATTTAACCTCTTCACCAGCTTCGTTGGTAGCTTTTGCAGGTTTAACAGCTCCAAGAGGACAAGAAGCAATCGCCAATGGAAGCTCACAAAGACCTGAAATAGCATCGTGATCAATCATTGGTGGCTTTCTATGGATACCTAAGATTGCAATATCAGAAGCATGAACAGCACCACACATATTCAAGCAGCAGGCAAGAGCAACACGTACCTGAGCCGGCAGTTTCATTGAGGTGAAATGCTCAAAAAGATCATCCATTACTGCCTTAACAACACCGGAAGCATCCGTTGCTGGAGTATGACAATGAACCCAACCCTGAGTATGAACGATATTAGTAATACCAGCACCGGTACCACCTACAGGGAATTTATTGCCACGGCTGGCAAGATCATCCAAAAGAGGCTGAACCTTATCAGCAGAGTCAACCATGAACTCAACATTGTTTCTGGTAGTAAAGCGAAGGAATCCTTCACAATGTGCGTCAGCGATATCGCACATTTCACGGATAAGCTCAATACTGATGAGACGAGCTGAACCTACACGGACGGTGTAACATTCGTCCCCAGATTCGCCTTTATGCATTAAAACACCTGGCTGAGTGATCTCATGATAGAGCCATTTGCCATAGTTTGCTTTAATGACTGGTGGAAAAAATTGTTCGAAATGTGGTGGACCGATATCAGTGATTCTATCGACCATCGGATTAGCTGGATCGTAACCCATTTTAAAACCTCCTTGTATCTATATTTATTGCTTTTGTGTTAACGTATCTGCTACCGGGTCGATTATTGAGCGTGGCGTTTTCTAAACTCTCTAACGTCACGATCGAATCCGCCTTCAACCTCTTCACTTTGCCAGAATACATAAGGATTGGAACGAGGCTCTTTAACATGTTGTGGGACAATATCTACTTCCATAACTGAGAGGAAGGTAGGTAGTCCAACACGCTGAATTGTCTCACCAACACGCTCACGGTTTTTACCAACTTCCATCCACCAATCCCATATTTTTTCAATCTGCTCAATAACTTCTTCAAAATCATTTTCCTGGTTAACTTCAAGGAAAGGAATAGTCAAAGTTGCAAACTGAGCACCATCAAGGATAGGGGCTTTCGCTCCAACCAGGATTGAAGCTCCCTGATCAACGCCAGGACGTAGTGCACGAGGCATAGCGTTGATGCAATGCATGCAGCGTGTACATTCAGCGTTATCAATTTTCAGCTCATCGCCTGCCATTGACATACATCCGGTAGGACAAAGTTGAATAACCTCTTTGTTTATATTAAATGCACCCCAATCTTTTCCAGCATGCGCACCACCAGTGGCAGGGAAGTCGCCATTGATATAGCCTTTAACTGCGGCCTGATCAATGCGGATATCGTCTCTCCATGTCCCGATAACAGCAAAGTCAGAACGGGCGATCGCTGCAACACAATCGTTTGGACAACCGGACATTTTGAATTTGAATTTGTATGGGAATGCTGGACGATGAATTTCATCTTGATAGTGCATGGTCAGATGATGGCAAAGAGCCTGGGTGTCATAACATGACCACTCACATCTGGCTTTACCTAGACAACAGGCAGGAGTACGAAGGTTCGAGCCTGAACCACCAAGATCTTGTTTTAGATCATGAGTCAACTCATAGAAAAGAGGCTCAAGATTAGGGGTTGTTGTTCCCAAAAGTACAAGGTCACCGGTTGAACCGTGCATATTGGTCATACCTGAACCGTATTTTTCCCAAAGATTACAGATGTCACGAAGTTTCGCTGAGCTGTAAAATTTACTGGAAGGCTGATTCAAACGAACAGTGTGAAAATGTGCAACTCCTGGGAATTGTTTTGGCACATCTGAGTAGCGACCAACAATACCACCACCATAACCGAAAACACCAACGATACCGCCGTGTTTCCAATGAGTAATCCTTTCTTTGAAAGACAATTCTAGCTGACCTAAAATGTCCCAACACTCAGGCTTTGTCTCTGCCTGCCGTTTAATGTCTGTGACAAAACTCGGCCATGGTCCACTTTCGAGCTCGTCCAACAAGGGCGTATCATGCTTTGGCATTTTTCCGTTTCCTCCTTAGGATCTGAAATTTTTTAAAAAACTACTCCAATTTTTTTCTATCGCTTCTTCTGATTGTCCCTAAGTACCAGGCAAATCATTCGGGAAATTCAAATTAATAACCCAAGAACAGGTACTTAATAAACAACACTACTAATACTGAATGATGATTCAGAAAAGTTAATCTATCCAGCTCATTGTTCTTTGTCAATAAAAAAAATATCTTAATTTAATTTGGCCTTTTAGCCTAAATATTTAATGGATTTCTTAATTTGACATGCATCTAAATAAAGTATATTTTTATACAGGTATTTGACCAAATAGAAAAAATAAAGTTGTCTATTATGGTATCTTCCTCCTATTTAAAATAATCAAAATAACCCATCACCCCCAAAGGATTATCCATGAATGAAAAAATAATTATTATTGGTGGCGTAGCAGCAGGGCCCAAAACAGCCTGCCGGCTTAAAAGGCTGCGACCTGATGCTGAAATTACAATTATTGACCAGGACACCCTTATCTCCTATGGCGGCTGCGGCATCCCCTATTACGTCTCAGGCGATGTTTCTGATGAACAAGAACTTCGTTCCACCAGCTTTCATGCCGTGCGAAATGAAAGCTTTTTCACCGACGCAAAGGGCGTTGCAGTACTGACTAAAACCAGGGCCGACGCCATTGACCGCCAGAATAAGCAGGTCAAGGTAACCAACGTTGAAACAGGTGAAAAAAACGCCATAGACTATGATAAGCTTGTTATTACCACCGGGAGCACTCCAAACCTACCCCCGATCCCCGGCGCAGATCTGCCTGGAGTGCACCGGATTAGCGATATGCACCAGGCCATTGCCATTAAAGAAAAACTCGCCAAAGGAAAAGTAGGCCGTGCCGTAGTCATCGGCGGCGGCGCCATCGGTATCGAGATGGCAGAGGCCTTCGCAGATTTATGGGGAGTTGAAACAACCGTCATTGAACTGATGCCCCAAATTCTTCCCAGGGCTGTCGACACAGTTTTTGCCAGTATGCTCACTAGTCATCTTGAGGAAAACGGCGTCAAAGTCCTGCTCAAAGAGAGTGTTTTAGCAATTGCAGAAAAAGATGGAGCCTACACAGTAAAAACTGACCAACGATCCATTGCAACAGACATTATTGTTATGGCCGTCGGGGTGAGACCGCGCAGTGAAATAGCTAAAGAGGCTGGCCTTCTTGTCTCGCCTCGGGGCGGGATTATCGTCAACAACCGCCTGCAAACCTCCGACCCTGAGATTTACGCTGCTGGTGACTGCATAGAAACGACAAATCTTATTTCTGGACAAAAATTCCATGCGCCTTTTGGCTCTCTGGCAAACCGTGAAGGGCGTATTGTTGCAGACAATCTAGCCGGCATCCCCTCCACCTTTACTGGTGTAATTGGCAGTTTTATCATGAAGGCCTTCGATATTAGTATAGGCTGTACCGGATTAAGCTTTGAATCTGCAAAAATGGAAGGATTTGATGCTGACCGGGTGATCACCGCCCAGTCAGACAGAGCCCATTTCTTCCCGACCCAGGCAATCATCCCCCTGCAGATGGTTTTCGACAAAACCAGCCGCAGGGTTTTAGGTTTACAAGGCTTTGGGCCTATGGGTGACGCTGTATTGGCCCGACTGGACGCAGCAGCAGCCTTAATTGGCAAGGGCGCCGTTGTGGAAGATTTCATCAACCTTGAAATGGCTTATGCCCCGCCTTTCGCAACCGCCTTAGATGCCCTTAATGCCACCGCAAACGTGGCAGATAATGCCATTGCAGGCCGCCTGCGCACCGTCGACCTGGATGAATTTCTCAGCTGGATGAACAACATGAATGCAAACCCCGATTGGATAGCTTTAGACATAAGGCATCCTGTCGAAGCCGAACCCTTTAAGAAAAAATTCCAAGAGCAATGGCACACTATTCCATATATGGAAATTAGGAAGCGGCATCAGGAAATACCTGCGAACAAAAAACCAATCATAATATGTGATGCAGGAACACGGTCATATGAAATCCAATGCTTCCTTGACAGTGTTGACAACAGAAGCTCTCTTGTTTTAGGTGGAGGATTTAATCTGGTTCGCAGACTTTCTGTGGACTGGTGGCCCGCCTAGTTTCAGCCCATTAAAACCGATAAACCTATGAAAAAACCTTCTTTTAGCGTACGCATAGTTCTTGCATTTGCTCTTCTCTTTTTTCTTGCTCCTATTTGCGCACAGGCACTTACAGAGAAAGTTAATGTCAATACGGCGACAATAAAAGAACTTCAAAAACTTCCCTTTATTGGCAAGGAACGTGCGAAAGCAATAGTTCACTATCGAAAAAAACACGGCCCCTTTGTATTCCTTAGTGACCTGAAAAACATCCCGGCGATTGGACTCGGTACCTACGATGCCATTCGCCCCCACCTAAAGCTTACATCTCGCCACAGTGTTGCAGCAGATCCCCATGGCAGCATAGCTTCGCTAACGGTCTCCCCTAGGCTTCGCACCAGCCCTGGTGAAATTATCATGCTGCCAAACTCGGATTATTTCGACACATTGATTTCATATATTCGCGGCGCCCAACACAACATCAACATGACTATGTTCTTTTTCAGAACAACCAAATCTGCAAATAACCGCCCCTCAATAATCGTGCAAGAACTCATAAAAGCGAGAAAACGAGGTGTTGACATCCATGTCATCCTAGACGAATCAAATTACAACAAAGAAGTGAGCAAAGAAAATAATAAAGTAGCCAGAAAACTACGGAGAAATAACATTGACGTGCTCATGGACTCTGAGAAAAAAACGACCCATTCCAAGCTTGTGGTCATAGACAAAGTATTTTCCTTTGTTGGCTCTCACAATTTTACCCATTCTGCCTTAACATACAATAATGAGTTTTCACTTCTGGTTGACAGTCGACCTCTGGCCAGCGAACTGCTGCAATACATGAAAAGCATAAAATAAAGAAACCTGCCCTTCAGAGGGAAGACCAGGAGGCTGTATTAGGTACCATTTTGATTTAACCTTTCAGCTTTTACCCTTAGATCTACAGAACATACAGAGTATCATCTTTTTCCGGGCTTGCTTTGCGGTGGACCTTTTTTCCTTTTTTGGAGATCATGGCAAGGGGATCTTTATTCTCAAGAATATCCCCCATCTCCTGTTCAATTTTTTCAGGATCATCACCAGACCCTAGCCTACGAAGAGCTTCCTCCATCCCATCTCCCATATCAAGACCAGACTTTTCCGAAAACTTTCTCATGAGATTAGCCATCTGCTTCGGGTCCTCTTCGCTGATCTTTTCAGCTTCGCTGGCCAACTCACCAAGAGCCCTTTCCATCTTGAATTCATCAAAATCCGGCATACCGTCTTCGGATGACTCCTTGACTCTGCCAATGGTGCTAAATGAAGAAAGCTGTTTTTCGAGATTTTTTCCACACTTGGGGCAGGCCGGTATTTTTTTGGTATTGATACCGGCAGAAAAAAAACTAAAGAGTGTATTGCAATCTCCGCAAAAAAATTCATATATTGGCATTCTTAGATCCTTCGTTCATTTTCTTCTTCTCACCACTCTCACTTTTTTAGTGCCGCCACTGCCAGAAGTCCCTTTGACCCGCCGCACCACCCTGACCTTTTTACGAACAGGCTCTGCTGCCGCCGGCTTTTCATCGAGCAGGTCTTTGCCATCTTCCCCCGGCATGGCCTGCATATAATTACAACCTGCCCTGGGGCACCTTAAGTGTTTCTTGCCCTTGGCTGACTTCTTCTCTACCAGATAAGGAGATTCACAAACCTGACAGGATAATTGATGGGGCTTAGACCACGCCATAAACTCACAATCAGGCTCTAGGCAGACATAAAAGGTTTTACCTGTGGGAGTTCTTTTGGTGACAACCTCACTCTCTTTGCATAGAGGGCAGAGCATGGAGGACTCTTGTTTGGAGCTGAAGCTTTCAGAATGCCTACAGGACGGAAATCCAGAGCAGTTCCAAAATCTGCCAAACTGATCTTTTTTAAGGATCATTGGCTTGCCACAAACCTGACATGCCTTGCTTTGATCTGTCTCGACTAATTCTTCGCTGGAATCTAAAGATTCAGTTTGCCGAGCATCCGCCACAGCAGTATCAGCCAAACCATCGACCCCATCTAACAACTTTTTATCTTCAACGCCGAGAGCGTCCTTTTCCCCTTTCAAAAAAGCTTCGACGCCCCCTTCTTCATCAGCAACAATATCTGTTTCCAGATCCTGGGCACCTACCAAACCTACTTCCCCATTTTCTACTTCTGCAACCTGCTCGTCCTCAAACAGGTCTCCTCCGGGTGCTTCTAGCTCTTCATTTACTTGGGAGACAGCTTCCTGGCCATCGTCATCCTGTCCGGAAGGCGCTAGCGTCTCATCCTGTTGCCTTTCTATAGGCTCTGCTTCTGATAGCTCCTCCTGTCCTTTTTTAATCTCTCCCGGCTTAGGTTCAGAAATTTTTCCTACAGCGGGGGCCTCTACTTTAGGAGCTTGCTTAATAATCGTACTGGAGGATCTTTTTTTAAGGGCTATTTTTTGAGGAAGCTTCACTTTAACCAAATTTTTCCCTTGAATCATCAAGGTCTGGCCAAACTGCTTCAAGGCAAAATCAAGGCCCTTGCGACCGCTCAAAACTTCATTGACCGTCTGTTCAATATATGCCGAGAAATTGACGCCACTCATCTTTGGGAAAGCACGGTTTATAAGCTTAGCAACTTTAATAGTATTGGAGTCGGCTACCAAAGATCCATCAGGGGATACGATAATATAGCCATGATCGATCAACCCCTGCAGCATCATGACATTATGGGGTTCAGGCGCCACGGAAAAATCAGCTAATTCCGCAAACAAGGTTTCATAGGTATAATGCTCTGCTGGAATACCAACACCCTGTTCAGGCACGATATCCAGGCACTCAAGCTGCTGCCCCTCCTGTAGGTCAACAAAGGGACAGGGCTCCATTAAATCGTCATCATTGCGTCCTTGATGAGCCAATAAAAATCCCTGCTGGATGATAGAATTAAAATGAGCGTGAAAAACAATATCACCCGAAGAGAGCTGCACTCTGATACTCTCACCAACCGCATCCAGCATCTGGCTGGCCAAGGCACGCCCACGAATCAATTCATAAACTTTCAGACTGTCTTCATCCAGGGTTTCCCCCAAAACATCTCTATTAACATCAGGATCCAGAGGCAAGAGGACCCCGGGACCCCCTTCCGCTGACACCTCTCCCCTATTTTCTTCTCCAAACAAATCTGCCGCTGTTTTTTCCAAGGTAGCCAGAAGATCAGCACAATCCTCTTCGGAGGCAGCCGTGGAAGAGACCAGAGCTTGCCATTTCCCCTGGAGTTCAACTCCTGAACAGAGATTTTTAAGTATTTCCCCAGTTTTTCCGGGTTGTAATCCGTACAGAACCTGGGCATCATCGAGTAGTTCGACTAAAACGTACGGGGAAGGAGCCCCAAGAACAAGCTCCCCCTTTTCTATTTCGTCTATAACAAAAGGACTCTCCTTAATCCTGGGGACAAGCTCCTTGCCCTGATCAACATCCTTAATCCAACCATCTTTTGTTATATCTCCTGCCTTTTCGAGCCGTGCTTTGAATTTTTTCTCATCTACCCCGAGCTCAACCAGAATCTGCCACCTTTTTCTCGAAGCAAACATCTTTATCTCTGTTTCACGGTCGGCAAGGAGAAAAATTAGAGTCAATGATGCGTACGTGAGAGGCCGATCACCAGGCCCCACCCGACTGCCTATCAAACGTTGCAAATGAACACCCAACCCTGAGTCAAACAAAGAGCGGACATAAAATTCCTGTTTTTCCTCTAAGTCTCCTGGTAGGGATTTTTCAAGGGCCTTTTGAATCCCCCCTTTTGAAAGATGGGGAACCTGGAGGCGTTTAACCTTTTCAAGCCCACCTCTTTGAGCGTGAAGATACCCTTGTATCAGCCAGCTCAGATAGTCCCCGGTGACATCATTTTCAAAAGCAAGGAGTATTTCCCGATCCGGGTCAATATTTACTGCTTCAATGAACTGTGAGTGGGTTGTAATAGGTGAAAAAAAGAAACGAAGATGAGAAATGCCTACTTCGTCTTTCTTTTCAGTATAGGAACAGCTAAGGGGGGGCGACTGAACAGTAACAACTTCAGCCTGCTGAGCAAAATAATCAAGCAAGACCTTTCCCTTGGGATGAGAATCAACAACAATTAAAGGCCCAGCCATGAGAGAACTCCCTTTAAAAAAATTTATTAAGGTATCAGCAACAAACACCGATTATGATACAGTAGTATAATTATTAGCAAAATTCAATTTTAACCTGTCCTGATATCTTTTCCCACGAAGATCTGCACTCCAGTGTAGAAGCAAGCAGGAGATCGCTCAGCGCAGATTAAAGAAACCTTCACACATAGCTCATATGCCAACTTTCGTATCAATAGAAGGAATAGACCAGGCAATTAAAAACCTTGCCTGCAAGCCAGATACATTAAAAGCAAAACTGCTTGCCGTTCTCAGGGAATATTCCCCGGACACCGATTCACTGGATTCTCTCACAACTATCCCGGCTGAAGAGCTTGTTGCAAAGGTCTGGCAGATTAATGATCCAGCTGAAATAAAGCAGAAGAAGAAGAACCTAAGCGGCCTGAAATCTTCCCTGAACAAATCCCTAAAAAAATCTGCCAAAGATGGTTTAAACCCGGAAGGAATAATCATTGGCCGGCAAAACACTTTTGAAGTATCAGAAGAGCATAAGAATGAACTTTTGAAAAAGATGGGGGGCATAAGCGGAGAGGTTCCCGCCTTTGCAGAGATGATCTCAGCCTTCAAAGAGGCCCTGCCTGGATTGGCCGGCACAGATGGAGCAAAAAAATTAAACGAACTCCTTAAAGGCCTCGAAGATAGCAAAAAAATAATTGACGAACTGAACTCTCGTTTAGGAAACCAAGAGAAGCAACTTGGAGAACTAAACTCCCAGTTACTTGAGGCCAAGGAAAACGTTGAAAAAGCAAAGAGGGGGGAGCTAGGTGACATTGAGGGAGCAGGTGCAGGAAGTAAGGGCCTAGGTGATAGGAGTGAAGAGTCTGCGGGTAGTGATAAAGTTAAGAGTGGTACTTCTGAGGGAGATCAAACTGGGGATCATGGCAACATAGGACCTTTAGCTGAGGTTGACAATGATATAGCAGAAATTCAGACAGGGGAACTAGAAGAAGTTGAAGGTGACGGTGGCGTAGGGAAAATACCAGAAGGGGAACTGGCAGAGGTTGGAGGTGACGGCGGCGTAGGGAAAACACCAGAAGGGGAACTGGCAGAAGTTGGGGGTGACGGCGACGTAGGGAAAATACCAGAGGGGGAACTGGCAGAGGTTGGAGGTGACGGCGGCGTAGGGAAAACACCAGAAGGAGAACTGGCAGAAGTTAGGGGTGACGGCGACGTAGGGAAAATGCCAGAGGGGGAACTGGCAGAGGTTGGAGGTGACGGCGGCGTAGGGGAAACACCAGAAGGGGAACTGGCAGAGGTTGGAGGTGACGGCGGCGTAGGGGAAACACCAGAAGGGGGACTGGCAGAAGTTGGAGGTGACGGCGGCGTAGGGGAAACACCAGAAGGGGAACTGGCAGAAGTTGGAGGTGACGGCGGCGTAGGGAAAATGCCAGAGGGTGAGCTGGAAGAAGTCGAGATTGACGATGAGATAGAGGAAATCCAAGAAGCTGAACTGGAAGAAGTCGAGATTGACGATGAGATAGAGGAAATCCCAGAAGGTGAACTGGAAGAAGTCGAGATTGACGATGAGATAGAGGAAATCCCAGAAGGTGAACTGGAAGAAGTCGAGATTGACGATGAGATAGAGGAAATTCAAGAAGCTGAACTGGAAGAAGTCGAGATTGACGATGAGATAGAGGAAATCCAAGAAGCTGAACTGGAAGAAGTCGAGATTGACGATGAGATAGAGGAAATTCAAGAAGGTGAACTGGAAGAAGTCGAGATTGACGATGAGATAGAGGAAATCCCAGAAGCTGAACTGGAAGAAGTCGAGATTGACGATGAGATAGAGGAAATCCCAGAAGGTGAACTGGAAGAAGTCGAGATTGACGATGAGATAGAGGAAATCCCAGAAGGTGAGTTGGAAGAAGTCGAGATTGACGATGAGATAGAGGAGATTCCAGAAGGTGAGCTGGAAGAAGTCGAGATTGACGATGAGATAGAGGAGATTCCAGAAGGTGAGCTGGAAGAAGTCGAGATTGACGATGAGATAGAGGAGATTCCAGAAGGTGAGCTGGAAGAAGTCGAGATTGACGATGACATAGAAGAAATACCAGAAGGTGAGCTGGAAGAAGTCGAGATTGACGATGACATAGAAGAAATACCAGAAGGCGAGCTAGAAGAAGTCGAGATTGACGATGATATAGAGGAAATCCAGGAAAGCGAGTTTGAAGAAGTCGAAGTTGACAACGATTTCGACGAAATCACAGAAGAAATTGAAGAAAAAACACCAAATAGACTGATAGAGGTTCTCTCAAAATACATGGAACCAGATGAAGCTTTCAAGGAACAAACTGAGCTTCTTTCAGAATCTGAGGAGGGCCTGGTGGCCCAACTGATGGATCGATTCACCCCAAGGTATATAAAAATACCGCAAGGAGAATACCAAATTGGCAGTGCGCATCCAAAACCTAACGAGCAACCGCTTCAAAAAATCCCTATTAAAACATTTTATCTTGGCCAATACCCTGTCACAAACGATATATTTGATCTCTTTGTGAGGGAGACAGGCTATCAAACTGATGCCGAAAAAGCAGGATACGGGATAGTCCATCAAGGCCAATGCGTTTCAAAAACTGACCCACAAACAGGAAGATCAACCCTTATAATATCCAAAGGACATACCTCCCATTCTGTGGATGGAGCAAACTGGAGAAACCCCAATGGACCGGGTAAAACCATTGAAAACAAGGCGAACCACCCTGTTGTCCAAGTGAGCCGTGAAGATGCCCAGGCATTTGCGTCCTGGGCGGGAAAAAGACTGCCAACTGAGGCGGAGTGGGAAGCTGCGGCACGTGGTGAAGATGGTCGGCTGTTCCCTTGGGGAAATTTGTGGATCAATGAGTTATGTAATCTAGCCTCCTCATATATTGGAGACTCAACACCGGTGGAATATTTTGGATCAGAATCGGCCAGCCCTTTTGGCCTGTGTGATCTTCTGGGCAACGTATTTGAATGGACCTCGACGATCCATCATAAAATCAATATTGCTGGCGCCGAAAAAAACATATACATCCTCAAAGGAGGAAGCTGGGGCACCTCAGGCGTGACCTCAGTCAGTCACCGCCTCCTTGAACCTGACACTTGGTCCAATATAATCGGATTCAGATGTGCTGTTTAAATGTAAATATTCGGCATGGCTTCATCTTCGCACGATCAGGCTGTCTCACATAGCCAACTATGCTACGCCAGCCTGATTGTGCGAAGATGAAGCCATGCCAAACATTTACGAATTTTTCGGTTTATACAACTTTTTTAGCTCACTCCCAATATTTACGTTTTAATAGTTTACAGGTTAGTGATCAATTAAGTACACCCAAGTTTGCATAACCCCCTTGTCCGTAAGCGTTTCAGGGGCACCCCGATGTGCGTGGTCGAGCCACGCGATTATACACCCTGTATATCACGGGGTTCGACCACGTGCAGCGGGGTGTTCATGGAGCGCTTAAGCTTACAGCAGTTGATCAACCAACTCCTCATCCACATCATCGGTTATTGTTACCTTGCCAATTTCTGTGGGGAGAACATAAAAAGGTCGGCCTGAAACTGCCTTTTTATCAGTGGTAAGATAAAATTTTATTTTGCTGCGATCAAGATTATCCGGAATTTCAGTGGGAAGACCATACTGCTCGATAAGAGCTTGAATCCCCGAAGTGTCCTCCTCAGAGAGCAGGCCTTTTGCTTGCGCCAATCGTGACGCCGCAACCATGCCAATCGCTACCGAGAGACCATGGGCAAGATCAAAGTTGGAGGCTGCTTCAACAGCATGGCCAAGAGTGTGACCAAAATTAAGAATTCGCCGCAAGTTAGATTCTTTCTCGTCCTTTGCAACCACTTCCGCCTTTATGGCACAACATCTACTGATAACTTCCTCTAGAACCGAAAGTGAACAAGAAATAATGTCCTGCCGGTTTTCAGCAAGAAAGCTAAAGAAGGCAGCATCATAAATAACCCCATATTTAATGACCTCAGCGAGTCCGTTGAGGAGTTCTTCCTCGGGTAATGAATTTAGAACAAGTGAGTCAACATAGACTGCCTTGGGCTGGTAGAACGCCCCCACAAGGTTTTTCCCTTCAGGTATATCAACCCCAGTCTTACCACCGACAGAACTGTCCACCTGGGCCAGTAAAGTCGTTGGAACCTGCACAAAAGCAATCCCTCGCATATAAGTTGCCGCCAGGAATCCGGTAATATCACCCGTTACCCCGCCGCCAAGTGCAACAAGCCCATCTTTGCGATCAACTCCCAAGCGTGCAAGTTTACTGGCAAGCTCAGCAACCGTAGCAAGATGTTTACTTGACTCTCCCCGGGGAAAGGTCACAAGATCGACATCGAGTCCAGCCTCCCGAAGAGAGCCCAGCAAGGAATCACCATACAATCCAGCCACATGACTGTCAGATATTATCACATAGCGTTTGGCTATATTCCTTTCTTTCAGATCCAGGCCAATTTCAGCAAGCAGTCCTTCTTTAATAATTATGGGGTACGAGCGCTCAGCCAGTCCAACAGTAAGTGTTCTCATAGTTTTTTAGTGGTTATTTTGTGTGTTTCGTACCCCTAAGGTAAGCGAAGACTCCGATCCGAGGGGCATAAATGTGTTTCGTGATAACAAAAAAAAAGGGACACCTGAATCAACCAGGTATCCCTTTGCAATGCAAACAGTAATTTCAAAAAGAAATTACATAGATTCACCAGAAGCGGCGCCCTGCATTTTAACTTCAACTTTCTCGGTCAAACCTTCATAGTAGGCACGAAGGTGAGTGATAACTTCATCACGACCAAAATGATCGACAATCTCAGCACCATCAGAGAGGGCTTTTCTCAGTTTGGTACCGGAAAGAATTACTCTGCTCTCTTTCTTGTGTGGGCAGGTTCGAAGAGAAGACATACCATCACACTCTTTGCAATAGAAGGTCCAATCGATTTTCAGAGGCTCACACTGAAGGGCTTTGCCTTCGCCGCCATCGGTAGGAATTTTATCGAAAATTGTCTGAGCTTCGAAAAGACCATAGAAGTCACCAACACCAGCGTGGTCACGACCAATGATCATTTTGTTGATTCCGTAGTTCTGACGGAAGGTAGCATGCAGCAGGGCCTCGCGAGGACCAGCATAACGCATATCAAGAGGATATCCGGCGTTTACAACGTTGTCTTTTACAAAGTGGTTCTCAATGAGGATATCAATCGCTTGAACACGGATATCAGCTGGGATATCGCCTGCTTTGAGATTACCGATCAAGGAGTGAATCAAAACACCATCACATACCTCAATGGCGATTTTTGCAAGGAACTCATGGGAACGATGCATTGGGTTACGGAGCTGCAGGGCAGCAACATTAGACCAACCGCGTTCTTCAAAAATGGCACGGGTCTCAGCTGGAGTCAAGTAAACACCTTTGTACTGCTCTGGGTACTCGCCTTCGGAAAGAACTTTAACTGTACCAGCAAGGTTTACCTCTTTCTGGTTCAGAACCATGATAACGCCTGGGTGATCTTCTGGAGCTATTTTCCAAAAGTTATCGCCTTCAGATTCCTCGCCTTCACCTAAGAATACTTTTTCACATTCCCATTTTTTGTCAGCTTCGGTCATTTCATATTTTTCGCTGATTTTCATGGTAGCAAAGATAACGCCGTCATTCTCAAGGGCAATTTCGTCACCGGCACTGATCGCATCAGCATCTGCTTTATCGCAATCCAAAGTAACAGGAACAGGCCAGAATGTACCATCAGCCAAGGTGTAGTTTTCACAAACGCTTTTCCAGTCAGCCTTGGTCATGAAACCGTCAAGTGGGCTGAAACCACCGATACCCATCATGATAAGGTCGCCTTTAGCGCGAGCACTGATTTGGATTTTTTTCAATCCGGCTGCTTTTTCCTGCTCTGCTGCCAGCTCGTTTCCGTGTAATAATGCACAAACCAATCCTTTTCCGCCGTGTGGTGCAACTAATTTAGACATTTGAGTAAGTCTCCTTTGGGTTGTAGGTTAGATATATAAAAATAAACTATAATAATGAACTATCATTCATTTTAAGGAAAGTGAGAAGATAAAAATGGGCAAGGGAATTGTCAAGGGAAAACATGTGGAAATCCGTAAAAAAACGGCCTTACTGACGCAACTACTTGATAATAGGAAAGGATTTTTTTAGATAAAATATTAGTAATTATTCAGCGTAGGCTGGAAATTACCCTTAACTCCAGGCTGTAACTGTTCAGATGTTTTATATTTAGACAAAAAATCAAACCGCCACTGATATTGTCTTCGGCTCCGGAGAAGGCTTTTCATCATCCCCCTCAGCAACGGCCCCCTTGTCCTTTTGAATACCAATTTCAACCATGGCAGAATCTTCCCAGATATCCTTCAATTTCTGCAAATAGCTATGAGCCAAACGGAGATTCTGCAGTTCTCCAGAAACAGATATCCGCGGCAGCTCGGTCAGAATGGCGGTGTATAGTGTGCGTAAAAACTTGGCGGCATTACTGTCATCATCTTGCCTAATCGAGGCATTCAACTCGGTTACAATCGCAATTGCCTTGCCTAAATTCTCGCCCCGCTTCTTCAGATCGTTGTCGGCAATACTTTTTTCCACGGCCTCAACATGGGAAATAGCGCGTTCATAAAGCATATATATCAATTTAACCGGATGAATATCTTCGACTTTCGCGGACTGCGTCTGATAAACATCAGCAACACTCTTATTTTGACTCGAATAGTTCTCCATATCACTCGTATCGAACAAACAGCAGACAAACTTTAATTTTTCAATTCTGATGTCATCAGATAAGCGAAGACTTCGAATAAGGTGAGACTTCAGACAAGAGGAGACTTCGGAAAGCCCAGACTTCAGATTAACCTAAAAAAAACACCCACACATCGGTTCTTTCGTCATTTCTCTTGTTATTCTGGATCTTTTATTTTATACTAAATAGTTTTCGTGTCCATTTGTGCCGCATTTACGCCACATGCTGTTCACACGAGCCAAATATACGATCGGGAGCATTATCTGTGCCTGAAAACATAAAAGCAAGACTGCTCAAAGCAGGGAAGAAAAATGGCTGCATTACTCTGTCATTTTTAAATGACTTGATCCCAGAAGAGAAAACCGCCGTCTTCATCGACCAGATCTATGATTTTCTTTTTGAAAACAAGATTGAAATTGTCGACGAAGAAAAGCCTGCCAAAGAGAAAGCGTCCCCCGCAGATGATGATGTCAGTGCTGATGAAGACCAGAAACACGACGTCATCGCAGGGAAAGTTGAACAGCACGAACCTGAGGAAACAACAACTACATACCTCCGGGAAATGGGGCGCTTTGACCTTCTCACCCCAGAGGACGAAGAGACTTACAGCAAAGCCATCCGCAGCGGTTTTGACGCCATTATCAACTCGATACGAACAGACGAGTCCGGTGTTCCAGAGATGGAAATACTGGTTGACCGCATCGCATTATGGGAAAAACGCGACCCAACCCTGAAGCCAAAAAAACAGCATCTAAATTTTATGGTTCGCTCCATAAAAACCACCCGGGTGAAATACAAAGAGGTACCCTCTCTCACCCTAATGCAGCAAAAAGTTGAATCCTATAGCCGCAACATAGAATGGGCTAAAGATGCCATGATAAAGGCCAACCTCCGACTTGTGGTCAGCATAGCCAAGCGCTATATGCATCAAGGCCTCAGCCTAGCTGACCTTATCCAGGAGGGAAACCTTGGTCTCATGCGGGCTGTTTTTCGTTTTGACTACACCAAAGGCAATAAATTCAGCACCTATGCCAGTTGGTGGATCCGGCAGGCAATCACCAGAGCCATTCTGGACAAGACCAGAACCATCAGACTTCCGGTACATTTCCTCGAACTTCGCAGTCAGTTCTTTAAGGCCTTCTACTCCCTGCTCAAAGAACTGGGCAGAGAACCAACCCCTATTGAGATTTCCGAGCAGACCGGTCTGCCGATGGACAAGATTCTAGCCATCCTAGAGGCCTCCAGAGAACCAATTTCTCTCGAAACTCCGGTTGGCGACGACGACTCCACCCTTGGCGACTTCCTTGAGAACAAAGAGTCCGCCTCCCCATATGAGTCGGTAAAAAACTCTGAGCTTTCAGATCAGGTAAAAACCATACTCATGACCCTCAGCCCACGCGAAGAGAAAATAATTCGCCTCCGATTTGGGATTGGCGAGGACGCAGAATACACCCTAGAGGAGATCGGAAAGCGTTTCAACGTCTCAAGAGAGCGTATTCGTCAGATTGAGAAAAAGGCATTAAATCGTCTAAGACACTCGAGCAGACGAGAAAAACTGAGACCTTTCACCGATCAGTAATCCCATCTTTAACGTCAACTACTCCTTCATCCCCGTTACCCTTGCCTATATGGCAGGGATCACATGGGCTCGGGTTGCTCTGATCCCCAGCTCTTTTTGCTGGATTCTTATTATTATTCTGGCAACACGCCTGCTGATTGGGCTGCGACGCCCAACCGGCATTTTCGGCAAATATCTTATACTCCCTCTCTTTTTCTTGCTAGGGGGAGTACACACAACCCCTTTTCTTTCTCCCCCTGATAACCCGCAACATATATACAATCTGATCGAGGCCCCCCGGGAAGTTGTTATAACTGGCACTCTCACAAAAGCGCCAGAAAGAAGAAGTGACAAAAGCAGGTTTCTCGTCGAAACAGAACAATTGCGCCTGAAAAATGCAACTCTGCCAATTAGCGGCAAAGTCCTGCTTGCAATGCCCGGTTCACCCCCAAATGAGATCAAACCAGGCGACAAGATCATTGCCAAAACACGATTATCCCGCCCCAGAAATCATGGCGTCCCCGGTGCTTTTGACTATGCATCGTATCTGGCCAACCAGAAAATATGGGTAACAGGTTGGCTTTCATCCCCATACTTCCTCCGCAAAATCCACGACTTACAACCCGCATCTCCCCCCACAAAGATTCGCTCTTTTCCCGAAAAAATTCGACAAAACATTGGTCTTTTTATTGATGAAATTTTACCTGCATCTACAGCTGGAATATACAAAGCCATTCTGATTGGAGACCGAGCAGGGATTCCCCCAGAAATCACAGAAAATTACAAAGCGGCGGGAAATATCCACCTCCTTGCCATCTCTGGCCTACACATCGGCCTCTTGGCCCTTTTTCTCAGCGTGGCCATTGCATGGCTCCTGAGACACTCAGAAACCATGCTGCTTAGATGGTCTGTATGGAAAACGACAGCTCTTATTTCAATCCCCCCCCTAGCCATATATGCCCTAATTGCCGGTTTCCACACCCCGGTATTAAGGGCCATAATAATGACCTATATCTTCATGGGGGCCATCATTTGGAACCGGCAGGGATCAATCTTTAACAATCTGGCGCTTGCAGCCCTCATACTGCTCACCATAAACCCATCTGATCTTTTCACCGTATCATTTCAGCTTTCCTTTGCTGCTGTTGGCTCAATAGCCTTAATCCTTCCGCAAATTTCCGCCCTATTCCAGATCAACAACAAGGACACAAAAAGCACAGACAAAACAAAGCAGGCAGCCCCCAACAAAGTGAAGGCATTTTGCCTGGCAAGTATTCTCATATCATTTGCCGCCTCCCTCGGCACAGCTCCATTGCTCGCCTACCATTTCAATCGCATCTCCCTGATCAGTCCCATAAGCACTCTTTTGATCGAGCCTCTCTTATGCTTCTGGTCCTTGATCTTAGGACTTTTCGCCTGCCTCTTTATCCCTATACCAATTATCGCGACAGGGTTGTTTCAAGCGGGAGGAATGGGTATCCAGGCGGCAAATTCAATCACCCAACTCCTTGCAAAACTACCCTTTGCTTTCGTCTGGCTTCCAACACCATCGATAGCCGTCATCCTTGCCTATTACCTATTTCTACTACTTTTCTTTTCCCTGCTTTTAAAAAAAGAACTGCTCATCTCGTTTTTCAAAGGCAAGAAAGTGCATCAAATCGCAGCAACATTTCTGGCTATTATCATCTTAGGGCTTCTCTCTTTTTTTTGGCCGGACAAAAAACAAAACTCCGATCAAAGCACCATATCCATCCTTGACGTTGGCCAAGGCCTTGCGATAGTCGTTGAACTTCCAAATGACAAAATATTTGTAATAGACGGGGGCAAAAAACAGGCGGGACCGACCAACAGATTCAATGTCGGCAGGGACTTGATCGCCCCCTTTCTGTGGGACAAAAAAATAGACAAAATCACTGGAATTATCATTAGCCACCCAGATTCGGATCATGCCAACGGCATCCCCTTTTTAATTGACCACTTCGCCCCTGAAGCCATTTGGACAAACAGCGCCGCAATGCATGCCCCGAGACTCAAGCAAACACGGGAGATAGCCCAGAACCACGGGATTCCAGTAATAGTTCCTGCCAAAGATGAAGAGATATACGCAGAAGAGCAAATATCTTTGCGGGTAATAGGGAACTTGCACAGGGATGACAAAACTCAAGGCAAAGAGAGGGAAGTTGAAAAAAAGGATGACGATGGAAACAACAAAAGCCTTATCATAAAGCTCACTATTGGCAGCACAACATGCCTCTTTCCTGGAGACATTGAAAAAAAAGCGGAGCAACAACTCATCGAAGCGGGAGAGGAACTAAAGGCCAACATCCTAATTGCTCCGCACCACGGCAGCAAAACATCAAGTTCCGATGAATTTATCAGAGCGGTTTCCGCAGACTATGTGGTCATCTCAGCCGGAGCGAGGCAACAGGAGCCAACATTCCCTTCAGCAGAGAGAATGCAAGAATATAGGAATTCGGGAAGCACCATCCTTACAACCGCAATTTCAGGCAGCATCTTCTTTAGAATAAAAGAGAAAATGGAAGTAAGCACCTTTTATTAAAGTTCAGGGGCCGTAAAAATAACTCATTGAAACTCAAGCCCCTAAGCGTCTGTAAAGTCAGTTGGTGGCGATTTCAGAAACTGCACGAACTTTGATTTTTCAATAGCATTTGTATAAGCATCTTCTGCGGAAATCATCCCCTTCTGAAGATATTCAAGAATTGCATCATCTAAGGTCTGCATGCCAAATTTCTTTCCCGTCTGCATAACAGAAGGAATCTGAAAGGTTTTACCCTCTCTGATAAGATTTCGAACCGCAGGTGTACAGATCAAGATTTCAAGAGCCGCACATCTACCTTTCACATCAATTCTCTTAAACAAAGTTTGCGAAACAACTGCCTTAAGAGCATCCGCCAAGGTGGAACGAACCTGGGCCTGTTGATTCGCAGGAAAAATCTCAATAACACGGTCAACGGTCTTGGCAGCATTTATCGTATGCAGAGTCCCAAACACCAAGTGACCCGTCATGGCGGCTTCCATTGCCAAAGAAATTGTTTCCAAGTCACGCATCTCACCGACCAGAATAATATCGGGATCTTCACGCAAAGCCCCACGCAAGGCAGCCGAAAAACTCTTGGTGTGCGTCCCAACCTCGCGGTGGTTAACAATAGATTTCTGACTTTTATGAACAAATTCTATAGGATCTTCAACGGTTAAGATATGATCGCTTCTAGTTTTATTGGCCTCATCAACAATTGCGGCAAGGGTGGTAGATTTACCACTTCCAGTCGGCCCAGTGACCAAAACCATGCCCTTTGGCAAGGCGGACAGTTTAGCAATAATAGTTGGCAGTTTAAGTTGTTCGCAGGTCAGGATATCACTTGGAATTTCTCTAAAAACGGCGCCAATCCCATACTTCTGCATGAAAAGGTTCCCACGGTAACGAGCAATTCCGGGAATTTCATAGCCAAAATCCATGTCACCGCTTTCTTCAAACTCCTTTACTTTTTCTTCAGTAACAATTTCATAGAGCATGGCTTTCAGAGAATCATTTTCCAGGGCTTTATACTTCACCCTCTCCATATCTCCCCTGATCCGCAGGATCGGCTGCTGTCCTGACACCATGTGAAGATCAGAGGCTCCCTGCTCGTTCATTAATTTAAAAAACGCATCTATCTGGGCCATGCAAACTCTCCATTGTTTTTTTCAAGGAAACTGATATTACTTTAATCTTAATTTAGACAAATCATACTGCAATGATCTGCGAAAGGTAAAGATTTTTCTTGCGGCAGACCAGGAAAAAAAACCCCATGCCAGGACACATTGACCTTCACACCCACTCCTCCTTTTCGGATGGGACACATTCCCCGACTCAGATTGCAGAAAAAGCCCACAAACTTGGCTTGAAGGCCGTCGCCTTAACCGACCATGACACCACTGCCGGCCTGGATGAATTTCTCTCTCTAAAAAAAGTTAATGGTCCCCAAATTGTTCCGGGGATAGAACTCAGTGCCCACCACCACCTATGCTCCATCCACATACTTGGCTACGGGATAGACCATAATAATCATTTTCTCCAGGAGAAATTAAAAAGTATCCAAGCAGCCAGAGAAAAACGCAACCTTGCAATTCTTCAGAAACTCAGGAGTTTCGGTTTCCCCCTTGACCTTTCTCAGATAGAAGGCATCGCCGAAGGTCAAATAGGCAGACCGCACATAGCGAACCTGATGGTCAAAAAAGGTATTGTCAGAAACGAAAACGAGGCTTTTGCCAGATTTTTAAAAAAAGACAAGAAAGCATATGTTGAACGAGAATTTCTGCCAGTGGAAGATGCAATAGCCATCATCCGCCAAGCTGGAGGAGTCGCAGCCCTGGCCCACCCGGCAAGCGTCGACCCAACCTGCACGTTTCTATACAGGTTGATCGAAGACCTATGCAAAAACGGTCTGGAGGCGCTGGAGGTCTATCATCCTGTCCATAACAAAAAGCATATCAGTTTTTTTAGCAGAATATGCCGGGAAATGAACTTGCTTGCAACAGGCGGCAGTGACTTTCACGGTCGTGACCGCGACCGGACAGGCCTAGGCCTATACGCTGCCAATAAATTCATCCCAGAGGCAGACTACAAAGAACTTGAGCGAAAATTGGCAGACAGAAAGTAACTATTAGTACCTTAGAAATTATCTTCGTGTTTTTTATGATAAAAGTAGATTAATTTTAATTATTCAGCGTAGGCGGAAATTACCCTTAACTCCAGGCTGTAACTGTTCAGGTAAGCGCAGACTCCGGATGTGCTTCATATAGGAGTCTACGCTTATCTCCGGTTCATCTGGGCTCAGCGCTTTTAACTGTTTTTCGGCGGCAATCCGAATAATTACACTATTTTTTCAATTTTATTTTCAGATTCAAACTGTTAAATATATCTTGAAAGTTTATATTGTCAGGGTACACCCATGAACCATACTACAAACTTAACCCCTCTTCCAAGCAGGCCTAATGAATACTATCTTAATCGTCGACGACGAACCTAATTATCTGATTGTCATTTCTGAACTTTTAAAAGAGGAAGGTTTCGAGACAATTACGGCGGCAAATGGCCAGAAAGCCCTAGAAATTGTCAAGCACACCGACCTTGACCTCATCATTACCGACATGAAAATGCCAGGAATGGACGGTTTCGCACTCCTCAGAGAGACAAAGGCAATAAGCAACAACCTACCAGTCATCATGATCACCGCATTCGGAGAGGTTGAAAAAGCGGTACACGCTATGCAGTCAGGGGCCTTCACCTACCTCACCAAACCATTCAATAATGACGAACTAGTTGCCAGCATCAAAAAGGCCATTGAACATTACGCTCTTGCAAAAGAAAACAGCCGTCTGCGCAATGAGATGCAAAGCCGATTTCGCTTTTCCAACATAATCGGCAAAAACAAAACCATGCAGCAAATTTACACCCTCATAGGAAAAGTAGCTCCAACCCCAGCAACTGTACTGATATCTGGTGAATCTGGCACAGGCAAGGAACTGGTAGCCAAGGCTCTCCACTACAATAGTCCCAGAGAAAAAGGCCCTTTTATCTCTTTAAATTGCGCGGCAATGCCGGAGGCGCTTTTAGAAAGTGAACTGTTCGGCCATGAAAAAGGCGCTTTTACTGGTGCTATTTCTTTGCGAAAAGGAAAATTTGAGGCCGCCGACAACGGCACAATTTTTCTCGACGAGATTGGAGACATGCCTGTACTGCTCCAGGCAAAACTCCTGCGAGTTCTACAAGAAAAATCTTTTGAAAGGGTTGGTGGCAACAAAACTATCAAGTCAGATGTGCGGATTCTTGCGGCCACCAACAAAGACTTAAAAGAAGAAGTCGAGGATAACCGTTTCAGGGAAGATCTTTACTATAGGCTCAACGTGGTGCATATCCATCTCCCCCCTCTTCGTGAAAGAGCAGATGACATTCCAATGCTGACAAGTCATTTTGTCAAAAAATATGCAAAGCAATTTGGCCACCCAAACTTGAGCATGGCACCGGAGTCACTTCGCTTTCTCTCCACCCTGCCATGGGAAGGAAATGTTCGTGAACTTGAAAATACCATTGAACGCGCAACCATCTTATGCAACGGCGACACAATTTGCCCTGAAGACCTCCAGCCTGATATGCCTGGGCAGAACCGCCCCTCCATGGAGCTTGATTTCGACCTTGAACAATTTATACCCGGCAATGCCCGCCTGCCAGATATCATGAATCTCGTTGAAGAAAAAATGGTCAAAAGGGCCCTGAAGCAAACCGATTTTATCCAGACAAAGGCTGCCAACCAACTAGGCATCACAAAAAGTCTTCTGCAGTACAAAATGCGCAAATTCGGGATCACAAAAAAGGGATAAATAAAAAAACAAGTACCTTGTTAACACAGGATATTTAACTTAAGGCGGAGAAATTATCAGCCAAGCCGCTCGCTACCACCCCAATTAAGCTTATTCCTTAGTATCTCAAAATAACCTTTCTGAGGCGAGCCTAAGAGTTGCAGAGGCTTCTCCGCAGACCGCACCTCCAGCACATCGTTTTCCCGCATATCCCAAATAACCTTCCCGTCAATAATGACTTTGACATTGTCAGAGCCCCCGACAAGTTTGGTGCTCAGTTTTGTCGCCGGAGAAAGAAGAACCGGGCGACTATCCAGCATAAATGGACAAATTGGCGTCACCAGTATCGAGTCCAAATGTGGGTGCACAATGGGCCCTCCCGCCGACAGGTTATACGCTGTTGCCCCTGTCGGTGTAGAAAAAATCAAGCCGTCAGCCCTGTAGGTGGTAATGTAATCCTGATCCGCCCAGGCACCCAACTTGATAAGCTGATCAATGCTCCCTTTACTAATAACCACATCGTTAAGAGCGTGAAACCATTCACTCTCTTCCCCATCAGAGCCTAGCCGCACCTTCAGCATCATCCTGTTTTCAATCTCTAATGCCCCGGATAAAATAGCTTCAAGGGCTTCGAACCGTTCAGAACTGGCAACCTCTGTCAAGAAACCAAGATCACCTAAATTGATCCCTACAACAGGAATGGAAAAACAACTGGCCTGCTCGGCCACATGCAGCAAGGTCCCGTCTCCTCCAAGAATAACAAGAAGATCCATATCCTCCGAGACCTGGTCAATCACCGTATCAATTGAACGATCCGAAAACCAGATGCCAAGTTCCTTGGCGATAACTTTCGGTTCTTCTGAATCCTTTCGAAGGATTATGCCAACCTTTTTTACTTTCATAAATTTATTGTAATTATTCAAACGGGGTAAAAAACAAGAGAGAGAGAGGGGGGGTATCTCCCACTGTATCTATTCAGATGTGCCGAGCTCCTTAGACCGATTCGTTGCAGCCTCAACTGCATCCATGATAATTCCCTGAAAACCGGCTCGCTCCATTTCATGTAATCCTGCTATGGTAGTGCCGCCGGGCGAGGTAACCATTGCCCTCAACTGGGCAGGATGGTCGCTTCCTGCCATTGCAAGCTTTACAGAGCCAAGCACGGTCTGCATAACCAGGGTTTCTGCATCTGGCCTTGCAAGCCCCACCTTGACTCCCGCATCAATTAAAGCCTCAAGAAAAGAAAAGACATATGCGGGTCCAGAACCGCTCAGGCCAGTCACAGCATCGAGATACCCCTCATCCATGACAACTGCCTTGCCCACCGCTTCGAAAATGTGAAAGGCTACGTTCAACTCTTCCTTGCTTACATTCTTACCTGGGCTCAGCGCCGAGGCCCCTTCCTGAATAAGTGCTGGAGTATTGGGCATTACTCTGATAACCCGCGCCCCGCTCCCCTCAAGTTTTCCTTCCATAAAAGAAAGAGTAACCCCTGCAGCTATAGAGACCAGCAGATGGCTGTCATTAAGTTTTTCCTTTAGATCAGCTAAAACAGCCCCAACAATCTGCGGCTTTACCGCAATTACAATTAACGTGCCTTCGCTCAAGGCATTCTGAGCGTTTTCTTCTGTACTAATACCGTACTGACTCGATAGAACCTCTCTTCGCTGTGGGTCAGGATCGACGGCACATATTTGGCCGCCTTCTGCCAACCGAGACGTCAAAATACCATTTATTAGAGCCTCAGCCATCCTTCCACCACCGAGAAACAAAAGGTTATCAATTTTCATTGCTACTCCTAAACAGTTACTTTTTTAATGAAACATGAAAAAATTGCGGCCAACATCAGGCTGTACAAGCGCAAAAACATTAGCTTTACGCTATACCTTCAGTCAATATTCGACTAACACTGAAAAACAACAATAACCAATAAAATGTAAATGTTTGACAACGCTTCAGATGTGTTCGAGCAGGTTGGCGAAGCGTAGTAGTTCTACGTGAGTCAGCCTGCTCGGGCGCAGCTGGAGTGTTGCCGAATAGTTACTACCTTCATGCTGAAGCCTTACCATAGTGAATAAATTAATAAATATCAAAAAAAAATCCCTTGGAACAAAGATTTGTTCCAAGGGATTTAGTTCGATTAAAATTTGGCTAAAGATCTGCCAACAACTATCAATAGAAATTCTTCAAGCGTTAGCAATCAATTAAGTGCACCCAAGATTGCATAACTCCGAGTCCGTAAGCGTTTCAGGGGCTTACCTTCAAGCTATCACTGGACATTGCCCATTAACAAACGGACCAGGTTGGAGCCAAGAGGGAAGTAGGGACGCCCCCTTATCTTTAATTTGTGAGGCCGACTGCGCTAAAACGACCTTTCCATGCTCCTCAAGTTCAACAATCTGCCAACACTCGGGATTTGCCGCTATCTCCTTCAAAAGACCAAGATGCTGGCCGTGGCCGGAACGTTTGGCTATCACATGCCCCATGACGGGACAGCCGAGCAAAGCAAGATCGCCAAGCAAATCAAGCACTTTATGGCGTACAAATTCATCCGTAAACCTTAGCCCACCCTCGTTGATGACACCTTCAGCATCAATAACCACTGCGTTATCGAGGGATCCACCCAAGGCGTAGCCGCTCTCTTTGAGTTGTTCAACCTGATCGATAAAACCAAAGGTCCGGGCCGAGGCAATCTCTTCTGAGAACTTTTTGGGTGAAATTTCTATCGTGTATTCCTGTTTTTTAAGGAAGGTGTGATTAAAATCAATTTCACAGGTGAGTTTCAAACCATCATAGGGTTTAACTGTAACGGTTTTATCGCCTTCCGTGTAGGTTATAGGTTTTGTTATTTTGATTACCCGCCTGAGGGACTTCTGACGCTTCCGACTCACTTTGCGAAGAATGTGGACAAATGGCCCGGCACTGCCATCCATGATCGGAACTTCAGAACCGTCCAACTCCACGATTGCATTGTCGATTCCCAGGCCAGCCAAAGCAGCCATAAGGTGCTCAGTTGTCGAGAAGACCATGTCTTTTTCCGCGATTGTCGTAGCTAAACTAGTATCAACAACTCGGTCCATAAAAGCAGGCACTGAGCTCTCTTGGCCCGCTATTTTGAAACGGACACCATGATCATCGACCGCCGGTTTTACTGTTAATGTAACCGGCTTACCGGAGTGAAGCCCAACCCCGCAAAAACTAACTTCTCTTTTTAAAGTATGCTGATGTTTTTCCATATATTTATAACGACCTACGTCGCTTTCTCCTTATTGTTTTGTTCAGTACAATACTTAATACTCCCTACAACCTGCAACAATCGGGCCAAAACACACAAGCATTAGCATAAACAACAACAACCCCAGAAGACCCACTGTTTCAGGGAGATAACGAACATAACCAAGCAAACAGCCATGAAATGGGCAAAAAACCACATAATTCCTCTGTGGCAAAAAAAACACAGTCATTAGCTACGAGAGGTTTCTTCAGAAAAAAGGACACATACTTGCGCAGGGACAATAAGACGAAAAAAGGTCAGCAGAAAAGCTTCTTACGAAGATACTCTGGAAAGCCAACCTCCATATCGAGTTCAACCTTGAGGATCCATAATGGCATTTGAAATGAAAATGATTGTAGTTTCACAAAATCCTTGGCAGTGCTCACCAAGGCATCGCATCCTGCCTGAACGGCCCGATGTTGTATTTTGTCTATATCTGCCTGGACAAATGAGTGGTGATCCCGAAAAGACAAAAATTCCTTGACGGCAAGGCCTTCCCCAACCAGTGAATCCTGAAACGATTCAGGTGTTGCTATCCCGCAAAAGGCTAAAAAAGAGATATCCCCAAAGTTTCCCGGGGCAACAACGTTCGGCCCACCCGCTTCCTGCAGCCCCACAGGTTTATAGCTTCCCAAGAAAACAGGCTTTTCCGGAAAGCTTGCCAGAAGAGTTGCAGTAAACTCATCGACCTTGTCCATATAAGACGCATTAACCCCGGTAATCACAAAAGCGTCTGCCCTCTGGAGCGCTGAAAAAGCTTCCCGCAACGGCCCTCCGGGGCAAACCCAAGCGCTCCCCAAAAGTTCAGCGGCGGAAAACAAGACAAGATTACAATCACGACACAATGCCATATGCTGAAAGCCATCATCCATGATAACTAGTTCCGCACCCATCTTTTCCACTGCGTACTGCCCCGTAAGCACCCGACGAGAACCAGTTATAACTGGAACTCCAGGAAGCGATTCTGCGAGTAGGCGGGGCTCATCGCCGGCTTCCTTAGAAGAGAGGAAAATATCCTCACCATCCGAGACAAGATTAACCTTTTTTCTGGCGCTCCCCCCATAACCACGACTGACAAGGGCCGTTTTATATCGCTCAGCAAAAAGCTTGGCGATATAAAAAACCATGGGTGTTTTTCCAGTACCTCCCATGGTCAGATTGCCGACCGAAACAACCGGCACCGAAAGTTTTGTCCTCTTAAAGAAATTTTTTTGATACAGAAAAGCACGAAAGCGCATCAACAGAGCATATAGCGGCGAAAAGAGCCTACCCAAAAGGAACAGAAACTCATGGCTTTTTCTCATAACTGCATCACCTGCCCAATACGTTCAACGTAGCGCCCTGCTGCACCTCGGTGTTTTCTAACCAAAACAGAGCCTCGTTCACCCATTTGCTCCCTTTCGACATCATCGGACAAAATCCTAAACAGAACGCGGAAAAGTTCCTCTTCATTCTTGATCGTTTCAGCTGCATGAACTTCTTCCAGATCCCTAATAATTTCAGAAAAATCTGTCATACACTCACCATAGACAACCGGTTTGCCAAAAAATGCAGGCTCCAGGGGATTATGCCCCCCTTCCGCAACCATGGAACCGCCAATAAAAACAATATCGGCAAGAGTATATATTCGAATCAATTCACCCAGAGTATCAAGTACCAGAACCGAGGAGTTGTCCCGGAACTGCCCCGCCCTCCTCCATGCTTCAAGGCCTTCTTTCTGTGCCATCTTGACGATCTCTTCACCTCGGGAGACATCTCTGGGGGCAATAACCAACAAAAGATCCGAAAGCTCGTTTTGCAGTTTATTAAAAACCCGTAATACTATCTCTTCTTCTCCTGGATGTGTACTGCCGGCAACAAACAATCTTTTTTCAGCCGAAATATGCAGTTCATCTCTGAATGTTTTTCCCTGGAAATCCACCGCAGCAGGAATATCTGCCATATCGTATTTCAGATTACCAATATTTTCCACCTTATAGGGCTCAACACCAAGCTTGAGCATATTTGCAGCATCTTTTTCAGTCTGCATGTAAAGAGAATCGAAAGAGTCAAAAAGTTGCCTAAATAACGGCATGCACTTCTTGTATCTTTGAAACGATTCTTCGGTAACCCTGCCATTTGCCAACATACAAGGGACCCTGTTTTTCCGTAACTGGTGCAACACATTCGGCCAGAAATCGGTCTCAATCAAGATAAACAGATCAGGTCGCAAATATCGTACAAAACCTGTGACCACAAACGATATGTCCACAGGAAAAGGGACCCTGAAATCAACAAAACCTTTCATTGATTCAGCAATTTTCTCCCCACCCTTTGTGGTGGTGGAAAAGATAAGAACAACCTCTGGATATTCTCTTTTTAGCGCTGCTATCAGTGGCTTTGCCGAGGAACTCTCCCCCACCGAAAGGGCATGGATCCATATTCTCTTACGGCCTTCGGGAAGTAGTACTTTTTTCAGCCCCAAGCCCAGGCGCTTGCCAAACCTGCCCCGATATTTTGGCACAAAAAAAACTACCACTGCAACGATAGGCCAGAGAAGCAATAGCGCCAGGATTTGAATAATGTTATAAAACAACAGGAACATCGTTTTTCCCCAGAAAAAAATAAAACCTTTATGTAAAGTAAAGCCGTTGTTTAAACCATAAAAAACAATACATCCGACTTCAACAATGAATATCATTCTTTTTGAGCCGCATGAGGCAGCAACAAACCAGATCACTATTCATGACCGACGCAGTGAACACATCCTAAAGGTATTAAAATCTGCGCCAGGTGACACCGTCCGGGTAGGCATCATAAATGGTGGCAGCGGCAGCGGCATCATCACAGAGACGAGCGACAAATCGGTAACCATTAAACTCCAGATAAACAATCCAGAACCGCCGCCTCGCCCCCTGACCGACCTTATCCTTGCCTTGCCGCGTCCGATAATGCTAAAAAGAGTCTTGGCACAGGCCACGGCCCTTGGAGTTGGCAGGATTTTTCTCGTTAATGCCAAAAGAGTCGAAAAAAGTTTCTTTCATGCCTCACTTCTCGAAGATGAATCGTACCGTGACTACCTCATCCAGGGACTCGAGCAATCCGTCGACACTCTGCTGCCCAAGGTTAGTATCCACCAAAGGTTCAAGCCCTTTATTGAAGACGATCTACCAGAACTGACAGACTACCCATGTCGTTTGCTAGCACATCCGAACACAAAACACGGCCTTTGGGAACAAGTAAAACCGCCAATTAGCGGAAAAAAAACAGTTCTTGCCATAGGCCCGGAAGGCGGTTGGATCGACTACGAAATTGGCAAATTCAAAGATCAAGGCTTTTCTGCCTTTTCTCTTGGACCTCGCATTCTACGAGTCGACACTGCCGTCCCGGCCATCCTCGCCCAAATTAATCTTCTCCGCAGCATCCCGTAAAATCGTTGCTGGAAATTTGATGGCGTCGCAAAAAGTCCGATCTACTGCGTTGTACCCACAAGGGGCATAAATGGATTTTTTACCGACCTTCGGTATACCATATGTATGACCGAAGCCCGCTAAAAAATACCACGCCTTGAAGTCTGCGCTTATCTGTGCTTAGCCATCTTGAGGCAGATCCAGACTTTTTACGAGTCCAGCAAATTTGAAACTAAACAAACATCGCACTAAGTTTTTTCAACTTTCAACTTTATTTTACCAACTACTTTCTCCACCAGCAAATCCATCTCTTTTAAGCGAAGTAAATACAGCACTCCCCCATACAACAACGCTCCAGACACGATAAGCATAAACAGCCCAATAATATCATTCATAATTCCATTGCGCATCCATACCTCCAGCTGGCCGCCAGCAAAAACAACCCACCCCCCCATAACAAAGGAGGCAGCGAGAACTTTCATAAGCCCCACCATGAGATAGGAAAGGGAAAACCCGGAAAGTTTTCGATACAGAACAACGATTAAAAAAAGAAAATTCCCCGCCATGGCACAGGAGGTTGACAAGGCTATGGCTTTATGCTGCAAGGCATCAATAGTCAATAAAATTGCGGCAATATTGGCCCCGACAGCCAAAAAGCTGCCAATAACCGGAAATTTGGTGTCATTTAAGGCGTAAAAAACCGGTGCCGTAATTTTAACACAGGCATAAGCAAACAAACCAAGAACGTAAAACGAGAGGGCCTCTGCCGTTTTTGCGGTATCTAAGGCTGTAAAAGCACCGTGTTCGAATATGATTCTGATTATCGGCTCTGCCAGGAAATACATGCCAACCGTCGCGGGTATCGTCAGGCAGAATGCCAAGGTGAGCGATGACACATAGGTTTCACGAATCCCCGCCATATCGTTCATCGCCGCACATTTTGAAAAGACAGGCATTGCCGCAATGGAAACCGCCACCCCAAAGACACCTATGGGGAACTGAACCAGCCGAAAGGCGTAATTAAGCCAGGAGACGCTTCCCTCCGCACACGAGGCGGCAAAACCAGTATTAATAAAAATATTGATCTGCGTAGCCCCTAATCCTACAACAGCTGGTATCATCAACAAAAATATACGTCTCAGTCCAGGGTCGGAAAAATTGATGCTTGGACGAAACCGAAAGCCTGTCTTTACCAATGCTGGAAGCTGACCGGAAAACTGCAACACTCCACCAATCAGGGTGCCAAAGGCCATGCCAACAATCGCGGGATAACCAAACTTGGGCAGGATAAAAGCGAGACTGCCCCCCCCTACAATGGAGCCAAGATTAAAAAAACTGGAAGCCATCGCCGGAACAAAGAATTTTCCTTTTGCGTTCAGCGCCCCCATCACCACAGCCGCCAAGGAGACAAAGATAAGAAATGGAAACATAATTACAGTAAGCCACTTAGTCATCTCCACCTTACCGGCAACCTGGGCAAAATCAGGTGCAATAAGCAAGACCAGAGACTCGGCGAAAAAAATTCCAATCAAGGTTATGCCACTTAGAATAAGACCAACACAGATGAGCACATTATTGACCAATCGCCAGGTCTCTTCCTTGCTCTTATTGGTATCATAATCAGAAAAAACAGCCACAAAGGCGGCACTCAATGCACCTTCTCCGAACAGATCCCTTAAGAGGTTTGGAATCCGAAAGGCAACAACAAAAGAGTCGTAGGCAAAACCGGCCCCAAAGAGTGCCGCAAAAACTTGTTCGCGGATTAGCCCCAAAACTCTGCTGCACATCACAGCAAAGCTGACTATTCCGGCGGAGCGGGCAATTTTCCCTGTATTTTTAGAAGGTTTTTCCATTTCCCCTTTTTACAAAATCCTCTATTTATTACAACCATATGCAAGGTGCCAGATTCCGTATGCACCCACAAGTATTTTTTAGAATAGGTTGACAATAATCCTGGTTTTTATTAGCCATATTATGTTTGCTTATTTTCACCTTAAACTACAAATGGAGAAGCGCATGAGTGATATTCAGATGATTCGAAATTTTGGAATATTTGGACACGGAAAAAGCGGCAAGACGACCCTTGCCGAAGCGATGTTGTTTACAGCCGGCAAAACAACTCGTCTCGGCAAAGTTGACGACAGCACCTCCTGTATGGATTTCGAACCTGAAGAGCAACAGCGTAAAAACACCATCAGCTCCTCCTTCAATAATTACTCTTGGAATAAACACTCCGCTTATTTGATAGACACCCCGGGTGACGACAACTTTATCAACGACGCACGCTTTGCTGCGACAATTACAGACGGGGCTATCTTCGCCATTGGTGCTGTTTTAGGCGTAAAGCACCAGACCGAAAGAATTGCGGAGTTCATTGCAGAAAACAACCTACCGACCATCATTTTCATCACAAAAATGGATAGAGAGAGAGCCAATTTTGAAAATGCCGTCAATGGTATAAAAAATAATCTTCCCCAAAATGCGGCAGTTGTCCATCTTCCCATTGGAGCAGAAGATAAGTTTCAAGGGGTTATCGACCTTCTCAGCAACACCGCCTACCTGTTTGACAACAACGGCAAGGCTAGTAAAACAGAGATCCCTGCTGACATGGCCGACGATGTCTATATTTACCGCGAGGCCCTTATGGAAGCGGTTGCTGAAACCGATGATGAACTTATCGAAAAATTCCTTGAAGAGGGTGAACTGACAGACGATGAGCTGAAGCAAGGTTTAAAAAACGCGATTAAGTCAGCCCAAATTTGTCCGGTACTGGCAGGTGCCCTCTCTGAGAACAAAGGGACCCAGCTTCTTCTTGATGCTATCAATGACCTGCTGCCATCACCGGCAGAAACACAAGCCAGGACAGGAGTAAATCCCAAAAATAAAGATATCATAGAAAGGGGTCCCTCTGCAGACGAACCCTTCTCTGCCCAGGTTTTTAAAACTATGGCAGATCCGTATGCTGGCCGTCTGACCATTTTTAGAGTTTTTTCCGGCACCTTGGATAATGACACATTTTACAACTCAACAAAAGACAAGAATGAGAAGTTCGGCCAGCTTCTTCTCATGGAGGGAAAGGAGACAAAACCTGTCAACAGTGCTATTCCAGGCATGATCGTGGCTGTAGCCAAGCTAAAGGAAACTACCACTGGAGACACTCTTTGCACCCCCAGCGATCCCATTGTTTATGAGATAATGGAGGCGGTCGTACCTTCAATGTCTTATGCGGTAAGCACGGCCAAAAAGGATGACGAAGACAAATTGTTTTCATCAATTACCAAAATGCTGGAAGAAGACCCTACCCTCAAGCTGAGCCGCGAACCACAGACCCATGAAATATTAATTTCCGGTGTCGGTGCCGTGCACCTACAGCTTATTGGTGACAAAATTAAGAGGAAATTCGGGGTAGAAATGGTACTTCATACCCCGAAAGTCCCATATAAAGAGACCATCAAGAAAAAAGTGGAAGTGCAGTACAAACATAAAAAACAATCCGGTGGTCGGGGTCAATATGCTGAAAACTATCTTGAAATTTCGCCTTTGCCACCTGGTGGAGGTTTTCAATTTGAAGATAGAATTGTCGGCGGCGTTATCCCCAAAAGTTACATTCCGGCCGTTGAAAAAGGGGTGCTGGAATCCATGGGCAACGGGATTATTGCCGGTTTCCCCGTCGTTGATATCAAAGTGGCCGTTTACGACGGCTCTTTCCACAACGTTGATTCTTCAGAAATGGCCTTCAAGATAGCAGGCTCGATGGGGTTCAAGAAAGGAGCCCAAGATGCCGCCCCGGTTCTTCTTGAGCCGATTATGGACATGACTGTCAGCATGCCAAAGGAGTGTGTCGGAGACGTCATTGGCGATCTCAATAGCAGGCGCGGCAAAGTCATGGGAATGGACTCAAAAGAAAAAACCGAGGAAGTAAATGTCCAGGTACCCATGTCAGAAATCCTCGAATACACACCGGATATTACCTCTATCACCGGTGGGCGTGGAAGCTTTACCACAAAGTTTTCTCACTACCAGGAAGTGCCTGCCCACCTAACCGAAAAAATTGTTGCGGCAGCCAAGGAAGAGTAGGGTCTTGGAAGTTATAAAAATTGGTGTTTTAACCCTCAGTGACAAAGGATCTATAGGCGCTAGAGAAGATACCAGCGGCCCCTTAATCCAAGAGATGCTAAGCAGCATTGGTGCAAATACCACAATAAGCCGGATCATCCCTGACCAGCAGAATTTGATCCAGGATACTCTGGTGGATTGGGCTGACAACAAAAATATTGATTTAATCGTTACAACGGGCGGGACAGGGGTCAGTCCAACGGATGTGACCCCTGAAGCAACACGAAAGATCATTGAAAAAGAGGTGCCCGGCATCTCTGAGGCAATGCGCATGGCAAGTATGCAAAAAACACCAAACGCCATGCTCTCAAGGGGGATAAGCGGCATTCGCGGCACATGTCTGATTATCAACCTGCCAGGGAGCCTAAAAGCTGCACGGGAAAACCTTGAAATAATACTGCCGGCACTTAGTCACGCTGTTTATAAAATAAAGGGTGGCACAAAAGATTGCGGTAGTGAATAGACAGACACCACAAAAAACCCGGAACAGTTAACACCTGTTCCGGGTTTTTTGGGTGAAAAATTCAAAAAATGTAACTGGCCAATTACATCTATCTTAATTCCACCCCTTCCACGTCTTCAGGACCTCGGACCGCAACTTCGCCGATGACATGCGCCGTTTCACCCAAGGCCTTCAACTGCATAAGCACATCATCGACCTCTTTAGCCCCTACCACAACGGTCATACCTATACCGCAGTTAAAGGTCCGGTGCATTTCATAGCTGCTGACATTACCCTTTGTGCGGAGAAACTCAAAAATTGGCATTTCTTCCCAGCTATCTTGGTTGATAATTGCCTTACACCCCTTTGGCAGGACCCGGGGAATATTGTCGATGAAGCCGCCGCCTGTAATATGGACAACCCCCTTGACATTAAAGTTTTTGACAAGATTTAATATGGTTTCAGTATAAATTCTCGTTGGTCTGAGAAGTTCTTCTCCCAGAGTACAGCCTAGCTCATCAACGTAATCTTCAACTTTGAGCCCCAACTCCTCAAAACAAATCTTCCGAACCAGGGAATAACCGTTACTGTGAATTCCGCTTGAGGCTAAACCGATTATTTTATCACCATCCCGAATGCCCGAACCATCAATAATCTCATTGCGCTCGGCAATACCGACAGTGAAGCCAGCCAGGTCGTAATCTCCCTGCGCGTAGAGCCCAGGCATTTCTGCAGTCTCCCCTCCGATCAAGGAGCATTTTGATATTTCACACCCCTTAGCTATGCCTTTAACCACATCAGTGGCCTGGTCAACATCAAGGCTGCCGACCGCGAAATAATCAAGAAAGAAAAGGGGTTTTGCTCCGGAAACGATAATATCATTAACGCACATGGCAACCAGATCAATACCTATCGTATCATGCTTGTTGCACAATTGAGCAATTTTCAATTTTGTGCCGACCCCATCTGTGCCAGACACAAGGACCGGATCAGTATAGCGATCGTTACCCAGGGCAAACAACCCCCCAAAACCGCCAATACCCGTCAGTACTCCGCGCCCAAAAGTAGCGGAAACCAAGGGTTTAATCTTATCAACAAAGTCATTTGCCTTGTCAATATCAACGCCGGACTCAGCGTAACGTGAAATCTTTTTTTCTGTCATAACAATCCAATAAGGTGTGCCATTAAAGATTATTTATGATGGCCCGACCGACAATTCGAATACGGTCCATCTATTTATATCAAAAAAAATATCGTAATAGATACAAAAAAACGATTTTTTTCCATGGCGGTTCACTAGGAAGGGCGATTTTTAATACTATCCCTACTTGCTGTCAACACATCTTTTCTCCTGCCCACACCACAAACGCTTTATCCTTTCTCGCAATTCCTTGTCTTTTATTGACCGGGTCAGCATATCAAAATCTGACTCCCTCTGCGGGTCCACAAATGTATCACTATCCTTTAGATCAGTGGACCTTTCAGATTCAACTCGTTCCGTCCTGCCAATTCGAAAGCGAATATCTGCCAGAGCAGGAATTTTGCTGGAACCGGCAAGATTTTTAGACTCTTCAGCAAGGCGCTGGTTTATCTTTGCCAATAGATCCACTTTCTGTAGGTGCAACTGCTGCATCCACATGGAGTCAGGCACACTCAGCCAGAGAACATCACCTTTGACAATTTCAGGGCTGGCAATATTGCTTATTTCATTTCCAACCACCTCTTTCCAGAAAAGAAATACCCTGTTTATGCCAAGCCGGTATTGCCAATCCCGATCACAAAACAACTTATCCAGGACCGAGACAAGACTGGCCTCTTTTCTCTTCTCTTTCACTTTAAAACCAAGAGCATAATTAAGGCCGTAAGGCAGATTCTAATCCGGATAAACCGGAAATAAGTGCCTTAACAGTGATCTGCAACATATTGGCTGCATTGTTCATTTTTGGAATTCTCGAAGCCTTCACTTATCCGAAGTCTACGCTTATCTGTTTTTTGTGACAGGATTTCAGTTATAAGGCACTAATGTTTAAAAGACCTTTGACCGGTGAACTTCATGGCCACCTTAGGATTCGCCTCATTACAAGCCACAATCGTATCACAATCACGCATGGAACCACCGGCCTGTAGAATAGCTGAGGCCCCCTGCCTGATACCAACGTCAGCTCCGTCTCTAAATGGGAAAAAAGCATCCGATATCATAACAGAGCCAGGCAAGCCTGCTTTATCTTCTTTAGTTTTTGCATCTATGGCTTCACGATCGGCCTTATCCCGCTTCCCTGCTTCAATTTCAAGATTTAAATCGGCATAAGGAATGCCAAATTGATCGTAACAGATAATATCAGCGTATTTGACATATGCCTTATGAACTGCAATTTCTGCGACCCCGACCCTGTCTTGCTCTCCAGTTCCGACACCGACAGTACAACCATCTTTTACAAAAATAACTGAGTTCGAGGTAACGCCATGCTCGACAGCCCAACCAAACAGCATATCGTCTATTTCACGCTGGGTAGGCTCGCGCTCAACTTTGTAGTCTATACCTTTGGAAGTACTGGCCGCAGGTTTCAGGTCCGCAACTGTCCGAATGGAATTGACCGCAGACTGCTGCACCATTAAACCTCCATCAATCAAGCTCTTGAAGTCGGCAAAACGAAATTTTTCAAATTCAGCCAAACGGTCTATCCTGGCAATTTTTATAACACGCAGGTTTTTGCGGCCTTTCAGGATATCAAGACTTCCATCTTCAAATTCCGGTGCCACAACAACCTCCAGATAATTATCACTGATGGCCTCAGCCGTCGCTTTATCACAGGCCCTATTCAAAATAACGCAGCCACCAAAAGCAGCAATCCTGTCGGTTCTATTGGCCTTATTGTAGGCATCGCTGATAGAACTTCCAATAGCAGCGCCGCAGGGATTGTTGTGCTTGAGAATGGTAGCGGCCGGCTTGTCCATCATATATTTGATAATATTCAAACCATTATCAATGTCGGTGAGATTAATTTTTCCGGGATGCTTACCAACCTGCAGCATATCTTCTACGTTTATGCTGCTCACCAAGCCGTTTCCTGGAGTTATATACTGACAGTCACCAAGGGCCAGATTACCATTAACCAGTTCGTACAGAGCTGCTTCCTGATCCGGGTTCTCACCATAACGGACACCACGTTCATCAACCGATCCGTCATCCATGAAGATTTTCCAGGTTTTTTTCTTGTAAACCAGGGTCTGATCCCCAAAACTTATCTTCATTTCCATGGGGAATGAGTCCCCAAGAATAGTGGTATACATTTTTTTTAAATCAGCCATTGTTAATCCTCCGTGTTTAAATATTATCTAAATTCAAAATTGTCGTAAATTATGTCAGAAAAAAATGTAGTTGAAAGTTGCAAGAAAAACACCCTCTATATCTGCAATCTTTCAGCTTGCAACTTTCAACTTTTCCCTACCTGAAACTCGCAATCCCAATCTTTCCTAACCGGATCAAGACCAATTTTTCTAATAGCCGCACAAACCTCAACTAAGCTCCGCTCATCTCCCACCGAAAATTGTTCACCGCCTGAATCTGCATTTGCGTACCCTCCAGGAGCTGTGCAGGAACCAGCCGATAATCTTGTCGGCCCCAGGCCCAACATGCCATCACGATATCTGGCCTCTTCCCTGGTGGACATGAGCAGACCAACATCCTGATCAAAAATTCGCAAAGCAAAAACCATCTGGGTAAGATCTCGCTCACTGACATTAAGCAATGGGGCAAACCCACCTGCGGCAGGACGAAGCCGCGGGAAAGAAACCGTTAAAGCAGTGCGCCAATACTGTTTTCTGAGCCAGGCAAGATGAATCCCGAGAGCCAGCCCTTCAAGGCGCCAATCAGCCAGACCCAGCAGCGCGCCAATCCCAACTTCACGCATACCTGCTTCTGCGCATCTTGCAGGCGTTTCCAGCCTGAAGTCATAATCACATTTCTGCCCGGCCAAATGGACCTGATCATAAATGCCACGTTCATAGGTCTCCTGATAAACGGCAACGGCTGTTATGCCGGCACGAAACAAGCGACTATAATCCTCGGTACTAAGCGGTTGCACCTCAATGGAAACGGCGGCAAATTTCCCCCGCATTAACAGGGCCACCTTTTCAAGATAGTCAACCCCAAGCTTTTTCGGCGCCTCTCCTGAAACCAACAGGATGTGATTAAAACCACGCTTATAAAGGATATCGACCTCTTGTTCTACTTCCTCGAGAGTCAAGATCCTTCTGTCAATTTTATTTTCCGCTGAAAACCCACAATAAGCACAGCGATTTGTGCAGAAATTTGAAAGATAAACAGGGGCATAAAGCTGAACCGTGCGTCCAAAACGCCGCAAGGTTATCTCCTGTGAGCGGGTTGCCATTTGACCCAAATAATCATGGGCCAGAGGTGAAAGGAGTGCAGCCAGTCCTTTTATACCAACATGATCTGCATGAAGCGCCGCCTCAACATCCTCCGAACAACAAGAGTCCATGATGTTTTGTAACTCTTGAAAGGAGGGGATAATTAGTGGTTCTTGACTCATGATCTTTGTATCTTTCTCTGCAAATTTTATATCTATCATAACTATTCAGGAAGGCCGCATATTTGTTCATTTGGGACTTCGAAGCATACTAGTGTTATTCGAGAAGACCAGGTAAGCGTAGACTCCGAAATGGGCAAAGATGGGGTGTTCCTGATTAGTTATGATCTATCTTAAAAAGCCAAGGCCCGTTTCTGGCGATGATGCGGAGGCCTCGCTACCCTGTGTGCCAAGACCAGCTTTATATGCCTCTCGCCCTGCCTCAACGGCCTTTGCAAAGGCAATTGCCATTGCGACCGGATCACCGGCCACAGCAATGGCAGTATTCACCAGGACCGCATCCGCCCCCATCTCCATTGCAAGTGCAGCATGTGATGGAGCACCAAGGCCCGCATCAACCACAACCGGCACCTTGGCCTGGGAAATAATAATTTCTACCTGATCACGGGTCAACAGCCCTTTATTAGTACCAATTGGCGCCCCCAGAGGCATAACAGCCGCAGCCCCCACATCCTGAAGGCGCAATGCCAAAATAGGATCGGCGTTCATATATGGCAGAACCACAAAGCCGTCCCGAACCAGTTCCTCGGTTGCCTTTAGGGTTTCAATCGGGTCTGGCAGCAGCGTCCTCGGATCTGGAGTGACTTCAAGTTTCAACCAATTACCACCACCGGAGGCTTTAGCAAGTTTTGCCAGGCGAATTGCCTCTTGTGCATCCCTGGCTCCAGAGGTATTGGGCAAAAAGAAAAATTTCTCCCTGTCCAGCACCTGCATAATATCATCACCCGGATCATTTAGATCAACCCGGCGCAATGCCACTGTTACCATCTCGCTATTTGAGGCCTCAAGGGCCTGTCGCATAACTTCAGATGATGAAAACTTTCCTGTCCCAGTAAACAGACGGGAACGAAACTTTCTTCCTGCAATTTCCAGCATATCAACCGCCCCCGATGAAACGTATTACTTCAAGAACACTCCCTTCCTTCAGGATACGAACAGGATATTCATCCCTTTTAAGGATGCCCCCGTCGCACTCAAGCACAACCGTCTCAAGATTTATGTCCAATGTTTTGAGGTACCCCTCAACAGAGGTACCACTATCTATATTTTTATTTTCGCCGTTAACTATGATTTCCATTTTTTTCCAACAGGTAACTATTCAGGAGCACCCCATCTTCGCCCATTTCGGCCTTCTCGAATAGCACTAGTATACTTCGAAGTCCCAAATGAACAAATATGGAGCACTCCTAAACAGTTACAATTCGGTGGTTATGCTCGTTTTTTGAGCCCTACCTGAATAGTTACTCCAACAGAATCCTGAGTACCTGGTTTGCCTGATGGTTAGCCGCAATGCCAACTCGTGGGGCCATTAGCCCCTGGCCGGGTTTCGCCTCGGCCTTATGGTCACCTACCACAAACACATTGGGAAATATTTTCTTTGTGGTAATCAGATTATTTTCACCGAACCCGGCCATACCCGAGGCGCCCACATATCCTTTCCCTGGAAGATGGAGCAATGCAGTTCGCAGTGCTTTTGCCTTCATTTCGGCCTGATCAAAACACTCAACAAGAACATCAACATCCCCAAAAACAAGTGGGATATTTTCCTCGCTCAATTCACCATCAAAAGTTTCAACCCGGACATAAGGGTTGACCTGGGCCAGATTCGCCTGCATGGCTTGGGTTTTCTTCAAGCCAACCTGGGCAATGAAATATTGCTGCCGATTCAAATTACTGGGTTCCACAACGTCATAATCGGCCAGAAGAAGGGTGCCGACCCCCACCCGGGCTAAGGCAACAGCAACAACGGAACCAAGTCCGCCCAAACCCATTATACCAACCGTGCTACCCTTAATTTTTTCCTGCACCCCGGGAGTATGGCGTGAGTACAAAAGATGTTCCATCTCAGATGCGTCGGGAACATCACCCCGTTTTAGCAACCAGCACTCATCATTATCCAGCACCAAGGTTTCCTGGGAAACAGGATATCCGTTTAAGATAAAAACATCTGCGCCAGGCTTGATGGCAGCAACCAGATCTTTCAGCTTTGTCCCTTTGCGAAAGACAACAGGTTTTTCATTTACTCGAATCATATTAGTGCCTTATAACTGAAACCCTGTCTCAAAAAAGCAGGTAAGCGAAGACTCCGGATAAGCAAAGACTTCGAGGATTTCAAAAAGCATAATGCTCTCAATATGTTGCAGACTGCTGTTAAGGCACTTATTTCCGGTTTATCCGGATCAGATCTAGGATGAGATTGGCCACAACGATAAGCCTCAAATAATGAACCCTGGAATATACCTTACCTTGTCTCAGGATGGTAGGTTTTTTTGAAAATCTGGACATGAAAGACTCCAGCGGGGTTCCCTTCAAGCAGGCCCAATTTCTGCTGCATCACAAACACCCCGTTTGCCTTTTGACTTTAGAAAAAATCCGTGGTAAAAACTCCATTTCGTTGCGTCTATGTATAAATACTCACCCAAGCATGGCAAATTGCATTCCATGATTACACCATTCTTACATAGTGCATGCACATATCTTTTGACACAAAAAGGAGTATAAGATGAGCCAAAACAATTCAACTGAGCGGCTATGGCTTTCCGGGAATGAGGCGATTGCCCTTGGCGCTTTTGAAGCCGGTGTAAAAATGGCTTCAGGTTACCCAGGCACACCGTCCACGGAGATCCTGGAAAATTTTTCCAAATATGAAGGAGTTTACACAGAATGGGCTCCAAACGAAAAAGTGGGACTAGAGGTAGGTATAGGTTCCGCCTTTGCCGGGGTTCGGGCTCTGGTGACCATGAAACACGTGGGGCTAAATGTGGCTGCCGACCCCCTTTTCACTGCCTCCTACACCGGCGTACGGGCAGGACTTGTTATAATAAATGCCGATGATCCTGAGATGCACTCCTCCCAAAATGAACAGGATAACCGCAATTACGCCTTTGCTGCAAAATTGCCCATGCTCGAGCCTTCTGATCCGGCTGAAGCAAAAGAATTTGTAAAAACTGCCTTTGAAATAAGTGAGCAGTTTGATACCCCTGTTCTGGTTCGGACCACCACCAGAATTGCCCATGTAAAAGGACTGGTCGATACGGGCGCCCACACAACCTCAAGCGTTGAGCCGGGACTTGTCAAAATGCCGGCCAAGTTTGTCATGCTTCCTGGCAATGCCAGAGCTAGAAGAGTGGCGATTGCGGAAAGAACCGAAAAGCTACAGGACTTCGCTGAAAAATTTGAGCAGAACAGAATTGAATGGGGCGACAAAAAAATAGGCATCATCACCAGCGGCATTCCGTATCTCCATGTAAAAGAGGCCTTCCCTGAGGCATCTGTACTCAAACTTGGCATGGTCTATCCGTTTCCGGCAGAGATGATCAAGGACTTTGCGGCCCAGGTGGAGGAACTTTATATTGTCGAAGAGCTTGACCCTTTTATTGAATTGCACGTCAAGGCGTTAGGCATCACCTGTAAAGGAAAAGAGATTGTTCCAGCTATTGGCGAATTAAACTCACACATATTAAAGAAAGCCTTCGGGAAAGAAACAGCGGAGCAATTCGCCCCTGAATCTCTTCCCCCTCGACCACCCAACATGTGCGCCGGATGTCCGCACCGGGGCCTGTTTTTTAATCTAGCCCGCCTCAAGGTTTTCGTATCTGGAGATATCGGCTGCTACACTCTGGGTTTCCTGCCTCCCCTTTCCGCAATGGACACCTGTGTCTGCATGGGAGCAAGCATCGGCATTGCCCACGGCATGGACAAGGCCCTTGGAGAAGATGGTCGCGGCAAGACCGTCGCAGTCATCGGTGACTCAACCTTTTTTCACTCTGGCCTGACCGGGCTCACCAATGTCGTCTATAATAAAGGCAACTCCACCGTCGTTATACTCGACAATAGAATTACCGCCATGACCGGACATCAGGAAAATCCGGCCTCCGGTGCAACTCTGCAAAATCAGCCAGCCCATGTGATTGATATTGAAAAGCTCTGCCAGGCAATCGGGGTTGAACATATCACCACGGTCGACCCGCATAATCTGGACGAGACCAAAAAAGCACTTGAAGAGGCTCTGGCTTTCCAAGGACCATCGGTTGTTATTACGCGGTCTCCATGTGTGCTGATCCCCTCTGAGAAAAAGCGTAAAAAAATACCCTATTTCGTTGACACCAAAAACTGTACCGGCTGCAAATCCTGCCTTCGCATTGGTTGCCCTGCTGTAAACTGGACTCCGGTTTCGCCAGAAGAAGGCAAAGACCTGGGATATAAAGAGAAACAAAAAGGACATTCAATGATCAACGAAATGTGCAACGGCTGCGGAGAGTGTGCTCAACTCTGTAAATTTGATGCCATTGTCAAAGCAGGAACAGAGGAGGCATAAATATGAAAACAAACGGAAATATTCTTTTTAGCGGAGTAGGCGGCCAGGGCATTCTTCTGGCTAGTGAGATCACGGCATACGCCCTGCTTGAGGCCGGCATGGATGTCAAAAAAAGCGAAGTACACGGGATGGCCCAACGGGGCGGATCGGTTGTCGCTCACCTGCGCTATGGAAAAAAAGTCTACTCCCCCCTCATTGAACCGGGCGCTGTCGATATTATGATAGCTTTCGAGTCAATGGAGGCGGTCAGGTACCTGCCTTTTCTGCATAGCGGCAGCCAGGTTGTGGCAAACAGCCATAAAATACCACCCCCTTCAGTGGCCACTGGGAAAATGGAGTACCCTGCAAATCTTTTGGACACATTAAGTTCAAAAGTGCCGGTCCTCTCCGTTGATGGATTCGCAATTGCCAAGGAAGTTGGTGAAATACGGGCCGCAAATGTTGTTCTGGTTGGGGCAATGTCCGCCTTTATGCCAGTGGACGGGGATCTTTTTATCCAAGTTATGAAAAAACGGCTGCCTGCCAAAATTCTTGAAGTCAACCTACAGGCATTTTCAAGAGGGAGAGAGGTAGCCCAAAAAAATGCCTAAATGATTTAGGTAGTAGTCCAGAAAGGAGTTACCATGATATTTAATAAAGAAGCAGAAACCATGTCCCGCGATACGCTGGAATCCCTGCAGCTCAAGCGACTTCAGGACGTTGTCACCAGAGTATACAACAAAGTGCCTTATTACAGGGCGAAGATGGACGATGCGGGTGTCTCGCCAACGGACATAAAAACCCTGGCTGATATCCAAAAACTCCCCTTTACCACCAAGGAAGATTTACGGAAAAATTACCCCTTCGGTCTTTTCACGGTACCTATGGATGAGGTTGTCCGAGTCCATGCCTCATCCGGCACAACCGGAAAACCAACGGTCGTTGGGTATACCAAAGCAGACATCAAGTTATGGGCTGAACTAATGGCCCGCACATTAAGCTGCGGCGGTGCGACTAGCAAAGACATGATTCAAAATGCCTATGGTTATGGCCTTTTTACCGGAGGCCTTGGGGCCCACTACGGCGCTGAAGCTCTTGGGGCAACGGTTATCCCAATTTCCGGCGGCCAGACCAAACGCCAGATCACCCTTATGCAGGATTTTGGTTCAACAGTTCTGCTCTCTACCCCATCCTATGCCCTCAATATTGCCGAGGCCATGGCGGAAATGGGAGTAGACCCAAAAAAACTTCCTCTTAAGATCGGCATATTCGGGGCCGAACCTTGGAGTGAAAAAATGCGCGAGGAGCTGGAAAAACAACTCGATATCAAAGCGATAGACATTTACGGACTAAGCGAAATAATCGGTCCAGGAGTGGCCGCTGAATGCATTGAAGAGCAAAAAGGCCTCCACATATTTGAAGACCATTTCCTCCCTGAAATAGTCGACAAGGACACCTTTGAGCCCCTCCCCGTAGGAGAAGCCGGAGAACTAGTTTTCACCACCTTGACCAAAGAGGCCTTCCCGGTTATCCGCTATCGGACCAAAGATATCTCCAGGCTGATCGACACCCCCTGTTCATGCGGCAGAACCTTTAGAAGGATGCCGAAAATCACCGGAAGAACCGATGATATGCTCATTATCAGGGGGGTCAACGTGTTCCCCTCCCAGATTGAACATGTCCTTATGGGCGTTGAAGGTGTTGAACCCCATTACCAGATTATTGTTGACCGCAAAGGGAATATGGACACAATGGAAGTCCTGGTTGAAGTCAGCGAAAATATATTTTCCGATGAGATTAAACAACTGGAAAGGTTAAACAAAACAATTCAGGCAGAGATTAAAGACCTGATTGGTTCCAACTGCAAAATTTCCCTGGTGGAGCCAAAAACAATTGCCCGAAGTGAAGGAAAGGCTGTACGGGTAATCGATAAAAGAAAAATCTAGTAACTATTCGTCAACACACCAGAGGAAGGCGATTGGGCCGCTTCGCATACCGATGTATCGAAGTCTCACTTTGTTCGCTTATCTACTCATCGTCCCATTCACCTCCCTCTGGCGCGTTGACAAACAGTTACAGTTCAGTATTTTTGGCTAGCATTCAGCGCTAAACCAAATATTTAAAAAATCTAATTCTTTTGTTTTTTATAATTTATTATTATAGCTAACTGATTCCATACAGGTAAATACCTGGGGTGATCGATTAAGGCCCTTTGCATTGAGCCTTTCTTCTGACAAGGAGGAGTATATGAAGGTTGAACAAATCGCAATTTTTATGGAAAACCGTTCCGGCAGGCTGGCTGAAATCACCAGCATCTTGGCAGAACACGGCATTAATATCAGAGCCCTTTCACTGGCAGACACCGCTGATTTCGGCATTCTCCGTCTCATTGTCAATGACACCGAAAAGGCAAAAATCATCCTCAAAGATAATGGTTTTACCGTTGGCACTACTGAAGTCCTGGTAGTGGAAGTTCCAGACAAACCGGGCGGTCTGGCCAGCTCTTTGACAGCAATAAAAGAAGCAGACCTGAATGTTGAATATATGTACGCCTTCACCCAAAAAAGCGGCACATCCGGTTTAATTATCTTCCGTTTTGAAAAAATAGATGAGGCAATAACCGCTTTTCAAAAATCAGGCATCAGAATATTGACAGGTGAAGAAGTATACGCAATTTAGTGCCTTATAACTGAAATCTTGTTACAAAAAATAGATAAGCGAAGACTTCGGATAAGCGAAGTCTTCGAGAATTCAAAAAAAGAACAATGCTCCCAATATGTTGCAGACCACTGTTAAGGCACTTATTTCCGGTTTATCCGGATTAGTTACTTACAGATAGTTTTATTGTTTTTTTAAAAAACAATCTATAAACAACTTATCCCAGCGATTAGTGCCTCAAAATTGAGACTATCATTACATCTTTATAAAAACCTTAACTGGAGGGAAAAATGAAAAAATTGGTAAATTTGTCCAAAAAGATGCTCTTAGTGGGAGCGGCGCTTGCCTTTTCTACCATGGCTCCTGTATTGGCATCCGCAGAAACCATTAAAATTGGAGCGGTTCTGGCTGTAACTGGTGGCGCTTCATTCCTGGGAGGTCCTGAAGCACGTACCATTCAAATGCTTGCGGATGAACTTAACGCTAAGGGCGGCATCAACGGCAACAAAATCGAATTAATTATCAAAGACTCCGGCGCCAATCCTGAGAAGGCTATCTCTTTTACTAAACAGCTTATTGAAGAAGAGAAGGTCTTTGCCATTATTGGACCTTCCACCAGCGGCGAGACCCTAAAGATCAAAAAAATCTGTGATCAGAATAAAATGATCCTGCTCTCCTGTGCAGCTGCTGAACTAATCGTCAACCCAGTTGCTAAGTACGTTTTTAAGACCCCGCAGAAAGACAGCCATGCTGCAGCAAAAATATTTGGCACCATGAACGAGATGGGGATTTCAACCATCGCTGTGTTAAACGGCAACACGGGCTTTGGCAAGGCCGGCAAGATGCAGCTCAAAAAATCGGCTTCCAAGTTCGGCATAACAATAGCCGCTGCTGAGACCTATGACAAAAAATCCACCGATCTTAGTGCTGTCGTCGCTAAGCTGAAGGCCAACAAGGACATCCAGGCCGTGGTTAACTGGTCAATTGTTCCAGCCCAAGGTATTCTAGCCAAAAATATGCGTCAGGCCGGCTGGGATGTTCCCCTCTTCCAGAGCCATGGTTTTGGCAATATTAAGTTTGTTGAGGCCGGCGGCGCCGCATCCGAAGGTATAATTTTTCCTGCAGGTCGCCTCCTCTCTCCAGACGTCCTGTCTGATGACAATCCTCAAAAGCGGGTACTACTCCAGTACATAGCTGACTACGAGTCAAAATTCAATGAGCCGGTCTCCACCTTTGGCGGCCATGCCTATGACGCTTTTAAAATTCTCTGCCGCGCCATCGGTGAAGTCGGACCGGACAAAGAGAAAGTACGTGACGCCATTGAAAATATGCAAAATTTTGTCGGTACCGGCGGCGTTTTCAACTTTTCAAGAACAGACCATAACGGTCTTGACATCGACGCCTTTGCCATGTGGACCGTTAAAGACGGCAAATTTGTCCTTTATAAATAAACCAATCCATACCAGCTGCAGGAGTATCACAACTCCTGCAGCTGCTTATTCACTCACAACTTCACAACTTTTATTCATGGCCTAAACAGCCATGAACTGACCTTGCTGCTGCAATCTATGTCTTTAGAACTCTTCTCCCAATACCTTTTTGCCGGGATCAGCTACGGGATTATTTATGCCATTGTAGCAATCGGTTTTAACATTATTTACAATACCACCGGGGTGATTAATTTCGCCCAGGGTGAATTCCTGATGCTTGGCGGTATGATCGCCATCACCTGTAATCAGTTTATGCCTCTGCCGGCCGCCATCATTTTAGCGGTATTGCTCACCATGCTGATCGGCGCCGCCATTGAGATGATTTTCATTCGCTGGCTGGACAACCCATCTGTATTGCGAGTGATTATCATTACCATCGGCATCTCGATTCTGATTAGAGAAGTTGCCCTGCACATCTGGGGGGAAAACGTTAGAGCCCTGCCCTATTTTTACGGTAATGAAATAACCTCAGTCAATATTCTAGGAGCAAATGTCTCACCACAGATATTCTTTGTAATTGGCCTCTGCTCGATTATTGTAATTATCTTAAGTCTTTTTTTCCACTACACCTCCACCGGCATGGAGATGCGGGCCTGCGCATCTAACCGCCGGGCTGCGACCCTATGCGGCATTAACGCCAAAAACATGGTCACCTTATCATTCATGTTGAGTGCCGGCATCGGTGCCCTGGCAGGCGCTGTCATGTCACCCATCACCTACACCCAGTATGATATCGGCACAGGGCTTGCCATTAAGGGTTTTACCGTGGCAATTTTCGGAGGACTAGGCAACAGCTTTGCCGCTGTGGTAGCGGGCTTACTGCTGGGCATTATTGAGGCATTCAGCATCTCTGTAGTCCCCCTGGCCTACCAAGACGCCATCTCAATTGCAATTCTGCTGCTCATTTTGTTTATCCGGCCCCATGGCATCCTGGGCAGTAAAGATACCGCCAGCCTGAAGGAATTCTGATGAGCGCCAAAAAATATCTTCCTGTTTTATGGTTATTGCTTATTGTGGTGGCAGTGCAACTGGCAACTAGTTACTCCGGCAAGGAGTTCTATCTTACCCAGTTGACCATGACCTCTTACTATTGCCTCTTGGTCATCGGTCTCTGCATGGTTATGGGTTACGCCGGTCAGATCTCCCTGGGCCATGCCGGTTTTTTCGCTATCGGTGGTTATACCTCTGCCGCTCTAACTACCAATAATTTTGCATCATACAGCGAGTTGACCGTAATGCAGTTGCTGAATAGATACGGCTGTATAATCACCACCGAGGATATGTTCGGCGATACCATAATCAACTTTCATCCCTGGCTCGCCTTTGCTGCCGCAATCCTGCTTACCACGATCATAGCCTTTGCCATCGGTATTCCGGTACTAAAACTAAAAGGCCACTATCTGGCCATGGCAACCTTGGGATTCGGGGTGATTATCTACCGAATAGTTCTGGCCTCCGAAGCCCTCGGCGAGGCCGATGGCATCTCAGAGGTTCCGGCCTTTGTTCTGATTAAAGGCCTTTCAGTAAACGGCAATATGGATGACAGGGTGATTAACTACTATATAGCCTGGGGAATCCTAACCATCGGAGCCCTGCTGCTTATCAATCTGATCAACTCACGAACCGGCCGAGCCCTGCGTGCCATTCACGCCTCGGAAGAAGCTGCCTCGGCCATGGGGATCAATACCGCCAGGAGCAAACTTTACATCTTTGTGATCAGCGCCGTTTTCGCTGCCGTTGCCGGGGCAATGCTGACCCATTACAATGGCGGCATCGGCCCGTCCGAAGCCGGAGTCATGAAATCGGTCCGTTATGTGGCCCTGGTTGCCATCGGCGGCATGGCAAACTTCTGGGGCGCCCTGACTATGGCAGCCACTTTGAATTTTTTATCCCTTCGAGGCATGTTTGGCAGTTATGATGACGCGGTCTTTGGAGCCATTCTTATATTAATCATGCTCTTTGCACCCAACGGCCTGTTTAAACTCAGCCCCATAAAGGCAATCCGTCAAATAATTAATCGTGACAGGAGATAGCTAGCTGATGAAATGCAATAAAATTAACCGTAAAATAGTCTTGATTGCCTTGGTGATTTTTTCTGTGTGCCAAGGCATATCCGCAATAATCCTTGAAAGAATGATCTCGACCAATCTAAAAGCAACCGCATTAGAGAGGATTAACAGTATAACCGACGCCAAACAGCAGCAATTCTCCAAACTGACCACCGCCACCAACGCCGACCTCTCAATTATCCAGAAGCATGATGCAATTGAAACCCTGTTCATCTCACTGGACTTAGGTGATGATTACGGTGCCGAAACAGCCCAGGAGGGCCTGGCCAACTTTTTTAAGGGAATTTACGGCATAAAACCACAATATGAGCTGATTCAACTCTCAGACCGGCAACAGGCCCTAATTCAGTTAAATTCCGGGGAGAGCACCAAGGAATTTAACAATTTTGACTATGCCACTGCCCTGCAAAATTTTGAAGAGAAGCAAGATGCTAAGCAAGGACGCAATATAATTCATCAAATCAAGCAGGAGGCTGGTTCAATAACGCTTATATCAGCCATTCCTTTAATTACTACCGAAGGACTCCAGGGCATTTTGTGGCTGCAGCAGCCTCTAGACTCAGTACTAGACAAGCTTTTTGCCGATGTGGAGTCACATAAGATGGCATGTATAATCAAGGGCAAAAACGGGCCAATAAAGGCCTCAAGCAGCGTTACTGAAAAAATACAGACCGATCTGAATAATGGCGAATTGCAAGGCTGGGTCACCGCAGCCCGCCAATTAAAAGACCTAGGTTGGCAGATTAACTTTGCCATGCCTGCAAAAGAGGTGTTTAAATTTAACCGCCAGGTGATCAAGCAGTTTATCTGGTCATTTATTGCCTCCATTGGCCTGGCCGTGGTGGTGTTGGGCCTTATTATAACCAGACAAATAGTTACCCCAATCGTAACAGTAATCCAGAGCCAAAACCAGACGACTGGTGATGTGGGCCGGGCCTGTGAGAACCTAACCACCGAGAGTCACAAACTAGCAGACAGCGTCTCTTCCACAGCCTCTACACTTGAGGAGGTCGCCGCCACCGTGGAAGAGATCTCCGCCACCTCAAGGCAAAATGCCGCTTCAGCCACAGAGGTAAAACAAAAGATGGAGAGCGACCTTAATATTTATAAAGAATCTGCTGAATCCATGCACTCCCTCTCTGAGTCCATGGAGAAGATCAACAACAATAGCAGTGAGATAAAAGGTATTGTTACCTTAATCGATCAGATTGCCTTTCAGACCAATCTGCTGGCCTTAAATGCCGCAGTTGAGGCAGCCCGGGCCGGAGAAGCCGGAGCTGGCTTTGCCGTAGTGGCCGATGAAGTCAGAAACCTGGCCCAACGCTCTTCTAAAGCAGCACAAGACACCTCCGAGCTGGTTTTTCAAATGTCAGACGATATTACTGCCGGCAAAGGGGTCTCAGATGGGATAGTCAGCACCTTTTCAACCCTGAATGATTCTTTTGTCAACCTGATGTCCTCCGTAGATAATATTGCCAATGCCTCCAAGGAGCAGGCCCTGGGCACCGAACAGATCGCCACCGCAATATCCTCTCTTGACCAGACATCCCAGGACAATTCACATACCGCTTCCATGCTCACCGAACTGGTGGACGATCTGGACCAGCAGGTTACTGTCATGAAAGAGTCAGCCGACACCTTGACCAATTTGGCCTGCTCCTCCCAAGGAGCGGCAAACAAAGCATCTGACCATAATTCTACTATGGACAGCGAGGCAGCCCGTAAACTTCAACTGGAGTCTGCTTCATAATGCCTCTGCTTGATGTTCAACTATTAAATAAATCTTTCGGCGGCCTGCAGGCAGTAAGCGAGGTCTCCTTTGACGTCAAGCAAGGCGCCATCAAGGCCCTGATCGGTCCAAACGGCGCCGGCAAAACCACCCTTTTTAACCTGATCGCTGGCAATCTCCCCGCTAACTCCGGGACCATCACCTTTCAGGGCAAGAGTATTCAGCGCCGTCCGCCTCACAAAATTGCATCTTTAGGCATATCTCGTACCTTTCAGAACATCAAAATGTTTCATGGCATGACTGCCCTTGAAAATGTCATGGTGGGCCGCCACCCCAAGAGCCATGCCGGTTTTATGGCTGCCATGCTCAACCTGCCATGGACCTGGAAGGAGGAGAAAAAAATCAGAGATTACTCCATGGAGCTTCTTGAGTTGGTTGAAATTGCTGATTTTGCACATATCGATGGAGCCAGCCTCTCCTTTGGCCAACAAAGGGCCGTGGAGCTAGCCAGGGCCATGGCTGCAGACCCCACCCTGCTGCTACTAGATGAACCGGCCGCCGGTCTTAATATATATGAAACTGCCGAGTTGGCTAAACTGATCTGTAAAATCAGAGACATGGGAATTACCATTCTTCTGGTGGAACATGATATGTCTTTGGTAATGGACATATCCGATGAGATCGTGGTTTTGAGTTTTGGCAAAAAAATTGCGGAAGATGTTCCTCAAGCCATTCAAAACAACCCTGAAGTCATTAAGGTATATCTTGGAGATGACGATGCTTGATGGCATCGCCCCAGCATCTCGACAAAACTAATCCGGATAAACCGGAAATAAGTGCCTTAACAGCAGGCTATAACCTTCCAGCAGCATTGACCTTATTTAATTTTTTCGGAGTCTCTGCTTACCCGGAGTCTTCGCTTACCCGGAGTCTCTGCTTACCTGTTTTTTGTTTCAGAATTCCAGCCCTAAGGCACTAATATGCTAAAGATAAAAAACATTGAAACAGCCTATGGTAATTTAAAGGTACTGCGCCGCATCTCCATGCATGTTGATCCTGGAGAAATTGTTACCATAATCGGCGCCAACGGGGCCGGCAAGACTACTCTGCTGCATACCATTTGCGGCCTGCTCAAACCACGGGCTGGTGAGATGGTTTTGCAAGGCAATGATCTTTGCAGACTCTCACCTGAAAAAATCGTCAAACTCGGCTGCTCCCTGGTTCCTGAGGGAAGACAGGTCTTTGCCACCATGAATGTCAGGGAAAATCTAATTCTTGGCGCTTATGTCCGTTACAAAAAAGATAAAAAAAAGGCTCTGGCGGAACTGGATAAAATTTTTGCCCTTTTTCCAGTCCTCAAGGAACGAGAAAACCAGCTTGCCGGTACCCTATCCGGCGGTGAACAGCAGATGTTGGCCATGGGCCGCTCGCTTATGGCCAAACCTGCTCTGATTATGATGGACGAGCCCTCCACCGGCTTGGCACCCTTAATCGTCAAAAACATTTTTGAAATTATTGTAAAATTAAAAGAGAGCGGCAACACCGTTCTGCTGGTTGAACAAAATGCCAAAGCGGCACTTGCAATTGCGGACAGGGGCTATGTGTTGGAGACCGGCAAGATTATTGTCCAAGGCCCGGCTGAAGACCTTTTGGCAAATAATGATGTGCAAAGGGCCTACCTTGGCAGGGAAGCTGTTTAAAAGTGAAATTTGAAACTGGAAACTGGAAATTAGATCCTTCATGCCTTAGAGCTTCCAGCAAGTTTCAAGTTTCAAGTTTCTCAAATAATTGTAGAGGAGCAGGGTTATGACAGACAAATCCACTTACTGGGAACAAGAAAAAGAGTGCATGGCTCGTGAAGATCTGGAGCAGCTTCAACTTGAACGCTTACAATCAACTCTGTTTCGAGTTGCCACCCATGTCCCTTTTTACCGGAAAAAATTCAAAGAGATGAATATTGATCCGGATGGATTCACTTCTCTCAATGACGTCAGCAAACTGCCCTTCACCTCCAAAGATGATTTACGCAACAACTACCCATATGGGCTTTTTGCCGTCCCCCTGCGCGAAGTTGTCCGGGTCCACTCCTCATCTGGCACCACAGGCCAAGCCACCGTGGTAGGCTATACAAAAAATGATATTAAAAACTGGTCAAATCTCTCCGCACGGGTACTCACCGCTGCAGGAGTCGACCAAGACGATGTGGTGCAAATTTCTTTTGGCTATGGCCTGTTTACCGGGGGCTTCGGCCTCCATTATGGTGCCGAGCGGGTAGGAGCCTCTGTTATTCCCATTTCCAGCGGCAACACCAAGAGACAATTGACCATCATGCAGGATTTCAAGACAACCGCCCTTGTCTGCACTCCCAGTTATGCCCTCCTACTTGCCGACACCATGGCGGAACAGGGAATCAACATCAATGCCCTGCCCCTTAAATATGGCCTTTTTGGCGGCGAACCCTGGTCGGAAGGGATGCGAAAGGAAATCCAGGAAAAACTGCATATCGTCGCCACCGACAACTATGGACTCAGTGAAATAATGGGGCCTGGTGTCGCCGGTGAGTGCCAGGAGTGCAATGGTCTCCATATAAACGAGGATCATTTTCTGGCAGAAGTTATTGACCCTGAAACTCTAGAACCGGTAGCGCCTGGAGAGACCGGAGAACTTGTTATTACAACTCTGACCAAAGAAGCATTCCCAGTCATCAGATACAGAACCCGAGACTTGACACGCCTAATGCCTGAGCCCTGTCCATGCGGCAGGACATTTCAAAGGATGCACCGGGTCTTCGGCAGAACAGATGATATGCTGATCATCAAAGGCGTCAATGTTTTCCCCTCCCAGATAGAAGAGGTGCTTTTTGACATTGAAGGCACTGAACCCCACTATCAGATTATCGTGGAACGGGAAGGCCGCCTCGACAAAACAACAGTCATGGTGGAAGTAATGGAGTCGATATTTTTTGACCAGATGAAAAAGCAGCGGCAATTAATAGATCAAATCAAAAAACGGCTGGCCACAGAACTTGGAATCTCAGTGGATGTCAAGCTGGTTGAAGAAAAATCCCTTGAGCGTTTTGAAGGGAAGGCTAAAAGGGTTATTGATAAAAGATCCTTATAACCTCGTTCCACACTAACACTTACTAATTTTTATAAAAACTCAGCCTTTTGCAATGACCTCAACCCAGGACTGTCTGGCTTGAGGTCATTCCTCGATAAATCCCCAGAAAGGATATTCCAAAAGGTATTCGGCTATTTTCCCAGGACTGTTTTCCCTACTGGCCACCAGCCACAAGGCGCTTTTTTTCTCTTCCGATGGAATGGGGGCCAAAGGATCCCAACTGGGAGTGAGTATCATGGCATTGTCGGCACTGTATTCTATATCTCCCGACTCTTTGAACGAACCAAGATCTGGTTTCATATTATAACTCCCCCCTTGGCTGCGAGAAAGCTCAGAGATCACCAGAAATGATACATTATTCTCATCCCTGATGGCCTCCATGTGCCGAAGCCATTCATCAATACCTGTTCTACGCTCTGAAAGGTTTTTGAAAGGGAGTTTATGGAGACTATCCACAACGACAAGTGCGTGATCCGTTTGGGTTTGGTTCTGCAAAAATTCGATCTGCCCTCTCATGACATCCGGGCTTAATTTTCTATCTGTTACAACCCGAAAATAGGGGAGCATATCCTGCAAATCCTGATGAGCTCTCTCCAGTCTTTTTAACGGCTCGCCCTTCAGGTCTGCCTGTCTTATCTCTTTTTCAGAAAGCTTGCTTAAACGGCACAAGGTCCTTGTATATATCTTCTGACGACCGTTTTCGAAATCATAGTATATGACAGGTATCTTCTGTCTGGCCATCTCTGTTGAAACTTGGATGAAAAAGCAGGATTTTCCAGCCTTAGGCTGCCCCCCCATGATGTTAATGCCGCGAATACCGCTGAGGGTATCATCCATCTTGGGAAAACCGCAACCCATGCCAAGAAGAGTCTTACCTTTTTCTCGTTCCAGGGAATCAATGAACCTGCGATGTTCCTTCTCCGGAGACGAAAATGGGGAGAAGGATTTCGAAGATTTTAGCATGGAGGTCACAGCAACCCTAAACTTCTCGCCCTTATCTCTCGCCAGGTGACACAAGGTATAACCTCGAGTCAAATTGGGCGCCCATTTCATAATCCTGGATTTAAAACCCAATCGACTAGCCAAAAGACGTGCTGCAAGTTGGGCCTCTGGAGCATTGGTCACGATCAAAAAAACATGATTAACAAAAGCCAGTCTTTCTAAGTTCACTGATTCCAAATCGGCAACGGATGGTACAGAAATGCAGGGATACCCCAGCTCTTTGAGAGTAAGAAGATTGTTCTCCCCGTCTGTGATGAATAGGGTTCCATTTTCGCATCTATCTATCTCTTGCACATTGAATATTCGAAACTCTCCTGAAAAGAACGTCTCATCGCCGTGCCAAAAATTATCCTCTTCCTGCTCAGGCAATACGCACCTTGTGGCATAGCAATTCCCATCATCTAAAATGTAGGGATAGCTCAGATACCTGCCGTTGTAGCCAATCTTCATTTCGTTTACAACGGCCTCTGATATGCACAATCCCTTGAAATAAGCATACTCTGTATCGCTCATAAAGGACCTGAACTTCTTGATCTCAGCATTAAGATTATTGGCCGGAAAAATAGTCTGATGCCCATAGGGTTCACGATCTGGATCGTATCCAGGCACTTCCTGAGGCTCTATGCCCATGACTCTTGCAAAATAGGGAGAAAACCCTCCTGGCCTGCATCTGTTCACGCATCTAAAATAGCCCAAGAAAAAACTATTGGGTTTAAGATACACAAGCAACACCCCTGGCTCCTCTGTTTCACTGGACGGACAAAACGGGCAGGGGGCCTTAAGCATATTGTCCTCAAGCATTGCCTGGACAACATGTTTCATATAGAATTTCTTTATTTCTTCTGCTCGATCCATGTGCAGATCTCTCCTTTCAGAAAAGTTGAAAGCAACCGTTTTGGCTCCATTCCCCCCTCAGTTAATCTGTTCCGGACCGCGTTGAACTCCAATAACCTTGCCCTGCACCATGACGTCTGAAAAAGGGTATCGAACGGCTTCATAGTTATCATTTTCAGGGCGCAATTCTATGCCACCTTCATGGAGAAAAAAACGTTTTACCGTGGCCTCTTCAAATTGTATAAGGGCCACCACAATTTCGCCGTTGCCTGCGTATTGGCGCGGTTCACAAATGACCAAATCTTCGTTAAGAATTCCAGCATCCTTCATCGAATCCCCATGGACACGAAGGGCAAAAAGATTCTGGCCCCGATAAACCTCGCCATCCACCACCACACTACCATCCCACTCCTGCTGGGCGTAAATAGGCATGCCGGCAGTAATTTTGCCAATAATCGGCACCTCCCGCCAACGCTGTTTTGCCTCTGGTTGCCTTAAATGGTTCAAAAGGTAAATATTTCTGCTGTAGCGCCCCTCCCGTTTCAAGTACCCCTTTCTTTCCAGGGTTTTTATAAACTGGGCCACCGCAGCATGGCTGATATGAAGTTGTTCGGCCGCCACCCGTAAACTGGGAATAGCACCACTCTTATTCAGCTCTTCCTCCAGATAATCCAGGAAGTTCTGTTGCTTATTCGTTAATTTTTGTCGCATAAGATCACCAACCCCATGAACCTCTTGGATTTTTATTGACATTATTTTTTACATTCTTCATAGTGCGCACCATCCCCAGGCCGGCTGCTCATCAGACAAAAGGAGTAGCTATAGTTTAAAAAAATTCATGCATAAATGTAAATATAATTGTAACTACTCAGCGAGAATTGCATAACATGGGTAAACTCCCAAGCGTAACTGTTCAGGTAAGCGCAGACTCCGGATGTGCCTTAGATGTGTTCGATCAGGCCGGCCAGCAGATAAGCAAACAAAGTGAGACTTCGATACATCAGTATGCTGGCCGGCCTGATCGGGCGCAGATGAGATGCAGCTGAATAGTTACATATAATTTTACATTTTGTAAATCTTCAAATCAAGTGCCTGTAAAAGTTAAAACATGAACCCTGACGATATCTATATAAACGCCGTACAACTAACCCGCGACCTGATCCAAATACCAAGCGAATCATCAGATCCCGTTGCCACTGAAGGTCCTCCAGAGGCGGGGATCATATCTTTTCTCACCAAAATATGTGAGAAGAGTAATCTCAACTTCAAGCTGCAGGAAGCTCTTCCAGGCAGGCATAACCTAATTGTTTCCCTTCCCAGACAAGATGCCCCCAAAATCCTCTTTTTAGCCCATATGGACACGGTTAGCGCCAAGGGGATGAGGCATCCTTTCAGTGCTGTGGAAAAAGAGGGGGAAATTTACGGCCGGGGCGCTTGTGATGATAAAGGTTCACTTGCCACTCTTTTTGCGACCCTTATGGGAATAAAAGATAAGGGGGATCGGCAGAACTTTGACATAACATTGGTCTGCACCGTGGACGAAGAAAATACTATGTCGGGCGCCGCCGCCTTTGCAAGGGAGTACTCTCAAAAATACGACCTCTGTATGGCCATGGAACCAAGCCTCCTACAGCCGATTTCCAAACATAAAGGTGCCTATCGTTGCCGTATTTTCCCGAACTTTGCAGATACAATTTCACCACCCGAAGAATCTTCCCTGAACAGAGAAGAATTAATAAAAGATATACTGTCTGACCTCACCACCTTCAAAAAAGAGATGCAAAAGCAAACCGATCCTCAACTTGGCCAGGCCGATATTACCATCACCGAAATAAAGGGAGACTATTCGGCAAACAAGGTTGCAAATCTACACCGCATTCTTGTGGACATTCGAATGCTGCCCTCTCAATATCCGGCACAAATACACGCAGACATTTCCCGTATTATCGGCACAAGAGGCAAAGTTGTTCCTCTCTTCGCAGGCCTGGGCATAAATTCAGCCCCCGACAATCCCTTTATTCAAAAACTCCAGCAAAGCCTGAAGCAACAAGGCTTCACTGACGATTTAATTGCCCTCCCATTCCCCAGCGACTGTTCCCAACTACGGGGCCAAAGCACCTGCCTTGTGTGGGGACCTGGTAATCCTAAACATGCCCATAAAAATGAAGAACATATCGAAGTCTCCCAAATTAAAGGGGCATGCAGAGTATTAACAGACTTTCTCTCTTCTTCCTAAAATTGTCTCGTGGTGATGTAGCAAGGCTTTGTCTTATTAAGTCAAAAATAATTACTGGGTTAATGAACTGAAAGCAGTCTTCTCTATGGTGAATAGTGTGGAGGAAAATTTTTTAGTGAGTGTGTGTGTGTAATCGATGTTAATTTTTTTGCCATGGCCTTACCTCCTATTAGTGGTAATCTACAATCTCAACATCATAAATATTGTCGTCTTTCCAAACAAATCCGCCATTGATTGTTGATGCGGATGCTATGTTGACCTGCTCCTTTTCCTTGTTTTGATTTGTTCCCCCCCCAGATCATCCGCCTGAATTTTAATTTCACATCCAGTAATTTTTGTGATAGCCTTTTTGGGAGAAGGCTTTTGAGCTTTATAAAGAACTAGGTCTTATGATTTCTTAGAATAGATGACGGCATCATTATATCAAAAATTGCTGACAAATATAACATCGAGGCATCAATGAATTGTCGATGAAACCATTATTAAAAGGGCAAGGGTCTTGATAAAAAAACGAATATCTCCTTATCATATAATCAAGCCATATGGTAATGACAGTACCCTCTAAGATTTTTAAACTCTATTCGTTCAGGGAGATGGTCCATAAAGCATATGATCAAAACAAACTGCCTATTGATACTCCTTATATTTTTGAGTGTCATTAACAACAATATTGTTGTTTCAGCTGAGAAAATTTCTCCAGTCGTTGAAGAAAGATCACAATTGGAGCAGAAAGAGCAAACCTTTTTAATCGCTTTTGCTCAGGATACAATGGCTAATGACTGGAGGGTCGCTCAGGTCAGAGAACTGGAAAATGAATTAAAAAAACATGACTTTATTAAATTTATTTACACAAACGGCAAAGGGAAGACCTCTAAGAGTATCATGGATATTGAAGACCTAATATCTATGAAAGTTGATATTTTGATAGCCAGCCCGAGGGATGCTGTGGCCATGACTCCCGTGATAAGCAAAGCTTATGAGGCGGGGATACCTGTTATTCTACTTTCAAGGAAAGTAGAGGGGGAGAAAGCATTTACAACATTCATCCATCCTGATAATAAAAAAATTGCCAGAAAAGCTGCAAAATATATGGCGCAGAGACTGAATGGCAAAGGAAAAATCTTGATTTTGAAAGGTGTGCCAACGTCCACAACAGCCATACATCGGACAGATGCATTCCTGGAAGAGATCAAAAAACACAAGGAGATTAAGGTTGTTGCTATTAAAACTGCCAACTATCTAAGAAGTGATGCAATCCGGTCAATAGAAGAGACAATTGGAGAAGGAATCAAATTTGATGCGATTTATGCTCAGAGTGACAGTATGGCCAGCGGAGCCCGCCTTGCCCTCCAAAAAGCAGGTATAGACCCCACCCAGCTTCTTATTGTTGGTATCGACTACATCTCTGAAACCAGGGAGGCAATTAGGCAAGGGGAGCAAGATGCATCTTTTACTTACCCTACCTGCGGAAAAGAAGGGGCAAATGCGGCCTTAAGCATTTTAAACGGTAAAAGCGTGCCCAGAGAAATAGTGGTTGAATCCCAAATGATCACTATTGACAATATTGAAGCCGTAAACCCTATTTTTTGAGCCAAGATTTTATTAATGCCAATGAATTTCAGTATCAAACATAAGACAATATTTATTCTGTTTCTTGCCATTGGTTTTTCTTTATTGCTGGTCGGGTTAATTTTTAATCAGATTTTGCGGCAGAGTCACATCCAAGAGGCAAGTAAACATAGTCAGGAGGCTCATGAAATTCTCAAGAATAGTCTCAAGGTCAAGGATGAATATCTGTCACACCTGGCCAACACGCTCTTAAAGGATGAAGACATTATTTCACCGGTTAATATGGTTTCTGAATATCAAAATATTGCAGAATATAAGCCAATCATATTTGATGTCGAGAAGCAGAACCTGGCAATGTTATTGCGGAAGCAAGCCGAGATTTCAGAGATCAGCGTCATTAGTGCTTATGACATAGATAACCGGCTGATATCCTTTAGTTTAAGAGAGAAAGATGCTTTCATTGCAGGATTCGTTTCCTATCGTCAAGGCATGCCGGCGATTTATCAGAATACACCGCAAAAACTTGATGCCTGGATAGAGTCAGCCTTACCCGACTCCATTGCCGAAAGTGGACATATTCTTCAAACTGGCCATGGGGCGACTCGCTATCAAGTGATTGGGAAACATTTAGCAATGCTGCTCCACTTACCTTTGGTCAGAACTTTCCCTGACAACACTCGTAAGGCCATAGGTTCCTTAAAAGCAATGACTTTTCTGGGTAACGAATTTGTCAAAGACATCATTATGGAAAGCGGCACAGATTTTCAATTATTTCTTCCTGACGGGAGAAAAATTGGCAATATTGTGGATCTAGAACTTACCCAACAATTGCAACGCCTTTCACACCCTGTTTTTACAGAGCACGAAGACTTAACACGGTTTGATTACCATTCTCGTTACTTTCTGGAAAACCTTTTTCTTGAACTTGCAGACGGATTACGCATTTATTTTGTCTTTGCCACCGATAAAACCATATTGGAGTCTGAGCTGGGAAAACTTCAACAAACTATTGCACTAGTCTTTTTTCTGTCTGCCCTCATTTTTATCCCGATATTTATTTTCATAGCCAACAAGATGATTAGTGCACCAATCAACTCGCTAGTCAAAGGGATCAGAAGCTTCCAGAAGGGAGAGTTCGATAAATTGATTAGTGTCCAGGGGAGCGATGAATTAAGTTTGCTGGGCCAAACTTTTAACGAAATGGCCAGTACCATTAAACAACAAATCAACACGTTACAACAAGCTCATGACAATCTTGAGGCAGAGGTTGCAGAGCGTAAACAAAAAGAAAAAGAGCTTGTAAAACTTGCAACTGCAATCGAACAGACTGGTGAAAGTATTGTTGTTACCGACAAAGCCGGTACTATTCAGTATGTCAACCCCTGCTTTGAACATACCACTGGTTATAGCCGTGAACAAGCCGTAGGCCAAAACCCTCGTATACTCCAAGGCGGAAAACATGATACTACTTTTTACAAATCAATGTGGGAGACTCTTGCCAACGGCAATACCTGGCATGGCAGACTGACCAACAAGAAGAAAGATGGAAGTTTATACGAGGAAGAAGCCACAATTTCGCCAGTGATAAATAAAAATGGCACAATAACCAACTATGTCGCCGTCAAGCGGGATGTGACAGATCAAATTAAGCTCAGGAAACAATTGAGCCAAGCTCAGAAAATGGAGGCCATCGGCACTTTAGCCGGCGGCATTGCCCACGACTTTAACAATATCCTGGCATGCATCCTTGGCTACTCGGATATGATTCTCGATGAACTTCCAGAAGGTAGTGGTCTCCGGTCACAGCAAGGGCAAGTTGTCAAAGCCGGTAATCGTGCAAAAGAACTGGTGAAACAAATTTTGGCGTTCAGCCGACAATCAGAACAGGAACAAATACCTCTTGCGATTCATATTGTTGTCAAAGAAGCCATAAAATTATTACACTCTTCCATCCCGACGACCATTGAAATAAAAGAAAACATTGATCCAAAGAGTGGCATGGTCCTCGCCGATCCTACTCAACTGCATCAGATTGTCATGAATCTCTGCACCAACGCCTATCATGCCATGCGAGAAACCGCCGGGGTTTTGGCAATAACTTTATCTGCCTGCCAAATCGAAGACGATGATGTCAAGGTAAATGGCTCTTGCTTAACTCCTGGCTACTATGTGAAGCTTGAGGTAAGCGATACCGGTTGTGGCATGGACCAGAAAACAATGGAGAATATTTTTGATCCTTATTTCACCACTAAAAAAAGAGGAGAAGGGACAGGGCTCGGCTTGGCAATGGTACATGGCATTGTGAAAACCTATAATGGACATATCACAGTATACAGCGAACTGGGCAAGGGCACGACATTTCACGTATATCTGCCGCAAATCTCGGCAACACAAGAAGTAGAAACCTCAAAAGATGTGAAAATTCCATATCCCACTGGAACAGAAAAAATCTTAATTGTTGATGATGAAGAAGTCCTTGTGCAGATGGAAAGGCAAATGTTGGAAAGTTTAGGTTATAAAGTGTTTGCCCATACAAACAGCAAAGAATTGTTACAGACATTCCAAGGTGCACCTCAAGAGTTCGATCTTATTATAACAGATATGACTATGCCAGAAATGACAGGCATAGATATCAGTCGGCAGATCCTTGCCATCAGACCTGATATGCCAATTATTCTTTGCACCGGTTTCAGTGCGTTGATAGACAAAGAAAAAGCTGCAGCAGCCGGCATCAGTGAATACATAATGAAGCCTGTGGTCAAAAGAGATTTGGCGAAGGTAGTTCGGAAGGTGTTGGATGCGAGTGAATCATAAACTGTTGAAGGACTTTCTAAATTGAAAGCCCTTGCCACTACATTTAAAACGCCCAGGTAACAGCACTTAAATTAAAAAATACTGAGATTGGATGTGGCAATGTTAACGTGAAAATTACCTGTTTATATGGTGTGTTATCCTGTTGATGAATAATTGCAGCATCCTTGAGGGATTAATAAGTAAGCTCATCCCTGTATTCTATTGAAAGAAAAATGAGTTCAATAGATGCTGACTTACAAGATAATTCAAAGCTTTGCCTTGAATTGCCCATGGTTGTCACTGACCGCCCTAATAAAGCCACCCATGTCCGCTTAGCACAAGTGGGTCAGATAATACTAGCGGTCAAGCACTGAAACCTGTGCAAATGATGATTGGCATATCAGGCTTGGTGATCATCGGCTTGATAAACCTTAAGTAAGGGAAACCATCAATTTCCGTAAGCTCAGAAATCTCATCTTGCCCTCCCGCAAACCTCCTATTTTTTCCGGCCTCCCGAACTTTTTTCCGCAATTCCAGTAATTTTGGGTCAACAATGACAATAACAACGCCTGGTATTGTTAGCCATAAAACCCGCCAGTATTAGGGATTATAGTTTTGTGCCCATGCCGGTGTAAATTTTGCATCTTTTTTGTTCTTATATTCAATTGATGAAGCTCAAAATCATTATATTTATTTTATGAACTCTCAAAAAAACACTTTATTACCTAAAATGAGGATAAGATGATGAAAACGTTAAACAAAAACCTAACAATGGCATTTGCGATACTTTTGCTTCTTGGTTTTGCCGGTATAAGTTTTGGGCAGGATTTTTTTGTGAAAGACGGGGTGAGAACCACCCAGGGACCGGGATGGGTCCCGGGCGAGATCCTGATCAAGTTCAAGCCCGGAGTCAGCGGTAGTGTCGTTGCTGAAATAAATGTGCGACACGGGGCCTCTGTGCTCTCCGCCAGCCGTTTTACTGGTCTCAAGAGACTTAAGATCCCCAAGGGAAAAACGGTCGCAGAGATGGTGGAAATTTACAAAAGAAATCCCAATGTAGAATATGCCGAGCCCAACTTTATTGCGTCTGCGTCCATGCTTCCAAGCGATGAGCACTACGATCTTCAGTGGCATATGGATAATCCTGATTATGGTGGGATCAATATGGAAACGGCGTGGGATATTTCCCAGGGCGATGGTGTTGTCGTTGCAGTGATAGACACCGGGGTGGCATATGAAGATTATCAAGATATTGGCGTCCCGATTGGGCGGAGCGGAAAATACACCTCTATCACGTATCAACAGGCCCCTGACCTGGCATCAACCAGTTTTGTGGCTGGCTATGACTTTGTGAATGATGATGCACATCCCAATGACGATGAAGGCCACGGCACTCATGTGTCAGGAACCATTGCTCAAAGCACCAATAATGGCGAGGGTACAGCTGGGATCGCTTTCAATGCCTCCATTATGCCGGTAAAAGTACTGGACAGCAGAGGTTCTGGTACTCATTACGATATTGCCAACGGCATATATTTTGCTGCTGATAATAGCGCCGATGTTATCAATATGAGTTTAGGCGGCGCCGCCGGGTCGGATACCTTGGAGGCAGCCGTTGCCTACGCCCATGGTAAAGGCGTTAGCATCGTTTGTTCCTCTGGAAATGACGGCTCTGCAACTGTGGTAGGTTATCCCGCCGCCTATAATGCCTATTGTATAGCAGTCGGAGCCACCAGGTATGATGAAGAAGTGACGTATTATTCCAACGGGGGTGATTCTCTGGACCTGACAGCCCCTGGCGGCGACACGGGTGTTGACCAGAACGTTGACGGGTACGTTGACGGAGTGCTCCAGCAGACTTTTGGCGACAGTCCTACTGATTTCGGCTACTGGTTTTACCAGGGGACTTCCATGGCCGCGCCCCATGTAAGCGGTGTGGCAGCCCTGCTGATAGCCCATGATGTTGCAACAACTCCGGATGCGATACGGGAAGTGTTACAGTCCACGGCAGAAGACAAGGGGGGGGAAGGCTGGGATCCAGCCTATGGCTATGGCATAGTCGATGCCGCCGCGGCCTTGAATTATGAACCGGAGCCTAATGAGCCTCCAGAGGCAGAAATCAATGGCCCTTATTATGGCACAGAAGATATTGCGGTGTCACTTGATGGTTCCGGCTCCTTTGACCCGGACAATGACACGCTGACCTACAGGTGGGATTTCGGCGACGGTGCAAGCGGGGCGGGCCCAACACCTACCCATACGTACACAGCCGGCGGAGAGTATACGGTGACTCTTATTGTTAATGACGGCAGAGTGGATTCCTCTCCGGTACAGACTACCGCTTTTATTGAGGAGGTTAATGATCCTCCTGTGGCGGATGCCGGGCCGGACTGGACGGTACAGGAAGGTGATTCTGTGGACTTTGATGCTTCGGACTCGTACGACAACGACTTTAATGACGGCATCGCTGCATACAGCTGGGACTTCGGCGATGGATCTACAGGCAGCGGCGTTGTTGTTACCCATGCTTACCAAGCTGCGGGAAGCTATACAGCCATCTTAACAGTCACGGATAATGGCGGCCTGACAGATACAGATACGGCAATAGTGACCGTTACAGAGGAAGTGATCGCTTCAGAGTTGTATGTGGGAAGCATCGTGATGGGGCTCAGCACCAAGCAAGCAGGTAGAAATGCATTCATAAAGGCCTATGCAACCATCACCATTGAGAATGCCAACGGCGCACCAGTAGACGGAGTGACGGTGTACGGCTCCTGGAGCAGCGCCACCACTGATGCCGATCTGGGGCTAACCGACATAGCCGGCGCCATAACCTTGGAGTCTGATGAAGTAAAGAACGCCGCAGCAGGGACCACCTTTACCTTCAATGTGACTGATGTTGAAGGCCTGGGCTGGACTTATGACCCTGAGGCGAATCCGACTGCAAGCAATTCCATTGAGGTTCCTTAGACCCGAAAAACTGATTGGGATAATTCTATGCTGCGACCTCTACCTGGAGGCATAAATCTGAAAATCGGCATATTGCCATAATTGGCCCAAGTAATGTCCCACGGAACCGCTACAGATGAACTGCACTAGCAGCCCTGGAGACCTCCTTACCGCAAGCTACGAGTCATCATGCTGAGTGCATCCTGGGGGCAACTGTTGCGGCATAAACCGCAGCCGAAACATTTTTCAGAATTGATATCCGCCCGACATTTTTCGCCCGACCCGTTGCTGCTTATGGCGTTAAAATGACAGACTTCCTGACATAAACCGCAACCATTGCATAGCGAGGTATCGACCACAGCCATCTCTTCACCGCGATACATTGTTTCTACGTCAATGGCAAGGGTCCGCAGGCCAAGACAATCACCGGGCTGGCAATTACAGATGGCACCAATAAAGGGAGTGATCATGGTCCAGATAGTATGGACGGCCCCATCTTTCTCCAACGCCTCCATCTGACCGATTGCGGTCTCCGGGCTGACGCTCTCCAACCCCATGTCCGGAGCGGTGCCGAAATAGCTCATATCAAGGTCCTGGTACCAAGTTTCAGGGGTATAGCTAACACTGTAACAGCAGCGGGCCTCTTTCTTCAGCGCCGCCCAGCGGCAAGCGCAGGGTATTCTGACAACGGTTGCCGCCCTTCCGACAATTTCCCTGATATCCTCGATAGTCACAACCTGGCCGAAATGCTCCTCCCCGGCCTTATCTACCATTTGACGAACCAAGCGATCCGGCAGACTTTTCTTTTTCTGATAGATGGTTTCGAGCCGCCCGATGGTGACGATCCCCTCCTCAATAGTGTTATTGAAAAAATCTTTGATATAGCGACGCCGATTGAGATCAGCCATCAGGTCATTGCCATAATTTGCCGCATTTTTAAACCAGATCTGCCCATCGCCATGTTTGGTACAAAATTCACACACTGTCCTAATGCTCCCTGAATAGTTACAATTCGGTGGTTATGCCCGTTTTGGGGCTCTACCTGAATAGTTACAAAAAATGTATCTTACTTAATTGCTGCCACGAGATTAAAACGCTGGGGAAGACATGAATATTAGCGTCAATCAACGATCTGGCCAACCACTCTGGACAGTTCTTGTAGCTGATATGGTTTTACAATTGCTGAGCAAAAACCAAAATCAGCACAATTTGCCATAATCGGGTCATTTGAGTAGCCACTGGAAACAATAACCTTGGCCTTTGGGTTAAGGTCGAGAATTCCACGCACGGCATCTTCCCCGCCCATGCCTCCTGGAATGGTTAGGTCCATGATTACCAAATCAAAACATTTTCCTGAGGTCATGGACTCCTGATACAATTTTATAGCCTCCTCGCCATTTGCAGAGAGTACAACTTCGTGCCCTAATTTCACCAGCATAGCCTCAGCTACGGCTTGGACCATTCTTTCATCATCCATTATCAGTATTTTTGCCTGCACGGATGCTTTGCTATGGTCTTCAAGTTTATGACTCTGCACTTTTTCCTGTTCTGAGGCCGGAAGATAAAGAGTAAAAGTAGTACCAACACCAGAAGAAGATTCTACAAAGATATAACCACCGTGCTTGTTTATTATGGATTGAGTTATGGCAAGGCCAAGTCCGCTCCCTTCATGTTTTGTTGAGAAATATGGATCAAATATTTTTTCCACAACATTTGCAGGCATGCCAATACCGCTATCCTGAATACTTATTTTTGCAAATCTACCTTTCTTTAATAAAGGGTAAGCATGATCATCACCAGAAAGAAAATTCTCACAGCAAATTGCGACAGTTCCCCCCCCAGGCATCGCATGACTGGCATTAAGAACAATATTTTGGATCACCTGGCTTATTTGGCCTTTATCAATGTCGACAATCCATAAATCTTCAGGAATATCGTAGCGACAGGCAACTTGATCGCCGTGAAGTACAAAATTTGCTGAATCTTTAATAACATTTTCAAGAGAAGATGCTTCTTTAACAGGTTCTCCTCCTTTGGCAAAAGTCAGCAACTGTTGAGTCAGGTCTTTTGCCCTGAATGATGCCTTTTCAGCCTCGGACAAGAGTTTTTTTGTTTTGTCTTTCAAATCTGGATCGAAAAGGGCCAGGTTGATGTTTCCTAAAATGGCAGCAAGAATATTGTTAAAGTCGTGGGCAATGCCACCGGCCAGCACACCGATGGACTCAATTTTTCGGGCTTTTAGAAGCTCTTTTTCTGCCTTAAGCTGTTCACTTATATCTCTAAAGACGAGTACCACCCCTATAATATTGTTGTTGGCATCAAGGATCGGGGCACCTCTGTGGCCAATGTTCCGCTCAAGACCATCTCTTGCCACCAGAACTGCAGGATTGGTTAGTCCAACAACCTGGCCTCTGCGAATAACTTGTGTGACTGGATTTCCACATACTTCCCTGGTCTGTTCATTGATAATATGAAAAACCTCTTCCACAGACCGCCCAACAGCTTCTTCACTGCTCCATCCCGTAAGTTCCTCGGCAACCGTATTCAACAAAACAATATCACCTGAGAAATCGGTGGTAATAACACCATCCCCTATGCTTCTTAAGGTCACAGCCAAACGTTCTGATTCTTCTGCCAGTTTGGTTTCGGCCAGTTTTTCCCCCGATATATCCATGGCAACCTCCAGCCTGACTATACGGTCATCAAGCCATTGTATTGCCCTGTCCTGCACATAAAGAAATTGTCCGGTTTTGGTATTGCTAAATTCCCAGGAGTATACCTCTCCTGGTTGGCCGTTCTCATCCAGAAGATATTTATTAGTGCAGAAGTGGCAAGGCCCGCTTTTATTTTTTTGAAGACTCTGCCAACAAATTTTGCCGGTAATGTCACCAAATGTCTTTTTTCCATACTCGTTGATAAATATGACTTCGTATGTCTGCATGTCAGCAACATAAACAAGTGCATTCAGGCTGTCCATCAGCAGTCGGAATCGTGCTTCGTTGTTACGCAGTGTCCTTTGGTTCCTGCTCAGAGCATCTGCCATATCCAGAAAGGCCTTGTTCAAGGTACCAAACTCATCTTTGGAAATGAGCTGCTCTCTACCGGCTTCGAAGTTTCCTTCGGCAAAGTTTTGCGTCAAGGCCACAAGTCTTTTTATGGGGCCAATGAGTGTGTGTTTTCCAATTACCCAGGAAATAAAGAGAGACAATAGCGTGGCCATGAGCAAGAGCAGCAGGTTCCTGGTTAAGGCCGCATTGGCAGGCGCAAGAAAATGGGCTTCAGGCGTACCTGTCCATACGTAGAGGTAGGGAGAGTCGGCGGGGCTAAGACGAACTTGCTCGAAGGCAAATATCCGGCGAACACCGTCGGAGCCTTGGCCGATGAATATCCCAGGCTCCTGCGCTTTACTTGCTATTTCCCAAGACTTGGCTTTGATCGATTTGCCAACGGGGTTGGTATCTTCGCTGGGGGGATAATAAAACAGCCTGACCCCCTGGTGGTCAGTCATGGCGATAAAGGATTTCTCTGGCAGGATTAAGACGTCATGGAAGCGGGAAAAACGATCTAGCTTGATGACCATAGTCAAAACGGCTAGAGGCCTGCCTTTTTTGTCAAGCACTGGATAGGCAAAGGGAAATACGGGAACCGACGTCCCAACCCTGGAGATGATATACTCACCAACAACGAAGTCTTTCCTCTCCAGAGCATCGCGAAAATGCTTACGATCCGCTAGATTTGCTTGCGCAATAGGCTTTCCCGAAACTAATACTTCACCGTTGAGATCCGTTAATGCGATATTGAGATAATCGGTATTTTTCTCCAGCACGGCTTTAATAATTTTATTGCATGCCTGGATATCCAAGGCCTGAGTCTGGGGAAGCAGGGACAAAGTGGAGAGAACTTGCCTGACTGAGTTAACAATATCTTCCTGAGCTTCGGCCATGGTATTGGTCAGGAGCAAGACATCTTGCTTGGCATTTTCTATCGAACGCTGTCGCTGCTCCATGCCGTTATACAAAATAATAGCCAAGGCAGGCAGAACAGCCAGTATTACCAGCAAAGCTAGATTTCTGCTTATCGACCCCAAGCTTAGTGATTTCATATCACAACCTTTACAAATTAATTATTACCGATGATCCGATGATCTGATGATCTGATGATAAGTAAAGTAACCACTACGTTAGTATATGATATACTATCCATAATTTTAATTCAAATTGGAAGAAGAAGAGTCAAGGTAATTTGAAAAAGGCACCAATCAAACCTGCTCACGAATATCCTTGCAAAGCTCCTCTATCTCCTCCCCTTCGTATCCCTCTCGCTCCAAAATCCCAGCGTACTGCTTAAGGAGGTTGCGGGCCTGGGCCAGATCATTATTGTGGAGATGTAAACTAAAAATGGCCTTGACTAACTCTGTGGAGGCGAGATTATTATGCCAAGCCTGTTCAGTAACCTGCAGGGCCTCGTTTAACCGTCCAGTATTTTGTAAATGATCACCCCAGGCGATAGCGCTTTCCGTCAGCAGGCTCTTGAGTCGGAGGCTGAAATCGTAAGCCTCATCGATACCCAAGATTTCGCTGCCGAAACTTCCTTGCTGCCAGAAAGACATTGCCTTGCTAAAACAATTATTGGCCTGCCACCACTGTTGTTGACGGCTATGGGCCAACCCCTTTCTGGCAAGATTCATAAAATCCAGGGCATCAATCCGGCAGTTTTGCAGTTTAGCCAAACCTTTGCCAACCACTAAATAGTGTTTAAGGTGGTATGGGTGACAGCGATCAGCCAAAAATTTTCGCAATCGTGAAATTTGGGAATCAAGGGCACTTCTAGCCTTGTTGGGTGGGCTATCCGGCCAAATCTTCAACTGAATAACATCGAGACTGCTGCATTGATCAGGGCTGCTAAAAAGCATGGCCAAAAGCTGCCGCTGTGAAGGAGTGAGTTCATCGCCGCGACAGATGACCTTGCCTCCTAGCTTCAAGGTAAAACCACCCAATACTTGGATGTTCAATAGCGGTAGTATTTCTCCATCCGCCAAGATTTTAAGATCCAGACGTTCCCGTGCTAATTTTTCGGCATAATCAGTTTCAATTCTTTCACGAATTGCAGTTTGCAAGAGCGGTTTCATTATTTGCGGTGACCAGCTAAAGAAATAGACGACATTGTTTTGCCGCATTAAAGATAAGCCTTGCTCTAGGTCATCACGAGCAGCTGCCACCCCATCTTTCTGGAGTTTAAGGTAGCCCCGGTACAGATGGGCAAAGGCAAGCGGTGCCAAGGCCTTGAGCTGCCCCCCTAATTCAATAGATTCGTCGAGCAGAGCCTCTGCCTCCTGCCATCTTTCCAGCAAGGTGTAAGCTGCGCCAAGAATGAGTAGATTGATATTTATAAAAAACGGACTGCCGGAAATTTTTCGCAGCCGCAGAGACTCCTCCGCCGCCTTGCAGGCCTCGTTCTCATTGCCTTCCAAAGCGGCAATGTAGGCCTGCCAATGAAGGAACTGGCTTTGCATATGAGGGTTGCGGGCAGTGGCTCCGAGTTGTCCGGCCTGGTGCAGTAACTCGTGGGCCCCACCTAAGCGATCTTCTGCTATAGCAATGCTAATATCCCAAATTTTCACAGTGATGCCAAATAAAGTCCTATAAAAAAAGTCCGCCCCAAATAATTGCAACATAAAAGCCTTATATTGGCGAACGCTGTGAACATCACCCAGGCCGTCAGCCAGGTTGTGAAGGTAGGTGGCCAAGGCCATGCGGTTAATCTTGCTGACATGCTCATGGTGGATAAAATCATAGGCCTGCTCAGCAGTGGCTATTGCAGCGCTCAGTTGGGTGGTGAGCAGGTAGTCAAATCCTCTAGACAAAAGGGTGCCAGCAGTAAAGTTATAGATGCGATGGCGCTGGGAGAGCTCCAGGGCAATATCGGAAAAACGTCGGGACATGGCGATATCACCCTTCATAATCATGGCAGTCCAGGCAATATTTTTTGCCACCACGATCTTGGCATAGAGCGGTAACTCTTCGGAAACCTTATAATAGAGTTCTTGGATTCTGGGCAGAAGCTGCGCCCCCTTCTCGTATAATGCCGTAAAACAAAAGTGGCTATAGAGTATTTGCGAGCCCGCCAACAGTTCACCAATCTCATCACCTTGCTCCGCAAACATAGCCATAGACTTAGTGAGGATGGGAAAAGCGGTCTCCGGATCCAGATCAAGAACAGCCATGCCAGCATAGAGACTGAGCCAGGCGGATTGGTTCATGATCTCTTCTGGAATGGCGCTCAAAATTCCACTTAAGGTGATATTGCGATTCCTGGCCAGTAGCTCCATGCCATGCAGGCGCAGCAAAGTCTCAATTTCATGAAACTGTCCGGCCTTCAAGTGATAGGTGAGAGACTGGGCAATGCGCCCCTTTTCTATACTGTAGGCAGCGGCCTGGGTCAAAACTTCGGCGATAGCTTCCTTGTCAAGCTGCTCTCGACCAAGCTGCTGGAGGAAGTCTTGATAAAAGTGATGAAAACCAAAAACCTGGTTGTCTTGGTCCAGAGCGCGGAGGAAATAGTTTCGCTCCATAAGTTCAGAAAGACGCTCACCAATGTCTTCCATTCCCGTCACTTGCTCGGCAAGAGGAATTTCTATCTCATCGAGAAAGGAAAGCCGCGCCAATTGAGTCTGGAGGTCCTTGGGCAACTGTTCGATTATTTCCCGGCGGAAATAATCGTCAATGGACCCTTCACTTAAGGGGCCAAGCTGGTCATTTCCTGTTGCCAGGGATTGACCGGCAAGAATCAGTCCCATCACCCAGCCCGCAGTGCGCTGATGAATTTTTTCGATCATTGACCAGGACACCGGAACCTCCATGACCTCTTGAATCAACTCCATAGCCTCAATACTACTTAAGGCGAGTTCCTTATTGTTCAAACAGAGGACACCCGAGCCACCAGCAGCCGAGAGTGCCTTCAAGGGTAGAGATCGGCGAGAGGCCAAAAGAAAGCGGATTTGTTCAGGCGCGGTACTCAATAAATGGTCCAGCAAGGAGACAATAACCGGCGAATTCTCAAGAAGGTGGAGGTCATCAATGACGATGATCAATTCGTTGTCAAGAAAGTCGGCTAAATCATGCAGCATGATATTGAGACAACCGTGCAATTCCAACATGCTGACTTCACCGTCTTCCAGTTTTTTGATTAGAAGGGGCGAACTAAAGGTGGGCATAGCCTTGGTCAAGGTAACCAGTAAAGCCGAGATGAAGAGTATCGGGTCCTGGTCTTCATCTCCGGCCTGATACCAGCAATACGGCACATTAATATGCCCCAGAAACTGGATAGCCAAGGTAGTCTTGCCTTGGCCGGCCTGAGCTTCCAGGTATATGACCTTAGAGGTAAGTAACTCCTTGTTGTGACGTTTAAAAACTTCATTGCGGTGCAATACCCTTTCTGCGGCAAGCCGGGGCGGCTGAAACTTATTGGCAGGGATAGCCTGACTGATCTTGGCTAATAACTCCATATAAAGGCACCTTATAAAAAAATTATGTCATGACAGGTCTTGCTTATGAGCCCATCCTGCCTTGTCGTTGTTAGGGCCTGTAAGGAAATAACCTGGTCAATCTTACATCTTGTCTTCGGGCCATCTTTGAATGCGGCTCAATCACAAAATCCTCAACGTAGCCCTGCTACGCCTGCGGTTTTATTCAATCTCCACATCCAAATCTAGCCCAAACCTAAGCGTAATATCAGCCCTGTTATTTTCTTACAGGCCCTTAGTTGAACTGAAAAATTTAAAAAGGGAAAAAAAGTGGAGAAGAAAGGTAAAAAGCAAAAAACAATACCCAGCACTTGAAAAAATGAAAACAAATATATGACTGTGTGAGAAAAATGTGAGAAACGGCTGCTATAAACCAAAAAATATCTAAAACTTATAACTTTAAAAATAATCAAAGGAAAGAAAAATGAAAAAAATTCACAAAATTGCTTGCGGAGTTATTTCCTTATCCATGCTCGCCTTCTGGGCCGACAACTCCATCGCTCAGAACTGCTGCGCCCTTGAGGCCATGCATGCAGAAGGGCCTGTTTATGAGTGTCAAAAAAAAACAAGCCCGGTAAAACTCAGTAAGAACGACGTGGCTAATAATCATGGAGAGATGCTGGCTGAAGGCCCGCTTAATCCAACAAGATTATCTTCCCAGCAAAACGGTGATCGACTGGCGTCAAAGACTTATAGTTCTAAGGATTTAGCCAACATGTGGACTGAAGGTATCTCCTATTCCAGCAGCAAAGCAAGTATTGTGCTTGCCAGTGCCAAGGGAAAAATAATAAAGACGCAACCTGCGGCAGGCCAGTAGATAACCGTTGGTCACCCATGGTTTAAGTTCACTTCCCCTTCGGGGCCATTATGCAACCTCAGAGCTTTGACAGACCAGAAAAATATGGCATGACTTTACTAAAGGCGCTTGGGCATCCTATTCGTTTGCAAATTTTCAACCTTCTGCGCGACAAAGAGATGACACTTGCTGATATTAAAGACGAACTCGGAACCTCAAAGCCTAATATTTCTAATCATTTAACAATATTGCGAGATAGTGGCATTGTTGTAAGACGTTTTGGAGTGGTAAATAAAATTTATAACCATATCTCAAACGACTCTGAACTAGACATTTTAGAGGATATTCTGCGAATACTCTACAGCAATTCATCCAGCCCCGAACATACCCCGCAAGTTTAGAGAGGCGGTAATCATTGGATTACGAAGCAAAGGAATCCAATGATTACCGCCTCCAGCCCTCCTTCAGACCCTACCTCACGCTAACGCCCTTGCCTTCAGCTAGTAATTTATGATAAGTTAATAACGAAAATTGAAGGTAACTATTCAGCTGCACCTCATCTGAACAGTTACGCTTGGGAGTTTACCCATGTTATGCAATTCTCGCTGAACAGTTACAATTGAAGAAGGTAAAATCCTATGCACAATTTCACAAAGCCAGCCCAGGCCTTTACCCTTAATAACACTCCCAAACCTTTCCATCACTAGCATTTGCACACCACCTCAGCCAAAGACACTGGTTGCACCTCAAGATGGCTCAGGAAATTATTAAGTATGCAATAGTTTAGGGGCCGTTAAGAAATAACTAGACTATTTCAAGGCGACAAAGCTCTGCTGTGTAAATATCAGTGTAGGTGCCAGGATCCAGGATAGAATGGAGTTAAATGGGAAAGGATAAAAAGGCTCAGGTTGACGTCAACGATATTTCAACCTGGACAAAACATAAACAACGGTTGTGCTCAGAGTGTAGGGCAAATTGTTGTACCATGCCGGTTGAAGTGAAGATTACAGACTTGGTCAGGATGGGTGCAATTACAGCCTTTGAAGCCGAAGAACCGATAAAGAAGTTGGCGAAGAAATTAAAAAAAGAAGGGGTTATTGAACATTTTAATTTTAAAAATCAAATCTTTACACTAGTGCGATTTGCAAATGACGATTGTCTTTATCTCGATCATCTGAGTCGAAGATGTATAATTTATGAGAAACGTCCTGATACCTGCAGAAATCATCCAATTATTGGGCCACGCCCAGGTTTTTGCCCCTACGAAAAGAAAACACACCGCCTGAAACGATGATTTTTAGTACCTTATAATTTATTTCGAAGTCTGCGCTTATCTCGTGTTTTTTATCCCCCTCAAGGGGGGACTGAACTGAGCACCCCACAGGGGGGTACTGAACTGAGTGGCAAGAAATAAAAAAAGTATGTTCATTTAAAGGTGTTGCATCTACTGTTAAGGTACTTATTTCCGGTTTATCCGGATCAGGTTACAAATTTTGAGAGAGTGGATGCGAATTAAGGCCGAAAAATTGGAATTACTTCCATGGAATTGATTGAACTTGGACTGGAGCGCTGCTTTAAAGAGCAGGCCAGTAAACTATGCAAACCTGAACAACGAATTGCTCGGGTAACGGTGGTTGATCGAGGCTGGTATATCGTCAAGAATGAGGCAGGGGAAGTCCCCGCTAGGGCAACAGGTAAATTTCTGCACTCTACCGAATCGACTAGCGATATGCCTTGCGTCGGTGATTGGGTCTGTGTGCACTATCAAGACTCTGATAAATCCGCTCGCATCCATACGATTTTGCCAAGAAAATCGTTTCTACGTCGTAAATCTGCCGGGAAGAACATTGAGTTTCAGATGATCGCGGCCAATATTGATATCGCCTTCATTGTGCAATCGTGCCACTACGATTTTAATGTGCCCAGACTGGAACGCTATCTGGTGATGGTGAATGAAGGTCATGTTGAGCCATTGCTAATCCTGACTAAGACAGATTTGGTCAGTGCAGCTAAATTGGCACAATTAATTTTGAAAATTAGTCGCATGGGGATTTCCACCAGGATTATTGCTCTTAGCAATGTAACCGGAGCTGGTTTAGAGCAAGTCAGAGAACTAGTGGAATTTGGCAAAACTTACTGCCTACTTGGATCTTCAGGGGTTGGTAAAACGACGCTAATTAACAAACTAACCGGCCATGATAAATTAAAAACAAGAAGAGTAAGTGACTCAGGCGAAGGACGACACACGACTGTACGGCGTCAACTTATTGTTCTTGAGCAGGGGGGTATGTTTATCGACACCCCGGGAATGCGAGAGATAGGCATTTTTGCTGCCAGCGAAGGAATAGAGGAAAACTTCGATGATATTCAAGAATTATCACTAAGTTGCCGCTTCAGCAATTGCAGCCACACTAATGAACCCGGATGCGCAGTTTCAAAAGCAATAAAAGGCGGAAAACTATCGCAGGAACACTTTGACAATTATGTGAAACTCAAGAAGGAATCAGAGTCTAATAAGTTGTCATATATTGATAAGCAGAGAAAAGATAAAACTTTAGGGAAAAAAGGTCAGTCTGGAATGAAACGTAAGGGAATTGGCAAAAAATGAATTTTTTATCCAAAGATGCGCCGCTGGAAGAATCAATAGCAAAAATGAAAGCTGTTTTAGCAGACGTTGGCTGCAAAACTACTTTTTCCCGTGAAAAGCACCCGCTAGAGCATTGTTATTCTGTGAATCTTGTTTCGCTTGAAGCACCAAGCCATATCTATTCCAACGGCAAAGGAATTGTCTCAGACGCATCCATGGCCAGTGCTTTGGGTGAGTATATTGAACGGCTGCAGACCAATAACTTTTTTATCGATTTTCACCTGGCAAATAGAAAATATTACCCTGACCAAATCGCCTTTGAGTTTGGCGGAGCATATCTAAACGATGAGCTACGCTTACTGTATGATCCTGATGGCGAGCTCAGTGCTGAAGACCTGGTTGATTACAATAGTGATCATGAGGATAAGATCGTTGCCCTGCCTTTTACGAAACGATCAAGTGGTAAAATTGTATATATTCCACTTAATATTTTGAGCAATCTCTACCTCACCAACGGTCTGGCCTCGGGAAATACACCACAAGAAGCGCAGGTACAAGCGCTAAGTGAGATTTTCGAGCGTTATGCCAAAATAGAGATCATCAAAAACGGTTATGCCCTGCCTAAATACCCCGATGAAATTGTCCAATCCTTTGCACGACTGCATAGTGATGTTTTGGCACTGCGGCAATTAGGCTATATCGTCGAGGTTCTTGATGCCTCATTGGGGGGGAAATACCCCGTCACCGCTATCTCGTTAATCAATCCAAGAACCTCGTCTCTTTTTGTCTCCTTTGGGGCGCATCCAATTTTAGAAGTCTCCCTTGAGCGGACGATGACCGAACTGATGCAAGGTCGTGGCCTGGAAAATCTTGATTCCTTTGAAGTCCCAACCTTTGACATGAGCTTTGTCTCGGACAGTTTTAACCTTGAGTCGCATTTTATTGACTCTAATGGAAAGTTGGGCTTTGGATTTTTAAGTGCCGCAAAAAGTTTTAAATATGCACCATGGAGCTATCAGAGCGAGGGATGCGAGGCAGAATACAAATATCTGACGGATATCCTTGATAAGATGGGCAAAGAGATGTATCTGCGAGAATACAACTATCTTGGCTTTTATTCTTGTCAGATGATCGTTCCCGGAGTTTCTGAAGTCTATCCAATAGATGACTTGATCTACAATAATAGGAACCGAGGCAAATGGATCCGGAATATGGTTTTACACTTTGATAAGTATAATCCTGAGGAGATACTAGATGCAATTGACCCTCTGGACGATTCACTCAATGTCGATAATTATATCGGTGTTATTTTCGAGCACAGTTTCAGCATGCTTGAATTTAAAGCACAAATGCATCTCATTCTTGGTAATACAGAGGAGGCTCTGGCATCCTTGGAGATAGGGACTAACAAGCTTGGACATCTCGTCGCAGAATTGATCCGACTGGATAAAGAAAAATTGCTTTGGGAAGAGTATGAAGAGGCCCTGTTTAACATCTTTGGACGAGAAAGAGTCGAAAAAGCCTTGCGCATAGTAAAGGGTGAAGAGTTCTTGCTAAATACAACACTTCATCGTGACTATCACAATATGCTTGAAATGTATGACAGATTAGAGCAGAAAAAAATCGGGGCACACTAACCCCGATTTTCCCCCATGATTTTGTCATAATCAAAATTATTCGCCGTAATATGTTTTCACCAAATCCTCGCCTAGTTTTTTAAGGGCAAAAACGGTATCGGCGTCATCCTCCAGAGTGTTAATGCCAACACTTTCCACCGTGGCATCCGGGCCGTGCATCATCTTCAGGCCGGAAACCTGGCACTGGATACCGGTTCTACATTTCACACAAGGCACGTTTCCTAAGATGCTGACACCGCCGACAAATTTCATTCCTTCTTCCATCATATAGTACTGAATTGCAGAGAGCCCGCTTTCACAAGCTGGGGGCATCCCCTCTTTTCCGGGTGGAATGGCACAGGTGACAATTGCGGCTCCCGGCTTTCCAGCCATCAGGCCGTGACGGTGGCGCAGTGGGTAGAGCCGTTCAATAAAAGCCTTGGTCCTGCTATCTATGCTAGAATATGGGGTATAGCCGCCAATGATAATAATATCTGCCTTGTAGGCCTTTTCAGCAAGCATGACGCCGTCGTCTTCGATGACACAACTATTTGTTTCCACACAAGCAAGACAGGCATTGCAAGGGCTGATGGTGTAGTCGCTCAACTTAAAGAATTCCTGTTTTTTCGCACCGGTTGCCTCCATAACGATCTTTACCGCACGGTCTGTGTTGCTGTTTTCTACGGGTGATCCTGATACTGCTAAAACTTTCATATCTTTTTATCTCCAATCAGTCGTGTCCGCTGCGTTATCTCCAAAAAAGAGAAATTTAATAAAAAAATACCGGGGTTACCATCTCTTTGTTAGAAGGTTGATTATCTACCTAGATATTCTCCCATGAGCAACCTGTTCTTGGGGGTGATCTCGTCTGGAATTTTTTGAGTAACAATCTTGTAGCCATTTGACCTAAGGGTCTCTGCTCTTACTGTATCCACGGCAAGGGTTTTATCCATCCAGCCTTCAAGACCGCCGCTGGAAGATTCCTTCAAATTGTGACAACAGGGCAGAACTGCTACCCTTGCCCGCTGTTCAATGGCCCTTGCAATAATCAGATCGGTCAGAGATCCACAGGCATGAGCAGATACCACAATATCATCCGGAAGAATGGTGATTTCGTGAACTGGCACTTGTTTGTAAATAATTCTGTTTTTCAGTCTCGGCCAAGATGTAATCAATTCCTTTGACAATTTCCCTGCATTTAAAGGGATATTGGTGTCCACAGCGATGCCTATCTTTGAACTATCATCAAGTATGAGCATTATATGCGCCAATAGGCCATGGCCGCAGGCAAGATCAAGAATCCTGCCCCCTCTGTATCTTCTTCGTACCCTTTTGGCCATTTCCCAAGCTTCATAGAGCTCTTTTCTTGGAAGCGTTCCAGCGCGACAGACAGCCCTTGCAATTTTATCGAAAAGGTTGTCGCCTGGGAATAATGATTGCTGCTGGGGGGGTAGCCTGTTTTTTGAAGATTTTTTCATGATCCATAAAATACGTGCCTGACCCTCTGGTTCGCTACGTGCCGCCTCTTCTCTCCCCTCTTTAAGCAGGAAGGGCGGCAAGGCCAGATTCCAAAACAGAGCAGCAATATTTTTATTTTTTATACCAACATATTGTAATTATTCAGCGTAGGCTGGAAATTACCCTTAACTCCAGGCAGTAACTGTTCAGATGTGCTTCATATTTGTTCATTTAGGGCTTTGAAGCATACTTGTGCTATTCGAGAAGACCAGGTAAGCGTAGACTCCGAAATGGGCGAAGATGGAGTGCAGCTGAACAGTTACAACATATTTACAACATAATAACCCTTTGGTGGGTATTATCTTACATTTTTGCCTGATAATTATTGAAATGCTCGAAACCCGTCACCCTCCCAACTTATCTCACCCTGCCTGGGCTGCCTATTTGTATGCCTATTAGTAACACCTTACCCTCTTTACTCCTTCGGTATTTATGAAATTTGGCAGAGTGCTGCCCCACTTGAAAAACAACTAGACCCAAAGAAGGAAATAAAGTATTTTAGACAATTCTTAAGAAGAACAAAGGTACAACAAGCAGAATAATTATTTGGGGAGATTAATCCAATGGCCGTTGAACCGAGCTGTGAAGAACTGCTGAAAAAAATTAAGCAATTAGAGAATGAGGCCTCACTGCGCATTAGAGCTATGGCGGAGCAGAATGAGCGCCTGGAGCAATATAAGACTCTAGCAGAAAACGCCAACGACCTCATCCACAGCGTTAGCCCGGACGGCTCTTTTATCTACGTCAATCAGGCCTGGCGTAATGCCCTGGGCTACAACGAAGAAGACCTTTCTCGAATCAAACTCATGGACATTGTCGATAAAGCCTGCCACAGCAGGTGTCGCAACATCTTCAACTCTCTGATACAGGGGCAATACATTGACAGAAACGAAACCACCTTCATCTCCAAAGATGGCAGGAAAATCGAGGTGGAGGGCCGCTGCAATACAAGATTTGAGGGCGACAAGCCGGTGGCCATGACCGGTATCTTCCGGGATATCGGTCAACGGGTCCAAAACGAGCTGGCCCTGCGGGAAAGCGAAGAAAAGTATCGCACCCTTTTTGAAAATGCCACTGACATTATCCAGGCAGTTCGACCGGATGGCCTTCTACTCTACGTCAATCATGCCTGGATGAAAACCTTTGGTTACAATCAGAAAGATATCGACACAGGTCTTTCCATCTTCGACCTTATCTCCCCCGACAGCCAAGAACATTGTCAAACCATCTTTAAAAAGGTGGTTTCCGTCGAAGGAGTTCATCATATCGAAACGGACTTTGTGGCCAAGGACGGGAGCAATCTCCTCATTGAGGGCAATGCCTGCTGCAAGTTCCAGGATGGAAAACCAGTAGAGACTCAGTGTATCTTCCGTGACGTCACCGAAAAAACCAAAATGGAGACGGAACTGCTCAAGGCCCAAAAAATCGAGTCCATAGGCATCTTTGCCGGCGGTATTGCCCACGACTTCAACAATCTGCTCACCGCCATTCTTGGCAACATCTCTCTGGCCAGAGTAAATATTAATCCCCAAGATCCCATCTTCAGTAATCTGAAAGAAACAGAAAAAGCGGTCCTGCAGGCTAGGAGCCTAACTCAACAGCTGCTCACCTTTTCCAAGGGAGGTGCGCCGATAAAAAAAACCAGCACCATCACGGAACTCATCAAAGACTCAACCAGCTTCACCATGAGGGGTACCAACGTTAAAAGTAAATATCAACTAGCGGAAGACCTGTGTCCCATTGAAGTAGACGAAGGCCAACTGAGCCAGGTAATCCAGAACCTGGTCATCAATGCATGCCATGCCATGGCTGCTGGGGGGGTTTTGACGGTCACTAGCGAGAATTTGCTGCTCTCCGAACATGACATGCCTCCTCTGCCACCCGGCCAATACATCCATTTATCCTTTCACGATCAGGGAAGCGGTATAGCCAAGGAAAATTTATCGAAAATTTTTGACCCATACTTTTCCAATAAAAAAACGGGAAGCGGACTTGGCCTAGCCGTTGCCTATTCGATCATCAAAAAGCATGGCGGCCTGATTACTGTTGACTCGGAAATTGGCCAGGGAGCGACCTTTTCCATTTACCTGCCTGCCACGGAAAAAATTGTCTCTACCCAAGAAAAAGTGGGGAAAACATTCACCCCAGGCACCGGAAAAGTACTGGTCATGGATGATGAAGAAGGCATCAGAGAAGTCGCCGCTAAAATGCTCCAACACTTAAGCTACGAAGTGGATACCGCCGAGGACGGAGAGAACACCATCGAACTGTACCTCAGGGCGAAAAAGGAAGGAAAGCCATTTGATGTGGTCATAATGGATCTTACCATTCCCGGAGGCATGGGAGGTAAAGAAACCATTGAAAAAATTCGCAGCATTGACCCAACCATCAAAGCCATAGTCTCAAGCGGCTACGCCAACGACCCTATCATGGCTAACTTCAAGAATTACGGCTTTAACGGTGTTATTCCAAAACCGTACCAAATCGAGGAACTCGACAAGATACTTGCCGAAACTGTCCAATAAGCACTGAACTCGGTCAAACAACAGAGAAAATCGAAGCCCGGCAGAAAAATGACACCCTAAAATTAGAGAATTTCGTTTTTTAAAGTTTACAACATTGTCCAAGTCTTTTATGCAGCAACACCATCTAAAACATTTCTTACAGTACACCCAAAAGACTGAATCGTAACAGGCTTTGTTATATATTCCCTGATCCCCATTGATTTCGCAGACTCCTCGTCAATAAGGTCGCTGTAGCCAGTGCAAAGGATCACAGGCATATCAGGCCGTATCGCCATTATTTCTTGGGCCAGCTTGTCTCCGGTCATTTTGGGCATGGTCATGTCGGTTATAATCAGATCAAACACATCCGGCTGTGCTCTATATTGCTCCAGAGCTTCAAGAGGGTCTGCAAATACCTGAACATCATAACCTAAGGTCATCAGCATATCCCTTTCTATATCTCCTACCGGCTCCTCATCGTCAACAAGTATTATCTTTTCAGTTCCTCTGGGGGATGGAGATCCAGACAAAACTTCCTCCTGTGAAAGTTTTTCTGCACTAACCGGCAGATAAACATAGAAGGTGGTTCCCCTGCCAACCTCACTGCAAACCCTGACTTGACCGCCAATACTCTCAACAACTCCATGGACGACCGAGAGACCCATGCCAGTCCCCTCTCCTTTATCTTTTGTGGTAAAATAGGGGTCAAATATTTTTCCCTGGGCTAGCGGGTCAATACCATGGCCGGAGTCACTGACCTCAAGCAGCAGATACCTTCCTGGTTTCAGGTCCACGTTTTTGATTAAATCCTTGGCAGAAATATCCACAGGGGTCAGAGAAACAGCAAGAAGGCCACCAGTTTCCTTCATTGCGTGATAGGCGTTGGTGCATAGGTTCATCAGAACCTGATGAACCTGGGTCGAGTTGCCAAGGACAGAGCCGCACTGAGTGTCAATATTTTGCTTGATTTCGATAGTTGCAGGAAGTGATACCCTGAGAAGCTTCAACGCTTCCATAATAATAATATGCACCTGAATTGCTGACTTATTCTCGGAATCACGTCTGCTGAAGGTAAGGATCTGGCTTACCATCTCCCTGGCACGTTCGGCCGCTTTCCGTACTTGCTTCAAGTTTTTGCTAAGTGCCGGGTCTCGATCTTCACCTGCTTGTAGTCTGGCAAGCTCCAGGTAGCCAATTATCGGGGTCAGAATATTGTTAAAGTCATGGGCAATACCACCGGCCAGCGTGCCGATGGCTTCCATTTTTTGAGATTGGCTTAGTTGATGTTCTAAACCGAGTTTTTCTTCTCTCACTTTTATCCGCTGCTCACACATCTCTCTGATATAAACATAACCAAACAGTGGAATAGCCAGCAGATAGAAACCATGTCGGAACGGTGTAAAGATGTTTTCATAAACTTCACCCAGTGCCATATCTGCTATTTTAAGAAAATCAGACAAGAAAAACAGGGTGAAAGCTAAACAGACCGTGTTACATAGCCAACCTTTTGTTTTCAGCACAAGCCAAATAATTGGGATCAACAGCCAGATAGAGGCATTAATCCTAAATAGCCAATCGCACCACGTTTGGCCGAATTTAGAGCTTGGATCGGCTAAAATATGCTGAGCCCACCATCCAAAGGTAGCAAAATAACAGAGGATGACGGAGGCAATACCTGCTTTCAAGTAAATTTTTGAGCGGGGAATATCATTGAGCAGATATCTTAAGAAGGCGGCGGCAATGGTTATGGTGGCGATATTTGAGAGAGCGTGCTCCAAGGGAGGAAATACTACATGCAGACTGTCGGGATGTACCAACCCCAGAGCCTGGATATATGACATGGAAACCATAAAAAGTTCCCGAACTAAGGCAACCCCGAACCCCCAGACCAGTAGCCTTTCCCTGGCTTCGTTGCTGAAACATCGTTGAAAAATGGCAACGACCAGAAGGATTCCAAAAAAAATTGTACCGATGCCATAATTGACGACATGATCAATACCGCCGCGCCCCCCGGTAAATTGCGAAACGAAATCAAGCGTTACCGGGAAAAAGTTACTCACTCCTAACTCCAATACTCAGCGCCATGTATTTACAAAAAATAATATCTCTTTTTGCAGCCAGGAAAGATCCCTTGGCTGAATGATTCAACATCAATGTTTCGTTGCATTTAAGCTTCAATTTCCACCCATACTGGCTAAACTATTGCATTTCTTCGTAACAAAAGAAGCTTAACAAACCTCGGCTCTCCTCTATCGGATAAACCAGATACTACTTTTCTTCCCTTTTACTACCAGGTCCTGGCATTAAATTGCAAGACTAAAATAAAAATACCAGGCTGGCATTGATGCACAGAAAATATAGAACCGAGGAAAAAGGGGGGACTGATGCAGCTGTGGAGATGGTCTACGAGCACTACTCCGTTGCCAAAATACGAATCATAGTACTAACGTAATTATTCAGCGTAGGCTGGGAATTACCCTTAACTCAGGGCTGTAACTGTTCAGGCAGGCTTCATCCAGACGAACTTCAATATAACTGACTAACGCCTCATCCAGTTCCTCAAGATCGAAACATACAGCATCCTCGCCGAGCAGTCCACCGGGTACAAAGTCACCTTTTTCGTCAGGATCTGCGATCATTTCACCATAAAAACAGATTGAAAGCCATCGGGGGTCGCCTTCAATAACATCAACCATCACAAAAAGATCCTTTTCTTTCTGGTCCACATGGACGGCCCTGAGAGAATAGGTAAGGCCTGGGCGAGGTATGAAGTCTAATATGACACCCTCTTTCATACTCAGGTACTCCTTGAAATGCAAAAACAGCTCCCTGTTCTTTTCTGCCGTTTCTTTCCATTCCTCAATAAACGTATTCAGTTCCTGCTCTGTTTCTTCTTTCATGTTCGACTCCTTACGTCCTGTATATGCGTATAATTCTAATTTTGGAAACCGTTTTGGCTATATAGTGGAGGGATTACCAATCATAATCATCGGGTATGGGAAATTCGGCATAGGGATCATCAGGATCCAACTTTTCCCTTATCGCTGAATTAAGGAGAATGAGAGCTTCCGCTTTGCGATCCTGAATCTGACAGGCGGCTTTCGCCGGGACAACGGTATATTGCTCATCTTGTTTGACAATGGCCATTTTACCCTTACTTAGAGCATCAACAATCTCTTTGCCGGCATATAGTTTTTGGATCTTTTTGCCGTCAACAAAATGAAAGGAGATATCGCCCTTTGTTGCAATCTGATTTTGCCTGATTATCTCCCTTATCTGGCCCTGGATTTCCTTTTCTTTAGCCGCCTCATTATGCTGGATATTCAGTTCTCTGTCACGGGCCAACTGCTCATGGCGCTCCTGCTGGACCCTGTTCTGCAGACCATCATCTGTCTTATTTTTTTTATTTCTTTTTTTAGGTCCGGAAAGACGCTGCTCATGGCTTACCTTATTGGCCTGCTTCTTGGTCACCAGACCTTTTTTTAAAAATTTATCTTTAAATGGATTTCCCATTATGCTCACCTCCGTCAATTCTAAGGGGCTGTTACGAAATAAACGTGATGGTTATTTCGTAACAGCCCCTTAGAAAATTTATCCGTACATCCAAATCTTCCCGACGATAATATGTGGGGAAACATTCGGTACTGTTTGACTACCTGTAACACCTTACCATCCCGGCTCTTAGCGTATTAAAAAATACGGCAAGCCACCGACTCTCAGGAAAAACAATTGTGTTTCAAAAGAAGAATCAAGTATTGTTAGACAGTAACTATAAAAATACAAATATACGATATTTTTTGGAGGTTGCCCAATGGCTATTGAACCAAGCTATGAAGAACTGCTGAAAAAAAATGAACAATTAGAGCAAGAGGCCTCGCTGCGCATTAAAACTATGGTGGATCAGGATGAGCGCCTGGAGCTGTACAGGACCCTGGTGGAAAATGCCAGCGATCTCATCCATAGTGTTAGCCCGGAAGGTTCATTTCTTTACGTCAACCAGGCATGGCGTGATACCATGGGCTACAGCAAAGAAGACCTTTCCCGACTCAAACTCATGGACATTGTCGACGAAAGCTGCCGCAGCAAGTGCCGCGATCTCTTCTCCTGCCTGATTCAGGGGGAGTCCCTTGACGCAAACGTAACCACCTTCGTGTCCAAAAATGGCGAGAAAATAGTCCTGGAAGGACGCTGCAGCACAAAATTTGAAGACGGCAAACCGATGTCCATGACCGGTATTTTCCGGGATATAAGTAAACGGGTCCAAAGCGAGCAGGCCCTGCGGGAAAGTGAAGAGAAGTACAGAACCCTTTTCGAAAATGCCACTGATCTCATCCAAGCAGTTCAGCCGGATGGCCGCCTGCTTTACGTCAATAGTGCCTGGATGAAAACCTTTGGTTACACGCAAAATGATCTAGACACGGGCCTTTCCATCTTTGACATAATCTCTCCAGATTGCCAAGAACATTGCCAAACCACCTTTCAAAAGGTTGTTTCTTCTCCTGGAGTTCAACATATCGACACCTGTTTTGTGGCCAAGGACGGCTCCAGCATCCTCATTGAGGGTAATGCCTGCTGCAAGTTCCAGGATGGGAAGGCAGTGGTGACCCAGTGCATTTTTCGTGACGTCACCGAAAAAAAGAAAATGGAGGCGGAACTGCTAAGGACCCAGAAGCTAGAGTCCATAGGAATTTTTGCCGGCGGTATTGCCCACGACTTCAACAACCTGCTCACTGCCATTCTTGGTAACATTTCTTTGGCCAGAGTTAATAGCAAACCCGAAGATGCTATTTTTAAGAACCTGGAAGAAACAGAAAAAGCGATCCTACAGGCCAAAAACCTAACCCAGCAGCTGCTCACTTTTTCCAAGGGAGGAGCGCCGATAAAAACAACTACCACTATCACGGAACTCATCAAAGACTCAAGCAGCTTCACCATGAGGGGCACAAACGTTAAATGCGAATATCAGCTGTCGGAAGACTTGTGGCCCATTGAGGTAGACAAAGGCCAACTGAGCCAGGTAATCCAGAATCTGGTTATCAATGCATGCCATGCCATGGCTGACGGGGGGGCTTTGAGGATCACTGCCGCAAATTTAGTACTCTCCGAACATGACGTACCGCAATTAAAATCTGGCAAATACGTTCATTTGTCCTTTAATGACCAGGGAGAAGGTATAGCCAAGGAAAATTTATTGAAAATTTTTGACCCCTACTTTTCCAGCAAAAAAACAGGCAGCGGACTTGGCCTGGCCGTTGCCTATTCGATTATCAAAAAACATGACGGTTTGATCACCGTTGACTCGAAAATTGGCAAAGGGTCGACCTTTTCCATTTATCTGCCTGCCACGGAAAAACGTGCGACGGCCCAAGAAACAGTAAAAAAAATAAGCACGACCGCCACCGGAAAAGTGCTGGTCATGGATGACGAAGAAATCATCAGAGAAGTAATCACTAAAATGCTCCAACATCTTGGACACGAGGTGGATACCGCCCAGGACGGAGCGAGTACCATTGAACTATACTTCAAGGCGAAAAAAGAAGGAAAGCCATTTGATGTCGTCCTAATGGACCTTACTATTCCCGGAGGTATGGGAGGAAAAGAGACCATTGAAAAAATTCGCGCCCTTGATCCACACATCAAAGCCGTTGTCTCAAGCGGCTACGCCAACGACCCCATCATGGCCAATTTCAAGGATTACGGCTTTATTGGTGTCGTCCCAAAACCATACCAAATCGAGGAACTCGGCAAGATAATTTCCGAAGCTGTCCAGGCTGGACACTGAACCTGTTCAAACAACAGAGATAATCCGTGCCACTCGGCCCATTTCAGTTTGACTTTTTTGGGCCACCTGACATATCATCAGGATATAAGGTTTTGCTGGTTTCAGGACCAACAAACAACCTATTAACAAGCAGGGAGTCCTTTTTTTCGTAGAGATGGGGAACAAATGTGAATTTATGGAAATGTATACTAATTAGTTTTTCCATAGTTACTTTGTCATGCGCCGTAAAAAATTACCTTATTTACTTTGTGCATGATTCTCTTTTGGGATCGTTCCTATGCCCTTCTGTTTTTGGAAAACATAGTTTCTATGTCACGCCAATATTTCTGGAAAACTTATATGAATTTCAAAATTGGCTGGAAAATACAGCTCATTCTTTTATCCTCAACTATTACCATGACCAACTACAAGTTTTCTTGCTTCTTGTCGTAGCGCCTGTTGTGGAGGAAATATTCTATCGAAGTCCGTTATTTTTCCTGAGAAATTATTTGGGCAATTATGTTTGGTGGGGTTTGGCTATTGTTCTTAGTGCATTATTCGCCCATAGCCACGGCTTGTATGGCGTATCATTACTACCATTGTTTGTACTTGGAATGTGTTGCTCTTGGTTGATAAAATCTTCAAAATCTTTTTGGCCCTGTATTTTTCTTCACTTTTTGTTTAATTTTCACACCCTTTCGTTTTCGCTTTATCAGAGTTTGTTTTGGGGTGATTAAATATCACCCCCCACTACCCATGAGAATAGTGGGGGGGGGCAGAAAGATAAAAAATATTGCAAGAGTCGGAGTAGAAGCTGAAATGGATCAATTTTCAACGCTGATTGACAGCTTCTACCCTAACCCTGTTTTGTCTCTTACTTATGATGGGTCGCCCGCATGGTTTTTGCCAACTCTTTAATCTCACCAAGATCTTTTATCATCTCAGAATAACCATACCAGTAGGCATAGTCGGGGTTAACATGGAAAAATCCCTGGTAGGCACGCATGCGATGCTTCATATACATCTGCAGAAGTACCTGGTCGATGAATGAGATTTTGTTAAAGTCTTTGCGGCCCTCAGCCCCACCTGTTTCCATAAAATTGAGTAGAAATGGGTAGTTAAAGGGGGAGTCTGCCGGTTTCTGAATAAGTCCGTCCTTATACAGAGCCGCAACTGTTTCAATGGCATCAGCCATCATGCGATCAAGCTTTGGCATCATAGAGTCACCAAGTGCCAGTCTTTCTTTAGCATAGCTTTCGGAATGGCATCCAGCGCACACCTTGAGCATTTTATCACGCTCTTTCTGCCACGATTCTTTTGTCAGACGCGCGAGGTCAACTGCTTTTACCGCTGCCAGTACTGGTCCTGGCTCTCCTGTTTCCGGATTGAGAACTCCAAGGGCATTGAGAATAGTGACCTGATCAGCAGCCCACTGCTTATCTTCCGGCAGAGGCAGACGGACACCTAAAAACCCCCAGGCAGTGTGGTTGTCGTGACTGCCGTCCACCATATGGCAGTCCTGACATTTAGGAGCCACAGCCCCTTCTGGCAGATGCCCGGCCTCTTTAGCAAGATAACGCTCTCCATGTTTGGAGCTTGACCACATTTCCCACTGGGGATGGTCATAGCCCATATGGCATTGCTGGCAAGCTCTTGGGTTCTGGGCTTCTTTTTTGGAGAAACTATGCCTGGTATGACATTCGTCACAGGAGTTGTTCTGATAGCGATAACCTTTATCTCTCTGGGCCTTCTTTTGCTCCTCTGTCTTGATGCCCATATTGTGGCAACCACCACAACCGCCGCCGCCCTCCATCAACTCGTCGGGGGCATGATGAGTAGCAGGAATAGCATTCATCGAGGTCCAGCCATAATTATGTTTGCCCTTGGAGAACTGGTCAAACTGCTCTTCATGACATTCGGAACAAACTTTTTCATCGGGAAATTCCGCCATTTTGACATCTTCAGCAGTCGTGTGCTTTTCTCCATGGCATGACGAACATGTGACATCGTTTTCCGCATGCTTACTCACACCCCAGTCCTGCACCTGACCAGGAGTAAGTTTTGTATGACAGGTTATACATGCCTCTTCTGCTCCTACATTTGTAGCAGCGGCAATGAGGGCCAGACTGCAACTTAGAAACAGTGCCTTTAAGGTTATAGGATTTTTCATGTCCCCTCCTTTTTCCATTGAAATAAATTAATCTGAAGAAATTCCACTCCCTCAAGTCTGCGCACATGTGACAATAAAAGTCTAGTTTTTTCTCAAGAATTGACAGAATGGGCATATGATGTGATGTCTGTCGAAGCAGCTGAATAAATCCCCTTGTTTTTTACAGGATTTTAGCTTTGAAGACTGCATCAGATGCAGTAGAATATGGAAAGACACGCTACTAGGTCGCGATAATTTTGTAAATATTCGGCAACACATCTGAGGCGTTGTCAAACATATACATCTTGTTGGTTATTGTTATTTTCCAGTGTTGGTCGAATATTTACATAATTTTAAACTTTTAACTTTCAATTCTGAACAGTCACTCATTATGGCAATTACCGGTCTGAAAGAAAAACCGCTCATCCTGCCCATCTTTAAGATCGGTCAACCTTTTCAGCATTTTGTAAAGAAGGTCATCACTGGTGGCTTTCTTCTCTTTACTGCTGCCCACATCGCCCTGCTCTGGGCCAATGTTGCGAGCGAGAGCTACCACCATCTTTGGAACACCAAGCTGGCTTTAGGGCTTGGCCCCTATGTCCTGAGCAAGAGCCTGCATCACTGGGTAGGAGAAGCGCTTATGGCTCTCTTTTTCTTAACGGTGGGATTGGAGATCAAGCGGGAAATTCTTATCGGCGAACTTTCTTCGGTGAAAAAGGCGGTGTTGCCAGTGGCTGCGGCCATCGGCGGCATGGTGGTACCGGCCCTCATCTACCTGATCTTTAACGGTAGCAGTGAGACAGCAATTGGCTGGGGTATCCCCATGGCCACTGATATCGCCTTTGCCCTGGCCGTACTCTCCCTGCTGGGAAAACGCATCCCCTTTGGTCTCAAAATTTTTCTCTCGGCCCTGGCCATTGCTGATGATCTCGGGGCGGTGCTGGTCATTGCTCTTTTTTACACCAAGACCATTTCCTGGAGCTATATGGGCTTATCAGTTATTTTTCTGGCCCTGCTTATCCTGGCCAATATTTTCTGGATTCGCAATATCCTGGTCTACAGCATCTTGGGTGTCGGCCTCTGGTTTACCATCCTCGGCTCCGGCATCCATGCCACTGTGGCCGGAGTCCTGATGGCCATGTGCATCCCGGCCCGTGGCCGTTATGCCACAGATACCTTTATCCAAGAAGTATCTACCTATCTAGATGGTTTTGGCTGTGCCACAGGTAAGTGCGGGGGACATACGATCATGCTTAACCAAAGCCACCTCAGCGCAGTGCAGGCCATTGAGATTGCCTGCCATCGTACCGCCTCGCCTCTGCAACGATTAGAACATGCTCTTAACGGCTGGGTGGCGTATCTTATCCTGCCACTATTTGCCTTGGCTAATTCCGGCGTCAAAATTGACGGCACAGCTCTGGGCGAAGCCCTCACCCACCCCGTCTCCCTTGGTATCATGTTGGCTCTTTTTTTGGGTAAACCTTTGGGGATCAGCCTCTTTAGCTATATCTTCGCCAAACTCCTGAAGATCCCCCTAACCGCAGGAGTAACTTGGTTGCATATTATCGGCGCCAGTATGCTGGCCGGTATCGGCTTTACCATGTCCATCTTTATTTCGGACCTCTCCTTCAGCAGTGCCCACCTTTCCGAGTTGGCAAAAATTGGCATCATTGGCGGCTCCATGCTTTCCAGTATCTTCGGCTTCGGCCTGCTGCTTTTTGTTTCTAGAAATAATAGCTGACAGAAATATTGCTCAGCCAGAGGCCGTATACCTTGCTAAAAAACCGATATTGTGTAAGCGCTCCATGAACACCCCGCTGCACGTGATCGAACCCCATGATATACAGGGGGTATAATCGCGTGGCTCGATCACGCAAATCGGGGTGCCCCTGAAACGCTTACGGAATCTGGGTTATGCAATCTTGGGTGCACTTAATTGATCGCTAACGATATTGTTATTGGGGCCCAAAAACCTTTTTTAACAATGCTGTGGTTTGTTTTACTGGATTTTTTCGAATTTCAGCTTCTTCTTTAGCAATATAAAGGAATATGCCATCCATTCCTTTTTGAATAACATGTGCTGATAGATTTGCTTTGACGTCCGGTACAAATGGCAGGGTTTTATATTGACCAATAACATTATCATAGACTTGCAGAGCTCCTACCTGGGCCAGACTATTGTCAACTATGGGCCGCATTTCTTCGATTAAAGCAGGGGTCATCTGGCTTTGGAAATATCTTGTGGCTGAATCCTCCGGCCCTTCATAAATTGCCTTCACATCCTCAAATGTCATGTCCTTAATTGATTGAATAAAAAGTTTTTTGGCTTCCGGAGTCGCAGCTTCAGCGGCTCTATTCAACTTTAGTTCAAGGTCATCTACGCTTTGAGACATGCCAATTTTAGATAACATCGTCTTTACCGTTTTCAATTCTTCAGGTAAAGGAATGTGAATAGCTGGGTCAGAATTGAATCCGTCGATGTTGCCTAACTGTTTGACTACGTTTTCAGAGCCAATCTGCAATGCCTCCTTAAATGCTTCTCCCATCTCCGCAACACTTGGTCCTGCCAAGGTCTCAACAGTGCTTGGTTCAATCACTGATTCTAGAACAGTGATACCTGTATCCCACCATGCCCCATTTGTCTGGGTTGCACTTGCAAGCGATGTAAAAACAAATAATCCGGCAACAGTGATAACAATAGAATTTTTCATAAAACCTCCATAATAGGTGAGATGTACTTAGAAAAAGAATATTAAAACGTTGCAAAGTTACAAAGTTTAAAAAAAGGGGGAAGGGCTACGCAGGAGGGTGGTGTACGAACTCATTAAGGACACTAATCCTTAACCGGCTAGGCCGGAAAAGTTACTAATATAGAATGGAAGTAATTACAAAAAAACGTGTATTACACGCTTCTTCATCTTTCATCTTCTCGAACACATTTTTTAGACTGGCCGATTAGAAATTTTGATATCTCATCTTTGGCATTTTTCTCCATCTCCTTGAAGGAGATAGCCATGCCAATATCATATGAGTTGGGGCCAAAAGCCTCTACCCGCACAACCGTGCCGACAAGAAGAGTAGGCTCTTCCTGGCAAATCATAATACTCACCTGGATTATCGAGCCGATGGGCAAGGCTTCCTCATTCTCAAAAAGAATGCCGCCGACACAAATATCTTTGCTGACTCCTGCAAGTGTCGGCGAAACATGAAAACCCATTTCCTTGATTTTAACTACGCTGTTCAGCCTGGTTCGCAAAAAGCGGCGTTTGTCCTCCTTAAACAGAGAAATGTTATTTTTACCCGCTCCCTTAGCTTGATAGAGGGCGCTATCTGCCATATTCAACAAGTCTTCTGATGTTTCTGCATGCATAGGAAAAGAAGCAATCCCACCACTGACAGTCAAACGGAAGTTTGCACCATCTATCTCAAACTCATCCTGGGCAATCTTAAGCCTTATTCTTTCACCCAAAACAAGAGCGCTTATGTAGTCGGTATGCGGCATCAAAACAACAAACTCCTCCCCGCCATACCGGGCAACCACATCACTGGTCCTTGCTTCCTGGCGAATCAGCTCTGCAATTCGGATCAAGGCATCATCCCCAATCAGATGACCGTAGGTATCATTTATGTCTTTAAAATTATCCACGTCGAAAAACAGAACCGACAGGTCGTCATCATGCCGCCCTGACAAGATTATCTGATGTTCAAGGGCCTCTGAGAAATAGGCCCGATTACACAAGCCGGTGAGCCCATCGTGGGTGGATTCTTTTACGACCTTATCAAAGGCGTTGATCTCAACCAGTTGGGGATTTTTGAGCACCTTTGCCTGGGAGCAGAGATAATCACACATAACTGTCATCAATTTGACTTCCCTGCCCAAAAGATTTTTCATCTTTTGGCGGTGAATCAGCACATCATCCCAACATTTCCTGGATTCTTCGCTACTCAACTCAAGATTGGTCAAACAGCGCATGGCAATCTGACAACTCTTTTCCCCACCCTTCTCGATGAGATCATTGAGCTGTTCTACAAACTCATCATCAGAGGCGTCTGCACTCCTTTCCAAAATGTATTTCTGTATTGATTCCACTGCTTCCTCTATAAGTGACGATCTGCCCTTCCAAACAGCAGCAAAAAATCTGCCGGGCTAAATATTAAGGGGACGTTTACCTCTTACCAGGAAGAGTCTGGCCTTGGGCATCCACCGTTTCATAAATTTCATAAAAAGTTTTTTCTCCAACCATAGAATCTACCTCAGCCTGGAGATCCCTCTGTATTTGACTAGAATGCCACTTATTCCAATCATCAAGAGAGTCCCATCTGCTTACGACAAGAAAGGTTTCTCGCTCATCAGAATTTCTTAGTATCTGGTTGGAAATAAATCCAGGTTGTTCTTTTGCCTTATCACATATTGCCTGTAAACGCGGAAAAAGGGCGTCTGAATCACCAACGCGCCACTTTCGTTTAATCATAACATGGATCGACATACACTCCTCCTCCCTGTTTCAAATTTAGACCAAAACAAATACACATATATTCTGTATGTACTTTTATAAAGCCCCACCTGTCAAATCTTTTATAATCAGAGGCTTATCCAAAGACTGCCTTTTTTAGTAGCTTAGAAAGATATTTTCATGTTTTCTATAGCAAGAAATGAAAAAAATATATTCATTTAAAGGTGTTATATCTACTGTTAAGGTACTTATTTCCGGTTTATCCGGATAAGGTACTTATCCAGCTCATCTGGGTTGGATTTTACCTTGACAAGACAATGGAGCATTTCTAGTATAATTTTAATATCTTAGTTGTTTTCGTCCATAAGTCCCGGGGGCTAGCTACTATATGTGCTTATCTGTTTTTCATGGTAAAAAAAACAAAAGATGTAATAATCATAAACATTACCCGAAGCAGGATAAAACGGAAAGCACCAATATCGAGCCGTATACTTCAAGGTACTAGGGAGGGTGTCCTAGAATAGAGATTCCATCTCACTTGGTCTCAGTAAATACGCTAAAAAAAAGAAAACACGGATACAAATGAAAAAAAACAGCCATTTCGTGGTGCCTGATTCCATTGCAGCTGCAGACTTGATAGAAAAGATACAACTGCATTTTAAAACTGCTGTTGCCTCGACTGAAACATATAAAGGATGCTATTATGACACCTTCGACTGGAGGCTCTCCCGTTGCGGTCTCAGCCTTTACTGGCAGCAGGGGGGGCTGTGTCTCTTTGAGATAAACGAGTCAGAAGAAATTGCATCCATGCCCTGCTCGGCCAACAAACAACCCGATGTGCTCAAAAGCATGGCCGCCGGACCTTTGCGTGAGAGGCTTGCTCCTGTAATCGACATGCGAACTCTGCTCCCCTTAGCAAATCCACATATCATAAAGCAGCAAATCCATGTCCTTAATCGGGACATGAAGATTATTGTCCGGCTCCACTTGAAAACATTTCACCTGAATCAAAAATCGGCAGATCCATTTTTGACAACTCTCCATGTGGAGCCTCTTAGAGGCTACCAGAAGGAGGCAAAGAAATGTATAGATCTAGCCCTCTTTTTGGGACTGACTCCCTCGGACAAGAGCTCTATTTCAACCTCAATCCACACTGCTTTTGGGCACAAACCATGCTCGTATTCAACTAAACTTGATCATCTTACCCTAACAGCAAAACAAACAGCCAGCACAGCGGCCCTTTCTATTTTCCAAAGCCAGCTTGCCGTCATGAAACAAAACGAACATGGTATCTTGGCCGACATTGACACGGAATTTCTTCATGATTTCCGAGTAGCTCTTCGCCGAACCAGGGCAGGTCTCAGCGAAATTAAGGGGATTTTTTCAGAAGATGTGACAAAACGTTTCAAGACAGACTTAAAAAGACTTGGAACAATGACCAATCGCCTCCGAGACCTTGACGTTTACCTCCTGATGAAAGATTACTACAAATCTCTCCTGCCAGATCAACTACAACCGGAACTTGAGCATCTTTTTAAACTCCTGGAAAAGGAGCGAGCCCGTGAGCAACGAAAGGTGCAAAAGGCAATCAACAGTTCGAGTTATCGAGACGTTATCTCTGCATGGGAAGATTTCCTCACCACATTTCAATTGAAAAAAGATGCGCATGGGCCAAACGCCCAACGCCCTATCAAAAAACTCGCCAAGACCTTTATCCTCAAAACCTGGAAAAAGGTGGAGCTAATGGGAAGAGCCATATCCAAAAAATCTCCCGATGAAAAGCTGCACGATCTGCGCCTGCAATGCAAAAAACTTCGTTATCTTTTGGAGTTTTTCGCCTCTTTATTTCCAGAAGCAGAGATGAGGTATCTGGTAAAACAGCTAAAAAAATTACAGGAGAACTTAGGCGATTTCAATGACCTTTGTGTGCAGCAGGAAACACTGCATGAGTACCTGGAAATTCAGGTTAAAGTCAACAGCAGCCCCATAAACATTGCGGCGGCCATCGGTGGTCTTATCGCAAATTTAAACAGAAAACAGCAGGAGGTTCGTGCTGTTTTCGATACGACTTTCAAGCAGTTCGATCAACCCAAAAACAGAGACCTATTTCAAACACTATTCAACAAATAGTTGCCAGGGAGTCCAAACAAGTGAAGACAATAGCCGTATACAGTATCAAGGGCGGGGTCGGCAAAACTGCGACTTCCGTTAATCTCTCCTACCTTGCGGCCAGGGAGGGTTTTTCATCTCTCATCTGTGACCTCGACCCACAGGGTTCTGCTTCCTATTACTTCAGAGTCCGCGCTGACAAAAAATTTAACCAAAAAAAATTATTAAAGGGTGGAAAGACCATCGACAAAAACATCAAGGCAACCGATTTCCAAAACCTTGATATACTGCCGTCTGATCTGTCGTACCGGCACCTGGACGTCTCCCTCGGAGGCTATAAAAAGGCAAAGAAAAAACTAAAAGACATCCTGACTCCTCTCCAAGATGAATATGACTATGTTTTTCTGGATTGCCCTCCCAATATCACTCTGATCTCGGAGAATGTTTTTCGTGCCGCAGATAGCATCCTTGTTCCCTGCATTCCAACAACGCTCTCGATTCGAACCTTGGGGCAGTTGATAAAATTTTTCAAAATGAAAGATCTGAGCCTGAAAAAGATCACCGCTTTTTTCTCAATGGTTGAAAGCCGCAAGAGAATGCATCAGGATAATATAATCAAGATACACGATAACAAAAAAATAACCTGTTTCCTTGAAAGTAAAATACCATACCTTGCCGAGGTGGAAAAAATGGGACTGACCCGTGAGCCCGTTGCCCACACAAGCCCAAAATCGATAGCCTCTATGGCATACGAGTCACTCTGGAAGGAAGCAAAAAAGAAATGAAGCAGCTCTTTATTGTTAGACACGCCAAATCAAGCTGGAAAGACACCTCATTGCCAGATTTTGAACGGCCACTCAACAAGAGGGGGAAAAGAGACGCCCCCCTAATGGGAGAACGACTGAAAGACCGGGGTGTGCTGCCTGATCTGATCATCTCAAGCAATGCCAAACGCGCCAGAAAGACAACCAAAATCATAGCGGCCATCATTGCTTATCCGAAAAATAAGCTTGTTTATAATGAAGGGATTTATAGCAAAGGGACTAAAGAGATAACTGCCATTGTGCAAGCAGTTGATGCTTCTGTTCGTACGGTAATGCTGGTCGGCCACAATCCGGAATTAACCTTGATGGCGGAAGAACTATCAGCTCTACAAGTCAATAACATCCCAACCTGCGGCATCTTCTCCCTAGAATTTTCCTGCTCGTCTTGGCTCGATATTTGTGCCGACAACAGTCGGCTGCTCTTTTTTGACTACCCTAAAAAACTGTAGTAAGCAACCAGAACCTGTAGCTGATTACCTTTTACCTGCCAATCAGCCTGGAAGTACTTTAGGACTCATCAAATTATCTTCCATGATCTTAAGCTCATCAATTCCAGAAATCACAATATCCTTATCAATCGTAAGTTTTTTTGCGGATAATTTCCCTTTATAATCAAGGGTTGAAAGAATATATTTAATGCTGTTCAGGCGCGCCTTTTTCTTGTTATTGGAGCGAACAATGGTCCACGGCGCCAAAGTTCTGTTTGTCTCACTGAGCATTTGAAATTTTCTGAGCGAGTAGTTGTCCCACAACTCCTGGGCCAATTTGTCAACGGGCGAGATCTTGAAATGCTTTAGAGGGTCAGTCTCTCTGGAGACAAACCGCCTCTGTTGTTCTTCTTTTGAAACAGAAAAGAGAAATTTGACTATTATTATGCCATCCTTAACCAACATCTCTTCAAACAGGGGAACATCTTTTAGAAACCGCTTGTTCTGTTCGTCGGTGCAGAATCCCATAACCGGTTCAACCATGGCCCGGTTATACCAGCTGCGGTCAAAAAGAACGATCTCCCCTGCATGGGGAAGATGTTCGACATATCTTTGAAAATACCACTGGGTCAACTCCGTATCACTTGGTTTTCCCAAGGCAACTACCCTGGCGCCACGGGGATTGATATGCTGCATAACCCTTTTTATCGTGCCACCCTTACCTGCGGCATCACGCCCTTCAAAAATCAACAGGACTCTGGCTCCTGTTGCATTGACGTGCTTTTGGTATTTAAGCAGTTCTATTTGCAGGAGGCCCAGCTCTTCTTCATAGGCAAGGGTTTCGTTCTTGATCCAAACGGCTGTTCTATTATTGTCTTTCTTTTTGTCCTTGTTTTTAAAGGCAGTTGATTCGGAAAGTTTGATCTTCTTTTGTTTGCTTTTTCCTGAACCAGCGCTTTTCTCTTTTTTCATCCTGGGAACCTCTTTCTGGTTAAACTTGATGCTCTCTAGCTGACAAACTTTCCGTATTTTTTCAATTGTTTCATCATCATTTTTACTTCTACATCTCCATGAACAGCAATATCTGGGTTTGATCTAAAATCCAGAGAGCGCGACCTCCCCCTGTACTTCACATGATTCAGTATCAGCTTTATGGTTTCCAACCGGGCCAGATGTTTATCATCTGATTTGATGATATGCCACGGTGAGCCCTTGGTATGGGTCTTTTTCAGCAACTTATATTTTGCATCTGTAAATTCACCCCAAAGGGCCTGGGCCTGCAAGTCAACTTCACTCAACTTCCACTGCCGCAACGGATCATTTTTCCTGCGCTCAAACCGCCTCTGCTGCTCTTCCTTTGAAACAGAAAAATAAAGTTTGATGAGAACAGTTTTACCATTATCCGCTAAAAAATTTTCTTCATAGCTGACCACCTTTTTCATAAAACGGCGGTATTGATCTTTCGTACAAAAACCCATGACGGGCTCCACCAAGGCACGATTATACCAACTCCGGTCAAACAGGGCGATTTCGCCAGCCCTTGGAAAATGCTCGATATATCTTTTGATGTGCATTTCCGTCTTCTGCTGGCTGTTTGGCTTCCCGAGAGCTACAACCCTGTAATGTTTCTCGTTCATGTACCTGCTCACTCTCCTGATGGTTCCCCCCTTACCAGAGGCATCCCGACCATCAAAGAGTATGATCATCTTTTTGCCGGTCTGCTCAAAATGCTGCTGCAGCTTGATGAGCTCAGCCTGGTAGGGTTTCAACTCCTCCGCTGCAAAATGTTTTTGCAGGGTCTCACTGATCATGGTATCTTTTTCCTCTGAAGACATCTTGTCAATGATCTTTTTTATGCGGCGATCGAGGGATTTTATTTTTAAATTTACTTCCACCTTCTCCACAGCTTGTTGTATTTTCTCAGAATAACTGATAGTCGACTGCAACGTTTCACTGTTTTTGGCAGAAGGGGTGGCATCGCCTTTTTTTTCTGCTGGAGTGGGAATGGCCAATTTTTTCATAAGATGTTATGTATCCAATTTATAATTTTGAAGAAAACAAACGCTTGGCGGTTACAATTAAACCTTGTTCTCAAATACGGCATGAAGGTTAAAATATAAGATTACCGCTTATGCTCGGGGATGCTACCAATATTTCTTTTTACTTGTCAAATAGATTTTTGTTTAAGCATTCCATGAATTTGCGAAGTCTAAGTCATCTGCCAGAATATCAAACACTAAAATTTCCAAAAAAACACTAAAACTTCTAAAAAATGGCCATATATGCAATAGGAGACATACAGGGGCACCTCAAGCCACTGCGTCATCTTCTTGATTCCATACAGTTTGACCCTGGCAAAGATAAACTATGGGTGGTTGGAGACATGGTGAACCGGGGGCCTGACTCGCTTGGGGTACTTCGATTCATCAAAGATCTCGGCAGCGCTGTAAAGGTGGTGCTGGGCAACCATGACTTACGACTGCTGGCCTTGGCTGCGGGTGTAACGACCGAAAGGGAAAATGACACCCTCTCCAAAATTATGCAGGCCCCAGACCTTGATCTTTTAATAGCCTGGCTTCGCCGCATCCCTTTTGTCCATGTGGACAAAGAAATGAAAACACTCATGGTCCATGCAGGCATTCACCATGAGTGGAGCAAAAAACAAGCAGTCGCTTTCGGCCTGGAAGCAGAAGCAACGCTGCAAGGTGACAACTACAAGAATTTCCTACAAAACATCCACAACAGAAAGGTCCACAGCTGGAAAAAAAACTTATCAAAAGAAGAGCGAATCAACTTTATTGCCAACTCCTTAACCCGGACACGTTTTTGCTCAAGGGGAGGAGACTTGGATTTTAGCCATAAAGGCCCTCCAGGGTCTCAACCCAACAATCTTATTCCCTGGTTTCGCCATCCCAAGAGAAATTGCAGCAAATGGCGCATTGTTTTTGGACACTGGGCAGCCCTTGGATATCTCAAAGAAGCAAATGTGCTCGGCCTTGATAGTGGCTGCCACTGGGGGAAACTGCTGACAATTATTAGACTAGATTGCAAAAAAGAAAAGATATGGCAATATGCATGTAGCTAAACAGATTGCCATACCCTTTGGCTACTCTCAGATACCTATTTTTTCACGAATTTCTACAGCTATTTCCTGCAACGTTTTCGCCGCCGTTTGTATAGTTATATCAGCCTTAGCAGCATAAAGCGGCTGTCGTTGATCAAACAACTCTTTGGCCTTGACCTTGTCCTGAAAAAGAGGTCGTTTTTTTATCTTTTTGGCGGCTTTTGGATGATTCATAATTTTATTCAGAACAGAATCAAAATCAGATTCCAAAAAAACCACCGTGCCAATATTATTGAGATTTTCTACCGCAAAAAAACCTCCGCCGGTGGATATTATGGTCTGGGTGACATGGTTCTCAAGCCAATTTGCAACTTTGAGTTCAAGGCTTCTGAAATAAGCTTCTCCATCTTCTTTAAAAATCTTCTTAATCTTTCTATTTTCAGAACTCTCGATCAAATCATCACTGTCCAGCACGAAAAAATCCGTCGTTCTGGCAAGCTCACGTGCCAGACTCCCCTTACCAACCCCCATAAAACCTATTAACAAAATATTGCTCTTTTTCATTTTTAGCCTATTTTTTCTTTTTTAATGCTTTTGACGCTTTCTTTTTCTTCTTTGCAGTAATAATCTTTTCCTGCAATGCACACTCGTCCACAATGGGACATTTGCTGCAATGTTTCCCTTTTTTGACAAACTTATGACAGCATTTTTTCTTTACCATATTACTCCTCCAGCCAGATTAAAAAAGACGAAAATAGAAAGATGCAAGGTAACTGCTTTTATCCTTTCAACTTTCATCTTTCACCTTGCAACTCTCCCTTATAACACCCCCGCCAATATCGGCAAAGTTGCAAAAGATGCAACAATCCCAAAACCAACAAACGCGGCCGTTAATTTGGGGGACATTCCTGCGCTGATTGCCAATGCCCCTGCTGAGACCATGGGCGGCATACCAGCCTCAAAAATTGCTATCTTTACCGGCAACCCATCAAGGCCCAAAGCAGAGCAGATAAGCAAAGCACTCATTGGCGCCGCCACAAGCTTTACAAGCAAGCCAAAAACAAAGGGCCTGAAGGTGCCTGAGTCAAAACGAAATGAAAGTTGCATGCCAACAGCGACCATAACCACAGGGACAAGGGTTCCGGCAAGGGAGCTCAAAAGGACTTCTATGGCTGGAGGATAAGAGAGCCCCTGTAGTATAATAAGGGAGGTTAACAGGGCAATAAAGGGGGGAAAGGTGACAATCTTTAAAACCACATCCATTACCGAGGCCTTACCCTTGCCCCCATAAATAGCCAGAATAATGGTTCCATAAGTGGACAGGGCAATAAAAGAACCAAACTGGTCGTAAAGAACCGCATACGGCACCCCGGAATCACCAAAAAAAGCGGTAACCATTGGTATCCCAAAAAATGAGGTGTTACCAAGCGGCACCATGAGTAAAAGGACCCCCACCACGCTCTTCTGCCATAAAAATATTCGGGTCCCTAGCAACACTAAGGCCGCAGAAAACAAGAGCATCAGCCAGGGCATCACAACCGGAACCCAAAGATCCCTGCTCAAGCTCAAAGAGGGAACCTTCAGCAAAATAAGAGCAGGCAGAGACACATAAATCACAAAAAGATTCAAGACACTGGCCGAATCTTTCGGGAATTTAGGCACCCTGCGGAGGACCAAGCCAATGACAAGATAGGATATTGTTAGAGTAAAATTGACCATATTTTATGACAACAATTCAAGTTGACGGTTGAAGCCTACGCATATCTAACAATACATTACCACAAAACAAGTTAGCCGCCAGCCAATAAATATACTCTTTTATTGATCAATTAAGTACACCCAAGATCGCATAACCCCGAGTCCGTAAGCGTTTCAGGGGCGCCCCGATGTGCGTGATCGAGCCACGCGATTATCCCCCCTGTATATCTCGGGGGTCGATCACGTGCAGCGGGGTGCTCATGGAGCGCTTACTATACTCTTGACATTGCAGTTGACCAGTATACAATCAACTAGACAATTATTAAGGAGTCAAACAATGTGCGTACACTCTGAAGACGAGCCCTTAGGCCGATTAATTTATCACATGGCCCAGGATTTGGGTAATTATGCCGAAAAAATCCTAAAACCCTTCGACCTGACCCTCGAACAATATCAAATAATAAAAACCCTACCAGCCAATGAAGGCTTGACCCAAAAAGATATTGGCGCAGCGGTCAGCAAAACACCCGCCAATATGACCAGGATCTTGGACCGTCTGCAAGAAAAAAACCTTATAGAGCGGCGTAGAAACCCTAAGGATAGACGAACCACCCTAGTCTTTCAGACCGAAAATGGCCTAAAAATGCTCGAAAAAGTCACTGAGGTATTCGAAACTTTTTCCGCCCAGTTTTTGCGGGGAGTAACCGGCCAGGAGCAAAAAGTTATTCGAGCCGCCTTTGCTAAAATGGGCGCAAATCTCCAGAAAATCGCAGGAACTCCTAAACTCAAATCGTATAAAAACCAGAAATAATCATACCGAGGTCTCCTATGACAAGAATGAAAGCTATACTTGATGATCCCGTAAAAAGTCCATCTAAAGCTCCAAGATGGCTAAGCAAAAAGTTTGATATGCAAGGCGTAGTGTTTTTGACAGGGGTTCGGCAATACATATGGTATGCCGAACGTCTGTCAAAAACCTACAACGCAGCAGATCGGACTTTTTGCAACACCATCATACTTAGTTTATTGCTCATCATCTTCAACTCCTCCCTAGTCATGGCCCAAGAGCCTCCCCCTGCAAAAGTTGTAACCACAAATATTGTCCAGAAAAAGGTTGCTGAGAACAATTCTTTCCTTGGTCTTTTAGATTATGAGCGAAGCAGTCAGATCTCTGCAGAGGTGGCAGGACTGGTCACCGAGGTGCAGATAAAGGATGGTGACCGGGTTCAGGCCGGTGCTCCCCTGGTCAGCATCAATACCGAAATTTTGGATCAGGAGATCAGGCTCAATAAGACCAGAATTGAGCAGATAGAATTGAAGATTAAGCATTCAGAAAAAAACTATCGGAGGCTTGAAAAACTCTACGCCGAAAAAGGCGTGAGCGAAAAATCCTATGACGACTCCCTTTATGCCTATCAGGACGCCATGCTGGAGAAACAGGCCATTGAAAACTCCCTTGCCATGCTCATGCTCAAGAAAAAGAAAAGCACGATATACGCCCCTTTTGATGGTGTGGTTCTGAACAAAAACATCGACATTGGCGATTGGGTGCAGCAAGGCAAACTTCTGGTTCTGCTTGGTTCGAGCAATGATCTTTTAGTCCGGGTACCCATTGCTGAAACCGTGCTGCAGTTTATCCAATCAGGCCAAAAGGTCCCGGTGCAGATAAACGCCTTTTCCAAAGAGATCATGGGCACCATTGACACCTTTGCCCCCATAGCAGATGAAAAAACGAAAAACATCTTTTTAAAAGTTCGTATCCCGCAGCAAACAACCGTTGCAGCAAACATGTCGGCCACAGTCTTCATCCCAACAAGTGCTCCCAAAACATTGAGCCTCATCCCCCGGGACGCCCTGATTAAATTTCAAGGCAAAGACTTTGTCTACACCATCAAAGAGGGAAAGGCATCCATCCTGCCGGTCAATATTGTCTCCTATCTCGGCAATACCATAGGTGCCGACAACCCCTATTTCGTAACGGGCATGCCTGTGGTCATTGAAGGAAATGAACGACTTCGTCCTGACCAGTCAGTAGTGGTTGCAGGAGAAAAATGATGGACATCATCAAATTTTTCATTAACAAGCCGGTCACCGTGGCTGTGGGGGTGATCATGGTGGTCATGTTTGGCCTTCTCGGCCTGCAAAAACTACCAGTCCAGCTTACCCCCGATGTCGAGACTCCGGAAATAACCGTCAATACCACCTGGGGGGGAGCCACTCCCTACGACATAGAAAAAGAGATCATCGAAAAACAGGAAAAGTCACTGAAGGGCTTGCAGGGGCTAACCAAGATGGAGAGCTCAAGCTACAACGGCTTCGGCACCATTACCCTCTCTTTCAAAATTGGCACTGATCTGGACGATGCCTTGCTGCGTGTCTCAAACAAGATGAACGAGGTAGGCAACTATCCGGAAAACGTCAACAAGCCGACTATCGAGTCTGCCGGGGCCAACAGCTCACCGGTCATCTGGCTGACCCTGGAGACCCAAGCGGACACAAGTGAACATATCAACCACTTTCGCACCTTTTTTGAAGACAACGTCAGACAGCACCTCGAAAGAATCCAGGGGGTCGGCTCCCTCTTTGTTTTCGGCGGTACCGACAACACCCTTGATGTTATACTTGACGCAGGAAAAATGGCCCGCGCCAAAGTCACCATAAATCAGGTGATCGAAGCCATCCGCAAGGCCAACAAAAATATCTCCGCCGGGGTGCTGGGGATGTCTAAAAAAAATTACCGCATCCGCACAACCAGCCAATTCCAGTCTATTGATGATGCCCTGGAAGTCATAATTTTTGATGACGGCGTAAAACGCGTCTATTTACGAGACGTAGCTGAGGTTGGCAACGGCTACAAAAAGGAAGACACCTCCGTTCTCAAGGATGGAACCCAGGTCATCGTTGTCGGAGTGAGAAAAGAAAAAGGCGCCAACGTCCTTGCAATGACCGACCAGATGGAAAATGAGATCCGCCGTTTAAACGAGGGATTGCTGAACCAAAATGGCTTACATTTTGACTGGGTCTATGATCAACGTCCCTATATAAATACCGCCACCAATCTGGTGAAGAAAAACATCTTGGTCGGTGGCCTTCTTGCCATAGGCGTCCTGCTTCTCTTTCTGCGAAGTTTACGGACGACCCTGATCACCGGTATCGCAATTCCTATTTCAGCAATCGGCTCTTTCTTTTTCCTCTGGCTTCTTGACCGCAATTTAAATGTTGTCAGCATGGCTGGGATCTCCTTTGCGGTGGGAATGCTGGTGGACAATTCCATTGTCGTGCTTGAAAATATTGACCGGCACCGGAAAATGGGTAAAGATTCATTTGCCGCCGCTTACGAAGGGGCAAAAGAGGTCTGGGGCGCAGTGCTCGCCTCAACCGCCACCACCGTTGCCGTTTTTCTCCCTGTCATTTTCATCCAGGAAGAGGCGGGCCAACTCTTCCGCGATATAGCCATTGCGATCACCGCTTCAATTTTTTTAAGCCTAATCGTCTCCGTTTCAGTCATTCCAACCCTGTTTAATCTTTTTTATAGGTCGAAACCGTCTGCAAAGCAATCAGCAACAAATCCTGTGAGCGGCCTGCAGAAAAGCTATATTGGGCCGCTTTTAGCAGCAGCAATAATGAATTTTGCCAACCTCTGCATGAAAAACATTTTCACCAGACTATCAGCAATTATCCTGTTTACAAGTCTTTCCCTTGGCATAAGCAGCTGGCTGCTGCCCAGCGCCGAGTATCTGCCCCAAGGCAACAGAAATCTAATCCTCAACATTCTCATTCCACCCCCCGGCTATTCCGTTGAAAAGCTGAAAAGTATGGGCAGACATATCTACCAAGAGGCCGAACCTTACTTCAAAGAGGACGGCAAAGATGGTTTTCCGCAAATTTCCCGCATGTTTTTCGTGGGGGCGGACCGGATAACCCTTTTTGGCGGAATCGGTAAACACGAAACCAGAGCGGGAGAATTAATCCCCCTCTTTTCCCGGATAATGAATGCTCTCCCCGGTGTTTTTGGCGTTAGTATTCAGGCTGGAATTTTTGAGTCCGGCATCGGCAAAGGACGCACCGTTGATGTCAACATTTCAGGGGAAGAGATCACCCCTATTATTGCTGCGGCACGCACTCTTTTTGGTACTATTTCCGGCAAAATGCAGAACACCCAGGTACGCCCGGTACCATCCATTGAGACGAGTTATCCCGAGGCAAACCTGATCCCAAACAAGGAGAAAATAGCGGCCAACGGCCTCAACGAAGAGGACCTTGGAATCTATATAGATATTCTCATGGATGGCCGCAAGATTGAAGAGTACCGCCCCGAAGGCATTAAACAGGTAGACCTCATTTTAAAGGGAAAAGCGAGTGTCAGCGCTTCCCCGGAAGACATATTAAATGGCACCATTGTCACACCATACGGCAACCTAATCAGGATTGGAGACGTAGCAGACATTTCCTACAGCGAAGGGATGCCTCAAATTAACCACCTGGAAAGAGATAGAACCATCACCTTACAGGTAACCCCCCCGGCCGACATGGCCCTGCAAAGCGCCATGGAATTTATCGAGAATGAGATTATTGCCAACTTGCAGCAGGCCGGCCAACTGAATAACGTCACAGTTTCGGTGGGTGGCAACGCCGACAAGCTGGTTGAAACGAAAAAGGCCCTGCAGTGGAATCTGCTTCTGGCTCTGATCATTACCTTCCTGCTATTGGCGGCTCTCTTTGAGAATTTTCTCTACCCTTTCATTATCCTCTTTACCGTTCCTCTGGCTGCCGCCGGCGGTTTCGTCGGCCTACAGGCGGTCAATGCCTTTATCGCGCCCCAAGGGTTTGATGTTTTAAGCATGCTTGGCTTTATCATCTTGATCGGCACCGTGGTAAACAATGCGATTCTCATCGTGCACCAATCTCTCAACAATGTCCGCTACAATGGCCTGGCAGGGATAGAGGCGGTATCTGATGCAGTCCGCACCCGGATCCGGCCAATATTCATGAGCGCCACCACCAGCCTGCTTGCCATGTCGCCAATGGTTATTGCAACTGGCTCCGGCAGCGAACTGTACCGCGGCCTTGGTTCCATTCTGCTTGGAGGTCTAGCCATGTCAACCGTTTTCACCCTTTTTGTCATTCCATCTCTACTTGCCTTTTTTATAGGATTTGAAAGGAGCCGCGCCAATGAAAATAATTAATCTCACCCTTTTCTTTCTGCTGTTTTCTTGCACCTCATATGCAGCTAGTCTTACGGAACTGCAGCAAACAGCCTTGGAGAATCGAAAAATTATTGACCGCTACCAAGCGCAGCTGGACAAGAGCAGCCAGTCATTAAAAAGTGCAAAAAGCGGCTACCTGCCCTCGTTTGATCTTGCATATATTGCCAACAATCTCGATGAGGCTTCTCTCTACGAAAGCAGGGAAAACAGCAACGCTTCAGGGACCGTAAGCATCAATCTTTTTTCTGGTTTCAAAGATAAATATACAATTGAATCGGCCCAACTCCTGCACAAAGCGGAAGCGTATAAACTCAAAGGCATCCAGCAAGACATTATGCTGAATGTGGCCCTGCGCTACCTCTCTATCTTTAATCGCAAGGCCAATCTTCAGGTTTCCCAGGATTTCCACAATACCATCGCCAAGATCCATAAGGATGCCAACAGCCGCTTTGAGGTTGGTTTAATCAAAAAGAGTGACCTGCTCAAATTCAAAGTGGACTTGGACCATGCGGTCATCAGTCTGAAAAAAGCACAGGTTGAAGAAAAAAAGAGTCTCCGACTCCTGCAAAGGGAGATCGAGGCAGACATACAAGCAGAGCAACTGACTTTTGATGAATTTAACAAGCTGCCCTCCCTGATCAGCCAGCAGCAGTATAAGTCGGACATGCTGAAGAATCGAAGTGAAATCAAGGTTCTGCAAGAACTGATTCAGGCAGCTAAGGCCCAGGTGGGCGTTGCCCATGCCCGTCATTACCCGAAGGTGGACTTGAGCAGCAGCTACCAAACTAGTGATGACAGCCTGATCAGCAACAGCAACGGGGTTAACGAAGAGGAGTTTCGCACCAAACTTGTGCTCTCCATCAATATTTTTGACGGTTTTGATAAATACTCCCAGATCAAGATGGCAAGACTGGAGGCCCAAGCCATCCGCTATGATCTTGCCGAACTCAAAAATGATCTCAACAGCCAGCTCGACAACCTCTTTTTGGATTATGAGGTCAATATTGATAATGTTACGGTCGCTGCAAGCAGTATTGTCCAGGCAGAGGAAAATCTGCGGGTCAACAGGCTCTCGTATCAAGAAGGGGTAACCACAGAATCAGACCTGCTTGACGCCATCAGCAATCTTTCAAGGGCGCAATATAATTTTGTCGCAGCTAAAAGTGAGGTGTTTGATAATTATTATAGAATCACCAGGGCCGTGGAAAAATTTTAGTACCTTAGAAATCATTTCGAAGTCTGCGCTTATCTCGTGTTTTTCATCCCCCTCAAGGGGGGACTAAACAGAGCACCCCACAGGTAAGCGTCAGACTCCGAGGGGGTACTGAACTAAGTGGCACGAAATGAAAACAGTAGATTCGGTTAAAGGTGTTGCATCTACTGTTAAGGTACTTATTTCCGGTTTATCCGGATTAGGAGGCTCTCCGAGCAATAGACGGTGTCGCAAAATCAGCTTGCTTTTTAACGAAAATTCATATATTTGCATCAAATCTTCATATATAAATTTTCGAGGGCAAACGTCATGGCCGCAACACAGAAAAAACCTACCAAATGGACCCCCAAGGATGCGGCTCATCTTTACGGAGTCGATAGGTGGGGAGCTGGATACTTCGCCGTTGACGAAAACGGCGATATTGTCATTTCCCCCAGCGGTAAAAAAGAGGGGCCTCGGGTTAGTCTTCCCAAGGTTGTTAAAGGTATACTTGACCGCGGCATGGATATGCCGGTGCTTCTCCGGATTGAGAACATTCTCGGTTCTCAGATCAAGATGCTTCATGCAACCTTTGCCAAGGCGATAAAGGAACTAAACTATAACGGTTCTTACAAGGGTGTCTTTCCCATAAAAGTCAATCAGCAGGAACAGGTGGTCGAGGCTATTGCTGAGTTTGGCAGTAAATTTGACCATGGTCTTGAGGCCGGCAGTAAACCGGAACTGATTGCCGCTATTTCAATATTGGAAAACCGCAACGCCTGCCTGATCTGTAACGGCTACAAGGACGAAGAGTTCATCGACCTTGGCTTGTATGCCACCAAAATGGGGCTGCAATGTTTTTTTGTTATTGAGACACCCGGTGAACTTGACCTTATTCTGGCGCGTGCCGCCATCATCGGGGTCCGACCCAAACTTGGCCTTCGCATGAAACTGACGGCCAAGGCCGAGGGGAAATGGTCCGCCTCAGGTGGTGACAGCAGTGTCTTTGGCCTTAATATGAGCCAGATAATTCATATTGTGGACCGCCTCAAAAAAGAAAATAAACTCGACTGCCTTAATCTCCTCCATTATCATCTCGGCTCCCAGATTTCTAATATCAGGGACATTCGTGCCGGGGTCATGGAGGCCTGCCGCATCTACGAAGAATTAGTCAAGGAAGGGGCCGCCATGGGGCATCTTGACCTTGGTGGCGGTTTAGCGGTTGATTATGACGGTAGCCGCACCAACGAACCCTCCAGTCGCAACTATTCCTTGGATGAGTATTGTTTCGATATCGTTGAGACTATCGCAACGGTTCTTGACAAGAGCAAGACACCGCATCCAACCATAATCACCGAGTCTGGCAGGGCAACTGTGGCCTATTACTCAATTCTGCTCTTTAATGTCCTCGATGTCTCGTCTTACATTCCCCATCCAATCCCCAAGGAACTCCCTAAAACCTCAAACGATCTCCTGGAAAATCTTTTAAGCACCTACAAGATGGTCTCTCCCAAACATATTCAGGAGTGTTATAATGACACCCTTTTTTATCGGGACCAGGCCAGACAGTTGTTTAAACATGGCCAAATCAGCATTCGGGAACGGGCCATTGCCGAAGACCTTTTCAGGCATATCCTCTTAAAAATATCCGAGACTGCGGCAAAACTAAAACATGTACCCAGGGAAATTCAGCAAATCAATGATGCCTTGTCCGATGTTTACTATGGCAACTTTAGTGTTTTCCAGTCTCTTCCTGACGTCTGGGCCATAAACCAGCTTTTTCCGATTTGCCCGATTCATCGTCTTGATGAGGAACCATCCCGACCCGCCATTATTGCAGATATTACCTGTGACAGTGACGGTAAGATAGATCTATTCCCCAACGCCGACAAGGCCAAAAGAACTATCAAGCTTCATGACCTCAAGGAAAACGAAGAATATTACCTCGGTGTTTTCTTGGTGGGGGCCTATCAGGAAACATTGGGGGATTTGCACAATCTCTTTGGTGATACCAATGTCGTTTCTATTCATATCAATGATGACGGCTCCTACGAGTTTGTCCGTGAACTGGAAGGCGACTCCGTTGCTGACATATTGTCCTATGTTGAATATGATGTGAAAGCCATAAAGCAACGGATTAAAAGATTTGCTGAAGATTCTATCCATAAAGGATTTATCAAAGTAAAAGACCGCAAAACCATTCTGCGTATATTTGATGAGGGTTTGCGGGGGTATTCCTATTTTGAACGAGAATAATTTGTAACTATTCGGAAACACTCCATAGGAAGGCGATCAGGCCGACCAGCATACAGGGGGTATTGCTGGCCGGCCTGATCGCCTCCCTATGAAGCGTTTCCAAACAGTTACACCCTCCGCTTGTTTTTTTTAGCAATATTTACGAATCATTGTAGCTTCAGGTAGGGCCCCAAAACGGGCATAACCACCGTAATTGTAACTTTTCAGATGTGCCCCAGGTGTGTGTGAACAGTACTTTCAGCTATACATCGGTATGCTGGAAGTACTGTTCGCGCGCAGATGGGGTGCAGCTGAAAAGTTACGAATAATTAATACCTCCGCAAATGGAGGGTTGTCGGGAGAATAGTGATGTCAAAAGTACTTATTATTGGGGCCGGTGGGGTGGGTTCTGTTGTCACCCATAAATGTGCCCAGGTGCCGGAAGTTTTTTCTGAAATTTGCCTGGCCAGCCGTACCCTGAGCAAGTGTGAAAATATTGCGGCACAAATCAAAAAACCAATCCAAACAGAACAGGTCGATGCCGATAATGTGCCGGAACTGGTGACCTTGATAAACGACTTCAAGCCCGACCTGGTGTTAAATGTTGCCCTGCCCTATCAGGACCTTCACATTATGGATGCCTGCCTGGAGACCGGGGTGGACTACCTTGACACCGCCAATTATGAGCCACCCGATGAAGCCAAATTTTGCTACAAATGGCAGTGGGACTATCAGCAACGTTTTGAAGAAAAAGGACTTATGGCCCTTTTGGGAAGCGGCTTTGACCCTGGTGTAACCAATGTGTTTACAGCCTGGGCCAAGAAGAAACATTTTGATGAGATCCACTATCTTGACATCATTGATTGCAATGCCGGCGATCATGGCCAGTCCTTTGCCACCAACTTCAATCCTGAAATTAATATCAGGGAGGTTACTCAACGCGGCAAGTTCTATGAGAATGGCAGATGGGTTGAGACAGAGCCCTTAAGTCAATTTCAGAGTTTTGACTTTCCTGAAGGAATAGGCCCCAAAGACATCTATTTGATGTATCACGAGGAACTTGAGTCTTTGATGAAGCATTTTCCGGAAATAAAGCGGGGCCGCTTCTGGATGACCTTCTCCCAACAATACCTGACCCACCTTAATGTTCTGCAAAACATCGGCATGACCAGCATTAAGCCGGTAACGTATGAGGGCCAGGAGATAATCCCCTTAAAGTTTCTCAAGGCCGTTTTACCTGATCCCGGTTCACTGGGACCGCTCACCAAGGGGCGCACCTGCATTGGCTGCCTGATTCGTGGAATTAAAGACGGCAAGGAAAAATCCTATTACATCTATAATATCTGCGATCATCAGAAATGCTATGAAGAGGTGCAGTCCCAGGCTGTTTCCTACACCACCGGAGTACCTGCCATGATCGGCGCCATGATGATGCTCAACGGCAGTTGGCGCGGTAAAGGCGTTTTCAATATGGAGCAGTTCGACCCCGAGCCCTTCATGCAAAAATTGAATCTTCATGGCCTCCCATGGGTGGAATATGAAGGAGACCTGGCCGGAATTGACTTATGATTCTTGATGGAGACAAAGTAAACCTTGATTTGCAGCAGTTACCATCGCCTTGCTTTGTTGTGGATCAGGAGGCCCTTGAGCGGAATCTTGCCATTCTTGACCAGGTACAGCAAAACGCAGACGTAAAAATATTGCTCGCCCTGAAAGGTTTTTCCATGTTCAGCACCTTTCCTATCTTAAACAAGGTATTAGCTGGGACCTGTGCCAGTTCAGTCGATGAAGCAAGATTAGGCAGGGAAGAGTTTGGCCGTGAGGTGCACACCTTTTCTCCGGCCTACAGCCAGGATAGCCTTTCGCAAATATTAGAATTAAGTAATCATGTCACCTTCAACTCCATCTCCCAGTGGCAAAGATTCAAGCCCCTTTGTGAGCAGTTTGCCCATAAGGTTCAGTTCGGCCTCCGCCTGAACCCGCAACACTCGGAAGTTAGTACCCCGCTCTATGACCCTTGCGCCTCCGGTTCGCGCCTAGGAATAAGAAAAGAGTCACTGGCAGATTTTGACATGCAAGGCGTAAGCGGTCTGCATTTCCATACCCTGTGCGAAAACGACTCCTTTGCCCTGGAGCGGACCATTGCCGCCATCGACAAGACCTTCAGCGACGAGATAGCCTCCGTTAATTGGGTCAATCTGGGAGGGGGGCACCATATTACCAAACCTGGCTACGATGTTGGCCATCTTTGTCACATTTTAAAAGATTTTAAAAGTCGCCATAATGTGGATCTCTACCTGGAGCCCGGTGAGGCCGTGGCACTGAACGCCGGTATTTTTGTTACAACTGTTTTAGATATTGTCCAAAATGATATTGATATCGCCATCCTGGACTGCTCGGTATCGACACACCTGCCAGACGTTCTTGAGATGCCCTATCGCCCGGAAATTATCGGCGCCGCCAAAGCAGGACTCAAAAAATACCTATACCGTTTGGCTGGCAACAGTTGCCTTGCTGGAGATATAGTGGGTGACTACTCTTTTGACAATACGTTAAATATTGACGATAAACTCGTATTTACCGATATGGCCCATTATACCATGGTCAAAACAACCACCTTTAATGGTGTCCGCCTGCCCGGCATTGCGCTTGCCAATGGCGAAAACTGTCAGATTATCAAGGAGTTTGACTATCATGACTTCAAAAACAGACTTTCCTGAGCCAGCCTTGGCTACATCTTTGCGTTTTCATGGCCAAGATGTGGCACCGCTATCACCTGCAGAGGCGCTTTTCCACATTATTCCAGCCCCCCTCGAAAAGAGTGTTTCCTACGGTACGGGGACGGCATCCGGGCCGGCTGAAATCCTGCGGGCCTCAGCCCAACTTGAGCTGTTTGACAGCAAAAGCATCCCAGCTGACCACGGTATTTTCACCGCAGCACCGGTGGACTGCCATGGTTCTGTGGAAAAGGCATTAGAAAATATTCAGTCGACAGTTCGCACCTCTTTGGCTTCAAAAAGCATCCCGGTTGTTCTGGGTGGCGAGCATACCGTGACCCTTGGGGCAACCCAGGCCATTGCTGAAAAGAACAACTCTTTTGGAGTAATCCAGTTTGACGCCCATGCTGACCTACGCGACAGCTATGAAGGCTCAAAGCTCAGTCATGCCTGCACGATGAAGAGGGTGTGGGATAATGATATTCCACTTATCCAGATCGGCACCCGAAGCTACTCTTACGAGGAACAAATTTTTCGTGAAAAGCACGGAATTACTTATTTTGATGCGGAAGAAATCTGCCAGAAAGGCATTGATCTGGTTCAGATCCCTAAGAATTTCCCAGAGAAGGTCTACCTCACCTTTGATATTGACGCCTTGGACTCTGCCGTCTTTCCGGCAACCGGCACCCCCGTCCCCGGAGGCTTGTCTTGGTATCAGGCAATGTGGCTTATAGAACGCTGCCTGGCAAGGCGCATCTGCTTAGGATTTGACCTTGTTGAGTTCGCTCCCATCAATATTCTCCATAGCTGCTCATTTGCGGCGGCCCAACTTGTCTACAACACGATGGGATATCTGACCAGAAGTCCAATCAACAGAGACTATTGGCAATTAGATAAATAAGGGCCAGGCTGCAAGACATAATTTTGTCGCAACTAAAAGTAAGGTGTTTAATAATTATTATAAAATCAAGAGGGCAGAGGATAAATTTTAGGCTCACCACAGATATACTTAACACACAAACACCCTATAAACCTGTTACTCTTTTCAAAGAAAAGAGGCCAAAACTAAAAAAATCTGGTGCAAGAAACAATTATTTTATTGATTATCTCAGTTTTTTTTGTTTTGTTTAACTAAATTTGAAAATGTAAATAACTGAAAAACAATCCATATTTCATTATGATAAATGTAAATTAATGTAACGCCAAACCATAATGAAACCGGAGGGGTGATGCACAATACCACCAAGCTCCTTAGTCTTCTCCTCAGCTTTATTGCTGCCTACACGCTTTGTCCAGCAGAAGCCATGGCCAAAGTAACAGGTACCTGTGCCACCTGCCACATCATGCATAACAGCCAAAACGGTGCTGCCCTGGCTCTGTCCAGTACGGGAACACCCTATGTTGGCTGGAATGGTGACGAAGGAGAGCTGGCCGGTGGCAGCAATGCCGGTGCTCAAGCAAACCTTACCGTCACCAGCTGCGTTGGCTGTCATACCAGCTCAACCGATGATACCATTGTTACAATCGGCTCGACCCGCATCCCCATAGTTTTTAATACCGTAACACCCACAAATCACCTGGCTGGTGGGAATTTTTACTGGCTCGTTGAAAACGGTGATGCCTATGGTCATAATGTTTATGGAATAAGCGGCGTAGACAACAATATTACCTTAGCAGAAGGGGCCCCCGGCAACACAAAGGGGTGTAATGACTCTTGTCATTACTCCCTGGGACAGGCACCAGAACTGATGCCCACCCCTTCAGGCTTGGAAACCCAGCTATCTGGCTGCCAGGGGTGCCACATCAATGTCTTTCATCATACCGATCACGCGGACAATCAACACTTCCGCTTCCTTAACAGCCATACCGATGTTGACGCCTACGTATCCGGGGTCGAAGATCCTGACTGGGAGCAAGACCCAGACAACGGCCATAACCAGTATAAAGGCGATGATCGGGTAGCCAGGCCAGACACCATGAGCTTGAAAATCACCAACAGCATGAATGGCTTTTGCAATGGGTGTCATATGGAGTTTCATGGCCTTGACGATGGCTATGTGGCCACCGTCAAAGCTAGCCAAGCGAGTCCCTGGTTAAGACACCCCACTGATCTGGTTCTTCCTGAGTCCGGCGAGTACAACTCTTATAACCCTGAAACCGACTACAATCCTTTGGCGCCGGTCGGCTGGCTGGATCTGGAGGATCAAACCCGGAAAAACGCTGTTGTCATGTGCATCTCATGCCACCGCCCCCACGGCTCACCCTATCCCGACATGCTCAGGTGGGATTACGACACCTGTAGTACAGGCACAGCTAATGCTGCTTGCGGCTGCTTCGTCTGCCATACCGAAAAAGATTAATGCGTGTTAAAGATCAGTGTCACCGTGCACCAGCAGCACTGTTGGCTAATAAAATGATTTATAAGGTACTAAGGAGCAACCCAAACCACCACGTTTTCAACATTGGCTAAAACTCGATCCGTTACACCTTTAAAAATGTTCTTTTCTTTATCCTGGCGTCGTCCCATAACTATGGTGTTGTATAAATGCTTTTTCGTTTCGCGCACAATCATTTGAGCAGGCTCGATACCTTCCTCTTTTTGTTTCCAGTATATATTGGCAGATAAAATAGCACTTTCTTTTAGAATCTGCTCACACCACTCTTTCCCCCATTTTTTATAGAATTCTTCTTTGGGGGTAATATGTTCTTCTGCCAGCAGAGCACAAGAATGAAAAAGAATAATGACCGCTTCTGGGTCACCTTGTAAAATAAAAGCAAGATGGTCCACCGCATTAAGTGTATGAATTGAACAATCCACCGGCACCAAAAAATTACTGGCATTGGGCTCACCACTGACAACCCAAAGAGGCACAGAGTGATTTTTGAACCACAGGTCTGACGAAATACTGCCCGTACTAATTTTCTGCAACAAAGACATATCTCTTTTGCTAAGGACTATGGCATCATATAATCCTGACATGCCTTGGTGCAGGGTGGTTGTTGAGACATTGGCCCATGAAAAAAGTGCTTCATATTTGTTCATTTCGGAGTCTACGCTGAATAATTAATAATTTTCTTTCCATATTTATTTTTCCTTATTCGGTTTCACAAAACTTTGTTTTCTTCGCACTCGGGGTCTGTTTTCCAAAAAGAGCGGTAGACTTTTGCACATAGTCTTTAAGCAGTTCTTCGAGATCCTCTGTGTCAGCATGACGAACATCCACGCCTAACTGATGCAGTCGTAGTCCTGGTCCCTTACCCGTCAAATCTTCGCGGCAACAAACGGAAACGGCCTTTTGCTCATAAATGTATTCCGCCAGTTTAATCCCGCGTTGCTTCCCTTCATGCCGAAAGGGGTTGGGCTTAGTACATACATTTGTGCAGGTCCTATCTCCCTGGTTGTAAGTAATTTTCGTCAACTGGCTAGATTTACCAAAATGAGGCGACACTCGTCTGCCATCCTCCTCTGTGGGAATGAAAATAGTCAGGATGGAAGGTAGTTCATGGGCGTGTTGCACAAAGATCATGTCAATGCTCGGATCGTCTCTCTTAAGTGTTTCCTTAAGATAGGCAACAATTTTATTGGCTTGTTGAATATCGTAAAATTTCACACCAATATCCAGATGCAGAAACATAAAACTGCCCGAATTTCTGCCGGTGACAGCTTTCACCTGGGTTATGCCGGGTTGCTTAGCAAGCAGACGAGAAATGGAGGCTATTTTTTCGGGGGCAAGGGAAATATCAAGAAGAACTTTGAGATTATCCCAGATAATTGTTAAGCCGACTTTGGTAATTATTATGGCCACAAACAGGGCAGCCCAGCGATCCAGGTTGAAGCCAAAATACGAGCCGACCAGACCAATAAGGACAACCGCCGAGGAAAAGACATCGGAAAGGGTGTGTTGCCCGCTTGCCTCAACACCCGGAGAATTGATCAATCGCCCCGATTGTACTTCAAAGCGGCCCCAAAAAAAATCCATTACCATGCCTATCAAGACAATGCCAATGCCCACCGGAATATTCTTTGGCACGCTGACGGCTCCTAAAAAAACCACCCTCAGCACCTCATAAGCACCGTACAAGATCGCGAAACCTATGGTTAAGGCCAATAGGTTTTCAATTTTATAGAAACCAAAGGGAAAATGTTTGAATTTGAGCGGGGCCAGCCTTACGCCCACCCAAACCATTAAGGAACCAGCCACGTCAGCGGCAGAGTGAATTGAGTCAGCCAGCAGGCCGGCGCTCCCGGTATATAAAGCAGCGCCAAATTTCAAGGCACTTTCAAGCACCGATTCAAGAGCCGAAAAAAGAACAACCCATTTTCTTCGAAACTCTTTTTGTTCAGTGGTTAATTTTTTTTGATTCATAGCTCAGGCCAAGAGTCGTTAAATGGACCAATCGTATCCCTTTCTATAAATGATGCATTTTTTTGATGCTTAAAATCAAGACTAAAGTTCATGAGCAATATTAAGATGTAAGGATATTCTCTGAATCGTGACCGATCTTACTGTGGCTGAATCAGAGATAAAAGCTTCTGCAACAAAGGCCCGCTGCTTGACTTTTTTTGAGGCTCGTGTCTACCATTAAAACAGTAGCACAGCAAACTCCCCTTTCTTAGGAGCATTCTACTGGAGCGATCATATGGAGGCCTTTCCTCCTATTACTTTAATTCTTGGGTTACTTATCCTCTTTGGCCTTTTACTCGGCCTTTTTGCCTCACGCATTGGCTTCCCTCGGGTAGCGGCATATGTCATTGCTGGTATCATTTTCTCCCCTGATTTATTGGGAAATGTCTTCAAATTTTCAATTGGGCCTTGGGCTGATACACTTACGACCATCTCGCTGGGGATAATTGCCTATTTAATTGGCGGATCTTTTACTGTTCCACAATTTCGTCGTATCGGTAAAATGATATTTAGTATTGCCTTATGGCAATCGTTTGGCGCCGTCCTCTGTGTTTTTCTTGCCATCTTCTTGCTGGGACCGATATTTAAGGAAATTCATATTATTCCCTTAGCCCTTGCCTTTGCCTCAATAGCGGCGACAACGGCACCTGCAGGAACTATTGCTGTCCTGCATCAATATCGTGCTCACGGCCCTGTTTCCTCCCTCCTGTTGGCCACTGTGGCCTTAGATGATGCAATCGGAATTATTTTGTTTTCTGTGATGCTCTCCTTCACGGCGGGAGAATCCCTCATAAATAGTCTTGGAGAAGCATCCTTTGAGATCGGGACGGCTGTACTCATGGGAGCAATATCCGGCAAAATTTTAGCACTTTTCTGTAAACATATTAGGCAGGGAGGTTTACGGTTTCCGGTTATTTTGGGCAGTATCCTGTTTGTAGTGGGCTTGGCCGAAGCCTGGTCTTTCTCACCCCTCCTTGCCTGTATGAGTCTCGGCTTTTTGTCCCGATATTTTTTAGGAGCTGGCGGCGATCATCTTTTTGCACCCATTGAGTATTTTGAGGAGCTCGTTTTTATTATTTTTTTCACCTTAGCTGGGGCTCATTTCAGCATCAATGTTTTCCATGAACATTGGGATCTTATCTTGCTGTATTTTTTTGCCAGGGTCATAGGGAAATTGGCCGGCGCTTCACTGGGTGCTTACCTGACAGGCGCCCCTAGAAATGTTACCTGCTGGATTGGCTTTGGGCTTATTCCACAAGCTGGGGTCGCCGTTGGCTTAGCACTCACCTTGGGCCAGCAACCAGTATTTAGAGAAATGAGTATTATTATTGTGAATGTTATCCTGGCAACCACCTTGATATATGAATTAGTTGGACCCCTGTTTGTTAAATTCGGACTGAGCAAAGCTGGAGAAATTTCCTTAAAAGAGCAGCGCCCTAGAACCAGGCCTCAACCTCCCAAATAACGCTGATGCGGTTAGGGTATACGCCAGTTTTGGATCCGATTGAGCTAAGAGTTCACTCACAAGAAGAGGAATAACGCCTTATGAACATAGATGATTGGCTCTCAGAGCATCCTGATTTGCCCGACACTATCTCAGTTGACAGCTCCTTAATTGATATTCTTTCAATAATGCTTGCGCCTCCATTTTCAAAAGATATTTATATTGTCTCTGATAACAAACGTCTTGTCGGGCATCTCTCCTTGAAAAAAATTGCCCATCAACTATTTCCTAAATATCAGGCCATGCATACCCGTCGGCAAATCATACATCGAGTCACCGGAGGTACGGTGCGAGATTTGATGAACGCTGAGTTCAGCTATGCAAAACCCCATGAAGAACTCGAAGATGTTTTTTCTCTGCTTTTAGAACGGGATATTGAAGAATTACCTGTTATTGATGATAATTCAATGCTACTAGGTGTTGTAAAGTTTACCTCTGTCCTCCGCTACTTGGTCGATAAGGAGAAGACTGATGCCCTATGTAAACTATAAAAAAGACACCTACTGACAATCAAATACAGGATATATACATGAGTGATTTAGCCAATTGTCCAGAATGTAGTTCAGAATACACCTACGAAGACGGAATCATGTACATTTGCCCGGAATGCGGCCATGAGTGGTCAAAAGATGCTGTAGTCGAAAATAGCGATGATGAGAGTGTTATTAAGGACGCTAACGGCAATCAGCTTAAAGACGGTGATACTGTCACATTGATCAAAAGCCTCAAGGTTAAAGGCTCATCATTGGTGGTCAAGGTTGGCACTAAAGTCAAAAATATCCGCTTAGTCGATGGTGACCATGATATCGACTGTAAAATTGACGGCATTGGTGCAATGAAGCTGAAATCAATGTTCGTTAAAAAGGCGTAATTAGCGATGTAAAAAGAGCGCAAGAGGAGCGATTTTCTGCCTCAATTATCATTTTCATGAGATTCTGTTATGACAAAATATGTGTTGGCAAACTGGAAGGCCCATAAAACCTTGTCCGATGCGGAGGTGTGGTTTGAAAAATTCTGGCAATTATATAAACCTCACCCGCAGGTAGAAGTGATTATAGCCCCACCTTCATTATACCTTGTCAGTATTTGGCAAAAATTACAGCAATATAAAACAGCCCACCTAAACTTGGCAGCCCAGGATGTGTCACCATTCCCCCCTGGATCCTATACTGGAGCGACACCCGCTGAAATGGTACGAAATCTGGTGGAGTTTGCTATCCTCGGACACTCGGAGCGGCGACGTTATTTTCATGAAACAAACCAGGATGTCGCGAATAAGGTCAGAGAAGCACAGGCCAATAACATAAGGCCAATAGTCTGTGTAGACCAAGCTTACGCAAAGTCTCAGATTGCAGCCTTAGATGAAGATGATCTTGACGGTCTAATTATCGGCTACGGCCCTGTGGAGGCCATTGGCATTGACCTACCCCCATCACCTGCAAAGATAAAGGAGACGATAGAGGAGATCCAGAAGATCGCACCTGCTAATCCTATCCTCTATGGCGGGTCGATCAACAAAGATAACGCAAACGATTATCTAAAAATTAAGGGTGTGGCTGGGTTAATGGTAGGGACAGCGAGCATGGATCCAGAGGAATTTGCGCTAATATGCGAGACAGCCTCTCTGTAAGCCTGGATTAATCAATCGCGACAGATAACATATTAACTCGGAGAATCTTCCGTCCTGCCATCTCCAAGACAAATTAAGGTGCAGGGGAGACTAAATTTCGCTGTAGGCTAATATTACATGTTTTTCAATGCTTCAACAAAACGACAACTGACATATTTGCCATGAACTAAAAGGACAATAGCGTTATTCTTACTTTTGGATAAATCATCCTGGCCGTCGATATGATTGACTCGAACTTTCTGACCCTTCCTGAAAGTATGTTGCCCCTTACAAAAAAAATCAATTTGATTTGCGGTCAACTGTTGAACGGTTATATTCTTACAAGTATTGTTATTAGATATATCGGTAATGCTTATCTGTAACTTTTGAGTGCTGCGAGGATTTGCCTCAAATTGCACCAAAAAATTGTTTTGGCAAAAGTTACATGTTAGCTCAGAATCCTCCCCACGAAAACCACGTACCATTTTTAATGGTACTGTAAATTTCTTATTGCAACCTGGGCAGGTCACGACGGGCCTTTTACCAGAGTTAACTTTTATCTTCAGGGTAATTAGTTTTGTTAAATCTTCTGTATATATACTCATGTTAGATCGGCCATAATGCTCCCGGCCTTACCGTTATTCTCTGTGCCCCATTGATCTTGGTAGTATTTTTGAGGATGGCTGTGGTTTACCTGGGCTAATGCGGGGAGGAGCATAAAGCTGTAAATAATCAAGTCTTTCATAGTGACATTATAGCAAAAAAAAGCCCTTCGCACAAACTGCCAGTGACCACATGGGCATTACTTGTCATTGGCAGTTTAAGTATTTGCCAGAAACAAAGGTCATAATAAGAGATGGCCAGGAAAATTAAGATTGGCAAGGGGTAGGTTGACCTGCTTCTCACCCCTGAACACCGGCCTGAATTTCAATTTCACATCCAGCAATTTTTGTGCTATTCTTTTTAAAGATAGCTTTTGAGCTTAACGAGGAATTGGAACTTATGATATCCTAGCTATCATGGCGGACATCTTCAATACAGACTTGTTTTTTGGTTTTTTTGGGGCATCTAAAAAAAGTTGCGCCCTGACAAATCTGCCTCCATCAGGAAAAAGATCAAATATTGTATTTTGTGAGCATAGCATTTTTCCCCTTTATAGTTCTCTGTCGACTTGGTAGCATTTTTAATGCTTCTTAATGTCGTTGAACTCTATTAAACGGTTTACCAATGAAAAAAAATCTCCATTTTGGTTTCATGGCCATCTGTGTCGTGATTTTCATAAGTAATATCTTTCTTTTTCTCCACTCTAAAGGGGGGGGCAATACTCTTCAAGAAATTATATTAGATATTACGCCCGGTGCCATTGCAATGACAGAAATGGCCAATCTTACTGCGGAAATAGGCCACTATTCCTTACATTGTATTATCGAAAAAAATAGTGATAGCGATTTCTTCCAACAATTGCAAAACTCCGTTCAATTATTGCAGAAGCAGGGAGAGATTCACCTGGCCCATGAAAAGCATGTCGGCATGGAAGAAGAAAAAGCGGCAGAGAAATTGATAGAAAAAATCAATACCTTGCGTGAGTCAGTTTATTTTTTTTCTAAGTCCAAGTTGGAGATGAATTCGGAAACTTTAAAAGATCATGAGTTAAACGTTGTCCATCAAGCCATCAGAGACCTCAACAAGGTTCTTCTCTTTCATAAAGACCTTCATTTGGCAGAATTGAAAGCCGCCCAGACCTTAATCTTATCAAAAAAGAATACCTTGAATTTGGTTATTATGAACTCAAGCATGATTCTACTAAGTATTGTCATACTCATTTGGTGGATGACCATTAAAATTTACAATAGATTTACCGCAAAGCAAGAAATACAACAAAAACAAATTGAACTAGATTTCATAGAAAAGAAACAAATTGAAGAAAAACTCCATCAGGCCAAGAAAATGGAATCTATCGGTCTGATGGCTGGAGGAGTAGCCCACGATCTTAACAATATTCTTTCGGGTGTTACCGGCTATTCAGAGTTAATACTCCATGATCTACCTGCAGACAGTAAGCTGAGACAACCAATCGAGGCTATTCGAGACTCAGGTTCAAGAGCTGCGACCGTAGTCGCTGATTTACTTACTGTTGCCAGGGGGGCTGCCAGCACCAGAGAATCCCACAGCCTGAACTCTTTAGCGCAAGAGTATCTAAACTCCCCTGAATACAAGGCCCTTGAGTCCCTGTATCCCAAGATAACATATCAGAACCGACTGACTGCTGTTCATTCCAACGTTCTCTGTTCTTCGGTTCATGTGAAAAAATGCCTCATGAACCTGGTAACAAATGCAAGTGAAGCTGTTGATGCTGCTGGTCTGGTCATCGTTTCCAGCGAAAATCAGATTATTGACGACGATACAGCGGCCAGATATCGTATAGAATCTGGAGAATATGTTGTGCTTAAGGTCTTCGACAATGGCTCTGGTATTATAGCTAAAGATTTGGAACGTATCTTTGAGCCATTTTACACCAAGAAGGTCGTAGGCAGAAGCGGTACAGGCCTTGGATTGGCCGTAGTCTGGAATACCATGAAGGACCATAACGGTGTAGTATTGGCCGAAAGCAGTGACAAGGGAACTTGTTTTCTGCTCTTTTTTCCAGTGAGCCAAAAGAAGACAATAAGCCAAACTGACAACGATGCAAGAGAAGATCTCACCGGCAACGGCGAACATATTTTGCTTGTGGATGATGAACCACACTTGCGGGATATTGGCAGTCAAATGTTACTAACTCTTGGCTACAAAGTTGATTCCGTCTGCTCTGGGGAGTTGGCTTTAGAGTTTATTAAGAATAACAAGGTTGACCTCCTTGTGCTCGACATGTTGATGGAGCCTGGTATGAACGGCTGCCAAACATATGAAGAAATAATAAAACTTTTTCCAGGCCAGAAGGCCATCATTGCCAGCGGTTTTTCTGAGAGTGATGATGTCAAGGAGGCCTTCCGGCTTGGTGTTGGTAAATTTATCAAAAAACCTTACTCAATTGACCAACTTGGTCAAGCGACTAAGGAGGCTTTAAACAGCTGACTGAATGTAAATATTCGGCATCACTTCCCAGGAAGGCGATCAGGCTGTCTCACGTAGCCAACTACGCTACGCCAGCCTGCTCACCTCCCTGAAAAGCGATGCCAAACATTTACGGATTGGCTGGTTGTGTAAACTTTTCAGACAAGTCGAATATATACGACTGAATTAGTCTCGAATTTGGTTATAGCTTCGTCCTGCCAGTCTTAGCTTTTGTGTGTTTTCTCCAACAATATTTGTCGCCTATATCCCCTTTGTCTGTGACTGATTGAAGGTGTCATCAAATTTAGGCCTGTCGTAAGAGATAGTTTGAGCACAACTACCTTTCTGCATGTTGGCCTGCTTCTCGCTCCCCGATCATCTGCCTGAATTTCAATTTCGCATCCAGTATTTTTTGTGCTAACCTTTTTGAAGGTTGCTTTAGAGCTTGATAAAGAATTAGGGCTTATGATATCCTAGTAACCATAGTGGTTCTCTCCACTCTAGATGTGAATTTTTCATGCACTAGCAGTTACCACATAGTATCAACCGCGGAGACTTTATTTTCCGACAAAACCACCTTGGAGGGTAAATATGAACACAAGATGTGCATTGATTGGAATCAATTTGTTAATCTCGTTCATCGTGCTCCCATTGGTCGGGAATGCTGCAGCAGATGAAAAGCTGGAATTATGGGTTCAACCTTATCTCCCGGCCATTCAACTTATAAAAAAATTTTCTCCGCTGGCTGAATATCTTGGAGAAAAGAGTGGCCAAACCGTTGAGGTAAAAGTTTCAAAAAGCTATAAGTCGCTTATTGAAAGAGTTGGCGAGGGACGTGCCCCCCTTGCCTATCTTGGTCCTGCCTCTTATGTAAAATTAACGCATAATTATGGGAAACAAACAATTCTTGCGTGCCTGGAGGTAAATGGAAGTCCCTTTTTTCATGGTATGATCATAGCGAGACAAGATTCACAGGTGAAGACTCTTGAAGATCTCATTGGTAAAAAGTTTGCTTTTGGCGATCCAAACTCTACTATGAGCCACCTTATGCCGCGGTATATGCTATGGAAAAAAGGTGTTTCTGTTGAAAAACTGAAACAGCATGAATTTCTCGGCTCACATCACAATGTCGCCTTAGGTGTAATTGGAGGTTATTATGATGCGGGAGGTGTAAAAGAGGGGGTCTACTATGCGTATAAGGATCGTGGTTTGAACATGCTCGCAAAAAGTCCGCCGATAGCTGAACATCTTTTTGTCGCAAACAACAATCTCCCCCCAAAAACCATCAATACAATACGCCAGTTATTGCTAGACCTTAAAGATAAAACTATTCTTACCTCAATAAAACCATCGCTAACAGGCATGGTAAGCATCAAGGATGAGGACTATGAAACTCTGCGTACTATCCTCACCCAATTTGATAGATTGAGCCCTGAGTAAAAGATATGGCAGGAAAACTACCGTACGCCAAGGCTATTATAGCCTTTGTCACAGCATTCGCTTTTTTTCTCGTAGGAACGGACGTTTTATTAGTCTCGCAAGAACGAGAACAACTTTATGCTGAATTTGACGATCAGGCAAAAAATGAACTTTCTCTTATTGGAACATTTGTTACAGAGCCTTTATTGGAACAGCAATACGCTGTCGTTGAACAATTTATTCTGCAATGGGGGGAAGAAAAGTCAGGTATCATAGAAATAAGGGCCTTGTCCCCTGAAGGATATTCTCTCGCCCAATTTAAGCGCCCCTCTCCTCAAGGAAATACTCGCTCATTTCGCCACTCTGTAGATTTCATGAACCGTAATCTCCTTAGCTTAGAGGTTGTCAAGGATTTATCACCAGTACGACTCCACCTTGAAGAATTTTTGCAGCGCATCATTCTGCAATCTTTGATAGTCCTGCTAGTTTTTGGAACTATTTTATGGTTTATCCTTAGAAAGTTGGCCATAAGGCCGTTAGAAAAGGAAATAGTCAAACGTCAAGATGCGGAACATAACCTGCAAAAAGCCCATGACCTGCTAGAAACCAAGGTGATAGAAAGAACATCGGATCTGGCGTCCGAAAAAGAACGCCTGGCAGTAACGTTACGCAGTATTGGTGATGGAGTAATAACCACAAATATTGAGGGTACCATTGTTCTTATGAACAAAAGAGCCGAAAAGTTAACCGGCTGGCAACATGAGGAAGCGGTCGGGCAACCTTTAGAAAAAGTTTTTAATATTATAAATGAGAGAACCCGAGATCCCTGCGAAAACCCTGTCAGCAAGGTGATACAGACAGGACAGATAATAGGCCTTGCTAGCCATACAGCAATCATAGCGAGAGATGGCTCAGAAAAAAGTATTGCGGATAGCGGCGCTCCAATCCGGGACAGAGAGAGCAGGATAATCGGTGCTGTTTTGGTCTTCAGAGACGTAACAGATAAACTACGCATGGAAGAAGAATTGCTCAAGGTGAAAAAGCTGGAGTCAATCGGTATTCTTGCAGGAGGTATTGCCCATGACTTTAACAATATTTTAGCGGCAATTTTAGGTAACATAAATCTCGCCCTGTTTGATCCAGACCTAAAAGACAGAACGAAAAACTTATTAGCAGAAGCTGAAAAGGCCTCACAGAGGGCCAAAGATCTCACCCAACAACTACTGACCTTTGCCAAAGGTGGTGAGCCTGTAAAGGAAATATCTTCTCTTGATAACGTGATCAGGGATTCAGCAAATTTTGTTCTTCATGGTGACATGACAGCCTGCCAGTTTGATATCCCAGAAGATTTATGGCTCGTTGATATTGATAAAGGCCAAATAAGCCAGGTCATCCAAAACATTGTGCTTAATGCCAGCCATGCCATGCCTGAGGGGGGACTTATCCGGATAACCTGTGAAAATCTTACCTCGGAGGGAGAGAATGCCTTAGAGTTCGCGCAGACTGGAAGATTCGTTAAAATCCGTATCCAGGACAAAGGCATTGGCATGTCTGCGAATGTGGTAGAAAAAATATTTGACCCATATTTCTCGACAAAACATGGAGGAAGCGGACTTGGCCTTGCTATTACTCAGTCTATAATAACCAAGCACAATGGTCATATCTCGGTGGAATCAAAACCAGGCATTGGAAGCATATTCACCATTCATCTTCCGGCATCAAAGCAGACAAAAACGCAAGATAAGGAATCATTGGCAGAAAACAAGACATCCTCCCAAGCTAAAATCCTAATAATGGATGACGAGGAAATCGTCAGAGCCGTAATTAAAGAGATGCTCGTGCAATTGGGGCATGATGTTGAACTTTCTGAAAATGGTGCGGAAGCTATCAAACTTTACCAGGAGGCCGCTACAAATAAAAAGTTTGACCTTGTTTTTATGGATTTGACTATTCCGGGAGGGATGGGCGGCAAAGAAGCGGTTCAAGAAATCCTCGCCATTGACCCAAATGCGAAAGTCATTGTTTCCAGTGGTTATTCAAATGACCCAATCATGGCAAATTTTAAGGACTATGGTTTCTGTGCAGCATTAGTAAAACCTTATCAACTGCAGGAACTATCCAGGGTAATCTCTCAAGCCGTTGATTAATCATGTACGGCTTGAGAGATTTCTAACTTTATCGTAATACCCTTCCGGGCCTCATCTCCCAGTTTGGGATCGGGCCAAGCTAACTGCTCAAAATATTATTATAAAAACCCAACAATACATGTTTTCAAAGCGTAGAAGGTCCAGACAAGGGGGCATTCAGCATGAAATTTTCTTTCTTTTTGACTGTTTTTCTTCCCTTAGCCTTGATTCCCAATAACCGCTTCGTCATGCATGATATCTTTCTGGACGGAAACACCTTCACCGACAGTCACAATGTAAACCGAAACAACTGGGTAAGCGATTTCGCTGCAGGGCTCGGCATCAGTTACGGCAAAGTCATGATCAGCCTAACCCAGATGCCCCGAACCAGGGAATTTAAAGAGCAGATGGACAACCACAGCTTCGGCTCAATTACCCTTTTATTTTCCACCCACATTCTGTAGATCGTCAAGTCCCCACCTTTTCTTCCTACATTTTCAAAACATAGTCAGCTACATTGTTGGCATGGTCACATATTCTTTCCAATTCCTGCAATACACTTGGGTAAAGAGCATCAACTCTGGGCTTAACGTGATCGTCTTCTCTCAACAGCAGATATTTAGCCCGTAAATTCAGTTCAAATTCATCGGCCTTGAGCTCCAGATGACTTACATCCTTTGCGATGGATTTCATATTCCGCTTCAGTGATTTTACTGCCACACCGTATGTCAAAACAGCATTGTCAAAAACCTTTTCAAGTTCACGCATCGCTTGGTCGGAAAAAACAATCTCCTTCTGCCTGGAATATTCCGCCAGATTTTCGGCAAGATCGGCAATTCTTTCAATATCCGTAATGGCATGGACAAAGACCCTTTTTTTATCGCTGTCTTTTTCCGACAACATAAATGTGCTGATTTTACCGAGGTAGATGTTGAGTCTTTCATTGATGACATCAACCCCTTTTTCATTCTCTTTCACTATGGTATAGGCCTTAAGATCGTGATCAAAAAAGGCCTTTCGAGCGTTCAGAAGCATTTCCTCTGCTATTGAGGCCATACGGTTGACCTCCTGTTCCGCTTCATAAAGAGCCATGGGAGGCACAGCAAGAAATTTTTCATCCAGAATGCCAATTCGGCCAATTTCAGGACGGCCATGCTCTGGGATCATTTTTTCCAAAACAAGTACAAACCAGCCGACAAAAGGGATAAAAAGAAGGCTGACCGTCACATTAAATATCGTATGTGCATTGGCCAGCAGCCTGGGAACCTCTGAACCTGTAGCGGCAACCAGTTGTGTGAAGTGGCCGAGAAAGGGATAGAAAATAACCGCACCAACGAGATTAACCATAAACTGCGCCAGACCGGTCCGTTTTGCGGCGCTATTGGTACCAATGGTTGCCACAAGTTCCAGAACACAGGTGCCGACGTTCGCCCCAATGATCAAGGCTATTCCAGAGTGCAACGGCATAATCCCCTCCATACTCATGGCGATGACCAGACTGGTCGTAGCTGAGCTGCTGCTTGTAATGGCGGTAAATACGGCGCCAAGAAAAATGCCCCACAATGGGTAGACACCAAGAAGGCGGATGGTCTCAATGAAAAATGGGTAATCTTTTAGTGGTTTGGAACCGTCCGACATGATCGCCATGGCCAGAAAAATAAGACCAAGACCAAAAATAATATCCCCAGTGTTTTTATAATTCTCCTTTCTGGAAATAATCTTCAAAACAAATCCGGCGGCGATTAAAGGATAAAAAGCCACTTTCAACTTAAACGCCACAACCTGGGCCGTAATTGTTGTGCCTACCCCAGATCCCAGGATTATGCAAACGGCCTGTCTCAGACTCATTATTCCGGCATTGACCAACCCGATGAGAAGAAGCACAGTGACACTACTGCTCTGGACCAAAAAGGTGACAGCGGCACCTGTAAACATTCCCTTGAATGGATTGTTCGTTGTAGTTTGGAGGATGTTCCTGAGCCGACCCCCGGCAATTTTTTTGAGGGTATTGCTCAGTTGAGAAATACTAAAGAGAAGCAATGCAAGACCGGCAAATATTTTTGCGAGTACAATCAACAGTTCCATGGTGTATTCACTCAGTGTTGGAACGTTATTTCATCACCAAAGGGTATCATCTTTCAGTCGTTCCAGCTCTTTTTTTGCATTCGCAAGTTCTTCGCTTGTATCTCGCAATCGTTGAGCAAGGATCTCAGCAAAGAGACGATAAATAACAGCATAAAAAGCCTGTTGCTGGGCAGGTTTTACTTTGTTAATGAAAGAGGCATCCACAGCCAGGCAGACTGTGTCCGTTTTTGCTTGTACCGTGGCCGACCTGGGTTTGCCATCCACCAAGGCAAGTTCTCCAAAAGTGTCCCCAGCCATTTTGAGACTTGTGAGCAGTTCTTCTTTTTTAGAAATCGTTACATGGCCCGTGATGATAATATAAACACAGGAGTCTATAACCCCTTCGGCTGTGATAGTTTCACCCTTTTCGAATTTTCTGATTCTACTGAATTCCAGTATTTGTTCCAGAAATTTTGTTTCGAGAGAGTTGAAAAGAGGGAGATCCTTGAATTTCTCAATCAAAGATTTGCAGCCTTTGAGGTATGGGCTTTCTTCCATTTTACTCTCCTTGGATTCTGCTGGATTGGCAACGATATAATCTTGCCGCTGGTTTTTTTATGACGTTGTTTAATCATATTTCAGCCCAACAAAAGAAGTCAAGCTGCAACTTTCTTTAAACCAAGCTTTTAGGAACTGAACCTATGTGCTTATTTTACCAGTGCATATTGCCTCGGTGACTAAATATCTAAACGATAAAGATTTGATTTATTGATTTATCAACAATAGTAACTTGATAATTGGCAGGAGAGGACGATAAACCCGCAGATCCTGGCCTAGGGGCATGTTCCCAGTTCAGATTTAATTTGCCTCAAGCAGCTATTCCCACATTGTCTCAATCCCTGGGGCAGTCGCCCCCCAATCGAACTTTCGTTACAATTTCTTAGGCATTCAAGGTACTTGTCATAAGCCCTCGTGGCACATTGAGTATAACCTGGTTTTCCACAAGCGATATCGGTAAAAACATGACTTGGCAGAAAAGGGGTAAAACAACTGATAACATCAAGGGCGCACCCGGAATAACCATGTTTCTGACAGTTTAATTTTGCATAATACCCCTTAATGCCATCACATTTCTTAAAATAAGTATCCCGTAACGCATTGCAGTTTCTTGGCAATGTTTCGGGTGATTCATTAAAAACGACTCCGCCTTTAACACCCGACGCGCAACAACTGCTTGGGTTTGGATTAGGAACAGAATGTTTTAACCAGCAACGCGGGTATGGCCCTTGAACACCTGCCTTTACATAAGTCCAGGCTTGGCACTTTTGCTCTCGATCACAAGCACCCTGACAGAATTTTATGTCATCCCACGGTAAATCAAAGCTTCTGTAATCCATACCCGGGCGATTGACATTCATTTCTATTTCTTGACTGCTTGCTTTAGTAAATGCCCCCAATAGAAGGAAAAAACAGATTATCAATATGCTGCTTTTACAAACTTTTTTCATTTTTCTTTCCCTCCCTCATATTGGATCTATGTTTATCGATTGCCAGGATAAGATGGTATTTCCGGTACTGTTGAAGAACAGAAAACTGCACATCCCAAGATTATTCTATATTTAGGTGAACTTTATTGTCAAATAAATAGTACCGAGAATCATTTCTGTTTGCGAGAAAGGGAGGTAACAGAAGGGGAGGTGAGAATAAAATTCTTTTGACAGTCTGTAGCTAGAAAATATACAAATAAGTTGTTGGAGAATTTAAAAATTATTTCGCGCCGGAATTGTTGGCAAAAATACTTAAATCTCCAGAAAAAAACCACACGATGTGAGAAAAAGAGCCTTACTGTTTTGTTTAGCGATGTTGTTGGTTTTACTCAACAAAATCGTTGTTTTCGAGGTTAAGGGGGTAATTTAAGTGCTTTACGAGTCTCCACTGTCTTTGGCCGCAATCGGGATTGCTGCGGCCCTTATAGTACCAGAATGTACAGCAATATTAGATCAACCGGATAAAATCCCATCCATGACTCTTGTGGTTGGCGCAATTATTGGTGCATTCGGGGTGTATGCCCTGACCGCTGTGGCAAGTAGCCATGAAAAATTAGCGGTTCGTCTCTCTCTCGTTACAATTTGGGGTGGGTTAGCCCTCGGGCTTAGTGTTGGAGTCGGAATCTGTGCTCCCGGTGGGCCTGAGCTATGGCGTAAAATAGCCTTGCTTGGCGCGGCCTCCGCTCCAATACTAGCTTTTACGGTCAGTCTGATTCAGATTTTGCGGGAAAAACAGTTATTCAGCAAATAAATTTCTGGGGCAATTTGAAGCGTAAAAGAACAAGGAATTCTTTGGACTTGCTTCATAAGTTTTTACGTCTGTCATCTAAATACACCACCTTGCCAATACTAGCTTTATCCGGCAGCAGTAATGGACTTTTCAATAAAGGCCAGAGATGAAACATTGCTTGTTAAGCAACATGGTTCCTCAACTCCCTGGCTTTAACAGACAAGGTTGGCGTTACCTTGAAGAATACGTTAGGGATTGGGCGGTTGGTCGCGGGGAAGTCTATATCATCACCGGTGCTAATTTTGAGGGAGCATCGAACTCTTTCTTATCTGAAAAAACATTATCCCCTCTCCGACCACGATTCATCACATGATACCAGGCATTGGGGTATTCTATTCTTAGAGGTCTCGCCATATCTTTTCATATATCACACAAAGCGTCACAGAACCACTGAGCGCAACCATTTCCCTTGTTCCACTACCGGCTTGTGGCGGTGAAGTTGGAGGATCTGGCAAACTTCTTTAATTTTACCTCGAAGCCGTTTGCTAATGGTCTTCCGAAGAAGCTTGAATTTTCCTTTCATACGGCATGTTGAACAGATGTGAGTGAATCCAAGAAAATCCTCTTCATAAATTACTTGAAGAATTTCCACCAAAGCTTGCTGAACAATCTTATCTTCCAGTGCTGCTATACCGATAGGACGTTGCCGCCCATCAGATTTTGGAATCCAGATTCTTTTGCTCGCCTTAGCCCGATACCAACCGCCATGAATTTGATCATGAAGTATGGAGAGACGTTTATTATAACCCCACACCGTACTCCCGCCATGTTACTCCATCGACTCCAACTGACGCTTTACGGTTCAGTGCCAGATAGGCACCATGCAACCGTTCGGGGTCAATGTGATGCAACAAATTGGTAAATTGTAATTCTTTGTCCCTCTTTGCTGCCTCTCGTACCCTGTCCAATCCGCTCAACGCTGATTCCAACCCCTGAGTGCTGGTCACGGTCGTCTGGTCCAGTGTTCCCCTCGGCCGGGAGCCTTTTCTCCACGAACTCCGCCGGTAGTTGGCCTATGTCTTGCGGTTGAATACCTTTGTTCGCTCCTTCATCGATACTATTACCCCGTCCGACTTCCCAGTCGCGTACATGTCGAGATTGTGGCCACTGGCCTTCCTCGACCGGACCGATTGCGGATTTACAATTGATCGCTCCTGGGATATCCCGGTTTCCGTGCAAAGAGTTTGCATACATGCGCTGGGTCTTAGACTCCGCAGGTCAATACGCCACTAGCGATAGCGCGACGCACTATATTGCCTTCCCATCGGACCACTAGGTCGACACCTGAAACAGGTGATTTCGGAGCTCAATTGCCATGCCTGCATGCCCCCTGTGGTTTGTTAGAAATAAGTAAGGTGTCCGTATGCCGTAATCGGCTGTTGTTCTAGCAGGTTAAAGTCCTGTGAGGGGAGTTGTCCGTACACCTCTTTAGCACCGGGAAGCAGCGTTTGGGTAATCAGGGGTTGTAAGTTTCCTATGGGCAAAGATTCAGGCCGTA
>JAQYVV010000043.1 GCA_030145275.1 Desulfurivibrionaceae bacterium | reverse complement strand
TGCAAATTCAACGATTATTACAGCTAAACCTGTTCAAGCGACAAAACATGTGGGAATTGTTTGATCCACCAATAAAAAAGCGAAGACCTGAATTCGAGAAAATATTGTTGTTTAAATTCAGCTACCTATAACCGGACAGCAGTGATTTATTATACCTAAGTTGAGTTATTTTCCCTTTGAACTCTTTTAAGATTCATCAGATCATGATTAATACAGCAAATGCAGACCGTTAAAATTGGCATTCTTTCAGATACCCATTTATATCAACTCACACCTGTTTTTGAGAGACAGATTGCCACTTGCTTTGCAGACGTTTCCATGATTTTTCATGCTGGGGATCTGACCAATGTTGCCATTCTTAAGGCATTCAAAGGCAAAGATATCCACGCAGTGCATGGCAACATGTGCGACTTTGCCTTGTCGAAAACTCTGCCCCGGAAAAAAACGGTGCGAATCGGAGACTTCAGCATTGGTATTATCCACAGAACTGGAAACTCTTACGACTTTGAGAACTCGCTTATTGACGAGTTTGATGGAGTTGACTGCATCGTCTTCGGACACACCCATCAACCAGTTTGTAAGAAAGCAGGATCTATCCTTTTTATCAATCCGGGAAGTTTCACAGCAACCGGCAGACACGGAGCTCCCGGCACCTACGCCATTCTCGAAGTAGACACAGAGATGCGCTGCACCTTGGCGGAAGTTCCGCAATAGACATCAACAAATATGAGCAGCAAAGCAAAAATAACCCCCATGCTCCAGCAGTATCTTGCCATAAAGGAGCAGCATAAAGATGCCATACTCTTTTTTCGTCTAGGCGATTTTTATGAGATGTTTTTTGAAGATGCGGTCACGGCCTCTCGCGTTTTAGGTATCACCCTGACCTCTCGCAACAGTAAATCAGACAAGGACAGAGTACCACTGTGCGGCATACCGTATCACGCAGTTACCGGCTACCTCGCCAAACTCGTACGTGCTGGCTTTAAGGTGGCGATCTGTGAACAGGTCGAAGACCCAAGCATGGCAAAAGGGATTGTCAAAAGGGAGGTTGTCCGGATTGTTACTCCAGGACTGATCACCGATGAACAGCTCCTCGATGACAAAAACAACTGCTATGTCTCCTCCCTGACAAAGTGGGGCCAGGGAAAGGCACAGGGGCAATGGGGCTTAAGCTTTATTGATCTTTCCACCGGAGAATTTCTCGCCGCAGAATTTCCATCCGTCCATGAACTTATTGATGAATTGGCCAGGATGGCGCCTTCTGAACTAATTCTGCAAAATTCTTTTTTTGCCGATAATGCAATTCAGAATAAGGAAATAAAAGAACTACGAGAATTGATCGAGCAGTTTCTGCCCCAGGTCTGCATGACCCAAAGACCAGACTCCAGGTTTCATAACGAAGCAGCCCAAGAAACCCTGCTTGAACATTTTAATACGGTTAATCTCGCAGGTTTTGGTTGTGACAATATGGCTGCGGGAATCGCAGCTGCTGGTGCATTACTGGATTACATTCAAGAAACCCAGAAAACAGATCTCTCCCATATCGAAAAAATTACCCCGGTTGACTTAAGCGGTGTCCTCATTATTGATGACTCATCCAGACGGAACCTGGAAATTACCCAAACCATTGCTGGTGAAAGCCGGGAGGGGTCTCTCCTGGCAACTCTCGATTTCACTAAAACCCCTATGGGGGCAAGGCTGCTGCGAAAAAATCTTCTTTCCCCTCTCCAGGCTCCAAGAAGAATAAATCAGCGCTTAGACGCAGTTGCTCTGCTCTATGAAAACCCGGATATGCGAGAAGACATCCGGAATCTTCTCACCCATGTCTACGACCTTGAACGACTTAACAGTCGTGTTGTCTTGGGCAGCAGTAATGCCCGTGACCTGACGGCTCTTAAACATTCACTTCTGCAACTCCCTAAGATAAAAAGCCTGATTGCCACAATTCCCCAAGGTTTATTACACGATATCCACAACGCCATCGACGAACTAAATGAGATAGCGATTCTACTTGAAAGCAGCATCAGGGAAGATGCCCCCATTACCCTCAGAGAAGGAAACATCATCCAGACGGGATATAACGTGGATCTTGATGAACTCAATATCCTGGTCACGGACGGCAAACGTTTAATCGCGGAACTGGAAAACCGGGAAAAAGAAAAGTCTGGGATTGCAAAGCTTAAAATCGGCTTTAACAAAGTGTTCGGCTACTATCTGGAAGTCAGTAAAGCACAGTTGCTAAACGGTGTACCTGACTACTTCATCCGCAAACAGACCCTGGTCAATGCTGAGAGATTTATCACTCCAGAGCTAAAAGAGTTCGAAGCTAAGGTTTTAAGTGCCCAGGAAAAACGAGTTGAACTTGAACACCAGCTCTTTAGTGAGATTAGAAGCCAAGTGGCGCAACAAAGCCCCAGGATACTAAAAACCGCAGCCCTTCTGGCTAGGCTTGATTATTATACCTGTCTGGCCGAGGCGGCCCGCCGTAATAACTACAGAAGGCCTAAAATTGATGACCGTGATGAAATAATCATCAAGGAGGGTCGTCATCCTGTCATTGAAAAATCTCTCCCTGCCGGCCGCTTTGTTCCCAACGACGTTCATCTGGACCAGGAAAAAAACGAAGTACTTATTATAACCGGCCCCAATATGGCCGGGAAATCAACCGTTTTACGGCAAACAGCGCTTATTGTACTCATGGCCCAGGTAGGATCATTTGTGCCGGCAGCCCATGCAAAGATAGGTGTTGTAGACCGCATCTTCACCCGGGTCGGTGCCATGGATAATCTTCGCAAGGGCCAATCCACCTTCATGGTCGAGATGAACGAAACGGCAAATATTTTGAACAACGCCACACCCAAAAGTCTGGTTATTTTAGATGAAATTGGCCGGGGCACCTCCACTTTTGACGGCCTTGCCATTGCCTGGGCGGTCACCGAAGATCTAGTCAATAAAAATGGTAAGGGTGTGAAAACCATCTTTGCCACCCACTACCATGAACTCACAGAACTGGCCCTGACCAACCAGCGCATTAAGAATTTCCATATAGCGGTGCGCGAGTGGAATGATTCAATTATTTTCCTGCATAAACTCTTGGAAGGAGGTACAAACAGAAGCTACGGTATCCAAGTTGCGGCTTTAGCCGGTGTGCCAAAGCAGGTCATAAGCCGTGCCAACGAGCTGCTTCATAATATTGAAAAAGGGGAGTTCAACCAGTACGGGCAACCCAGCATCACCGCATCGGAAAAGAGTGCAAAAGATGGCCGTCCCAGCCAACTAGGCCTTTTCGCACCAGCCAATGATCCGGTACACATAAAACTTGCAAGCATTGACCCTAATAGTTTATCACCTTTGGAAGCCTTGAGCCTCTTGTATGAACTAAAGGACCTTGATAAAAATTGATCGCGCAGACTTCGGACATTCTAATACAAACAATGAAAATGCCCCATATTCAGATAAAAAGAATTCAAAAAAAGAGAGTTACGCCTCTATATCTTCTCTTTCTTGGCCTCACCTTTATTGCCCTTATTTTCTCTGTCTGTTCGCCTGCATACGCTAAGCAAGGCAATAAGCAAGTGGCCAAGCGCTACTCTATAGCCAAGGCCTATTATAACCACCTACAATTTAGCACCGGCCTTTCCCAGTCCAGAGAAAATTGGCAGCGGGCCGCAAAATATTTCATCGGGTCTTATAAGGCTGACCCGTATCATAAGCTTGCTCCGGCGAGTCTTTTAACCCTGGGGCACCTCTACTATAAAGCGTACCAAAGGTTTGGTAACAGTAGCGATCTTTCAGAGTCTTTATCCTATTACGATGATGTTGTTTCCCTTTTCCCTCAGCATAGTTTTGCCGATGATGCCCTCTATCTAAGTGGTAAAATAACTGCCTTGGACCAGCAAGACTATCAAAGTGCCGCCCTCATCTTTGCAAAACTGTTGGCGCTGTACCCTTCCGGTGACATGATAAAACAGGCGGGCAGCGATCTTAAGAAGGCAAAAACAAAGAGTGCAGCAAAACCAAAAGCAGCAAGAACATACCCAGAAACAACCGTTGATGAACCCACCTTATGGAGCCCACCCAAAAAGCCTACGGGGCAAATGGTAGAGATAGTTAATTTGAGGCACTGGTCCACAAAAAACTACACCAGAGTAGTAATCGAGACCTCAGGCCCTGTCTCTTATAAAGACAATCTATTAAAACAGGACCAAGGCAAACCCCGTAGGCTGTACCTGAATCTTAAGCACAGCAGAATCAGCAAAAAACTGCAAAATGCAATTCCGGTAGATGATGGACTCCTGAAAAGAGTGCGTAGTGCCCAGTTCTCTCCAGATACAGTTCGAGTTGTTTTAGACACCGAATCACTTTCACAATATAACATTTTCAGCCTAAACGATCCTTTTAGAATCGTCATAGATGTTAAAGGGACCAAAAAGAAAAGCTCCCCGCTTGATAAAGTTATTGTTCCAAACGCCCCCTCCCTGGCCCAGCAACTTGGCCTGGGGATAAATAAAATAATTATTGACCCAGGTCACGGAGGTAAGGATCCAGGCGCTATCGGCATAAACGGCCTCCGGGAAAAAGATATCGTGTTAAAGGTGGCCAAACTGGTGGCAAGAAAATTAAACAAAGAGATTGGCAGCGAAGTGATTCTTACCCGAAAAAGGGACGTATATTTGCGGCTGGAAGAGAGAACGGCCATCGCCAACACCAAGGAAGGTGACCTCTTTGTTTCCATACACGCCAACTCAGCGCCGAACAAAAAGGCGCACGGGGTTGAAACGTATTATCTCTCAATGGCCTCAACCAAGGAAGAAATGCGGGTGGCAGCCCTGGAAAATCAGGCCTCAAAAAAGAGTATCAGTGATTTGCACAAGATTCTCACCATCATGCAGGATTCAAAAATAGAAGAGTCAGCCAGGCTCGCAAAAATCGTGCAAAAAAATATGGTTAATGGCCTAGGGAGAAAATATAGCGACATTGGCAATCACGGTGTCAAAAAGGCCCCTTTTATTGTTCTAATAGGAGCCCAGATGCCGGCAGTTTTGACAGAAATCGCCTTCATGAGTAATAAAAAAGACGCCGCCAGACTCAAGTCGGCCAGCTATCTAAATGATGTAGCCGACCAGATAACCGCAGGAATTACAGAATACGTTAAAGTTCTAAATATGGCAGCATTGTAAGATGCGCAAGGAATTTAACCCCGCGCAGTATTCCAAGGTAATTTCTTTCAGCCCCCACAAATAATTTACCCGCGTAAACATTTAGATGTGCTTCAGATGTGTGCGATCGGGTCGACCAGCAATACATCCGTATGCTGGTCGGCCTGATCGTGCACAGGTGAAGTGCAGCTGGATGTTTACGATTCTTGGTCGAAGCGACCTTCGCGCAAGTCCAACCCTTCCACAAAGCGATGAATGGACTCAGCAGCAACCTTGGCTTGATATACAGCCTTAGCTGCAGTCTGCGGCCCCAAAACAGCATCACCTCCAGCAAAAACCCAATCAATATTGGTCTGCATAGTATCATCATCAACGATAAAGGTGTTCCAGCGACTGAGATTAAGATCAACTCCTTCTTTTGAGGTCAGGTTCACATTCTGGCTAATTGCGGGGATAATAGAATCTGCATCGATCATAAAATTAGAGCCTTCCATGGGTACAGGACTTCTACGTCCAGAATCATCAGGTTCACCCAATTCCATTCGAATACACTCAATTTGTGAAAGTTTACCGCCCTCACCATGAATTTTAACCGGTGCAGCCAACATTTCGATGGTAACCCCTTCTTCCTCAAGGTGATCAATTTCAGCCTGGGAAGCAGGCATTTCTGCCTTGGTCCGGCGATAGAGAATAAAAACGTTTTCTGATCCGGTTCTTAGAGCAGTTCTGGCGACATCAATTGCCACATTGCCACCGCCAACTACGACAACATTCTTGCCAAGATGAACAGGTTTGCCCATATTGACTTCCCTAAGGTAATCAACCCCGTGGGTAACCCCTTCTAAATCTTCACCATCAATGCCTAACTTTCTGCTATCGTGAGCACCAACTCCTATAAAAACTGCCTCAAAACCTTCAGATTTTAAATCCTCAAGGGTTTTGTCTTTACCAATAACTACATCAGTGACAATTTTAACCCCGCAATTTTTCAAAGCATCGAATTCTGCGTTGACAATATTTCGCGGCAGGCGGTAGGCAGGAATACCAACGGTGAGCATACCTCCTAAGATTGGCAGACTTTCAAAAATAGTACATGCATAGCCCTGATGAGCTAAATAAAATGCCGTCGTCATTCCAGCAGGGCCAGATCCAACAAGAGCTATTTTTTTACCATTTGGAAGTGCGCAAGGCGCCATAATATTCTTTTTGTTTTCAACCATCCAGTCAGCAATATAACGCTCAAGCATTCCGATGGAAACAGGATCACCTTTTTTACCTCTAACACAAGATCCCTCACACTGAAATTCATGGGGACAGACCCTGGAGCAAACGGCAGGTAGCGAGCTTGTTTCCCTGATGGCCCAGTAAGCTTCCTCAATTTTATTTTCACGCAGTAAACCTATAAATTTAGGGATGTTATTGTGGATCGGACACCCTGCAATCATACATTTTGGTTTTTTACATTGCAGACAACGATCAGCTTCCTTAAAGGCGGTCTCCTGATCAAAATTTGAAACTACTTCATAAAAATTAGTTACCCTATCGGCAGGGACTAGTTCTTTAGGTTTTTGCCGGGGAATGGCCAGACGTTCCTTGGGTTTCATTTATACCTCCTAACAGACTAATAAAATTAAAAAATGGTTTATAAACGATACGATCATTTTATGATTCATTCTTGACAAATATTTCTTATTCCATCACTATGTAAAATAAATATAGTCTAACTTATCAATTCGTTCATTTAAATAACATAGGTATACTTATATTATGAAAGCAGAATTCATTAATCCTTTTTTAACTGCAACTAAAAATGTTTTAGAGACAATGTGCCAAACTAAGGTTGAAGCCCAAAAGCCCGCCTTAAAAAAGGATAATAAATCCTATGGTGAAGTAAGTGGAATAATAGGTATGGCATCAGACACAGTTACAGGATGTATGGTGGTTAGTTTCAGTGAAGCATGTATCTTAAGGGTCGTCGCAAACATGCTCTATGAAGATCCAAAAACTAATGTGGACGCCGAGATTGTCGATGCGGTTGGTGAACTCACCAATATGATTTGTGGAGGGGCAAAATCACAACTTGCCAAACTCAACCATAAATTTGACCTTGCCACTCCTACTATGATAACAGGAAAAGGTGTTGAAATTTCCTACCACTCAGAAGCGCCAACAATTAGCATACCTTTCAAAACAGAGTATGGTGATTTTGTAATAGAAGCAAATTTGGCCGATAAATAATTCTCTAACTTTCACTCAGTTAATTATAAAAAAAGCCGCTCTTTTTCAAGAGCGGCTTTTTTATTGTAAAACTATAAAGTCTAATTAACTTGCTTAGTAGTTTTAAGTCGTGCCAGGGCTCGCTGCATAGCAGCTTCTGCTCTAGTAATATTAAGTTTTTCTGCTTGACTTTGCGCAGTAGCCAGACGTTTCTCAGCTCTCTCTTTTGCTTTCAGAGCGCGATCAACATCAATATCTTTACCACGTTCAGCAGATTCAACAAGAAAGGTTATCTTATTGTCAGATACCTCACAGAAACCTCCGCTTACCATCAACAGATTTTCCTGATTATCTTGTTTATAAGTGAGTACGCCAATTTTGATGGTACTCAACAAAGGGGAGTGATTCGCTAGAACACCAAACTCACCGTCTGTACCTGGACAAGTTACTATATCAACTTCAGTGTCCAGTACAGGCCCTTTTGGAGTAACGACCTCTAATTTTAATTTTTCAGCCATGGTTATCCCTTAGTACTAGACTTAGTTTGAACTATCTTTTTCTTTTTGGGCTTTCTCAACAGCTTCTTCAATTGATCCTACCATGTAGAAGGCAGTCTCTGGAAGATCATCATGCTTGCCATCAAGAATTTCTTTAAAGGATCGCACTGTATCTTCAACCTTAACGAATTTTCCTGCCATGCCTGTAAAAACTTCAGCAACAGAGAATGGCTGTGAAAGAAAACGCTGTACTTTTCGAGCACGAGAAACAATTACTTGATCTTCTTCAGACAACTCATCCATACCTAGGATGGCGATAATATCAGCCAAATCTTTATATTTCTGCAGAGATACCTGAACGCCACGAGCAACCAGGTAGTGTTCTTCACCAAGTACATTTGGATCAAGAATACGAGAAGTTGAATCCAATGGATCAACTGCCGGATAAATTCCAAGCTCTGCAATCTGACGAGAAAGAACAACAGTACCGTCAAGATGAGCAAAGGTTGTTGCAGGAGCAGGATCTGTCAAGTCATCCGCAGGTACATAAACACACTGCACAGCGGTAATTGAACCTTTTGTAGTTGAAGTAATACGCTCTTGAAGTTCACCAAGATCTGTACCCAATGTAGGCTGGTAACCAACCGCAGATGGGATACGTCCAAGAAGTGCGGAGACTTCAGCACCAGCCTGGGTGAAACGGAAAATATTATCAACAAAGAAAAGTACGTCCTGGCCTTCTTCATCACGGAAATATTCAGCCGCAGAAAGACCAGTCAAAGCAACTCGAGAACGGGCACCTGGAGGCTCTGTCATCTGTCCGTAAACAAGAGCAGCTTTTGGAAGAACACCAGACTCCTTCATTTCATGATATAGATCGTTTCCTTCACGAGTACGTTCACCAACACCGCAGAAAACAGAAATACCACCATGATGCATGGCAATATTATTTACCATTTCCATCATGATAACGGTTTTACCGCAACCAGCACCGCCGAATAGCCCCATTTTACCACCGCGTGGGAAAGGAACGAGAAGGTCAATTACCTTAATTCCTGTCTCAAGCACGTTAACCTCAGTGTCCTGATCGGTAAACGCTGGAGCTGGTTTCAATATTGGACGATGTTTATCAGATTCAATAGGTCCTAAGCCGTCAACCGGTTTACCGACAACATTCATGATCCTGCCAAGCGCATTTGGACCTACAGGAATGGTAATTGAGTCACCAGTATCTTTGCACTCCTGACCTCGAGCGAGACCGTCAGTCTGATCCATGGCGATAGATCGAACTACATTGTCTCCAAGGTGGAGTGCAACTTCGCAAACTAAGTTGTCAGCCACATCATCAATACCCGGGTTTGTTAGTAAAAGGGCATTACCTATATTTGGTAAATTCCCTGAATCAAACTCAACGTCGACGACAGGTCCAATAACCTGTACAATTTTTCCACTCCCTGCTGTTGTCTGTTCTGCACTCATTGGCTCATAGCCTCCTAAAAC
>JAQYVV010000025.1 GCA_030145275.1 Desulfurivibrionaceae bacterium | reverse complement strand
GCCTAAATTGGCTCTCTCACATTTGTTGAAATCTTCAGATGCTTTTGTTTTAGTCATGACCTCCTCCTTTTGTTAAAAAAACAGGACGTTATGACTAGACTATATCATATAGTCATTTTTTATTTTGTTACGTATACTATCTGTGGAGTTTGACTGGTACGGGAGTCAAGATGTTCCATGAGAACTGAACCGTTGCGCGGATTGGTGCAAGACCCTACCTCTGTGTTTTTTTACCGACCGTACCTTTATGTCTCATTCTTATGAGTCGATACATTTTTCTGAAAATTCTTGATATTTCCACTTTCCCTGATGTATCATAGATATACGTCCTTGAGATATTATTAAAGTCCGAGGAAGTTCACCAGTCGCGCTCTCGATATACGGCTGGAAAGAAGGGGGACGTTGAAACTCACGGTCGTACAAAAGGCCGCGTACGTCGGACGCAGATATTGTCCTGGAGCATACAATACCCGTAGTTAGGATAGTTGCGCCTTTTTTCTGCCCAGCTTTATCTCCTACGTCATTAGAGACTTCACTCTACAACTCACCTACTACATATTTTACTCAGTAAACCAGCCTAGAACTCTACTTCAGAGGAGCGGATCAGTTCTCCACGTTTTATCAACAATTGCAAGCCGATAGGTGCTAGACGGTTAGCGTGTTCACCCAGCAACTATTGATAAAACGCTAATAATAAAAGGGTGACATAAGACTGCCCCCAAAAGTCCAACTTTTTCCAAAAGAAATTCAGATGTTTTCAAATTGCCAAACACAAGAATCAGTACCAGTAAGTAGAACCAAAGGATGTCAAATATTATGAATGACAGGAACTAGCAGTAAGAAAATCAGAAAAAATCATCATAAACAGCCTTGGCTATCGGGTATAGTGTTGGGTGGAGGGATTAAAAGTCACAAAAAAAGAGACCCTAGAATCTCGGGAATCGCTTGGTATTGTTGCTGGTGGGCGAGGCGGGATTCGAACCCCTTAAAAACTCTATGAGATCAAGTGATAAATAGAGAGTTAAAATTAAATAACATTATAAAATAATAAGCTTTTCTTGACGGCCTACTTTGAGTTCAGATATCACTCGTTTTCACTTAATTTCATCACATATAATCAAAAATAGACACAATTTTGGTCACAATTTTTCCGTTGAAAATTAAGTTAATAATTTTGCAACAGTGAATCGAATGCCAGTCAAACTATACACAGATAATACCTTTACTTTCATAAAAGAAAAAAGGCAGCCCCAAATGAATAAGACTGCCCTACTACGATATGCCCCCTATATCAACGAGGTCACAAAACACGCATGAATTTGAGCTTCATTAGTATCTTAATCTGAACCAGCTGCTGGCATTGCATCAAGAGCTTTTTCTTTAAGTAAATCAAACTCTATGTAGTCGGGAAGTTGATAATTCGGCCCTTCACAATTAAAATCATCAGCTAAGAAGGCTGCTGAAACTTTAGTCTTTTGTCCTTTTGTACAATAGAGAGCTCTCATATCTTCTGAGAAAAAAGTATCATAATCAATACATTCAGATCTCAAACTCACTACAGTACGCCCAGTTTTTTCATTAATTTTATACAAAGGGCCTTCTGTGCAAAAGTCAAAATCCTCCCCCGCCAGAACCAGGCCAACCGCACCAAATACAAATAACAAAGCGATGACTGCTATTTTTTTAATTTTCATATTTTACCCCTCCTGTTATGTCGCTTTTTTATAAACGGTTGTTTTTCATAGGCGGCCCTCCTGTAATTAATTTTATTGTTTTTGTCTCGACCAAGAAGCTATACCTTCCTGCGGTTTAGTGGTGGATCAAGTACAAAGAAAAGGGGATAATTACCATAGAACTCAACCGACATTTAATAAAAATTGAGACAGTACTATATAAATTAATGATGCAATTTTTTGATGATCAAATGCAAGGTTAAAATAATCAAGCGGGGAAAAACTTTTTTGGAAATCAAAAAAGGAGTGGTGGGAATACTCAGGGTCAAACTCTTCCATGTAAAATTTGACTTATCATTTAGCGAAATATTCTCCCTTTCACATTAACTTGTGTCGGGGATGTTTTTATATCATGTGCGGGGGATAATTGGGGGGACAAAATCAACAAACTTCTTAAAAATGGTGGGCGAGGCGAGATTCGAACCCCTTAAAAACTCTATGATATCAAGTGATAAATAGAGAGTTAAAATTAAAATCAAGATAGAACGGCCAGTTTCCCGACCGCCCTCTCACAGGTAGGGTCGAAGGTTGGCGCGGTACTCGAAAGTCCGTTTCCACCCCCCGCCACGACAAACGCAGCATGCGGATTTCCCGCACTACGCTTTCTCTGTTAATTTCATCTCAAGGTTTATGAGACCTATCAAACTGGCAGCACTTTCAGGCCTGCTATTGCGAAGGAAGGCAGGGGCGAACCAGAAGTCATTAGAGAGCTGTATCTTTTTAAAAAATCACTCATTGTAAAACCAGCTTGGTAAATTTGTGACAACGACGAAGACTTTGCTGTGCTGCAACCGGATGATGAGCCAATAATTCCAGCAGACGTAAAAAATGCTCCTGTGCTTGAGGCTTTAGCTAGAAGACAAAGAATAGCAATAGGGTAGAAAAACAAGGATAAGGGACTTAAGTCAAAAGCGTTAAATCCCCTACATAGAAAGTGGTAGCGGGAACAGGATTTAAAACTGTGACCTTTGGGTTATGAGCACAATACATTTTTTGGTATTATTCAAAACACCCCAAAGGGTGGAAATAGGGGTGGAAAACAAAATATTCACAATAAAAAAAAGGGGTTAGAATCTAACCTAACCCCTTGATTTTACTATGGTGGGCGAGGTGGGATTCGAACCCACGACTTCCGGCTTCGGAGGCCGACACTCTATCCAGCTGAGCTACCCGCCCTTGTTGATATTTACCGATCTTACAACATTGCATCCCCACAACACTCCCCACACAAATAGGGTATCTAGCAGAGACAAGAACCTATATAACATTTTAATCAAGATCATTCCGCATAAAAAATCCCCGCACAAATTAATATCCGAGAGATTACAAAACTCATTCAGTCACGCTATGAGGGAATAAAGTCGTACTGTCTAACACCCCACAAGGGGGTATAAGTGTTTTTATTAAGGCCTTCATTCAATCGATCCCTTCCTTTTTCAGTCAAAGGAATTATAATTGACGATTGTCACATGTAACCAAATTTATAGGTATTAATATATTTTAGAATGATTTAATTCAACAAAGAGGCTTTTCGATATGAAAAAACATTTTTCAATTTACATACTCATTTTTGCTGGGTGCTTAATGATTTCCTGTGGAAGTGGAGATAACAAGGAGAGTCCCGCAAAGGGTGGAATTAATAAATTTGCCGATGAAACAGCTGATAAAATTTTCGATCACATGAAATCACCCCTCGATGCGGCCCGCAGTGCCCAGGAAAAAGCTAACCGTGAAACGGAAAGAAGGGAACAAAATATGGATGAAACCAACTAAACTTTTCCTTAGGAGTTCAGATTCTATAATGAAAAAATATCTCACCTCAATTTCAATTATTTTCTTGTTTTCCCTCCTTGTTTCCTGCGGCCCGCAAGCACAACGGCCCGACGTAGCAGAGGTTGGCAAGCTCGCCCCTGGTTTCACTTTAATCGACAGACAGGGGAAAACCTGGGACCTTGACGAACTTAGAGGACAGGTGGTTTTTGTGAACTTCTGGGCAACCTGGTGCGGACCCTGCATTGAAGAGATGCCTTCTATGCAAAGCCTGTACCGTTCTCTCCAACCAAATAAGTTCAAAATGCTTGCCATACTCAGCAATGATGAGCCTGCCTTTGCCGACAATGTTGCGAAAAAACTTGCGGTCACATTCCCAATACTTATTGACCCTGAAGGTAAAATTGGAAAAGCATATGGGCTAACGGGGGTTCCGGAAACATACATTATCGACAAGCAAGGCATCCTTCGTGAAAAATTTATTGGACCTGCGCCCTGGGGCTCGCCTGGCGCACGGCAAATGATAATGAAATACATGAATATGTAATAAATGCCGAGATGAAATATCCGATAAATATCGTTTTCGACATTGGCAATGTTATCTGTGAATGGAATCCGCAAAAACTTGTCGATTCTGTATTTTCAAATGATAAAGATCGAATTTGCGCCCTTGAAAATATAATTGGCCATAATGACTGGCTGATGCTGGACAAAGGCACACTTAGCTTAGAGGATGCGATTCCAAGGGCTGTTGCAAGAAGTGGCTTGCACCTACATAAGGTGGCGGAATTGTTTAAAGAAACCCCTAAGTCCCTAGTTCCTTTCCCCGAAACGGTTAAGCTTATCTCTGCCCTGAGAGAAAGACAGTTCAATTTGTTTGTCCTCTCCAACATGCATGACTACGCCTTCGAGTACCTCTTGGCAGAGCACTCTTTCTGGGATAAGTTTTCAGGAATTGTCATTTCAAGCAGTATCAAGTCCATGAAACCAGAGCCGGAAATATTTCAGTATCTTCTCAAACACCATAACCTAAAGGCAGAGGAAACCCTTTTCCTGGATGATTTGGAGAGCAATATTAAAGCGGCAGGCGATCATGGCATCCAGGTAATGCTGGCAAAAGACCCAAGTACAATTGAGCAAGATCTCCTCAAACGACTGAATATGTAAGTCATCACAAATCACCCATTAAAGGCCTGTAAGGAAATAACCTGGCTGATATTACGCTTAGATTTGTGCCAGGTTATTTCCTTACAGGCCCTAAACGTCACTGCTTTTTGATCTTTTTTTAAAATGGACCCAATTCTCATCCTTGCATTATTTGCTTTTATTATGACCTGCTGGGCAGCCATTGAGATAGCCATCGGTATTAGAGAAATGCGTCCTCTGTCCGCTGTAAAGCCTCTCCCCCTGGAAGATCAACCCAAAGTCTCTATCATTGTGGCAGCATGTAATGAGGAAAACTCAATAGAGCCGGCCTCTCGTTCTCTTCTGGAACAGGTATATGCAAATCTTGAGGTCATCATAGTAAATGACCGGTCAATGGATGGAACGAGCAAGATACTTAAAAGACTACGACAAGAGTTCCCGCAGTTACGGGTCCAACAGATAGACAATCTCCCTGACGGCTGGCTTGGCAAAACCAATGCTCAGCACCGGGGGGCAATGCTTGCCTCCGGCGAGTACCTGCTTTTTACCGATGCCGATGTCATAATGGAGAAAACCACCCTGTCCCGAGCCATGTCCCACACCAGGGCGAACAAGCTTGAACATCTCTCCCTTTTTTTCAAGAACATCACCTCTGGCGCCCTTTTAAACGCTCTAATAATTGATACGGGAGGGGGCCTTCTCTTCCTGTTTAAACCCTGGAAGGCAAAAGACCCAAAAAGTAAGAAATTCATGGGAGTTGGGGCCTTCAACCTGGTGAAAAGATCGGCCTACGAAAGTATAGGGGGACACTCCGCAATCAAAATGCACCCGATCGACGACATAATGCTTGGGAAAACTCTTAAAAGGCGAGGATTCAGACAGGACTGTCTTCTGGGCCATGATTTTGTGAGGGTTCGGTGGTATGAATCGGCAGGCGAGATGGTCCAGGGCCTTATGAAAAATGTCTTTGCCCTGTACAATTTCAAAGTCTCTTATGTTCTCATCTCGATTTTCATCGTTTTGCTTGGCTCCGTGGCGCCCTTTTGGATTCTCTTGTTTGCCAGCCCAAAGGCCCAGGTCGTTTCCCTGCTGACCATTGCAGCCAGGTTTTACTCATTTTCACAGGGAGCAAAGGCTATGGGGGCTCCGGCGTGGCTCATGCTCTGGTCCCTGCTGACACCATACATAAATATCTATATTATTCTTAAGGCCACCATAACGACCATAAAGAACAAAGGCATCACTTGGCGAGGAACTTACTACTCCTTAGCCGAACTGAAAAAAAACGCCCCCATACTCTGATGTTAGAGATCAATTAAGTACACCCAAGATTGCATAACCCGAGTCTGTTAGCGTTTCATCACCCTGACCCGCAGGACCTTTTCCGAGGAGTTTCGCACCCTGAATCGCTGCGATATCCTTATCCCAAGCAATGCCGCCACTTCACCCTCAAACTCCAAAATCGGCACCTGCCTTCTGGCCTTTTCATCAATTTTGAGATCGGTCAAAAACTTTCCCACCTTTTTATGACCAGAACTGCCAAGGGGATGAAACCTGTCACCGGGACGCCTGTTTCGTATCGTAAAAGGAAACGATATCGTGTCCAGGTCGAAAAAGTCAGCGTTTTCGGAGGAAAGTTCGGTTTTTTCAGGAAGGTGATCAAGACAGGCGACCTCGACCTGCCACCCCTCATTAAAATCAAAAAGACCCGGCTCCATAATGTTCAGGTCAAAAACCGGATTTTCTGCGGCATCTCTTAAATCCCCGCGTCTATTAGTCTTCCCTAGGGGGTAAGAAAAAAAGAACATATTTTCCTCTATCACCCCCCGAAGGCCGCCGCTCAAGTGTATGCAGCCCCCAGGTTCGCTCTGCTCAGCAAGATAGAGAATTTGATCTATCTGCCTAAATCCTGGCCTGTTCCCCAAATCCAGAAGCATTTTTTCGATAATCCTGCGCTGAATGGCAACATGCTGGCCGGCAAAAAAAGAGAGGTCCAACTTCAACCCGTTCTCTCCTGAAACTGCGTGTTTATAAGCATTAAGACTTATGTCATCCAGCAGGCTCTCTTCTTCTTGCAAGAGAGATGAGGTCTGTCGGAGTATTTTTTTGATGCCGGGATTAAATTCTTTTTCAAGATAAGGAATGAGGTCCAGACGGACCCTGTTTCTAAGATAGATTCTTTGTTGATTTGAACTATCTAGACAAAATTCTCTGTTTTTATCCTTGAGATAAGCCAAGATTTCATCTTTGCAGGTCTGTAGAAATGGGCGAACAATCAGGCTATCCCGGATAAATTCCATACCAGCCAGGCCCTTACGACCGGTTCCCCTGATTAACCTGAGCAAGAGCTCTTCGGCCTGATCATCGGCGGTGTGGGCCACGGCAATTTTCTGGCCGCCACAGTCAGAAAGAATCTCTTGCAGATAGTCATACCTGAGGCTTCTGGCTGCATCTTCAATTGACAGGCCATTTTCCCGGGAATATTCAGCGACATTCCCGGCCCCGTTGTAAAACGGCCACCCCATCTCCTGCGCTACATCGCCCACAAACTTAATTTCCTGGCCACTCTCTTCCGGCCTCAGGCCATGATCAAAATAGACCACGGCAAGGGAAAAGGGGAAATCAGCTGCCAGACTATGCAGCACATGCAAAAGACAAAGAGAGTCCGGTCCCCCGGAAACTCCAACCACTAGTTTTTCTCCACGAGTTATGAGCTTTTTTTCGGTAAGAAGTTTGCTTATCTTTTTTTCAAGAGGATGCATGTATTACAGTTAAAAGTTGAAAGTTGAGCACTCGGTTACTTTGCTGAATAGATGCAGGAAATGTAAGTGTTTTACTTTGATTGGTAAAGAATATTTTACTGCTTGCCCCTTGATGAAAAACTCTTTACCTTTGATGGCGTCGCCAAAAGTACCCTAAAGGGCATAAATCCGATCTACTGCGTTATGTTTTTTCGACAGACACGAGACATACCACGTGTATTGTCTAGGTCCTGCCAAAAACACCGCTCCTTGTATATCGAATAGCTACACCCTTGGGGTGCTTTTGTGCATAGCCATCTTGGTGTGCTCCCATAGTTTTTAGCAGAGCATCACCGTTGAGTCTTTATTCTTCAATTCGAGTTTTTATATAATGACAACATTTTTTGAGGTGGCCGTTGCCGCGCCCCTCTATAATACATTGACTTACAAAGAACCAATGGACAGCACGACACCGGTCCTTGAGGGGCACCGTGTTCTTGTGCCGCTTGGCCGTCAAACTTTGACCGGATATTCTCTTGGAATCGACCCGAAGCCTCCCGAAAATGTTAAATTAAAACGGATAAAACAGGTCCTTGATGAACACCCCCTGTTCCCTTCCAGCAGCATCCCTCTTTTCCGATGGGCTGCCAACTATTACCAATATCCCCTTGGCGAAGTCATTAAGACTGCTTTGCCTGGTGGGTTATCTCCCAAGGGTTTCAGGGAAATAATTCTCACCGAACTTGGCGCCTCGGAGCTGGCCGAAAAAGAGCAACAAGGTACACCCTGGTTATCCGACCTGCTTAAAAAAGGGAAACTCAGCGCCAGTGAGACAAAGAAAATTTGGCGAACCAATAAACAGAAACTATTGCTCCAATGGCAGGAACAAAAATTAATCACGATCAATAGTGCCATCTCCAAAGACAGCATAAAGCTAAAGACTGAAACCTGTGTCCGTTATGCAAAGAGTCATGCCGAAGCAGTAAATATAAATGATCTTAAAAAATCAGAGCAGAAAACCCTGGCAACGCTGGAGCAAATTCTTGCCGAAACAAACCGTAAGTGGGTAGCCAGAAAAGATATCAACCAAATATATAAAGGCGCCGGCAAGGCCCTACATTCTCTGAGGGAACAAGGTGTTCTGGAATTTAAAGATCGACGGGTCTACCGAGATCCTTTTGGAGAAAGGCCTCCATACTACCCCAGGCCATCGACTCTCACCGATGAGCAGACAGCGGCGGTGGCTATTCTTCAACCGGCAGTTGAAAACAGGAAATATGCCCCTTTTCTGCTCCATGGTGTCACCGGCAGCGGCAAAACTGAGGTCTATCTCCGTGCCGCCGAAACGGCACTTTCCTGCGGCAGAAGTGTTCTTGTCCTAGTTCCGGAAATTGCCCTTGCCACCCAGCTGGAAGGCCACTTTCTTTCCCGTTTTGGGGATACTGTCGCCCTTCTGCACAGCGGTTTAAGCGCTGGTGAAAAATTTGACCAATGGCACCGGGTTCAAGCAGGTAAAGCAAAGATCGTTATAGGCGCACGGTCAGCGGTGTTCGCCCCTTTTGCAGACCCAGGGCTTATCATTGTTGATGAAGAACACGACGGCGCCTATAAGCAAGACGATGGTTTCAAGTACAGTGGTCGTGACCTGGCCGTGCTGAGAGCCAAGCAGCAGGAGGCCGTGGTTATCCTCGGATCTGCCACCCCATCCATAACCAGCTTTTATCACTCCGAAACTGGTAAATATTCACTGATCAGATTAAAAAAGAGAATCTTGGACCGCCCTCTTCCTGAAGTTCAAATTGTAGACCTACGTGCCGTGCCGACCACCACAGGACGCCCACCGCTCTTTTCACCGCAGCTCAGGCAGGCCCTGAAAGAGAATTTCAAACAAGGCAGCCAGAGTCTTGTTTTTCTAAACCGCCGGGGCTACGCCAATATGGTTGTCTGTCAGGACTGCGGCCAAAACGTGCAGTGCAGCCATTGTAATGTAACCCTCACCCTGCACCAGAAAAAGCAAGAACTGGTTTGCCATTATTGCGGCTACAAGACGAAAAGTGCCATAGTTTGTCCACACTGTAGATCTGCTAATTTGATTGAAGTTGGTTTTGGCACCGAAAGAATCGAAGAGGAGCTGAAAAAGATCGTGCCGGAAGCTGTCATTGCCAGGCTTGACCAAGACACATCAGGAAAAAGAAAGGAGTTCCTTTCTGTCTTAAAAGATGTGTACCATCAAAAAATAGACATCCTGGTGGGAACCCAGATGATCGCCAAAGGGCACCATTTCCCAAATGTCACCCTGGTTGGCGTCGTCTGGGCCGATGCCGGCCTAGGCATCCCTGATTATCGTTCGGGGGAACGAACCTTTCAATTGCTGACCCAGGTATTTGGCCGGGCTGGAAGAGGGGAAAAAGAAGGACGAGTCATTGTCCAGACCCACAACCCGGAGCACTACACCATCCTCTCCTCAAAAGAGCATAATTTTGCAAGTCTCTACCAAAAAGAGATAGATTTACGCAAAAAAATGCTTTTCCCGCCATTCAGCAGGCTTATCAATATTCAGCTGGAAGGGAAAAATGAAAAAATGGTCGAAAAAACCGCCCGGCATCTGGCCACATTTGCATCTCAGCAAAGCTCCGGGCAAATCAGCATCCTTGGCCCTGCCCCATCCCCAATTTCCCGCCTTCGAGGTCTCTTTCGCTGGCAGCTCCTTCTAAAAGGTGCCCAGGTTCCAACTCTTCAAGTTCTCTGCCAGAAACTTAGCAGCCAGCAGGTCCCTGGTGTCCCCAAATCAGCAGTAAAATTGTCGGTGGACGTAGATCCCGAAAACATGTTATAAATCCTTGTAAGTGTCCAGCTGCACCTCATCTGCGCACGATCAGACCGGCCAGCATACAGGAAGTATTGCCAACCGGTCTGATCGTGCGCATCTAAGGCACATCTGAACACTTACCGTTCGTTGGTTAAACACATTTTGTGTGTTTCCAAATAAAAGCATTAAATAAGCAAAAAGATGTGAGACTTTTTCCTCACCTGCCTTATATTATACCGATACTACAAACCATTTTCTGATTATTATTTGGCAATTATTCAGCGTAGGCTGGAAATTACCCCTAACTCCAGACTGTAACTGTTCAGGTAAGCGCAGACTCCGGATGTGCTTCATATCGGAGTCTACGCCTACCTCGTTCATTCGGAGTCTCGTTCCTCGCTTACCTAGGGCTTCGAAGCATACTTGTGCTATTCGAGAAGACCAGGTAAGCGAGTATGCGAGACTCCGAAATGGGCGAAGATGGAGTGCAGCTGAATAGTTACATTATTTAAAATCCATTTAGACCATAACAAAGAATGATAAAAACAATACTGACATACCCTAACCCTCTTCTAAGGAAGAAAGCTGAGCCGGTTACCGAATTCAACGAGGAGCTGGCAGAGATTATTCAAGACATGGCCGAAACCATGTTTGATGCGCCAGGGGCTGGTCTTGCAGCCCCACAGATCGGCATTTCAAAGCAGATTGCTATTATTAACACCTCCAAGAAGGAAGATGATGCCGACAAGGAGGTTCTAGCCTTGATAAACCCTGAGATACTTTCAGGAGAAGGTTCCCAGGTCGACGAAGAGGGGTGTCTGAGTATACGTGAATACTCCGCCAAGGTTAAGCGCTTCATGACCATAAAAGTAAAAGCCATGACCCCGGAAGGGAAAGAGATTGAATTTGAGGCAGATGAATTTTTTGCCAGAGTAATTCAGCATGAGCTTGATCATCTTGAAGGAAAATTATATATTGACTTAATAAGTTCACTAAAAAGAAACCTGTACAAAAAAAGGCTAAAAAAAATCATCCAAACCGAGGCCGAAAAAAAGAGTGAGTAAAAAAGACCTTCGAATCATCTTCATGGGAACTCCTGAATTTGCGGTCCCTTCCCTACAGGCTCTCATTGATCACGGCGAAAACGTGGTTGCGGTTGTGACCCAGCCAGACCGTCCTAAAGGGCGGGGAAGAAAGCTTACAAAACCGCCAGTCAAGATCCTTGCCGAAAATGCGGGAATTCCAGTTCTACAGCCCACAAAGGTTCGCACCGACGATTTCATTGAGTCGCTCAAGTCTTTCTCTCCTGACCTCTTTCTGGTAACAGCCTACGGCAGGATACTCACCGAGAACGTCTTGGCCGTCCCTCCACTTGGTTGTATTAATGTGCACGGGTCAATTCTACCTAGATACCGAGGTGCCGCACCTGTGCAATGGGCTATTCTCAAAGGAGAAAAAGAGACAGGAATTACCATCATGCAGATGGATGAAGGGATGGATACCGGTGACATTCTCTTGCCCGGTACTATTCCCATAGAAGAAGATGACACGGCCGCCACTCTCGCACTAAAACTGTCACAACTAGGGGGCTCTCTGCTCGTTGAGGCCCTTGACCGGTTGCGAGACAATAACCTGCCTCCAATAAAGCAGAATGAAACAAAGGCCACCATGGCCCCGCTTCTGGAAAAGGAGAACGGTCTCATTGAATGGCAGCAAACTGCTCGCTTTGTCAGTTGCAAAATACGCGGCCTCGACCCCTGGCCCACAGCCTACACATTCCTTAACGGAGAGAGAATCAGGCTGTATAAACCTGAGATCATCAAAAACCTCTGTACCGATCCCCCTGGAACCATTACCGAGGCAAATAAAAACGGTTTGACCGTCGCAACAGGAAAAGACTATCTCAAGGTCCACGAAATTCAGAAAGACGGCGGCAGGAGAATGCCGATCTCTGCCTTTTTAAGTGGCCATCCAATTAAGGCGGGTTCCCAATTCACGCAGGCTGCGAAGCTGGTAATAAAAGCTCAAAACTCAGAATAAACATGACAAATACCCTCAACTCATTACTCATGTTTTCAACTTTCAACTTTCAACTTTCAACTAGACCCGTCCCCGTCATAAAAAACCTTCAAAGTAGTTTGCAAACCGCAAACACAAACGCCTCCAATACAGAAACATTCCGGGTTGAGGGTCTGCAATACTGATGTCAAATGATACTGTGCATATCGCTTACGCTGACTGTTTTTCCGGGATCAGTGGAGACATGTTCCTGGCCGCTCTCATAGATGCCGGTCTACCCCTTGACCATCTACGTCAGCAACTTGATAAACTTGAGCTTACCGGCTATCAACTCAATGCCGAAACTACCAAAAAACAGAGCGGTATAAAAGCAACCAAATTCTCCGTCTCAACTACAGAAAATCACTCACATAGAAACTCAGAGACCATTGAGCAGATGATCCGCCAAAGCGGACTACAGGAGCCTGTTAAGCAGCTTGCTCTATCGATTTTCTCTGTTTTGGCCCAAGCAGAAGCCAAGGTGCATGATTGCAGACCGGAAGATGTCCATTTTCACGAGGTCGGCGCCATTGATTCCATCGTTGATATCGTTGGAGCAGCCATTGGCCTTGAATACTTTCAAGTTGAACAGCTCATCTCAGCACCACTTCCCGTCTCCAGCGGTTGGGTAAAGTGCGAGCACGGCCTCCTTCCTCTTCCTGCCCCTGCTGTCTGTGAATTGTTGCAGGGTATCCCGGTGCAAGGATGTGAAATTCAAAAAGAACTTGTCACTCCCACAGGCGTCGCCATCCTTAAAGGTCTAAAAGCTGATTTCGGCCCCTTTCCATCCATGACCATCAAGAAGATAGGTTATGGCGCCGGCAGCCACATAAGAGAAGACAAAAAGCCTAACCTTCTTCGCCTTATACTTGGCGACATAAATGAGATAAGTGAGCAGCAAAGCGTTGAGATCATCGAGGCAAACTTAGATGATTGGTCTCCAGAATCTTTCCCTTATCTCAGTGAAAAACTTCTGGAAATGGGAGCGCTGGATGTAACCCTAACCCAGGTTCTGATGAAAAAAGGTCGCCCCGGTTTCTGTATCCAGATTATTACGTCAGCAGAAAGGGCCATGAAACTCAAAAATACTCTTCTGAGCGAGACGACATCCATAGGTCTTAGATACAGGACAGAAAAAAGAATGACCCTGGCTAGACGCATTGGCACGGTTCCGAGCAAATGGGGGGCATTACAGGTAAAATTGGTTGATTCACCAACTGGGGCATGCATCTACCCTGAATATGAATCGTGTAAGAAAATCGCCCAAGAACATGGCGTGCCCATAAAGGAAGTATATCGTCTGGCCGGAGCCGCTGCAATTGACCAATTTACGCCAACTGCGTCTCAAAAAGACTCGCAGCAGGAAAAGAGCAAAACTCATAAATGACAAATATTATCGTTTTCATTGCTACCGGAGCTTACAGCGGTTATCTTCCAAAGGCACCGGGCACTTGGGGGACACTGGTCGCATTTCCGATCCACTTTTTTCTTATCCAGTTTTCCACACCGGTTTATTTTGCCAGCTTGGCCGCCATACTCCTTATTGCCATCGGCACCGCTGGCTGTGCCGAAAAGATTTTCGATCAAAAGGACCCTGGCGCCATTGTCATTGATGAAATCATTGGCATGCTTATTACCCTGATTGGCGCCCCGAGCCATTGGCTGGTCATGCTGGTTGGATTTGCTCTCTTTCGCTTTTTCGATATAGTCAAACCCTTCCCTGTCGGCTGGGTGGACAAAAGGCTAAACGGCGGCACTGGCATTGTTTTGGATGACTGCGTGGCAGGGATTTATGCCTTATTGGTACTACAGGCTCTCTGCTATTTCCTGCCTATCTGAAAGGCTCCATAAAATATCTCGCATAACGAGGCATCATAGTTTAAAAAACAGCATAAGCATTTTATCAAACCATGGCACCCTTATATGAACATATATAACTGTTTTTTAAAAAGCGAGAAATGCAAAGCAACTGCCGCAGTCGCCCTTGTTGTTATTTCTCTTGCCTTGGCCTTTTTTTTCGAAGGTATCAAGCTCCATAACAGAACAATTGAACAATCCCTCCTAAAAACAGAAAGAACTGTATCCTCAACTCTCGGTGACATTGACCTCTATTCATTCACCCCCTACAAACAACGCCTTAACAACCTTCTAACTATCCACAAAGGGGTCCCCAAGGCCTTGTATGACCGGGACCGAGATAAACTCTACGACCTCACTCTTCCCCTCTACGAATCACTAAAGCGTGAAAATAAATATCTGCAAATAATGCATTTCCATCTCCCGGACGGACACTCCTTTCTACGCATGCATAATCGTCAAAAATTTGGTGATGATCTGAAAAAAATTAGACCAGCGATACAGCATGTCCACAAAAAAAGAACTCCTTTAACAGGATACGAGATCGGCATTTATGGGGCCTTTTACCGAATTATCCAGCCGGTTTTCCAGCAAGGCTCTTATGCCGGCGCTCTTGAGGTAGGAATCAGAGCGCATACCATCCTGGAATCACTTGAAAAACTTATACCTGACCCTATGACCACCTTTTACCTGACGGACAGGTGGCAAAAGATTACCAAGCCCAGCAAACATAAAACCCTTGTCTTTGGTAAATACACCCTAAACACGCACGATGACCCTTTTTATGATCACCTGCCTCCAGACGTTGACCTCTTGCGGGATAATCAGCTCATAACCATTAACAGCAAGCCATATTATCTGCACTCCTATCCAGTTTTTAATGACTTTCAGGGCGAAACCATTGGTGGTTTTATAGTTCTGCAGGATATATCACAAGAACTCAGTGCCAAAAAATATTTTATTTTTCAAGCCATTATCCTCTCCAGCTTTTTATTGGCAGGCTCACTTATCATCCTTCACCTTACTTTCAGCAAATTGCTAGGTAAACTTGAGATTTCCAATTCCCAGCTACAAGAAACGGCGGACCAACTCGGAGAAGAAGTAGAGGAACGTAAACAGCAGGAAGTACAACTCTCTGGAAGTAAAAAAGAGTGGGAAAGAACCTTCAATGCAATTGGTGATCTGGTCACTGTCATGAATAGCAAGCTCCAAATCGTCAAAGCTAACCATGCTGCCTACAAAATCCTCAAGGCTGAACCCGGTTCCTTGCAGGGCAAATTTTGCTATGAGGTTTTCAGCAACCGACAATCGGCCTGTGATGGTTGTCCTGCTTTTGAGACTATCCGCGACTACCAGGTCTATTCTGCTGAAATTGAACACCAAAGTATCGGCAAAAAATTCTTGATAACCACCTCACCCGTTCCTGACGAAAATGGTGAGTTTACCAATATCGTGCACATTGCCAAAGATATTACCGAGAAAAAAGCCCTTGAAGTGCAATTAAGGCAAGCCCAGAAGATGGAAGCCATCGGCACCTTAGCAGGTGGAATTGCCCATGACTTCAACAATATTCTGACGGCAATTTACGGTTATACTCAATTGGCCATGATGGCGGCAAAAGATGACGAGGAAATGATCAAGGACCTAAAGCAGATAGATGAAGCTGCTAAAAGAGCAAAGGCTCTCGTAACACAGATCCTAACCTTTAGCCGCCAAAGCGACCCTGAAAAACGGCCACTGCAGATATCTCTTTTTGTTAAAGAAGCTCTAAAACTTTTACGCTCGTCAATCCCTGCCTCAATCGAAATAAAGCAGAATATCAATAGCCAGGGGACCACCTTGGCCGACTCAACCCAAATTCACCAAATTATCATGAACCTTGCCACAAATGCCGCTCATGCTATGGAAACAGGTGGTATATTGGGAGTTTCTGTACATGACGTCACCATTGGTAAAAATGGCACACTTTCTGAGGTAGAAATTACTCCAGGAAAGTATATCTGTATCGAGATTAGCGACACCGGCTGTGGCATTGATGAACAAACGAAGGAGAAAATTTTTGAACCCTATTTCACCACTAAAGAGTTAGGCAAGGGGACCGGACTTGGCTTGGCAGTCGTGCATGGAATCATCACAAGTTATAGTGGTCACATTAATGTTTCCAGTAAACTTGGGCAAGGTACGACTTTCCATATATATCTGCCAACACTTAAGGAAGAACCACAAGACTTTTCACCACAAGCAGATGAAGAATATGTTCGCGGCGGCAACGAAAGAATTATGTTTATTGATGATGAAGAGAACATTGTCAATCTGGCCTCTAAATTTCTCCCAATATACGGCTACAAAGCCACAACGTTCACAGACGTTGTCCTGGCAATACAAGAGTTTGAAGGACATCCAGACCAATATGATCTTGTCATCACTGATATGTCCATGCCCAAGATGAACGGTTTGCAGCTAGCCCAAAAAATCAAAAAAATTCGGCCCGCCATACCAATAATACTTTGCAGCGGCTACAGCGAAATAATTATCAAAGAAAAAGCACTGCCTATGGGCATTGCCAAATATATCCAAAAACCCTTAGAAATGGACAGCCTGGCGAGAAATATTAGAGAATTACTAGATCTTAATAAGTGATGTCGGCGTAGCAGATAAGCGTAGACTTCGCCTACTTCCCTTTGATCGTCTCCCGGATTTCCTGCTGTAAAGCGTTAATGACCGAGATTGGATCATCAGCCTTGGTTATAGGTCTGCCAACCACTAGATAGTCGGCACCGTTCTGGATCGCTTTTTTTGCAGTCATTATCCGAGTCTGGTCGTCTGCATCATCAGTCAGATTTGCCCCTGGCCTGATCCCAGGGGTGATGACCAACAGTTTATCCCCCAGGTCCCTGCGAATACGCTGAGCCTCGAGTCCAGAGGAGACAATTCCGTCACAATTCAATTCAAGCGCCCTTTTGGCCCTGAAATGTACTAAATCCTCAATGCTTTGGGTCATCCCCATGGCCCGCAGATCTTCTTCACCAAAACTGGTTAACACCGTCACGGCCAGGATCTTGACTCTCTCGTCTTCAGTCTTGGCTGACTCTTCTGTTGCCCGCATGGCAGCCTTGATAATTGCATCGTTTCCGTGGATTGTCGCAAAGGTAACGCCGCGATCCATAAGCTGTTTAACCGCAAGATGCACCGTCTCGGGAATATCAAAAAACTTCAAATCAACCATCACCTTATGGCCGCGTTCAATAATCCAATCAACAATATTGAACCAATCTGCCATGAAAAGTTGCAAGCCGACTTTATAAAAATGGATATGGGATTCGGTCTTCTTCACCCACTCTTTGGCGATATCTGGATTTTCTAAGTCAAGTGCTAAAATAATCCGCTCTTCAATTGGTATATTTCGTCCCATAACAACTCCTTAACTGGAAATAGTTTTTCTTCTTGCAGTGTCTTTGACTGCCAAGCCGAGCTGTGCGGCCCTCATTTTCTACCATTTTGACACAACAATAACAATTTAAATGATGCCAAACAGTGTGACCTCGCAGATAGTGAAGACTTCGGATAGCGCAGACTACAGTTTTATTCCTTTTTTTCGTGTCTTTCGTGTGTTTCGTGGTAAAAAGCACCATGTCTACAATTATTGATTTTCACTCCCACATATTCCCAGACGATGTTGCAAAAAAAGCAATCCCTTTTCTTGAGGAAGAAGGAAACGTCAAGGCCTTTTTAGACGGCACAAAAGACGACCTGCTTCGCTCAATGGACCAATTTGGGATTAGCAAGAGTGTCATCTGCTCCATTGCCACCAAACCGGCACAATTTGAACCAATTATGTCCTTTTCTGACAGCATCAGATCCGAGCGTCTAGTGCCATTCCCATCCATTCATCCTGCCTCCCCGGATGCCATTAAACAGATCCGCACCATCAAAGAAGAGGGTTTTAAAGGGATAAAGATGCACCCTTTTTATCAGGATTTTTTCATGGATAGCGATGAGCTTTTGCCTATCTTTGCAGAGATAAACAGTCAGAATTTGATACTTTTGATGCACACCGGCTTTGACATTGCCTTTCCAGAAATAAGGAGGGCGGATCCTTCTGCCATCTTAAACACACTGCAGAGATTCCCCGACCTCAAACTTGTTACCTCTCATTTCGGGGCATGGAAACTCTGGGACGAGGTAAAAGAGAAAATGATTGGCAAAAATATTTATATGGATCTTTCCTATGCCCTTGAATTTCTGGGCCAAGAAGAGGCAAAAGAGATGATTGAAAAACACCCGGCAGACTATCTTCTCTATGGCTCAGACTCACCCTGGTCTGGACAGCAGGAAAGTATGGCATTAATACAACGGCTCTCCTTGGATAAATTTTTAGAAGAAAAAATCCTGGGGGAAAATGCCATGCGCCTTCTCGAAAATTAGCCGTAAACCGGCCCCTGGTTATTAAATTTGACTATTGATATTATTTGCCCTAAGATACTAGATTAATACGCCTTTAAAAAACCAACCTGAACCAAAAACTCAGCCACATAAACTGCTATGGTGATTTATTAAATGGATACGAAATGGAAAGTAATATCATCCATCATGCTGATCATTGTGCTAATATGCAGTGTTTTTGTCTATGTTTTCATTCAACATTCTCAGCAAACTCTTGACCTCTATATTGACACCCAAGTTCGCAGTGTTCGTGCTATTGTCAAAAACTTAGAGACCGAAAAAGGCCGCCATTATCGAAAAAGGATCACTAGCTTTATAAATTACAAACTGGAGCCCTCCAAAGAAAAAATTCTCCAAGCTTTCGCCGCTCAAGACAGAGAAGAGCTGCTACGCCTTTCGACCCCTTATTTAAATCTACTACAATCAGAAGATCCAGCTTTCGCTACTTTTGCCTGGATTACACCGGATAATAAAAACCTTCTAAGAGTGCATAAGCCGAAAACGGCAATCGATGACATCAGTAATTTACGTCTTGACGTCGTTAAGGCAAACAGGGATCAGAAACAGAATTCAGGATACAATACAGGCCTGAGAGGCTTACGCTATGCCGTTGTGGAACCCGTCATGTATAAAGGGAAGCACCTAGGCGCTCTCCAATTCGGCCTGGATGAGATTTTTGCACTGAAAATGCTAACTGAACAATTGCATCTCACCGTTGGCCTGGTCATTCCAAATAAAAATTTTGCACAATTTACACGAGCAACACTTCCCAACTTAACCGGCAAGAACCATACTATTCAAGCACTGAATATCGCCTTTTTTGAGAAAGACCGTGAGTTCATTGACTGGAGTCTTGAGCAGCAACAGGTTATTTTACATGACAAGGAATACATTATAGTAAAAGCCCTCGATTTGCCTGACTATGCTGGTCATTCACAGGGGCATATATTTGCCGCCTTAGATATTTCTGCTCAAATAGCTGATGCAAAGGCTAAAATTCTTTTTGTGATTATCCTGGGTGCTGCTCTCTTTTTATCATCTTTTGTGATTTTATACTTCAGCTATGGCGCTTTGCTGGAAAATATCATTGCCCTGAATCGTTCACTTCTCAAGAAGACGGAGGAGTGGGAAGAAACATTCGATGCCATGAACGATTTCGTTACCATTCATGACAAAAACATGCGAATTATCAGGGCTAATAAACTTGCCAAGTCTCTATCCCCGGAAGAACCAGAAAGTATAATCGGTAAAAAATGTTTTGAAGTTTTCCTTGGTCTTTCAAAACCATGTCCAGGATGTCCAGGATTTGAAACTTTTCAAGATTCACAAAATCATGCAAACATTATTAAGCATGAGAAGCTGGGGAAAATTTTTCATGTTTCATCTGCGCCTATTTTCGACGAAAAAGGAGAAATTCAATACCTTATTCATACTGCCAGAGACATAACAGAACAAAAAAGGCTTGAGGAAGAACTTTTTCAGGCCCAAAAAATGGAGGCCATAGGCACTTTGGCCGGCGGGGTTGCCCACGATTTTAACAACATTCTGTCTGGAATCAGCGGCTATTCCGAACTTGCAAGGCTTGACGTCCCTGCTGACGGTAAAGCCAGTAAATACATTGATCAAGTCCTCCAAGCCTGCCAACGGGCCACAATCCTGGTGAAACAAGTTCTCACATTCAGCCGCAAGTCAGATCGTCAGCTAGAACCTCTTGCACCGGGTCTGATAGTAAAAGAAGCATTGACAATGTTGCGCTCTTCCCTGCCAACGTCGATTAATATTAAGGAAGATATTGATAATGAATGTGGAACAATCATGGCAGACTCTACGAGCATTCATCAAATCGTTGTAAACCTCTGCACCAACTCTGTGCACGCCATGAAAGATGAAAAGGGCATTTTAAATGTCAGATTATATCGAAAAGAGATAAGTGTTGAAGAGAGCAAGGAGGAACATGGTGTATCTCCAGGATCGTTTATTGTTCTGGAAGTCAGTGACACAGGTCATGGCATGGATCAGGCTACGATAAGTCGTATTTTTGAACCTTATTTTACCACCAAGAAGGTTGGCAAAGGGACAGGACTCGGCCTTTCAGTTATTCACGGAATTATTCATAATTATCATGGATTTATCCGTGTACAGAGTAAACTTGACAAAGGGACAACCTTTCATGTTTACCTTCCTGCCTTGCCGGAAGAAACCTCAACTGCGGGTAAGGAGGAAGCCAATAAACCTCTACCCACCGGTTCCGAGCATATTTTGATGGTAGATGACGAAAAGATGATCATCAATATAAATAAAACCATGCTTGAACAACTTGGCTACAAGGTGTCAGATACCACGGAGAGTCTTGAGGCCCTTGAAAAATTTCGCCTTGCCCCTGACATGTTTGACCTGATCATTACTGACCAGACCATGCCCAAGCTAACCGGCATTGAATTGGCTCAGGAAATTATGGCAATAAAACCCACTATGCCCATTATAATTTGTTCTGGCTACAGTTCGGTCATGTCGGAAAAAGATGCCTTGAAACTTGGCATAAAAAAATACGCCAGGAAACCTATTGATCGTGCAACACTTGCTGAAATGGTCAGAAAAACATTGGATGAAAATTAATAAAAAGGGCCTTAAGCAAATATTATTATTTCAACCAAGAAAAAAGAAGAACAAAATACAAAGTAGTACATAAGATAAACCGACAACCGTCCATCTTCCCATTATTTTTTCCGTCTTGCGCAGAAAGAAATCAATTCCTGCATAACCTGATCCGGATAAACCGGAAATAAGTACCTTAACAGTAGATGCAACACCATTAAATGAATATATACTTTTCATTTCTTGCCGCAAAAACCACGAAAATGATTTATAAGGTACTAAATTATTACGGCGCTCCACCTCATGCTCTTTCAACTCTTCCTCAATCCCGCCTATTACTTGGTGAAGTTTTTTCCACCAATCGAATCCGGAGCAGTGCCCCTGGATGGTGTTGATATCACGCACGAACGGTCGTGCCTCAATTTCTCTTCTTCTTACACACCTTCTCCATGCCCAAAAAAGCAGTCCCCCTGTTACTATAGGCCACAGTGATTGCCAGAGTTTGGCTGCTGCAATGGAATAGTCAACGTGAATCTGTACAGCCGGCCACAACCAGATTGCCAGACTCACTGCAAGCAAACTTGCTATCCAAGCACCAGGTCCACTGGTGCTGCCTGTTTTTTCCGACCCCTCACAATGCCGTACAACCCGAATAAAATGCAAGACCAGTAAGGTGGTGCCGACAGCCGTTATGGGCAGAAAAAAACCACTTAAAACAAGCCAGGGTTCGCCCACAAAGTTTGTAAGTTCTTTAAAACCCACCTTGGAAACAGCGCCACTGGTAAGTGGCATCCCCGCCAGAGACAGCGATGGCAACAAAAGTCCAGCTATGTGCCATTTTGACAATGGCCCTTTACGGTTTGCCAGAACACCATAACCGAGAAACAAACTGCTTTTGGCAAGGGAATGGTGCACCGCGTAGAGAATAAGGATGAAAGCGGCGTGATCTCCAGCATCCAAACCAGTGAGCCCCAAACCGAAAATAACGGTCATTATCCCCATCTGACTGATGCTGGAATAAGCAAGGATTGTCCCAGCCCTTTTCCGGTTCAAGCCGATAATAACTCCATAAAGAGCAGCCAGCCCTCCAGCAACGATAAACAAAAGTGATCCTGCCGGTGACACAACTTCTCCCAAAGGAATAAAGCGAAGCCAACCCAAAAGACCGGCGTTAACCATGGCCCCGGCAAGAGCAGCTGCGGCCGGCGCCGGGACAGCCTGATAGGAAGTTGGCATCCAAACGTGGAAAGGCAGGGCTCCAATTTTTATACCAAAGCCTATGAAAAGAAGAACAAGGACAAACGGGTGAATCGTCACCCCTATTAAATCTTCTAGTAAAAGACCATTGGCACTATCTGCCAAAATCACCAGGGCAAGAAACAAAGCTACTTCGCCGATCATTACAAAAACCAGATAGCTCCGTCCGGCTCTATGCGCTTCTTCCGTGCCCTTATGAACCACCAGGCCGTAGGCGGAAAAACTCATTAGGGCAAAGAAAAGATAGTAGCCCAACATGTCCTGGGCCAAAATAAGCCCGAAATTTCCTGCCATGGCTGCCAGAAAAAAACCATTAAAGCGGTTATTTTCAGGATCATTATCAACTTGATTGCGCCCACTTAGAGCGGCAAGCAGCCAGATAAATGCGCTGACGCAGAGAAAAATCCGGCCTGTATCATCAAGCCCCATTCGTCCACTCATAAAAAACCAAGGTACTTCCACCAACACATACGAGGGAACTAGAAAGGAGGCGAGTAAAGCAGAAATAGCTGCCAGGGGAAGGGCCTGGGCGGCAATTTTACGCATTGGCGTGCAGCAGAGAGAAGCCAGAAGCAGTGGAGTACCTGCCACCAGAGAGAGCATTAGGGCATAGATGCCATGATTTAGATCTCCGCCTATCATAGTCCATACTCCCTGAGGATAAAGCGAACCCAGGCCAGGGGACTGATCTGGGCATTGGCCACCGCCCCTGCTACTATGACAATAATTGCGGTAATTACGGGTGGCACAAGAAGCATTAAACGGGTCTCGAAACGATTAAAACGACGCTCTTCAGGCCATGGGCGCTCCTGTTTAGCAAACCAAGCTGAGGTGAGAATAGGCAAAAAATAACAGGCGTTGAGAAGACTGCTGCCTGCCAAAATGGCTAACACCCACCAGTTGTCCATGGCTAATGCCCCAAGGCCCATATACCATTTACTGACAAATCCCACCGTTGGAGGAATACCGATCATCCCCAAGGCTCCTATGCTGAAAGCTGCCATGGTAAGCGGCATACGCCGGGCAACACCTTTCATTTCACTGATGCGGTGAATACCAAGGGTCTCAGCCAAGTTTCCGGCACAAAAGAAAAGGGTGATTTTCATCAATCCCTGGTGCACCAGATGCACAAGTCCGCCGATGACTGCAAGGGGTTGATCGGCCAGGCTCATGCCCAAGGCAATGTAGGATACCTGGCTGACCGTTGAAAAAGCCAGCAATCGTTTGAGGTTGTCCTGCTGCAAGGCGCGAATTGAGCCCCAGATTATGGTGACAGAAGAGGCAACGGTAAGCAGGGGAAAAAGGTTGAGACGGGACATATTATCGATCCCATATACATCAAGAACAATCCTGACGATACCAAACGCCCCGGCCTTTACCACCGCTACGGCATGGAGCAAGGCGCTAACCGGTGCCGGTGCGACCATGGCCTGGGGCAGCCAGCCATGCAGCGGCACAAGAGCGGCCTTTACTCCAACTCCCATAAGCAAAAGGATGAAAATTGAGACTAGAGCTGTCCGATGGGTTTCCACCAACAACGGAGAGAAGCCCGCCGCAGAGAAATAAGCAGGCCCTGTAATGGTCTGCAGCCAGACAACAGCAAAGAGGAAGACTGCGCCGCCGCCCAGGGTATAAATAAGATAGTTGCGGCCTGCCCTCAAGGCCTGGGGTGTGCCGCGATGAATGATCAGGGGATAGGTGGCCAGGGTCAACATCTCGTAAAAAAGCAGAAAGGTAACAAGGTTGCCTGCCAGGGCAATAGCGATGGTCACTGTTACACATAGACTGAAATAACCGAAAAAATGACTCCTATTCGGTGAATCCTCCAGGTATCCCACAGCGTAGATTGTGGTCAATAACCAGAGGACACTTGACAGAGTGGCAAAGAGGGCAGATAAAGGATCGGCATTTAAGAGAAGTTCCACCCCTTGGATAAGCGGCAAACGGATTTCATAATTATAACCGTAATAAATACCAATATTCATAATCAGGATAAATACAAGTTTGATCCCCGCGCCAAACAGGTTGAGGCTAGTTCGCAACCGATATTTTTCTTCCGGCAGGGCGAAAATGATAATTCCCGGTAAAAATGAAGAGAGTAATATGAAGACGAGAAGCCACCCCTGCCAGATCATAGACCACCCCCCAGTAACAAACAGGACACGAGCGTATCTGTTTCAAGAATAAGCAGCGGGTAAGGAGCGATGAGTCCCAACAAAAGAGCGATCATTGCAAGAACAAGTGCTGGCCATTCAAGGAGAGGAGAATGGGGCCGACACGCACAGATACTTTTTCCGGCAGGAATAACAAAAAGACGGGAGACAACCCGAAAAACATAAATGGATGCAAGCAGGCTTCCTGTCATGATCACCACGCTCCACCACCATTGCGACGAGGTTAGGGAAGAGCTCAACAGCAGCCATTTAGCAATAAACCCCCCGGACGGCGGCAGCCCCATCAGATTAACCCCGGCAATCGCGTAGGCAAAGGAGGTGAGCGGCAGACATTTTCTGACACCGGTCAAATCTTTAATCCGATCGTGGCCCATATGCAGAAAAATTGTTCCTGCCGCCATAAACATGGCAGATTTTGCAAAGGCATGGGCCAGTACCATGAATGCCACTGCAGCCCATGCCCCCTGACCGCCATCTCCCCGTAAAGCCAGGGGGAAGGCGATAAATAAATAGCCGAGCTGCGATATGGTGGAATATGCCACCAACAACTTTAACCTTTGTTGTCGGATTGCCTGGACAGAGCCCCAGATAATTGCACCTGTCCCCAAAACACCCATCAGGTTAAGGGCATTTTGGCTGATACTTGAGGCAAATATATCGAACCAAAGGACAAAGAGGATGTAAAATGACCCCTTCACCACCAGCCCGGAAAGGATAGCACTCACCGGAGCAAGGGCGTTGGCATGGGCTGGAGGCAACCAGAAATGGAGGGGAAACAGAGCAGTTTTAAGAAGAAGCCCAAGAGTCATCAAGGCCAGAGCTGCTTGTAATCCAGGGCCAGGAGAGGCTACTTGGCGCAGCATTTGCAAATCTAGCACCCCATAAGTCTTGTAAACAAAGACCACACCCAGCAAATAACTTAAAGAACCCAGCAAACTGACAAGGAGATAACGAAAGGCAGCAATCTGGGATGCTGGTTTTCCAGACAGAGCTGCCAAGGCTGCGGCTGAAACAGTAACCAGCTCAAGGGTAACATAGAGATTGAAGATGTCGGCTGATAAAAATAGGGCATTTAATGCTGTCATAAGCAGCAGCCACAAGGGCCAGAAGAAGCGCTCCTGCCGTTCATGACGCCCCACACGTTTGGGCGCTGCGATACGGAAAGAAAAATAGCCCCTGGCGTATAGGGTAATACCAAGTCCGCTGACCGCAGTCATCAAAAGCATAAGAATTGTCGGGCCGTGCATTCGCAAGCTAATTCCTAAAGGAGCCTGCCAGCCCCCCATGCTGTAACGCATAGGCCCTAAAAGTAGAAATTGCCAGAGCAGAATAGCAACACTGAGGAGATTTGCAAGGGAGGCGAAAAGAGCGATAAAAAATGTGTTTTTCCGGAAAAGAAAGCAGAGTAGACCGGCTATCAAAGGCAGAATAATGGGGCATACAATCCATGTTGGAGAATCAAAGGACATCACCCTCCCGAGCCCTCTTCATCATTTACTTTAAGTCCATTTCGTGAAATAGAAAGGTTCGATGTTTCCTGAACCCGGCAAGCCAGAATAAGGGCCAGGGCCGTGACACTCACCGAAACAACAATTCCAGTGAGAACCATGGCATGGGGAACAGGATCAACCTCTCCCGCGCCAAGCGGACGGTAGGCAGCAGCCACAAGAACAAGAAAGACCCCGGCGGACATGATATTAACGGCCAGTATTTTACGCAATAGATGGGAACAGGCAAAAAGAGCAAACAATCCCATTGCAAACAAAACCAAACCGCAGAGGCTATACAATGTGTTAGTGATCATTTCTTCTTTTCTCCATATACTTCTGCTTATTTTTCTAGCTCTACAGATGGGATCACAAAATTTGCCCAACCAACTAACCGTAAGTGTTCAGGTAAGCGCAGACTCCGGATGTGCCTTAGATGTGTGCGATCAGATGAGGTGCAGCTGGGCTCTTACGATTTTTTCTTCTCCAGCAGATCATCGACTGGTCGTCCACCCACAAAAAGTGCGGAGAGGGCCAGACCGATGGAGACTGCACAGGCTGATTCGATAAGCAACAAAAGGGAACCGGCCCACCCTTGGGGATAGGCCAACAGTTCTCCACCGTTTACTATACACAAAAGGGCAACCCCCAAAAAGACGATTGGCCCCAGAAGCAAACCGATGCGAAGCGGGCGTGATGAAATTTGCTGAAACATTGGCAACTCGGCAACCAGCATCAGTACGCCTGCACCTCCAAGAACTGCTCCACCCTGAAAGGCCCCACCGGCAAGATGGCTCCCTTGCCAAACCAAATACACTGCGACCAGACACATGAGAGGTGCAAGCAGGCGCACGACTGCAAGCTGCACGGGACTTGTTTTAATTGTTTTTCTGGGGAAAGGAGCTTTGGTCAGCGACCATACTCCTATAACGGCCAATAGAAGAACCATAACTTCCAACAGGGTATCGTAGCTGCGGAAATTTAGAAGGACAGCCGTGACCGGACTTACCACGCCGCTACGCTGCTGAAAGCTGGCCACTTCTTCTCCAAGTCCAGTAATGCCTACGGGTAGGTTATAAATTACCTTAACCAGCAATGTTGCCAGAATGATAATAAGCAGCAAAAGCAGCAGCAACAAAGGATCATGCCGCTTAGGCCTGTTATTTATCCGACTTTTCATCAATGTCACTCCTCTCTTCATCCATGTCCAGACGGCGCTCATCCTTATGGATACGCTCCATACGCCTCAAGGCGGAAAGAAAGAGCGGCCCTGTCAGCCCCGCTCCAAGAGCGGCCTCAGCCAATGCCACATCCGGAGCTCGCATTCTTACCCAGGCCAGAGCCATCACCAAACCAAAGGAGATGAACAGCACTACCCCTGTAAAGATATTTTCACTGGACAACACCTCCCAGGCCAGCAACAGGAGTGTTGTAATAAGGATAATATCAAACAGTGTAAGGATGTTATAGGTCATGGGCGAGACCATGGTTGAATCTGATTCTGCATAGCTCTTCGGGCAACCAGATGACATGATGCTGAACTTGCTAGCAACACAAGTATCCAAATGAGCACGAGTTTGGTGACTATCTGCCAATTGTCGGCCTGGAAGGCGAGACCTAAAACGATCAATCCGAGCCCAACATTGTCAGCTTTGGTCAAAGCGTGTAGGCGGGTATAAATGTCTGGGAAGCGGAGCAAGCCAACGGTGCCAGACAAAAAAAACGGCACCCCCAAAATTATAAAAAAAAGTCCAATTTCATCAAACATTTCCATCTCCTCTCTTCCCCTTTTTGCTAAAATGCCATGTCCGACGGACAAAGGTAATGGTCGCCATGGCTGCCAGAAGTGCGAATACCAAGGCTATGTCAAGCAAAACCGCATTTTTCATTCCTTTGGCGAGCAGCAGCAAAATAGCAACTCCGCAGGTCCCAAAGAGTTGAGCCGCCATCATCCGATCGGCTGCTGTTGGCCCTGCAAGAATGCGTACCATCCCGACAGCAATGGCTAGAAGCAGTAGGAGTGCGAAGGCAATATGAAGCCAACTCATGGGATTTTCCCCTTTGCGGCGCTGCCCCTGAAAAGAACCGCTATGATCCCCTCAAGTTTCTGGATATTTGCCCATACGGGAAGGTCCTTGTCAAGGGTATGAACAATCACCGTATCCCCCTGTAAGTCGGCGCTTAAGGTGCCAGGCAACAAGCTGATCGTATTGACGAAAAAAACTCGGGGCGCACCTTTCGGCAGCAGGGTAATATAAGACACCAGGCCAGGATTAATCAGAAGTCGAGGGGAAAGGACCCGGCGCATGACATCAATACCGCTGAGGGAAGATTGACGCAGAAAAAAGAGAATGAAACGACAAATGCCGGAAAGACTCAACGGATAACTGCTAGAAGAAGGGGAAAGAAAGAGGCTCAGTGCCACAGCAAAAAACACAGCTGGAACGCCTAATATCCAGCTTTCCAACTCAGAACCGGTGAGTACGAACCACACAGCGGCAAAAACAACAAAACGAACAGCAGTGCATCGAACTAGGTCCGGGATCTTGCGGCAATGAGAATTACGGTTAGCTTCTCTCATAGAATCGTTATTAATATATTTAGTTCAGCAACTTTAACAGAACAATTACCGTTCCTGGTATGCCAAGCTCCACCTATAGCATATACATAAACATCGACAATTAACAATATCAATATTGGCCGAGATGTTTATTCGGAAAACATTGCTAAATCGTAACTATTCAGCTGCACCTCATCTGCGCCCGATCAGGCCGACCAGCATACTGATGTATAGCTGACCGGCCTGATCGAACACATCTAAGGCACATCTGAATAGTTATGCTTGGGAGTTTACCCCTGTTATGTAATTCTCGCTGAATAGTTACGCTAAATCTTTATATAAAATTTGGGTAACTATTTAGGTAGGGCCCCCAAACGGGCATAACCACCGAATTGTAACTATTTAGATGTGCTCCAGATGTGTTCGATTGGGTCATTCAGCTATACATCAGTATGCTGAATGACCCAATCGGGCGCAGATGGGTGCAGCTGAATAGTTACAAATTTGGAAACTATTATTTGGTCACAGTCAGACCAAAAAATACGGCATAATAGTTTGAAAAGAAAAAAGTCTGCTTGCCTATAGAAGCAAAAAATTTGCATTCGCCTTCATCAATATGATAGAGTGAAATGATACGACCAGGCAGACACCAGATTAATCGTTAAGGGGCCTGAACCTGGCCGCATGCAATTTAGCAAAGGTGAGTCTATGATGGTACAGCAAAGAAAGGTTAGTGTGGTCACCACAATGGGGAAGACTTATTCCGGCATGATCGATGTCCCCAATGAACACCTGAGGACCACTGATTTGCTCAACAGCTCGAATCTCTTTTGGAAAGATCCAAACGAGAAATGTCTTGAAGAAACTATTCTTCTCAGCGAGGCACAACTTCTCCTGGATGGAAATGCCGTTTATAAAAAATTCAACAAGGTTCAGATAAAAATTCCAGAAATAATCTTCTTTTATGACGACTATGAAAGCATTGGAAGCGAGATCGAAAAAAACAGAGCCCACCAGCTCAAAGAAAAGACCGGTGAGCAGAGCCAAATTGTCAACATCATCACACCATTAATTGCAAATTCATTTTATGACGTGAGCGGCACATTCTATGGACACTTCAAAAAGAAAACCAACGACAAATTTATCCCCTTAATTGACGCAACCATAGTAGAAATCCACAAGACCAATGGCAAATGGCAAAAAAAGGGAGTGCCTCTACCATGCAAATTCCTTGGTATAAGCTCAAATAAAATTGAATCTCTGAGCCTGAACCGCTGAACCGAGCAATGATAAAATTTTCTGCCTGGGTAATCCTTATTCTCCTCGTGGTCGTGCCTTTTTTTAATTGGCGCCTCGGTGCCTCTTTCTGGATGTGCGCCTTGCTAGTATACATCTGCCAACAAGTGTTCTCAGGAAATCCCTTTAGACTCAGGCGTCCCGATGAAGAAGAGGACGATGCAGAAGGAAAGTAATAGGCTTTTGAAATAATTTCTACTATTGAAGGATGAAGGAGCCAACACAATAGTAGCAAAAAGAATTAGGCCAGCTAATAGATATGCAGACACCACTTGATTTATGGGAAGAGATTGGTTCAATAGCAGAGGACGAACTCCCCCATGTAATAACGAAACTATTTACCATTTATGAAGCGAAACTAGTCAATAATCCGCAAGACAGCGAAGCTCTCGAATTTTTCAAGAATCTCGCCAGCGCAATAGCCCAGACTTGTGAATGCAATTTAAATAGAAGATAATCAGTAGCTGTAATCAAAACTACCAGAGACTGCAAGTCACTCGACTTCCCACTCTAAAATCACTGGTATTCAGATCATAATAGAATGAGGTTCCTGTGATTTTCATTCCCTCACCGCTAAAATCCATCTCAGCTGCACTTTTAACTTTCTTAAATTTTGTCAAGTAGCGAAGAACGGAGGTGTGCAGGACATGTCCCTCTGAAGTTACGAGCTGTACATCATTTGAGACTGTGATAATTTGTTTTTCTGTATCGTAAACAGCTTCCTTGCCACTGATATTAACTGTTCGTGTGGTACCTAGCAAAACAGCATCGGCATTATCAAGCAGCAAGACTTTCTGATCGTCTTTGCTGGTAACTTTTTTGGCCTTTAAAAGAAATTCTTCCTGTCCATCTCTACTTTGGACAAGAGTAACTCCCTCCATTGCAAAATTTCTTTCGGCTTTTATGGCCGTACGATTGATCTCTTTCTTGGGATTCAGGAATTGTGCGGCAAAATCCCACCACAGAAACGAGGTAAGAACAAGAAGCAGCGGCAGCTGCCAAAGAAGGTTTCGCGGGTTCATCATGTCCGGTTCAAATACTCGGTCAACAGTTCATCTCTCTTGCCTTGAGATTCGATGATAAGATCACAGATTTCTCGGACAGCGCCTTTGCCGCCAGGCCTCTCTGAAACATAATCGACAAGCTGTTTAACTTCCAAAGCCGCATCGGCAACGGCGCAGGAAAGACCGACTCTTTTTAGAATCGGCAGGTCCAGCCAATCATCACCCATGTAGGCAACTTCATTGGCCTGCAGCCCCAATTCATCAATGATTTGCTGAAAGATTTGCACCTTATAGCGGATTCCCTGGTACACCCTCGACAAGGATAGATCTTTGGCCCTTCGAGTGAGGGCGTTCGAAGTGCGGGCTGTAATAATGCCAACCTCTACCCCGCTCTTTTTCAAAATATTTATGCCAAAACCGTCGCGGGCGTTGAAAGACTTAATTTCTTCCCCTTGTTCAGTATAGGTTATAGAGCCATCAGTTAATACTCCGTCAACATCTAGGAGAAGTAGTTTAATGGTTTTTGCCTTAAGTAGACAGGATTTCCACGCATCACTTCGACTAAGACCCGCTGGCCGCTTATGGGCCTTATCTCGAAGGAATGCGGTGAATTCGCAGTCACCGGGATAGGGATTTTCACTATTTTCTGAACAGCCATTTCCACTCATAGCAACCTACCCTGCAATGGCGTGAATTTTTACGAGATCTGCCAGCAGCGGGCCAACTTGATCAAGTGGCAGTGAGTTTGGCCCATCACATAAGGCCTTGGCGGGATCAGGGTGTACTTCCATGAAAATTCCATCAATTCCAGCCCCAACAGCCGCTCGGGCTAAAGGAGCAACAAATTCCCGCTGCCCACCAGAACTGCCGCCAGCGCCGCCGGGAAGCTGCACACTATGGGTCACATCATAAATAACCGGGCAACCGAAAGAGCGCATCACAGGAAAAGAACGCATATCAACCACAAGATTATTGTATCCAAAAGACGCTCCCCGTTCCATCAGCATCAATTGAGAGTTCCCAGACTCTTTCACCTTGCGCACCGCAAATTCCATGTCCCATGGAGACATAAACTGTCCCTTTTTGAGGGCAATGGGCTTGCCGGTCTTAGCAGCTGCCACAAGCAGATCAGTCTGCCTAGATAAAAAGGCGGGGATTTGCAGGACATCAAGCACCTCGGCTGCCAACTCAGCCTGCTCCTCAGTATGAATATCAGAAATAACCGCTGTACCTTGCTCCTTAACTTTGGCAAGAACCTTTAGGCCTTCTTCAAGTCCTGGTCCCCTAAAGGAGGAAAGCGACGTTCTATTGGCCTTGTCAAAAGACGCTTTAAAAATGTAGGAAATGCCAAGGTCAGCAGCAACCTTTTCAAGTTCTGCCGCAACCTCCAAGGCCAAAGATTCAGATTCAAGAACACAGGGGCCGGCTATCAATAAAAAAGGCCGGCCAGGGCCGACCTCAATTTTTTCTGCAATATTTACGTAATCCATTTTCTATTCTTTACTTCCCTCAAAGGCTGCTTTAATAAAATCCCGAAAAAGCGGGTGAGGCTTCATGGGAGAGGATTTAAATTCCGGATGAAACTGACAGCCAAGAAACCAGGGGTGGTCTTCAAGCTCGACTATTTCCACCAGGGTGCTATCTGGGGATGTGCCACTGATAACGAGACCGCTTTCCACTAATTTGTCACGGAATTCATTATTAAACTCAAAGCGATGCCGATGCCGTTCCATAATATCATCAACACCGTAAGCTTTGCTGGCAAAGGTTGCGCCATGGATCTTGCACGGGTAGGCTCCAAGCCGGAGGGTCCCTCCAACTTCGGATTCTTCATCCCGAACCTGGTTTTTTCCGGTCCGATAATCATACCACTCTTTCATCAGATAAATAACCGGATGCTTTGTCTTTTCGGTAAATTCGTTACTGTCCGCATCAGTCATCCCCGCAATGTTACGAGCAAACTCAACAACCGCCAACTGCATTCCAAGGCAGATCCCGAAAAATGGAATTTTATTCTCCCGGGCATAGGTAATGGCCTTAATTTTCCCTTCTACTCCACGTTTACCAAACCCACCAGGAACAAGAATGCCATGACAACCAGCCAAAAGTTTTGTCGCATTTCCTGTTTCCAGATCTTCGGCGCTGACATAGCGAAGTTCCACCCTGGCATCATTTGCAACACCGCCGTGGACCAGGGATTCGTGAAGACTCTTGTACGACTCAGTTAAATCAACATATTTCCCGATAATACCGATCAGGACATGATGGGTTGGCTCTTTTATTTTTTTAATCAGCTCATGCCATGCATCAAGCTTTGGAGCCCCCGTCCAGATATTCAGCAGAGAGAGAATCTTTTCATCAAGGCCCTCCCTGTTAAAGTAAAGAGGAACTTCATAGATGCTTTCCACATCTTTAGCAGTAATAACAAAGGCAGGATCAACATTACAAAACAGAGCAATTTTAGCCTTAATATCCTGGGCTAGTTCCCCTTCTGTTCGACACAATAAGATATCCGGCTGGATACCGATTGCCCTGAGTTCACGGACGCTATGCTGGGTCGGTTTGGTCTTCACCTCGCCTGCCGTTTTCAAATACGGCACCCAGGTCACATGAATAAAAAGGGAGTTGTCCTTCCCCTTATCAATCCTGAACTGACGAATAGCCTCCAAGAATGGCAACCCCTCAATATCGCCAATGGTCCCGCCAATTTCGATTATGGCGACATCAACCGAACCGTCGAGCTGCAAGATGGCCTTTTTGATCTCATCGGTAACATGGGGGATAACCTGGACGGTGCCGCCATGATACTCACCGCGCCGTTCCTTGCTTATAACGGAATGATAAATACGACCGGAGGTGTAGTTATTTCCCTGCCCTAAAACTGCGTGGGTGTACCTTTCGTAATGCCCAAGATCAAGGTCGGTTTCTGCACCATCATCGGTGACGTACACCTCCCCGTGCTGAAACGGATTCATAGTACCTGGGTCTACATTTATATACGGATCCAGTTTTTGGAAAGTAATCTTAAGCCCTCGGCTCTCAAGCAAGGCGCCAATCGCTGCAGCAGCAAGGCCTTTTCCAAGAGAAGAGAGAACGCCGCCAGTGATAAAAATAAACTTAGTTTTTTTGGATGATTTGGATGTTTTCATGGAAGGTTAATATAGGTTTATGACCCGGTTTTGTCACTAAAAAAATCTCTCTTTTTTCCCACAGCATTTTATAACACCTGCTTTTCAAGCAAGGAACACAAACTTAAAAAAACAGATGGGCTATAGATAGATTTTAACGATCTGCCCCCTACCGCCGATCTCAATGTGCAGCCTCAATTCCCTTACGCTTTGCGCTTCCTCAAGCATGCCTGGGAAGAAAAGGACCCCGTAGGCGATTTGTCCAGGCAGTATGGCCGAATTTTTCAAACTCTTTGAATATAGATCATCCCGCAATTTCTCTTCAGCATCGCCATACCCTTTGGCACCGCCGACCATTGCGCCGGCCGCAGCACCAAGGACCGCACCTTTCCCCATTGCTGCACCGATATCTTCCCCTGTGACAATTCCGATGGCCATACCGGCGACAGCTCCGGCCGCACCCATCAGCAAAGAAGGTTTCGCCGCACTTTTGGCCGTTTCCCCAATATCAACGTAATTTTTCGTCCGTTGATAGGTCCTTTCAAGGGTCGCAACAGGCCAGGCGTTGTTCTGCTGGTCTACCAAAAAAGTTTGATCAGCTATCAATCGCGCCTCCATCGAGCCGTCATTCTGTAAGGTGAGCTGAACAGGAAGCAAACCTGCTTTGCGAACATTAAAACCAAAGACCCCTTGGGCCTGCACAGGATCAACAAAAGCTGCGGCCGATATTTTCAGACCATCAGCAACGACAACCATGTTCTCGGAATTATCCGGCAAGCTGACAGGTGCCACCCGATCTTTGTAGCCACATGAAGACAAAAGAAGACCCAGAAACAAAATGAGGCTCACTTGCTGTATGGTAGCGCCTATTTTTTGGCATTGAAACATTTTAAAATACCTCCAGTCGTTAATATTTGATTATTTTCTAGTAACTATTCAGAGTTAAGGGCAAGAAATTGCCCTTAACTCTGAAGCGTAAGTGTTCAGAAGTGCCTTATATTTGTTCATTTTAGACTTCGAAGCATACTTTTGGGTATGTGAAAGGGTTAAAATGGGCAGGTAGCGTAGACTCCGAAGATGAGGTGCTACTGAATAGTTACATTTTCTATTATAAGGAATGTCAATTTCATAGTCCAGCAATCTCTATTTATTATTGATGAAGATTTTGCACGTTTTGATATACTGGTACCTTATCCGGATAAACCGGAAATAAGTACCTTAACAGTAGATGCAACACCTTTAAATGAATCTACTGTTTTCAGTTCTTGCCATTAAACACACGAAAATGATTTATAAGGTACTAAAGTTACACAATTTTTAACAAAACGCACCCCTCTGCCGGTAAATATTCGGTTTGATGCAAATTGGTGATAAAATCACCGACATGTAAATAGTGGATACTGAACATGCTACACCGTTTCTCGTTAATATTTCCCAAAAGCAGGCAATCCTACGTTTTTCTTGTTCTGCTTATTTTTTTGGGAGCTACAGGATGCGGAGACGAAAACAAACCATCTGGCACTTCCGACCCCAACGAAAAAAAGACAAAAATATCTTCAGGCCCAAAAACTTGTGCCTCCTGCCACTCCTACCTACTTGACAGGTTTCACAACTTTCCATGTGAGGATTGCCATAAGGGTACGTCACCTGCTGCCACAAAAGCATTGGCCCACAGTACTCTGGTGCGTAGGCCTGCCAGCCCTGCAAATATGGCAAAAAATTGCGGCCGCTGCCATCAGGAAATTTCAGCGCATGTGCAAGAATCAAAGCATTTTACCCTTGGAGACGAAATCAATATGGTGCGGCGGGCTTTTGGCGCCACAAAAGACCTGCAAGGGCCAGAATACATTCCCCAGGGGGATAATCCAAAAGACGTACTTGCTCTAGCCGATGACTTGCTCCGCAGACGATGCCTCAGGTGCCATCCCTACTCTTCTGGAGACCAATATTCCGGGGTCGAACATGGCCAGGGCTGTGCCGCCTGCCATCTGAAATTCAGCAAGGGTTCCCTCACCTCACATTCATTCATAAAAGAACCGGACGACCAAATCTGTCTCTCCTGCCATTATGGTAATTTTGTCGGGGCCGATTATTATGGCCGTTTCGAACATGATTTCAGTTGGGAGTACCAAACACCTTTTTCCGCCCATGGGGAAAAAGAACTCCCTTATGGGGTAAATTACCATCAATTACGGCCAGACATCCATAAAACGGCGGGATTGTCCTGCATTGACTGTCATTCAGGCCCCGAACTAATGGCGACAGGGACTGACAAAACATCCTGCCTCTCATGTCACCAGAGGCAAGAGAGAGAAACTTTGCAAGAGAGTCTTCTGCAAAATATTTCAAAAACAACTGAGAACACTTTTGTTCTATCCACCAAGAAAACTAAAAAAGACCTGGCAATCCCCCAGATGGAGTCTAAAAACCATGTCGACACAGAGAAGTTGTCCTGCCAGGTATGTCACGCTCAATGGAGTTTTTCAGATTACGGGACCCACCTGATGCGCATCGATCATGACGATTACGATCCCTGGGTCATGCTCACCCAACAAGGAAGTTCGGAGGCAGAGCAAATTCTTGACTACAACCTTTTTTATGACAACGAGGGTACAGATCCATATATGCGAGACAAATTTAGCGGAGAGGCACAAGCGGGACTATGGCTGAAGGGTTATGGACTTAGGCGCTGGGAGGACATTTTGACCTGCTACGACCAGGAAAATATCTTACAGGTCTGCAGACCTATTCTGGACATACAGCTTACCTATGTTGATCAGAATGGTGAGGTTATTTTCGACTCCGTCCGCTCCCTGCCAGAATTTTCAGGCCTTCAACCTTATTCTCCTCACACCATAGGTAAAGCTGGAAATCTGAAGAAATATGCCACTCCTCCAGCCCCTACAAATTTAAAACCATAATTAGGACAACAATGAAAAATTGGAACCATACTAAATCATACCTCAGCCTTATCTCCCTGATTTTTTTCTTAAGCGGATGCGGCCAGAAAGTCATTGACACTATGCCGCCAATTCACCAGGCCCCCGTTCCAGCAAAAAAGCTGGCGGAAAGGGCGAAAATCCCTCGGACTCAGTTCCCATATGAGATCATGGGAAAGACTTACTACCCAATCCCCTCCGCCTTCGGCTTTAACCAAGCTGGAATAGCCTCATGGTACGGTAAAAAGTTTCACGGTCGCCGGACATCTAATGGTGAAACCTACAATATGCACGCAGAGACCGCCGCCCACAAAACACTGCCGATGAACACCCATCTGCTGGTTGAAAATTTAGAAAACGGCAAAAAAACCTTTGTGCGGATTAATGATCGGGGCCCTTTTGTAAAGGGGCGAGTTATAGATTTGAGCTACACCGCTGCCAAAAAGATCGGCATTGACCAAAAAGGAACAAGCAAGGTGCGAATTACTGCCTTAGGTGAGGCAACAAAAAGCAAACGTGGGACAAAAACCCTGGAACATTTCCTGCCCTACCAAGATTTCAACAAAGGCGAGTTCTTTGTCCAGATCGGTTCCTTCGCTCAAAAAGAAAACGCTGAGAGACTGAAACAAAATATGCTAGCCAAGGGCAAGAAGACAGTTATCCAACTTTTTGAAAACAGTGGCGAAAAATTTTATCGTGTCCAAATACGTGGAGGTAGCACCCTAGAAGCCGCTAACCGCATGGAGAGAGCGCTCAACAGCCAATTTGCCGGCGCCTTCGTGATTGCCAGATAAAAACAAACCCTATTCCCACTACCCGACGAAGCTCTGTGACCATAGCGAATAATTGGCTAAACATCCTGATGACACTTAATTTCTTGAGGCTGCCCCTCTTTTAATCACATTAAGAGTATCCATTAATACTACATGCAAGACAAAACAACCGCCAACATAAACAGATCCGCCAGAAGACAGCTATGGTTTCTAAAAAGTATAATTTTTGTTTCCATATGTACCGTTATTCTGCATTTTGCTTACAGTTTTCTTTTTCTGACCCCATCCTATGGCAACCTTATCGAAAGCATAACTGAAAAAGAAGCGGTGCGGGTTGCTCATCATATAGCAAAACATCTTCTTCCCCAGAATGAAAAATTCACAAAAACCACCATCCCAAAAATTTTTGACGAACGATACCAAGAAGTTGTAAGAGATTTCAACCTGATGAAGGTGAAAATTTATTCACCCAGTGGGGAGATTATTTTTTCCACTACCGCTGAGGAGATAGGTGAAGTCAACACCGAGAAATACTTTCACGGCTCGGTCAAAAGCGGAAAACCATATACGAAAATTGTCCAGAAAAACACAAAATCTTTGGAAAACCAAATGGTGACAGTTGACGTGGTGGAAACATATGTTCCCGTCATGGATGGTGATACCTTTCTCGGAGCTTTTGAGATTTATTTCGATACAACAACCACAAAAAATACGGTCGATCGGCTAGTGCTCACTGCCAACATCCTACTTGTTGCAATAAGCTGCGGGCTTCTTCTGGCCATGGTAGCTCTCGTTCTCAAAGCAAAATCAAACATCCTGGCTCAACACAAAGCGGAACACAAAATTCTTCGTCAAAGTGTTTCTCTCCAGAGAAAAAACCGTGAACTTTCAACTATCAATGCTATCTCAGAAATCATTAACGGATCAAAAGACCTGACAAACCTTCTCACAGGCACCCTTGAAGTTTTGGCAAAACAATTTGGCCCCAAGAATAATATTAGAGGCACCATAACTCTTCTGAGCGAAAATAAATTAGAACTGGAGAGTCACTTCGGCCACACCGATGAATTTATCAAGAGACATGAACAGCAAAATATCGACGAGTGCTTATGTGAAAAAGCTGCCAAGAACGGCGAGATGGTTATCTCCTGCGGAAAATGTTCAACTGCTGTTTCCGCTGAGTGCCCAGAGGATAAAAGCCGTCGAACAATTGTGCCGCTCAAGTCTAAAAATGAAGTTATCGGAATCCTCAGTCTTCACATACCAGACAGTCTAGACATTGGCACAAACAAGAACATGCTGCAAACAATCGGTAACCAACTAGGGCTGGCTATCAGCAACCTCAAACTCTTTATGGAGACCAAAAAGCAGTCCCTTGTTGACCCCTTGACCGGGCTCGGCAACCGCCGAAACCTAGACGCGCATACCACCCGCTTCATATCGGTAGCAAGACGGCACAAGACTCCTTTGACCCTGGTAATGACCGACATCGACTATTTCAAAAATTACAATGATACATATGGACACGCCAAAGGCGACGAAATCCTCGTAAAAGTAGCGAATATACTTAAAAAAGAAATTCGTGATATTGACTTTGTTGCTCGTTACGGCGGGGAAGAGTTTGTCATTCTCCTCTCTAAAACAGGTACGCAGCAGGCGATCTTGGTCTGCGAAAGGATTAGGAAAACTGTGGAAAAAGATACTGATGTGACTATAAGCCTTGGTATCGCGCTATTCCAGCCGGACAGTGACGAAAAGGCATTGATAAGAGAGGCCGACATGGCTCTGTACCGAGCCAAAGATAAGGGAAGAAACCAGGTGGCGATAGCACAACAGTCCTAATTTCCAGGCTTGTTTTTCACTCGGTATTCCAACAGATTGAACTCTCCCTTAGGGAGAAAACCAGGCATTCTCATAACCGGCTTAAACCCCTGTTCAATATACAACTTCTGCAAATGTTCCCAGGTTACCGCATGCACCCTTTTCATGCCATGTTCTGAGGCAATATCCCGCAAGGATTGGATCAGTCTGCTGCCTACCCCCTGTCTCTGATACTGAGGCCTCACCCCAATAAAAATAATATAGAGAGTCCCAGCTGTAACATCATGTTTATCTTTGAAAAAATCTTTTTCTGGACTGAATCTCGGAATTTTTTCAGCCCAAATACATGATTGGGCATATCCCAGCAATCTGCCGTCAAGCCAGGCTGTCAAAAAACCATTCTGAAACATTGTGAGACGCGATTGCAAGACGCCAAGTTCTGCTGGACTATCTGGTTCAATTTCCCGTTCAATCTGGACAATTTCAGATAAGTCATCCAGCTGGGCCTGACGTATCAGGATTTCCATTTATCAGGTCATCTCCTGCAGTATGGCTTTTACCATGGTACCATCGGCGGTTTTACCAAAATGTTTCATAATTGGGCCCATGGCCTGCATGGGGCTTTTGACAGCAGATAGATCCACATTTTCTTCAATCCAGGCCTTAACCGTTTCCCGATCGGCCATTTGGGGCAAGTACTGTTCCAATGTTTCAAGATACTCGGAAGACCCCTCTTTTTTTAATTCCAAGACAGTTTTTTCCGATTTGACCAAGCCTCGAATAATATCGACAATATCATCGTTGGTAATTTCATCATCTTTTTTCAAGCGGGTTGTTTTCTTACCGCTCTCAAGAATAAGAGGCATGGTCAGTTTCGGGAACTCACTAATCACCTGGCGGATAGCGTCTTTCACTCCGGTATCCCTGCTTAACATGGCAGTTTTCAAATCACTTCTCAATTTAACAAGCAGTGTGACATCAGAAGCATCACTCCATCCATATTTTTTGGCCTCGCTCATTTCTTTCTCCTTTGCTTAAAACAGCTATTGGGTCGTTAAAAACCTATGCTGGTTTTAACCGTTTCTAATTTTGCTAAAACAATTTATTGTGGCACACAAACGTTTCAAAATAGACCCGGATATACCATGAATAAAAAGGTAACAACAGTAATAAATGCAGACAAATGCAACGGTTGCGGGCTATGCCTTACAGTCTGCCCCTGCCAGACCATCTCAATTAAAAACGGCAAAGCGGTGATCACAGGCAAAGAATCCCTCGGATGCGGACATTGTGAAGCTATCTGCCCCCAGGGAGCCATAAAAGTAGAAGAAAACCAGGTGGATTTCTCCTTTTCACAGGCTGCCAATACCGATAGCTACGTCCCCCCAGGTAAGTATGATCTTTCATCTCTTATCTGTCTAATGCGTTCGCGGCGTTCATGTCGGAACTACAAAGAAAAGCTTATTGAGCCTACCCTGCTCAATGATCTTGTTATGATTGGTATCACAGCCCCATCCGGAACGAACAGTCAATGCTGGACCTTCTCACTCCTTCCTGACAGGCAGAAAGTCGAGAAACTAGGCGATTCGATTGCCCTCTATTTCAAAAACCTGAACAAGATTGCCAACAATTCACTTTTAAGGATTATCAACAAGCTCTTTTCCAAGGGCCAACTGGAAAACTACCATAAGAAGCACTACAAATCCGTGCAACACAGCCTTGACCTCTGGTATCAGAAGGGAGAAGATAAGCTATTTCACGGGGCAACGGCTGTAATCCTGGTAGGTAGCAAACCAGAAGCAAGCTGTCCCCATGACGATGCGCTTCTCGCAACCCAGAATATTCTTCTCGGGGCCCACGCCATGGGCCTTGGCAGCTGCCTTATAGGATTTGCCGTCCACGCCCTCAACAATGATCCAAAAATTAAAAAAGAATTCAACATTCCCGCTACCGAGAAAATCTACTCCGTTATAGCATTAGGGTACCCAGCCGAAAAGTACATTAGAGCAAGCGGCCGCCGAACCCCTCTTACCCGAACACTTTGACGCCTTGTAAATTGATTTTGGGAAGCCCCCTGTTAACTAACCTTTTGTTGTAATTATTCATATCTGCTGCAAAACTACCCTTAACTCAGGAGTGTAACTGTTTAGGAGTGCCCCATATTTGTTCATTCGGAGTCTTCGCTTACCTGGGACTTCGAAGCATACTAGTGCTATTCGAGAAGGCCAGGTAAGCGAGTATGCGAGACTCCGAAATGGGCGAAGATGGGGTGCTCCTGAATAGTTGCCTTTGTTCACCCTTTTATCACAGCCAAAGGCCTCAATTCAACCAGCACGTCGACCAAATCAAGTTGGCTATCAATAACCTGCGCTATATCCTTGTAAGCCCCTGCCGCTTCATCAAGATCGCCTTTATGGCGAATGGCATGTAATTATCCCTTGGTCATCAAGTTTCTTTTGTTCAAAAGCAAGATCCAGCTGCCTCTGGGCCTGCTTTCGTCCCATTTTTCGGCCAGCCCCGTGTGAACATGAGGTAAAACTCTCCCTGTTCCCCTTGCCTCTCACCAGATAGCTTGGTGTCCCCTGGGATCCTGGAATAATACCAAGCTCTCCTTCTTGGGCCCGAGTTGCCCCTTTTCGGTGCACCATCACATTTCCATTATAATGTGTTTCCAAGGCCGCATAGTTGTGGGCAATATTTATGATTGGCTCAAAGAAGACAGGAGAAAGCAACAGCTGTAGAACCTTCTGCACTCTCTGCATCATGAGTTTACGATTGGCATAAGCAAACTCGACACAGTAATTCATCTCCCGAAGATAGTTTTGGCCACTTCCACTCGCAATGGGAAGGAAGGCAAGCTGCCATTTAGGCGATATCTTGGACTTCCACTGCCGATTGAGGTCGCAGGCAAGCCTGTTGTAAAAGTTTGCAACTTTAAATCCCAGATTACGGCTGCCGGAATGGATCATCAACCAGATATGACCGTCATTTCCCTTCTGTATCTCTATGAAATGGTTTCCCCCCCCAAGGGTACCCAACTGGGTTAAGGCGTTCTGGTATTCACGAGATACAACTGGCAAATCAGCCACGCTGTCACCCTTCACCTTCGGCATAAGTGATGCTTGCTGTCCTTGCTTGTGATGCTTAAAGCCCAATGGAACTTGCGAGCGAATCCCCGCCATAATTTTCTTCAATGTCTCTCTGGAGACTATCGTCAACGATGTTTTGACTGCGCACATACCACAACCGATGTCGACCCCAACCGCATTTGGCACCACCATCTCCTCCGATGCCATGACTCCGCCGATGGGCATGCCATAACCAAGGTGAGCATCAGGCATAATGGCAACATGCTTAAAAACAAAAGGAAGATTCGCAAGGTTTCTGGCCTGCTCCAACGCCCCATCCTCAATATCATCGAGCCAGAGTTTAATTGGTTTATTTTCTGTGTTAACGACTTTTTTCATACGGTTTCAAACTTGCTCCTCGTATTTTATCTTGTCCAATTAAACAATTGGAGAATACGGGCCATAGAAAAATCTAATCCGGATAAACCGGAAATAAGTGCCTTAACAATGGTCTGCAACATATTGGGAGCATTGTTCTTTTTTGGAATTCTCAAAGTCTTAGCTTATCCGAAGTCTTCGCTTATCTGTTTTTTGTGACAGGATTTCAATTATAAGGCACTAAACCAGAAAAGTAAAAAAAGAAAGGAAAAGAGAGAACAAGCTGGATTGTGCCAACAGATGAATGACGAAGAATTACTGCCAAAATGCCAATATCATCAATGGACTTTAACAAGCGCACTAACAACAGGCGTAGGTGGTCACATGCCATTGGACATAAGTATACCTGCAGGGGATATAACAGAAGAAACGGATTAGTGCCTTAGCGCTGAATTTTTGCCACTCAGTTCAGTACCCCCTCGGAGTCTGACGCTTACCTGAGGGGTAAAAAACACGAAATGCTAAAAAGTATTTTGAAATAAGCATGTTACACTCTACTGTTAAGGCACTTATTTCCGGTTTATCCGGATTCACTGCTGTCCGGTTAAGGAATTTAATAATATAAAAACAGGTCTGAATCACTCCTTTATTGTATAATGAAGTTACCACTAACTCATTAAAATAAAAAAGGATTCAGACCATGGCGCACAATAACACAGTACTGCATCAAATG
>JAQYVV010000005.1 GCA_030145275.1 Desulfurivibrionaceae bacterium | reverse complement strand
AATGGCAACGGCTTTTTCACTCATCCACAATGGAGCGGTTCCAATTGCAGGCAGGTCAGAGATATCATCTCCCAAACCGCCCTCACGAACCATTTCGGTGGCGGCAATAAGAATACGACTATTATCAACACAAGAGCCCATATGGAGAACCGGTGGCATACCCACAGTTTCACAAACCTCAGCGAGAGAATCCCCGCAGTATTTTGCGGCCTCAGGATTCATTAATCCTGCCTTACCTAAAGAGGTTGCGGCACACCCTGTCGCCAGCACAAGGACATTGTTTTTTATAAGTTCACGGGCAATTACTTCGTGAGCATCATCGCTGAGCTTGAAATTATCACAACCAACAATGACGCCTACGCCGCGAATTCTGCCATTAATAATGTTGTCATTTAATGGGCGATAACTGGAACGAAACCGACCACCGAGGGTATAATTGATAGCTTCATGACTGAAGCCCACAACAACATCAACTTTTTTCTTTTCTGGAATATAGAATTTACCACGTTTTTTGAAATTTTTAATTGCATGGGTCAAAATACGTTTGGCAGACTCAAGGGCCTCTTCTTCTTCAAACTGAATATGTATGCCACCTTCCAGTTTGGCTCGATAATTGGTGCTTATAATATCAGTATGGAGTGTCTTGGTGATTTGAGCCACTGACTGCATGATGCATTGGACATCAACAACCATCGCCTCCACCGCACCTGTTGCAAGAACTATTTCCTGCTGCACAAAGCCTGCAGCTACAGGAATTCCTCGTCGCATCAGAATTTCATTACCCGTACAGCACACACCGGCCAGATTAATTCCCTTTGCCCCTTGTTTCTTGGCAAGCTCAAGCATATCCGGTTCTTGGGCTGCAATACAGAGGGCCTCGGCAAGAAGAGGCTCATGACCATGTACAGTCACATTAACCTGATCTGCCTTGAGAACCCCAAGATCTACTATTGCACGTCTGGGAACTGGGGTTCCAAACATGATATCAGTTAACTCAGTTGAAAGCATAGATGAACCCCAACCATCGCCAAGAGAACAACGGGAAGCCTGCAGCATTATATTTTCATAATCCTGATCAACACCCATATGGGTACGATGCATCATCTCTACAACTTCCCGATCAACACCACGGGGAGCGATACCTAGTTTTTTCCAAAGTTCCTGTCTTTTCGGGGTAGCGCGTTTAAGCATTGACAGTGGTGATTCGTCCTGGCTGCCAAATTCGGCCAGGGCTTTTTCACCTAGTTCAAGTGCTATCTCATTAACTTCTCTATCTTCGGTCTCTATATTAAATACTTTTGCGAGACTTTTCAGTTTGTCGACATCCTTTATCTGATGCGGCCCATGACCTTTAGCAGTAGCTATAAAGCCACGAACCATCTCCCTGGCATGATCAGTATGAGCAGCTGCTCCTGCGGCAACTGTACGGGCAAAGTTTCTAGCCGCAACCGTATCTGCCGTTGCCCCACAAATACCGATCATTTCGTCTACACCGTCAATTATTTGGCAGGGTCCCATATTGCAATTCCTGCAGCAAACGCCGCCGGAACCAAAAAGGCACGCAGATACACCACGATCTTGTATACGGTGGTATGCCGTCTTAATTCCTTTAGTAAAGTCCTGATCCAAGACCTCTAAAGTCGAGGTGCAGGTTATGTCATCACATCCAGTGCAGCCGTTTTTTCTTGTCGCCATTTTTTTTCCTCAGCTATTGTAATCCGAGCACATTATTTTCAATGAGAAATATTAATACCTAAATTAAGCGATTTAGGTATTAAAGAAGGCCATTGGCCATTTTTGCAGCTTGAACAGTATTCTTCATTAACATTGTAATTGTCATTGGGCCAACACCTCCCGGTACGGGGGTTATAGCAGCGGCCTTTTCCTTGATTGCATCAAAGTCTACATCTCCTGCCAGAATCGCCTTTCCGGATTCAGCTTTACCGATTCTGTTTACACCTACATCGATAACCACAACACCCTCTTTTACCATATCTCCGGTAATAACCTTTGGCACACCTACAGCGGCTATGAGTATGTCGGCACGTTTAGTATGAAAGGCCAAATCTTTTGTCCTGGTATGACAAAGAGTGACTGTTGCATTGCCGCCCTCTCTTTTTTGGAGCATAAGATTTGCGATTGGTTTGCCGACAATGTTACTTCTGCCAACGATAACAACCTCGGCGCCGCTGGTTTCGGTACCACTTCGTTGCAGAAGTTCGAGAATACCGTGGGGGGTACATGGAAGAAAACATTTTTCACCCAGTACCATATTGCCCACGTTGACAGGATGGAAACCGTCAACATCTTTGTTTGGATCTATGGAATCAAGAACTTTAGCCTCGTTCACATGTTTTGGCAGCGGCAACTGAACAAGGATGCCATTGACAGCAGCATCATTATTGTATTTTTCAACAAGAGCAAGAAGATCTTCTTCGTTGGTGTCTACAGGTAAAGTTACCTGCTCAGAATTGATCCCAAGCGCCTTTGCTGTTTTATTTTTTGCTGTAACATATGATTGTGAAGCAGGATCTTCTCCTACTAAAATTGTTACCAAACCAGGAACCACATTATGTTTGTCCTTTAGTTCAGCAACCTCTACAGTAAGTTCTTCACGAATGGTTTTGGCCGTTTCGGTGCCGCTAAGAATTTTAGCGCTCATATTCTTCTCCTTACAAAATTAAATCTATATTTGGGCTTATAATGCCGATGTTTAAAGGGGATGTAATGGTAACATCAATGGGTACTAATATTAAGACAAAGAATCGAAGAATATACAGAAGTCAGGAAATCTTCGCAATAGGTAAATATACTAATTATCCCATTGTGATTTAATTATTTTGGTGCTCTTGCACCACCACTGGCCAGTTTCACCATGATTTCGTTTGCCTGCCCTAAACGGGAAACCAAGGTTTTAAAAAGATGACTACTGACATCTGGGTATTTCTCAACAATTTCCATTAATTTATCACCTGGAAAGCGTTTAACAATGGATCTTCCTTTGGAGACAATACTCGCTGTCCTGGAATCCCCTGAAATAGCAGACATTTCACCAAAATATTCTTCCGGCTGGGTAATCTCGGCAATCTTTTTGCCATCACGAACAACCAGAACCGCACCTTGGATAAGTTTAAAAAAGTCTATATCTGAATTCCCTTGCCTAATGATGTAATCACCGTCTTCATAATTTTCTATATCAGGATTCACCAGATAAGCAGGGAGGCTCTCTTCTGTAATAACGGTCCTGCGAAGAACCTCTTTAATACTTGTAAGGCCTTCAATAACTTTGTTGACCCCAGCTATTCGTAGAGTGTTCATGCCCTCTAGAATAGCAACTTTTCTTAGTTGATCTTCAGGAACCTGGGCATTGATAGCCTTACTAACTTCATCTGTCACTTCCATAAGTTCAAAAAGCCCAACTCGCCCCTTATATCCGCCACCATTGCATTTTCCACAACCTTTGGGACCATACATGTTTAAATCTTTTAGCTGCTCCTCCCTAAACCCCATTTCCAAAAGTTCCTTGTCTGGATAACTGTTATCCACAGCCTTACAGTTTGGGCAAAGCCTTCGAGAAAGGCGCTGGGATAATATCATAGAGATGGATGAGGCAAGCATATAGGCCGGTATACCAATATCAACCAAACGCCCAATTGTTGCAGGGCAGTCATTGGTGTGCAGGGTGGAAAAAACAAGATGGCCGGTCATGGCCGCCTTAATGGCAATTTCGGCAGTTTCCATGTCCCTAATCTCACCAACCATGATTATGTCAGGATCTTGCCTTAAAAATGCCTTAAGGGCAGCGGAAAAGGTCATGCCCACATCATTAATGACATTTACCTGATTGATCCCTTTGAAGTTAAATTCGACGGGATCTTCCGCCGTCAGAATTTTTGTTCCTTCAGAGTTCAATGAATTTAAGACGGAGTACAAGGTAACTGTCTTTCCTGAACCTGTTGGACCAGTGACCAAAAGTAGACCTTGTGGCATTGATATACATCTTTTCAAGGCCGCAAAAGTATCAACTTGAAAGCCAAGTTTGGTCAAATCGACGTTAAGACTGCTCTTATCTAAAATACGAAGAACAACACTTTCGCCAAAAAGAGTTGGCAGGGTTGAAACGCGAAAATCAACCGACCTTGTGCGGCTCAAGCGTATTTTTATCCTGCCATCCTGGGGGACTCTTTTTTCAGTTATATCGAGAGTGGCAAGAATCTTTATTCGAGCAATAAGACCATTTTTTATATTCGTCGGCAGATTCATGGACTTGAACAGGGTGCCATCAAGGCGATAACGCACCTGGAGATTCTTCTCGTACGGTTCAATATGAACATCACTTACGCCGTCATTTACTGCCTTAATAAGAATACCGTTGACCAGTTTGATGATAGGAGCATCCGTTGCCTGGTATTGATCATGCCCACCGTCCTCATCTTCAAGTGATTCAATCTCAAAATCTTCGGCGGCCTCAGAGGCAAGGGAACCAAAGTCATCAATTTGGGTTACCGGGATCTCTTCTTCCTGCTCGTTCTCCTCCTTAACAAGAAGATCGGCTAGATCTTCATCTGTTGCCTGGTAGTAACTCCGATACGCCTCAATAATATCATTTTCGGTAGAGATGCTGATTGAAACACCAGCCTTTAATTCGGCCTGCAGAAGGTCAACGGCCCCTGTATCCGTGGGCTCAGCCATGGTTATATGGATAGTTTTCCCAACTTTTCTGAGGGGAAAAGCCATATATTTCATGGCCATCCCTAAAGGCATAACTACAAGAAGTTCTTTTTCTATTTTTTCGTCGGAAATCTTGACTGCGGGGAAATTCTGAACTCGACTCAATACCTTTAATATTGTGTCTTCTTCGATATGACCTAGACGGATAAGGATACTGCCTAATCTTCCCTGGGATTTTTTTTGAAACGCTAGAGCCTCATCAAGCTGGTTGACGGTAATTTGACCTTCCTTACGGAGTATCTCGCCAATCTTGAGTTTTCCAGCACCGGACTGATCCTTGACGGATGCCCTGAGGCTAGACTGATCATTTTTAGATGTAGATGCTGGAGAGGCCATAGATATTTTTGATAGAAAAACTATAAGTTGAAATGGGTTGCCAAGACATGAAGAAGTTAAACTTTTCCCATTAAAAATAGCATTCTACATTAATATGCTAATAAATTTCAATAAGTTTGCCGGCAATTGGCAAAAAAAAGGAGGGCTAAGAAATAATCTCGGCCCTCTTTTTTATTCAGGTATAGATAAATAGTTTAAAATTCACCTCTAACCCTGTCAGTTTCAACAACAACATCAATCCGTCTATAAGCAGGATCAGGTGAGGTTCCAGACATAAGGTGGTCTGGTTTATCCCAGGGACGATTCATTATTTTTAGACAATCAAGCTTACCTATGTAATGCCGATATGGCAAACATTCATCATTTCTGGTTAGCCTTCTAAAAGTATGCTACAAAAAAACACTGGTCAAAGATGTGCGTCCCTTGACCAGTGTTGGATGAAAAGATGTGTGACGGTGACAGTTATTAGAACAGTCCTGTTACCTTACCAGTGTCTGTTTCAACATCAATGCGGCGGAAAGCCGGATTGGAGCTTGTTCCAGGCATCAGGCTGATAGTTCCTGCACAGGGGCAAAGGAACTTGGCTCCGGAATAGATCAATATGTCACGGATTGGCAGACGCCAGCCCTTGGGCACACCTTTTTTGGTCGGATCATGACTCAAGCTCAGGTGACTCTTGACCATCATGGTAGCATAGTCAGCGTACTGAGGGTCTTTTTCCAGCATCTCTGCCTTGGCATTGGCCTCAGGTGACCAATCAACACCATCACCACCATATACTTCCTTGGTGATCATTTCTACACGGTCACGGAGTTTCATCTCAAGCGGATAGAGGAATTTGAAATCATTTTCTTCATTACAGGCGTCAATTACTGTATCAGCAAACTCCAGGGCACCCTCACCACCTAATTCCCAATGTTTGGACTCGGCGCAACGGGCACCGGCTGCCTCGGCAATCCGGCGAACAACCTTGCACTCTTCATCGGTATCAGTATAGAAACGGTTAATGCAGACAACTGGGTTGATACCAGCCTTGCGGATTACGCCAATCAAATGGACCATATTCTCACAGCCCTTCTCGACTAAGCCGACATCCTCTTTGGTATAAGCATCATCCAATGGTTTACCGGCAACGACTTTAGGTCCACCGCCGTGCATCTTCAGAGCGCGGATGGTCGCGGTCAGAACGGAGACATGTGGTTTCAGACCGGAATAACGGCACTTAACGTTCCAGAATTTTTCGAAACCGATATCTGCAGCAAAACCAGATTCTGTAATATTGTAGTCAAAGAGTTTCAAGGCAACTCGATCAGCGATGATCGATGATTGGCCAACAGCGATGTTGGCAAAAGGACCGGCATGCACCAGGCATGGGTTGTACTCTGCGGTACACATCAAGGTTGGATTAATTGTATTCCGCATAAAAGCGGCCATGGCGTTGCCAACTTCCAGGTCACCACAGGTTACCGGCCTGCCGCTCTTATCAAAGGCCACGGTGATGTTGTTAATCCGTTCCTTCAGATCGGCCAGGTCGGTGGCAATGGAAAGAATAGCCATCAACTCGGATCCCACTGCAATACCAAACTTGGACTGCATGGTAAAACCATCGTAGCGGCCGCCAAGACCAATTGTGATATTTCTGAGAGCCTGGGCACAGAAGTCGATGATCCAGCCGAATTCAACTCGGGTGGGATCAATGTCGAGCCGACGCATGCCGGTCAGTCTCTTCAACTGCTCGTCATTATAATTCCTCTCATGCTGCATACGGGAAGTCATGGCCACCATACCCAGGTTATGAGCATTCATGATATCATTGATATCACCGGTAAGGCCTAAGGAGAACTCGGTCATGGGGATCAGCAGAGAATTACCACCACCTGCCGCAGTACCCTTGACGTTCATGGTCGGACCACCGGATGGCTGACGCAGGGCTCCACCCACATTCACGCCTCGCAGCCCCATACCTTCCATCAGACCACAGGAGGTTGTGCTCTTACCCTCGCCAAGCGGTGTCGGAGTAATAGCTGTAACCTCAATATACTTACCATCCGGTTTGTCTTTGAGCCTGTTCATGATCTTCAGAAAGTCGAGTTTAGCAAGTCTGCCCATTGGCAGAACCTCGTCCTTCTCTAGCCCTAATTTGTCCCGCCACTCCTCGGGGGTGGGCATGTTTTTTTCAGCAGCCTCAGATATCTGCCAGTCTGCCATTTCAACCGCATTATAAGCCATGGTCTTCCTCCTTAAATTAAATATGTTTAAAAAATTAAATTGTGACTAATTTGATTTTAGTGCCTTATAATTGGAATCCTGCTACAAAAAACAGGATTTCCCAAAAAGAAGGATGCTGCCAATATGTTGCAGACCACTGTTAAGGCACTTATTTCCGGTTTATCCGGATTAAAATTAAAAAACGATAAAATCTACCGGAACCATAGACCTTTTGCAATAGGTAGAACCACCAGCGATACAGATCATTACCGTCCTTATCCAAAAACAGCAGGAAACATTTTAACAAATTCGGCCTGGAGCGGAATCATAATTTCTCGCATGGAAGGTTCAGCCGCCGGTGGTGTACGAAGGCGAAATATGTGCTGCCATTGGAGTAAATTGGCAAAAACAATAATCTCAGTTTTACATGAATTAGGCAAAACGGTTCTGGCGGCTTGGGGTGATGACGATTTTAAGAGTTCTAAATAAATTTTTTCTGTGTCCAACATCGCTTTTTCCCAAAGTTTATATTCCGGGGTATCATCTGCATAAAACATGGGCTTTATAAAAGTAACCTCGTTGCCAAACTGTTCCTTATCATACCTGCAATATCGCTGACTTTCTTGCAGGTAGGCGACTGGCCGATGTCTGACAATCTCGTGGGTAACGGCGCGATTTGTGATGATCTTAACGGCAAGATGTCGGTGTTTTGCCAACAGATTGACAGGCATTTTATCAACATCCTGAAGATGGATTTTTTCAAACTGAAAACCATCGATCTTCTCCCAGCCATTTCCAGGGATAAGGTCAAAATAGAACTGAGGGTAGCGCTCAGCCAAATATGCGGAAATTGCCTTCACAATTCTAAACTCGGAGTGAAAAAGAGTCAGTTCTCGAAAAGCCCTTACACTTCCTGTTAAAATGACCGAGTTGTTATCCTGCGGATCTACTACAAAATATTTAGGAATAGCCTGAAACAGTCCTGCTATATCTCCATCTTCAGCACACGATATTTTAATCGTCAAAACTGCCATTTCAGCCACAGAGTTATGCTTCCGTTTTAAAATATTCTTAACAAACGGCCCAGCCGAATCTTCAGTAATCTTATCTTCACTTTTATAGCAGATACGACCACATGACTCGATTCTGGTCCCCATGCTTTGATTATCCAAGCTAGTTAAGATTTCAAAAGAAGGCGGTATAACTCTCATAGACGATTCTCCAATAATGTAATTTTTTCACAAAAGTCAATTTTGGGCTCTGCCTGGATTCAGCCAGGCAATATTCATCACTTAATATCGCCCCGAGCCTTTTTACTTTTCTCTATCCTGCCAAAAGGGAGACATAGCGCGAAGATTTTCTATAATAGCGGGTATCTTCTCAATAACAAAATCAACTTCTTCTTCCGTATTATAAATACTCAAACTAAAGCGAATGGAACCGTGTGCTGCGGTAAATGGAACCCCCATAGCCCTGAGAACGTGGGATGGTTCAAGAGAACCCGAGGTACAGGCAGATCCAGATGAAGCACATATTCCAAAGGCATCCATATGCAGCAGGATAGACTCACCTTCCACATATTCAAAACTAATATTTGAAGTATTGGGAAGCCTATCGTTTTTATGCCCGTTGAGGATAGCATTCGGCACAGATTCCAGCAAATTTTTTTCAAGCTTATCACGAAGCTTTCTGACCTGATCGTTTTCCTCAGCCATATGAGCCGCAGCCAGCTCACATGCCTTTCCAAGACCAACGATAGAGGCAACATTTTCTGTCCCTCCCCTGCGGCCATGTTCCTGATGCCCACCAATCATAAATGGAGCAAAAGGTGTTCCACGTCTGACATACAGAACGCCAATACCTTTTGGCGCATGAAGTTTATGACCTGAAAGGGAAAGGAAATCGATGGGGATTTCCTTTAGATTTATGGGGATTTTACCGACTGCCTGTACCGCGTCAGTATGAAACAAAATATCCCTATCTTTGGCCATCTTACACATTTTTTCAATGGGAAAAATCACACCAGTTTCGTTATTGGCCCACATTATACTAACGATTGCAGTTTCATCATCCAAAGCCTTCTCATATTCATCAAGATCAAGAGTGCCATCACTGGCCACAGACAGTTGGGTAACCCTGTATTTATGGCCGGTAAGGGATCGTAGGTTTTCGGCAAGATTCTTGATGGCAGGATGCTCTACTCTGGTTGTAACAATATGTCTTTTATCAGGATTTGATTTAAGCGCTGAGAGAAGCGCGGTTGAATCACTCTCCGTTCCACAGCTTGTGAAAACAATTTCGTCGGCATCGGCACCAAGGAGGGCTGCAATTTTGTCTCTGGCCTCAGACACGGCAGACATAACCTTACCGCCAAAATTGTGCATACTCGAAGGATTTCCGTATTGTTCAGAGAAATACGGCATCATAACATCTACCACTTCAGGTGCTACCCGTGTGGTAGCGTTATTATCCATATATATTATATTAGTCACTATTTATCTTCCTCCACGATCAAGGTGTCTATAACTTGCTCACGCAATTTTTTCTCAACATATTCCTTCAATGTTGTTTGGGATTTGGCACAACTGCCGCATGCACCTCGCAAGGAAACAAGAACATAATCACCATCGACATCAACCAGCTCAATATCCCCACCATCTTTTTTCAAGACAGGTCTTATTTCTCTCTCAAGAACCTCTTCAATCATCTTGATTTTCTGGAGAGTGGTCATCCTTTTGGGCCCTTTCATTGGAATAATTTTTGCGGTGGAGTCTTTCTGTACTTCATCAATAAGCTCCTGTAGCCTATCATGGCATTTCCCGCAGCCGCCTCCCGCCTTGGTGAAGTTGGTAACTTCTTCAACGGTGTGCAGGTTACTCTCCTGAATGGCCCTTTTTACTTCGAGATCAGTGACGCCAAAACACTCACAAACGACATCACCTTCTGCAACACGAAGAGGAACCCCTTTATAATTGGCAATGGCAGCCTCAAGTGCTTCACGTCCCATAACCGAACAGTGCATTTTCTCCTTTGGCAGCCCCCCAAGAAATTGGGCTATATCCTCATTGGTTATTTTCGCAGCTTCATCCACCGGCAAGCCTTTAACCATTTCGGTAAGGGCAGAAGAAGATGCTATGGCACTGGCACAGCCAAAAGTTTTAAATTGAGCGTCAACGATAATATCATCTACAATCTTAAGGGTAAGCTTCAAGGCATCGCCACAAGCAAGGGAACCGACATCCCCGGTCCCTTCAGCATTTTCAATCTCTCCGACATTAAGCGGATTCATGAAGTGCTCTTTCACTTTATCAGTATATTCCCACATATGAAAAATCTCCTTTAAAAGATATCTATTTTCTCACAAACTTGAATTTTTCAACCTAATTATTTAGGTACTAAAAAGCAAGATTAAAGGTAACTATTCAGCTGCACTCCATCTTCGCCCATTTAGGTCTTCTCGAATAGCACAAGTATACTTCGAAGCCCTAAATGAACGAATATGAAGCACATCTGAACAGTTACAGCCTGGAGTTAAGGGTAATTTCCAGCCTACCCTGAATAATTACGATTAAAGCAACTGTTCATTCTTTGACTCTTTGCCAACAAACCCCACGTCTTTCCAAAAAGAAACAAATAAGCCCCTACCCTGCACAAAACACCTAACGACCTGTTATCTTGTACTTATTTTACAGCATCAAGACACATTTTCTTGAAATATTTTCATGGTATGCTATTTGCATCGACAGAGAATAAATACTTTAAATAAATTTGTAAACTCGAAAGAGAAAAATACGATTGTATTGGGACAGGAGAACAATAATGCCAGTTACATCTATTTCAGAACAGCAGCAGTTAATACCCTTACAACAACATCAGAAATCAATCCAGAAAAATAGCTTTGCCCAACTCCTGAACAAACAAAAAGAAATTGGTTTACCGACTGAAAACCCAGTTGTGCAAAAGAAGGTAAATAATTTAATCGAGGTAGGTCTAATAAGCGAAGACACACCAACAGTTTCCCATATCCTTAAAAACAATGAATCTTTCAAGGATGAGTATTGGAATATCATTTATTCTGATATCAACAAGAACAAGCAATATACCAATATGCTGCCGGGAACAAAGGTATCCATAGATCGGCAGACAAATGAGTTGGTCTGGTCAAAGTTCACGACAACAGATACAAATCATGCTATCGCGACAAGTCAAGCGCCGCCATTTGAGAAAAGTGCCTTACTACCAAGCACTCCTCCCCCTATAAAAAATGAAGAACAAATTACCGTTGGTGTCATTTCAAAAGAAAACTCCACGGTTTCGCATTTGCTTGAAAACAATAAAAACATCCCCGGTAATTTTTGGAATATAATATATGACCCTGTTAACCAGGAAAAACCTTTTACGGCACTTACTCCAGGGACGAAAGTAGATCTGAACACATCGACCAATGAACTGATATTTAATAATGGCAACATAAAAGCTTATACAAAAGTTCAAGCTTTTAAAGCACCCACGTATCCGACATTTGAAACGCATTATTCACAGACAAATGCAGAGACAAGTTTTTCTGAAAAACTGGCGGATTCAATTAAGCCGCTTATTGGCAAACCATATAATGAAATAGATTGTTACGGACTGGTTGTCCGGGGACTGATCAAGCAAGGTGTGAATTATCAAGGAAAGGGAGGACTAAGACAATCCTTAGAGACTGCTGCGAAGTTTAAAGGATTACCAGGAAACGCATTTCTCACGGGGGAAGGATTGGTAAAAAACACCGGGACAACACTCCATTCAAAAACCTACCTATCAATAACCAACTCGGAAAAACAGAGTGATGAAATTTTTTCAGAAATAGAAAACAACCTTGAGACTGGGCTAATTCTCTCTTTTTCCACCCCCTCACGTGGACATACAGGTGTTGTGGCAAAACGTGACAATTTATGGACCTACATAAATTCAGGCTTGATGGATAACTCAGTCAATCAAGCCACAAAAGTGAGCAGGAAAGTGGGAGAAGAGAAATTACAGGCAGAAATTAAAAACTGGTGCAAATTGGCTCAGAATAGAAATGAACCCTTGACCGTAACAATTGGTCGATTAGACGAGGAGAAGCTGAAGAGATTTAGCAAAATTGACAGAGGTGTAGATTTATCTAAACTTTAAAAAACGAAACGAAGCTCAAAACATATAGGACATAAAAAAAGCCCCTGCTAGAGGGGCTTTTTTTATGCTTCATTTTCTTTTCTTTATCAGCCGCAGCCGCCACTTCCGCAAGAACTGCCACAGCTTCCACCAGCACCGGCAATCGGTGCCTTCGAAGTTATAGCAAAACCGGAACGATGTCCATCATCATTAAAATCTACTTTTATCTCTTGGCAGTTTTTCATCAGCTCTGCATCCACAAGAAAATTAAGGTCATCATTATCGTAAGTTTCATCACTATCTTTTGGCTCATCCAGAGCCAATCCCAAAGAGGGTCCGGCTCAGCCGCCTTGCATCAGAGCTATTCGCACAGCAGAATTTATATTATTCTGCTCCAAATATTCTTTAAGTTTTCCTATAGCCATTTCAGTTACTTCAAGCATCGTCTTTCTCCCAAATATAAGTATTAGTAATAAGCCTAAATTTTTATTAAAGAACTATAAGAGCCACTTTAAGATCTAATCAAACAGATGTCAACCGCCTCAGACATGTAAATCCGATCAAAAACAACATTTTTTTTGGGTAATAATTTTCTTTACTTTAACTTTTTATTATTTATACGATATATATTATTACAGAAAAGTTAGAACGTAAATCATGCGGGAGAATACATGAAAAAACTTATTATTTCCACTGGTGGCGGAGATGCTCCAGGACTCAATGCCGTTATATACGCAGTTGTCATGTCGGCCCATAACAAAGGCTGGGAGGTGTACGGTAGTCGATGCGGCTACAAAGGACTTTTAGATCCCGAAGAACTGACACGCTTAACCCCTGAAAAAGTTGCAGACATAACTTCTCTTGGCGGCACTATTTTAGGATCAACCAATAAAGGCAACCCCTTTGGCATGCCAGTTGAAAATTTAGCGGGCGAAATTCAAATCCTAGATATATCAGACAAAATCATGCGAAATTTCACTCGAATGGGCTTTTTGTGTCATATTGCCGTCGGAGGTGACGGAAGTCTTGATATTGCCAGGAGATTCTACGAAGAAAAAGGTATGCCCGTTATCGGGGTTCCAAAAACAATAGACAATGATCTTTACGCCACACAATTGACCTTTGGATTTGATACCGCCGTCTCAACTGCCACAGATGCCCTCGACAAGCTGCACTCCACCGCTAAATCACATGATAGAGTAATGGTCGTGGAAGTCATGGGGCGAGAATCCGGCTGGATAGCATTAAACTCTGGAATCTCAGGGGGAGCTGATGTCATTCTCATCCCTGAGATCCCATTTGATATTGATAAGGTATGCGAAAAAATTAACGACAACGATCTTCACGGCAAACATTATGCCATCGTGGTAGTTGCTGAAGGTGCTAAAGCCATGGGCTCACAGGTTATACACAAGGAAGGGCAAGGAGAACTTGGCCGTGAAGAAGTGTTGCTTGGTGGTATTGGAGAGTGGGTTGCAAAAGAGATCAGAGAAAGGACAGAGAAAGACACAAGATCTCTAGTTCTTGGCCATATTCAACGAGGTGGATCTCCCACTACATTTGATAGGCTTCTAGCCTTACGATTCGGTGCCGCCGCAGTTCGAATGGCAGGAGCCGGCCTCTTTGGGCACATGGTCTCATTAAAAGCAGGGGACATGGAAGAGGTCACTTTGGAAGAAGCTACTAAAAAAAGAAAGATGGTTGACACCAACGATGACAAACTATTAACCGCCCGAGAAATTGGAATCTGTTTCGGCGATTGAAGATAAAAGCTAGATGCAAGATGCAAGTTGAAAGTTGAAAGGGGGGAGATGTTCGAGACTTATTTGGTAACAACTTGCAACTTTCAACTTTCAACTTTTTTATCCTAGAGAATCCATATATTCCTGCCACTCTAGCGGCAGAAGTGTTTTTTTCTTCGTATTGCAACTTTTGCAGCAGGCCACAATATTACCCTTGGTGCTTCGCCCCCCTCTTGCCAGAGGGACGATATGATCCATGGTAAGTTGTTTTTTGTCAGTTTGCTCGGCGCAATAGTAGCAAGTTTCTTGGCCAATTTTATTTTGCCACCACTGGGTTTTTCTCATTTCCCGGGCCTTTGATTTTTCTTTATTGATAACCTTAGTATCGACCCCGCCAAAGAAATTATCATCAAAATTCATATCGCAAGTTCTCCCAACAGAATATGCCTGGCCTTGCCGATTAGGTAGAGGGAGCCCGCAACACAAACAAGATCGCCGGTTTTTGCAAGTTCTACGGCCTTATCAAGTGCCAAAGTGACGGAATCAGTACAGATGACCCTATTTTGAATCTCCTCAGGCAACATGCTTTTAAGATCAACTGGCCTAGCTGACCTTTCGTTTTCTGGTCTTGTTAGTATAATGTGTGCAAAAAGTGGAGCGATTGGCAGAAGGCTATTGCGAATATCTTTGTCAGCCATACTGGCAAATACGCCTATCAAAGAGTTGTAGGTAAACAACTCCTGTAGAACTTTCTGTAAGCTCTCAATTCCAGCCGGATTATGGGCCCCATCGAGGAGAAATCTAACGATATTATGATCATTTTGCACAGATGCCTCTTCAGTCTTTTTCCCATCCGGGATGATCTTCTTTGTGGCGCGATCAATAACAAAATATTCAAGCCGTCCAGGCCAACGCGTTTTTTTAAGGCCTGTTCTAATATCCTTTTCCGACACCTCAAAACCGTGAGGTTTTAGAAGTTCAAGGACGGCTAGTGCTATTGCCGAATTTTCAATTTGATGAGAACCGTATAAGCCACTGACAAGTTTGCTGTATTGAACCCCTTGCTTTATCCCTCCATACTCCCAGCCGTGGTCATGTTCTTCCTGTACAGAAAAATCCCTGCCCAAGAGATATAATGGAGCATTTAATTCCTTCGTTCTTTTTTTAATAATTATTCGGGAGTCATCTTTTCCTGCGGCAGTTACAACTGGGATATCTTCTTTAATAACCCCTGCCTTTTCTGCGGCAACGGCAGAAAGAGTGTCACCAAGATAGGCTTCATGGTCCATAGAAACATTGGTTATCACAGAGACTAACGGTTTTATAACATTGGTGGCATCTAACCTTCCCCCCATCCCAACTTCCATAAGGACAAGATCAACATTTTCGGCGGCAAACCAGAGCAGGGCAAGGGTAGTGGTGAATTCAAAATATGTAATCTGCCTATCTTGCAGGATGGTAATTATCTGTTCAGCAAACTTGGCGAAATCATTTTCAGATATGTACTGTTCATTTATTTTGAATCGTTCCCTAACAGAGCTTAAATGCGGCGATGAATACAGTCCAACCTTAAAGCCTGCCTCATGCAAGATTGAAAAAAGATTCGCGGCAGTTGAGCCTTTTCCGTTTGTGCCGGCAATATGCACGAATTTCAATTTTTTCTGGGGCTGATCCAGGCTTGCAAGAAAACTCTTCATTGACTCAAGCCCAAGTTTTATTTTGAAAAACTGCAAATCATCCAGAAATTGCCATGCTTCTTTGTAGTCCATTAAGAAAGAATCTCCACCTTTGCATAATCTAGGTTAATTGTTTTTAAGCCATGGCGAGGGAAAAAAATAGATACTGTGCGCGGCCCCACATTCTTTTGAACTTTTCCTTCCCCAAAAAAAGAGTGCCTAATTTGGGTTCCCACACCCACATCTCCTGATTCAGTTCGTTTTGATTTTCCTGTTTTCCCAGTAAAACCTGCTCCATCAAAAGTTGGCAGAGATGATTTTCGGCCCGGTGAATAGGTAAAATCTGCAGGTATTTCTTCTAGGAAACGTGAAATTATCGCGGGTTCAGTATATCTTTTAGGACTTAACACCTCACGAGGATAGATTAAAAACAATCTTTCTTTTGCTCTGGTCGCAGCAACATAGAGAAGCCTTCTCTCTTCTTCGATCTCTTCTGGAAGGCGCACCATTGAAGATGGGAATTTCCCTTCCACAAGATTAATAATAAAAACGGTCTTCCACTCAAGTCCTTTTGCGGAGTGGACGGTTGATAGAATCAATTTTTCAGAGTCACCATGCAGATCCCCTTCTGGTTCGCTTAAATTTCCAGGAGGGTCAAGGGCCGTATCATCAATAAATGATTGCAGGTCATCATATCCTGATAAAATGGATCTGAGCTGTTCAAGATCTCGCGCTCTGGTTGGATAATCATCGTGAAATAATTTTTCAAAAATTGGCTGATAGTACTCCATCACCACTTCAAATTGCTCCAGTGGGGATAAAGAGGTATCTTCCAGATTTCCAAGCAATGCAAGTAATTCGTTAAAACCATGTTGCCAAGTTTTTCCAGGTTTATATGCACGAAGTGCATCCAGTGGTTCTTCACTTTGTTTAACAGCAGCCAGTATTTTTTGTGCTGTTTTAGGGCCTACCTTTTCCACAAGGAGCAAAACACGGTTCCAGGAGAGATGATCCTGTTTATTTGAGATCACCCTAAGATGCGAAATGACATCCTTGATATGGGCTGACTCTGTAAGCTTCATACCTCCACGTTTTTCAAAAGAAAGTTGCTGATTAGCCAACTCAAGCTCAAGTTTATACGAATGATATCCTGAACGAAAAAGGACAGCTATTTCATTAAGACTCTCCCCTTCCTTAAGTAATTCAACAATTTTTCGAACTATAAATTGTGCCTGGTCACTTTCATTTCTGGCACCAAAAATTATTGGTTTATCACCACCATCGACCCTGCTGAACAATTTCTTGGTGTATTTTTCAACCGCATTTTCAATTATGGCATTAGTCATTGTGAGAATCGGTTGAGTACTCCGATAATTTTCTTCAAGTCTAATAACTTTTGTATCTGGAAAGAGACGCGGGAACTCCATAATGTTTTTAAAATCGGCTCCCCTGAAAGAGTAAATAGATTGGGAATCATCCCCGACAACCATGATGTTCTCATGATATGCCCCGACAAGGCGGACGATATCAGCCTGAAGATGGTTTGTATCCTGGTATTCATCAACCATCACATGCTTAAACCTGCTGGAAATCTCATCTCTTGCCGTTTCATTTTCTTGAAGTATTCTTTTCCAGTTAACCAATAGATCGTCATAATCCATCAATCCATGTTCGAGCTTGAACTTTTGGTATTGCTCCTTGATGGTCAAAAGTTCTTCTGTGTATTCCTGCAAATGCCAATATCGATCAGCGATTATTTCTGTAAGGGGTATCGCCTTGTTAACAGACTGACTCATGGCAGTTACGATTAATCGTTTGGAGGGGAATTTCTTGCCAAGACCAGAAAAATTAAGCGATGCCTTCAACAAATTGATAATGCCTTCAGCGTCTGCCTGATCGATTATTGTGAAATTGGGGGGATATCCTAAAAATTGTCCGTACCGTCTTAAGAATTGACTGGCCACTGCATGAAAGGTTCCACCCATGACCATCCGGCAGGAATCATCTATGATCATAGATGCCCTGGTAATCATTTCCTGGGCCGCTTTCCTGGTAAAAGTTAGCAATAAAATACGCTCTGGGGAAACTCCTTTTCCCACAAGATACGCAGTTCTATATACTAGTGTCCTTGTTTTGCCGCTACCGGCACCGGCAATGACCAGGGCAGGACCTTCCATGTGACTAACAGCCTCAAATTGCGAGCTATTCAGTTGATCCCTTATGGAAGATGGTTCCTTTTTTTTATTATGTTCAGGAGTGTCAAATAGATATTGTTGCATAATTATAAAAAAAAGAGCCGGTTCAAAAAACCGGCTCTTTGATATGATTTTCCTTCATCTTGTTAAAGGAAGTTTTATGGAAATAGAACTATTTTTGCTGATCTATATATTCCTGAATCGTCGTTGTAATTACGGCCACTGCTCGCCGGTTATGCCTACGCCCGGCCAGGCTGGAATTATCAGCAATGGGTCTTGTTTCTCCATAGCCTGCTGTGTTTAATCTTTTCGGGTCAACACCAAGTCCAGTCATATGCCTCTTAACACTGTTTGCCCTTCTAATGGAAAGTCCGAGGTTATATTTATCGGTACCAATTGAGCAGGTGTGTCCTTCAATGGTAGTTACGACCTCGGGATATTTTTCCATAAATCCGGCAATTTCTTTTAAGTGATCGATATATTCTTGCCGAATATTGGATTTATCAAAATCAAATTCAGTTTTTAGCTCAATAGTTAGTTTACGTTCTTTTAATAATTTTTCATATGATAGTTCTGTCTTAGCTTTTTGGGCGACGGGTTCCTGTGGCGCTAAAGGTGCCTGTTTTTCGAATAAAACCTTTTCCATAAAGTCCGCTAAGTTTGAGCCGGACTCCAGTGAACTATCTAGTGCTGTTATTCCGCACCCTGCAATTCCAACAACATCTTCAGCTGAATTACGTCCAGGTCCATCTTTACCAATTACAATGGGATATACACATACATCGCCCTCGTAATAATCCCGGATCAACTGTGCTGATGTTGCCATCTCTTTCATGGGATCTTTAAAATCGCTGATAAGTATTATTGCGGAATCACCTTTGACGAGTTTAAGTTCATGGTAGGCGCCTTCTAAGGCAGAGGCGAGAGGATTATAAATACTGCCACTTACAGTTTTAGTGAGGATTTGTTCGCTTATTTTGTCAGTCGGATTCAAGCCCATACCATGACTCAAAGAGACATGATTATCCTTTTCATTAACCAAAGGCCCATAAATCCTAATTCCTTTGTCTAGTTCTATATTGGGTATGGTTCTTACGATCCTGGTCATCATGTTGGCGGCACGGTCTCTTTTTAGTTCTCCGTCAAGGCTTTGAGACATGGACATGGTATCATCAACAACAACAATTAAATTATCAATTTTTTGCAGATAAAGACCACTTTGAATCCGTCCGTTCAGGTTCTCAACATCATTAGTTAAATCATGGCCTCCATGATCAATTTTCGCCGTTGATTGACATCCAAGTAGTGACAAAGTGAAGAAGGAACAGATTAAAAATAGAAATAATTCAATTACCCTAGGCATATTATCCTCTCTTTTAAAACAAAAAAAATTCAATTATTTATTAATTTTAACCAAAAAATTATAACATTTGTCAAGATAAAAGCTAAATTAATGTTTTCTTGACATTTTTTATTTAAAAAAGATATAACTTATAAAATAATTAATAATTTTTATAAAATATTATAGTAATAACTCGATTCAAAAAAAAGAGGTCCATCATGGCTAACCCCGATACCGTAAACAAAACAGTTACCACCATGAAAACTGGTGATTTCATGGTTAAAGATGGGCTCTTAACTCAAGAGCAGCTAAGTGAAGCACTGGCGGCTCAAAAACGCCAGAAAAAATATGAGCCCCTCGGCCAGGTCTGCGTAAAATTAAAACTTATCACCAGATACGAATTCAACACCTTTCTTAAAAAATATAAGAAAAGTATTAATATAGGTGACCTTTTACTCAACCTGGGACTGATTGACAAAGAGCAACTAGAGCAAGCCATCGAACTTCAAAGGGCTTCAGGTAAAAAAATCGGTTCCATACTCGTCGATCAAGGATTTATCCCCGATGTTGCCCTTGTCAACTGCTTAAGCATCCAGTTAGGCATCCCTAAGATCCAACCGGATCCAGCTATTATTGACCGTGTTCTTCTGGCGGAAATAAAGACCGATTTCCTCAGAAAAAGAAACGTTTTACCAGCCTATCGCAGCGACAACACCGTCGTTGTTATTATGGGAGATCCTCTCGATCAATCAACCATCAACGACCTCAGAGGTATGTATAAATGTGATATTGACCCTGCTATCGCATCCCACAGAGACATTACAAATGCCATCAATCTAATCCATGGTTTTGAAGGGGAAGATATGACGGCACGGTTTCAAGAGAAAAAGCTTCAACTTGGTGATGACTTAGAAGGTGAAGCAAATGCAGAAATAGTCGACATCGTAAACTTTATTATCTCGCAGGCAATTGTTGAAAAGGCCAGTGACATTCACATTGAACCTATGGAAGAGCGCCTTCGTGTTCGTTATAGAGTTGATGGTGTCATGATCCACAAAACAGATTTTCCAATTTTTCTCACCTTGATGGTTACCGCCAGGATCAAAGCGTTGTGCAACCTTGACACCATTGAAAGAAAAAGACCGCAGGATGGTCGAATCAGAACAAACTACATGGATCGCGCCCTAGATCTACGTATATCAACCTACGTCGGAGTGCATGGGGAAAATATCGTTATCAGGGTGCTTGACCAGGCAGCAAGCAGACTGGAATTGGAGTCATTGGGTTTTTCTCCTGTGAACCTCAAGCACTTTGTTGAAATACTTGACCAACCCAGTGGCATTGTTCTCGTTACTGGACCCACCGGCTGCGGAAAAAGTACCACATTATATGCCTGCCTCAATTATCTCAACACCATGGACAGGACCATAATAACGGTTGAAGACCCGGTTGAATATTCTGTTGATGGTATCGTTCAGGCCAACTACACCCCAAAACTCGGCATAACTTACAATGATTACATAAAGTCCATGATGCGCCAGGATCCCGATATTATCATGGTCGGAGAAGTTCGAGATATCAATGCAGCTGAAGCGGTGATCCAGTGTTCTCTTACAGGACACAAGGTCTTAACAACATTTCACACGGAAGATTCCTGCGGCGCACTCCTGCGTTTGATGGATATGGGAGTAAACACCTTCTTGATCTCCTCAACAGTTGTTTCTGTTGTTGCCCAGCGCCTTATTCGGACCTTGTGCAAGTACTGTAAAGAACCATCAACACCTTCCAACAGATTAGTAGATGCCTTTAATGTAAGAAGGGAGGGCTTGGAAAACTACCAATTTTACAGAGCGAGCGGCTGTGCCCACTGCAATTACACCGGTTATTCAGGCCGAACGGGAATCCATGAACATATGATACTGAACGAACCTCTCAGAGATGCAATTCTTGCGCGGCAAACATCATCTCAGATTCGCGTAGTAGCAAGAAACATTAATAATATGATTAGTGTACATGAAGACGGTTTCTACAAGGCAGCCCTTGGCCAAACAACTCTCGAAGAGATTATGCGAGTTGTCTTTTTATCCAAGCATCAAGATCTTGCAGCAAGAACTATTGATGAGATTGTCGACCTCTGTGAAAATACTGCCAAAGTCCTTTAAAAAAACTTTCTTGCCTTCTATTTTCAATCCCCTCAGGGTGCGTCACTTACCCAGAGCCTGAGGGGGGTAAATCAATCCTAAGAAACTTAGAATCACCTCTGAAGGCATCCTAATAATTTTCTCTACCAAATTACTCCCATCGTCCTCCTTTCTCAGTTTATCCACCTAGGAGGCTGTCCCATTAGCATCTACGATCCAGCAGTAGTTTGTTTATGATATTTACTCCCCCCTCTCCTCTAGAATTAGCTCCTCTTACAGAAAATTAATCACAAAAACAGAGTTCTGAAGAAACACGATTGGCATTTTAAGCATCAATATGGTAAGCGAGTGGTTTCAAAAGATAAGCATTTTCAACCGAGGTAATTAAAAAAGAATGAAACTTAAAACAGTCGGCATAGAAGAAATACGTTATCCTATCCAGATTCGCCAAAAATCTGGCAGCCGTCAGGAAACAGTTGCGACCATAAATCTTCAAGCCAACATGCCTCAAAAACATAGGGAAAATTGCGTCTCCTCCTTTATCTCAATCTTAAACACATTCCAAGATGATATCAGTATAGATATTCTTCCCTCCCTTATATCCGAGGTCAAAAAGGAGTTACAGGCTGAATCTGCCAGGATGGAAATAACCTTCCCCTATTTTATTGAAAAGGAAGCGCCGATCACCAAGACCAAGGGACTGATGGAGTACACCTGCAGGTTCTCCACCGAAGATGAAGACAAAAACAACATGATGGTATCTGTATGGGTTCCAAGCACAACCCTCTGCCCATGTTCCAAAGAAATCAGTTCTTTCGGAGCCCATAACCAGAGGGCCGAAATCAACCTTAATGTAAAATTTAACGGCTTTATCTGGATAGAAGACCTTATTAAAATGGCAGAAGCAGGATCATCATGTCAGGTGTACAGCCTGCTAAAACGACCTGACGAAAAATTTGTTACAGAAGAGGCCTACAACAACCCTATGTTTGTTGAAGATGTGGTACGAAAAGTTGCTGAACTGGCCAGGAAAAATGAGGACATTTACTGGTTTTCTGTTGGGGTTGAAAGTTTTGAATCCATCCACAAACACAGTGCCTATGCTTATGTTGACAGCAATGAGATGTAACACGTAACTGTCCAGCTGTACTCCACCTGCGCCCGACTAGGCCTTGCAGCATACTAATGTATGGCTGAAAAGCCTAATCGAGCACATCTGAAGCACATCTGAACAGTTACGAGATTCACCGTTACTAAACAAATTTTTTTCCCCAGAGAAAAACCGTAAATATTCGACTAACACTTGAAAACAACAACAACCAACAAAATGTAAATGTTTGACAACGCTTCAGATTTGTTCGATCAGGTTGGCGAAGCGTAGTAGCTCTACGTGAGTCAGCCTGATCGGGCGAATCTGGAGTGTTGCCGAATATTTACGAAAAACAACTGAAATATTTTCACCTCATCATGAAATATATACCCACACAACTTATCTATTTTTTTCACAACAGAACTACCCAGAGAAACGTCTTACTTCTTCTCAAGTTTTTTCTCTTCCTTGCTGTTCTTATTAGCATCTACAGTATTATTTTCCATATTATCATGCTTTGGGAGGGCCGCTCATACAGTTGGTTCACCGGGGTTTACTGGACGTTGACTGTCATGTCCACCCTTGGTTTTGGAGACATCACCTTTTCAACCGACTTTGGCCTCTTTTTTTCCACCATTGTCCTTGTCTCAGGTATTGTTTTTCTCCTCATCATGCTTCCTTTTACATTTATTCAATTTTTTTACGAACCTTGGCTCGTCGCCCAAGAGAAGGCACGTGCCCCCAGAGAATTACCTGAGGGTACCAGCGGTCATGTGGTGTTAACCAACCTGGACCCGATTACCAAGAATTTAATCCGAAAACTAGAACAGCAAAAACACGATTATGTAATTTTAGCACCTGAGTTGCAGACCGCCCTCGAAATTAGTGACTTAGGCTATAATGTAATGCTTGGTGACTATGGCGCCCCTGAGACATACAAACGTCTACGTATTGAGAATGCCGCTCTCGTGGTGATTACAAATGATGATATGACCAATACCAACATCTCATTTACGGTCAGAGAGATATCTGAAACTGTCCCTATTGTTACCAATGCTGACCACAAACACTCTGTAGATATTCTAAAATATTCAGGCAACACCCATGTCTTCCAGTTTATGGATATGCTAGGCCAGGCCCTTGGACGCAGGACTATTGGCGGCGGAATGGGGGCAAACATTATCTGGAAATACAAAGAACTTCTTATCGCAGAAGCCCCAGCTATGCGAACGGTACTAGAAGGGAAAATTCTTGCAAAAACACGGCTTCGAGAAAAAACAGGTGTAACCGTTGTTGGAGTTTGGGAAAGAGGTAAATTTGTTGCCCCCACACCTGATTTAAAAATTAACTCAACAACGGTACTGATGCTTGCTGGATCAACAGAACAGCTACAAAAATATGAAAATAAGTTCGGCTTCTTTTGCTCCAAGCAAAATGCTGATGTTCCGGTTCTTATTTTAGGAGGAGGAAGAGTCGGACGGGCTGCAGCTTCTTCTTTAACCGAAAGGAATATCGATTACCGGATAATAGAAAAGAGCCCAAATGTGGTAAAAGGCAACAAATACTCAATCCAAGGCAATGCCGCAGATCTCGGCACCCTGCACAAGGCCGGAATTAAAAACGCCCGATCTGTAATTATCACGACCCACAATGATGCCATCAATATCTATCTGACCATTTACTGTAGGCAGTTGCGGCCCGATATTCAAATTATAGCCAGGGCCACAAATGAGAGTACAGTTTCCAAGCTGCACCGAGCTGGCGCTGATCTTGTTATGTCATATGCCTCTCTTGGAGCCAACACCATTCTAAACCATCTCAAACCAGAAGAGGTACTTATGGCCCTTGAGGGCTTAAGTGTCTTCAGAGTCCCGGTTCCCTCATCCATTATTGGAAAAACTCTGATTGAAACCAAGATACGTAATGAAACCGGCTGTAGTGTCATTGCCATCACAACCTTAGAAAAGATGTTACTTAGTCCTGATCCATACGTAATTTTAAAACAAGATGATGAACTTATTCTGATAGGCACCGTTGAGGCGGAACAGTGCTTCGTTGAAAAGTACGCTTAATGGTGTGGTTAGCGATCAATTAAGTACACCCAAGATTGCATAACCCTAGTCCGTAAGTGTTTCAGACATTAAAAGTCTTCAAACTCATCCTCACCCATTGGAATAATTTCTTCTGGTACCACTTTTTTCTTCTTTACAGGAGTAGGCGAAACAGGTAGTGCTTTCACCACCTTTTGCCTAGGTGGCGAGATAGTCGAGGGGGTCTGTTTTTCCTTTACGATGGGTCTTCTTGGTGTTTTATCTAGTCTCTTTATCTTTGATCCAGTTTGCCCCACAAGTATCTGCAACTCCGTTACAATTTCCTCCATTATGACAGCCTGGGAGTTTAACTCCTCTGAAGCACTTGCAGATTCCTCGGCATTGGCTGCGGTATCCTGGGTTACTGAGTCTATTTCGACCACTGCGCTATTAACCTGACTGACGCCCTGATTTTGTTCATTTGAGGCGGTGGCTATTTCACCAATCAAACTGCTTACCTTTTTAACAGCTTCAGTGGTTGTTTGGAATTTATCACTTGTTTCGTTAAGCAGGTTTTCTCCTGTATTTATTTTTGCCACGGTACCATCTATGAGTGTTGATGTGTTTTTTGCAGCCTCAGCTGCTCGCATAGCCAAATTCCGGACCTCGTCCGCCACTACCGCAAATCCGGCTCCGGCTTCTCCGGCCCTGGCAGCTTCTACTGCGGCGTTCAGTGCCAACAGGTTAGTTTGAAAAGCGATTTCATCAATGGTCTTCACTATATTTTGAGTTTCAGCGCTGGCTGATGAAATTTCTTGCATCGACACAGTCAGTTTCCCCATGGAATCATCTGCGCCAGTAATAACTTGAGCCGCCTCTTTCATAAGACTGTCGGCCTGGCCTGCATTATCTGAATTTTGACTGGACATTGCCGCCATTTCCTCAAGGGAAGCTGAGGTTTCCTCAAGAGATGCAGCTTGGCTGGAAGCGCCATTAGCAAGAGATTGACTGGATGAGGTAATTTGACTTGAAGCAGCTGCTATCTGGTGGGCTCCAACCCCAAGCCGCCCTGCTACATCCTTAAGAACCTTGATAATATTGCGAGAGGTCAGAAAGCTCAGCAATATACAAACAAAAATTGCTAAGAGGCCAATGATAAGGCTAAACAACTCGGTCTTTTTTGCTGAATCAATCATGATTTCTTCGTTCATGATATTTTTTTCTTTAGCAAGTTTCCTTAATTGAGCAATTATTCCCTGAACTTCCGTAAGAGCGGAAACAGTTTCCTGTGCGTAAATAGTTTTTGCGTTATCTGCATCTTGAATTTTAATGGCTGAGGCATGCAATCTCTTGTGGGCTGCCTCGATCTTTTTTAACAATTTGGAAGTTTCAGGTATAAATATTTCGGCCTCTTTTCGTCCCTCACCATAAAGCCACTGACCAAAACCACATTTACGGTCATCCTTTTGAACCTTTAACTCTCTGGTATTCGTATCAGTAAATAGACGGCTCACTGCCGAGACCCAATTCAAATGGTCAATTTCAGCCTGGGCAAGATTGCGATCCAGTTCGCTTCCTTCAATTACCTGCTCTGCATTTGAGACAATACCATTAATGCCAAATTTCATTGCCACAACAAGGATAAAAAGCAATGCTATTATAACACCAAAAGCTAAGGTTATTCTTTTGCCAATGGTCATTTGGGACATAGATATTCCTCCAGTTGCGAAAAAACTACCCTAAGTCAAATACACAAGGTTAATATTCATTTTATCCAGGATAAAATAAAACCTGAGAATGGAAACACAAAAAAACTAGCAGTGTCCGGTTAGGATTTTGCGGTAGTTTGTTCACCTATGTTTACAGTCCAATGCTCGTCATTCCAGCATGTTTTTAGCTGGAATCCAGATTCTACGCTTGGTAGTATTTCCTGGATCCCGGTTAAAAACATACCGGGATGACGATTTATAGAGCTCGAATCAACATAAGTTTTCAATGCAATTTCTTAACCGAGCACCAATGAAAAAAAACACCAGTCCCAGGACTTCTTGAACTGGTAGTAATACCGGTTATTTATTAATAAATCAAACTATAATATTTAACAGTATTTTGCCTATTTTAGGTTATATGCTTTGTCTGTCATAAACTTTCTAACACCCCACAGGTAAGCGTCAGACTCCGAGGGGGTATAAGTGCCTTAACAGTAGAGTGTAACATGTTTATTTCAAAATACTTTTAAGCATTCCGTGTTTTTTACACCCCTCAGGTAAGCGTTAGACTCCGAGGGGGTACTGAACTGAGTGGCAGAAATTCAGCGCTAAGGCACTAAAAAGACCTCTACTTGGGCATATCTTTGCAGAAACATTCCTTAAATTTTCCAGTCAAATCAACTGATGTCATGTCTGCAATAGGCTCGATTTCTGCCAACACTTTTGTTTTACCGTATTTTTCCAGGGCTTTTTTATTCCCCCTGTTTCTAGGACCGTTCATCACAACACCAAGAACCTCAAGTCCACGACCTCGTAATGCCTGAAGAGATAAAAGTGTGTGATTAATTGTACCCAACGTACTCCGAGCCACCAACAAAACCGGCATATTCAACTTTTTCATTAAATCAATCATGAAATCTTCCTGGTTGAGCGGCACCATAATCCCTCCAGCGCCCTCAACTATCAGAGCTCCTCTGAGACATTTTTCAGGGGGACAAATTCTGCCCAAATCAATTTTAACATTATCTATTTCGGCGGCAGCATGGGGAGAAAGAGGTTGAGCTAATCTATATGCCTCCGGGTGAAAATATTGGTCAGATAGTCCTGTTACCTCCCGAACAAATTCGGTATCCGTTTGCTCCTCAAGGCCGCATTGAATCGGTTTCCAATAACTTGCGCCCATTCCTGCGGTCAAGATGGCAGACACCACGGTTTTCCCTACACCCGTATCTGTTCCTGTAATAAATAAATGTTTGGCCTTAGCCATGTGTTCTACCATTTTTCATTCAACCATTTATGCCCTTGAGGGTAAGAAACACTCATGATACACGAATTTTTCAACTCTTTTCTTTTCGTGTGTTTCGTGGTAATAAATATGCTTTATCTGGTAATTGTCAGACAGTTTATTTTACAGGTAACATCCACACCATTCGGGGATGTCTGCTCCCACTCCCTTATCAATCTTCGCATTTCAGCAAGAGAATTTTTTTGACCGGAGACATTGACTCCGGTCCCTGTTTTTTTGAGGGAAACAAAAAAATCATGCACAGATGGATATGAAAGAGTCAGGCTGTTTTGGGCAAAGCTAATATCTTTAACTTCTTCCTTGAACCTCTTAGTGATAAAATTAAAATCAGGCAAGGGATTCAAGGTACATGGAACCTTGCTATTTTCACACTGCTCCTGCCATTCCAGAAAAGAGCCTTCTCCTAGAAAAGAACAGACAAAAATCCCACCAGGCAGCAAAGCGTTTACAATTTTCTCCACACCTGCGCTAATATTATGAAACCACTGCAGGGTCAACCCCGAGACAATAAGTGCGTATTTATTTTGTTCATTTAATTTTTCAGCATCATTTTCAACATACTGTATCCCAGCATGATTTAAGCTGGCATCGTTAAGTCTTTTCCTGCATGTTGTGAGCATGCCGGCTGAGATATCCATTAAAACCAGATCTCTTTGGGGCAGTCGTTTAACAATTTCCTCACTTACTAATCCTGAGCCACAGCCAATTTCAAGCACAGGACCTACAGGCATGGAGGAGATAATTTCTTCTATATTTTCAAATATAAACCCTGCACTTAATTTTTGCAGTTTTGCATATTGATCATAGGTATCGGAATAGCGAGTAAAAGTCCGGGCTATATGCTTTTTAATAATATGTTCCATTCTATATTTAGTGCCTTAGCGCTGAATTTCTGCCACTCAGTTCAGTACCCCCTTGTGGGGTGTTAGTACCTTATAAGTCATTTTCGTGTTTTTTATACCCTTCAGGTAAGCGTTAGACTCCGAGGGGGTACTGAACTGAGTGGCAAGAAATGAAAAAAGTATATTCATTTAAAGGTGTTGCATCTACTGTTAAGGTACTTATTTCCGGTTTATCCGGATTCGGGGTAAAAAAGGTATTGTGTCAGTGAAATATTCTTTTCACGTTGGCGATCAATTAAGTACACCCAAGATTGCATACCCCGAGTCCGTAAGCGTTTCACTAATGAGATCCCAACACATTTTAGGATGGGTAAGTGGTAAACCGTGGCCGGCATTTTCAACTTCGACGAGAGTGGCGTTTTTCAGTTTGGCTGCAATATCCCTGCTCCTTTGCACTGGTACTATTTTGTCTTTGACTCCGTGTAACAATAAAACCCTGGGAATATCGCCTATTGTATCTAAATTGAAACGATTGCTATCTAAAAAAAGTAGATCATCAATCAATAGTTTCCTGTTTATACATTCCTCTTTATGAAGAAAAAGACGAGAACCGCAGTTTTTATGAAATTTTTGGAGCACCCTGCGTGGCCTATCGTCTAACTCCTGCAACATGCTGCGGACGTACTTTCTTGATATGCTCACATCAAGTTCAGTTTCAGCATGGAAGGCCTGAAAACATCCGATCAGCACCAGGACCTGACATTTAGTAAAAAGAGTCTCGGGAAGAAGATGAAGACCGAGTGAATGGCAAACAAGGAGATTAATCCCCTCTACCGGTAGATCTAATTCATTTCGGTAAGAAGAAAAATATCCCCTATCCGGAAAAAATAGCTTCAACCTTTTATCAGGAGGGACCATTTTATTCCAGCAATTTCTATCAAAACCCCAGCCATGCTGAAATAAAATATTAATGTTATTGCCGCCATTTTTGCAGGACATGGATTAGATGATCAATATGTTTTTTTGTATGCAAGGCTGAAAGGGTAAGTCGGATTCGAGCTTTCCCTTTGTCCACCGTAGGAGGACGAATAGCAGATGCAAGAATTGAATGCTCAGCAAGCCATTCAGACAATTGTATTGTTTCTTTTTCAGAGCCGATGATCACGGGAATTATCTGGCTATTGGATTGTCCAGTATTAAAACCGAGATTATTCAATGCATCACGGAGATATGCGGATATTTCCGCAAGATACTGCCTCTCGGGCATCATACCAGGAATCAGATCAAGGGAGGCATCAACTGCCCCAAGCACTGAAGGAGGCAAGGCAGTACTGTATATCAAGCCGCTACAGTAATTAATCAGATAATCAGCAATATCCTTAGAACAAGTTATATAGGCGCCAAACGAACCACATGCCTTCCCAAAGGTACCCATAACCAAGTCAACATCCATCCCGCAGGTCAACCCCATCCCATTTTCACCAAAAACTCCAGTGGCATGGGCCTCATCAATAAGCAAAATCGCATTATATTTTTCGGCCAATCCCTTCAAAGCCACTATATCACTGAGATCACCATCCATACTGAAAACTGATTCTGTGACGATAAATATCCTGGAATATTTCTTGGTACTATTCTTTCGCAGGAGCTCTGTTAAATTCTCCAAATCGTTATGACGATAGCGTAAAAAGGTACCTCGACTCAAAAGACTCCCCTGAACTAGACTATTATGACAGAGTTTATCTGCAATAATCAAGGAATGTCGATCCGTTAAGGCAGGAAGAAGCGAGACGTTTGCCTGAAAACCTGAGTTAAAAATCAAGGCAGTCTCACTGCCTTTGAGGGCGGCAAGTTTTTCCTCCACCTCGGCATAGCATGATAAATTGCCGCAAACCAGTCGTGAGGCGGTGGCGCCATTCCCATATTTTTCAACAAATTGCAGGGCTCGCTCTTGCAATAGTGGATGCCTGGACAGACCAAGATAATCATTTGAGCAGAAATTATACATGACCCGTCCATCAATGGAAATTTTCCCATTTGCTAACGGCTGTACATTTTGCAGTTTACGGAACTGATGGGTGGATTTTCTTTGCAGAAGTTCCCGCTGAATAAAAGAGAATTTTGAGTGAGACATTGAAGATTATGGCCGGCTATGAGAGACGATTGGTGAAAGTTTTAAAAACCCAATGGTTATTACGCTAATCCGGATAAACCGGAAATAAGTGCCTTAACAGTGGTCTGCAACATATTGGGAGCATTGTTCTTTTTTGGAATTCTCGGAGTCTTCGCTACCTGTTTTTTGTAACAGGATTTCAGTTATAAGGCACTAAACAATTTCTAATTTCAAGTCAACGGCATTGACTTTCTAAGTTTCAAATTTCCCAGTCAATCCGAAGGCTATGCTTTTCGCCTTCTATATTGTACTGCTTCGGCGACATGCTCTGCTTGTATCTCTTTACTATTTGCCATATCGGCTATGGTTCTGGCTATTTTTTTTATCCTATTAAAGGCTCTTGCTGATAAACCGAGGGAGTGAACTGCATTTTCAAGTAAACCGTTTGAAGCAGAGTCAAGTTCACAATATTTCTGAATATGCCTTGAACTCATCTGATTATTACAAAAAATTTTCTTACTGCGGCTGAAACGCTCAGTTTGGATTTTTCGAGAACGAGAAACTCGATCCTGTATATGAACTGAGGCCTCGGCATCACTTTTTTGGGAAAGATCTCTAAAAGGTACAGATGCCACGGGAACATATATATCAAACCTATCAAGCAGCGGTCCTGAGATTTTGTTTTTATAACGTTGAATTTGCACTGCGGAGCAAGTGCATTCGTGAAAAGAATCACCGTAATATCCACATGGACAAGGGTTCATCGCCGCGATCAACATGAACCGAGCCGGGAAACGCATGGAAGATACCGCCCTTGAAATGGTAACCTCACCATCTTCTAAAGGCTGTCTAAGTCCCTCCAGCACATGTCTACGAAACTCTGTCAATTCATCTAGAAACAAAACTCCATTATGGGACAATGAGACTTCCCCAGGTTTAGGATACTGTCCGCCCCCTATTAATCCAGCATCGGAAATGGTATGGTGGGGCGCCCTAAACGGTCTGCTTGTCACTAATCCATGACCATTATCACTGAGTTTCCCGGATACACTATAAATTTTTGTAACTTCAAGGGCCTCTGCAAAGGTAAGATCTGGTAAAATTGTAGGGACCCTTCGGGCAAGCATTGTTTTCCCAGCTCCCGGCGCACCTTCCAGCAAGACATTATGCCCACCAGCAGCGGCTATTTCCAGGGCCCTCTTAACATGTTCCTGCCCCTTTACCTCAGAAAAGTCATCACCAATTATATCTGAGGCTGACAGTGATTCACCTACCCTGCACTCTGCCGGCTGAATTGAGGTTTTTCCTGCTAAAAACTCAACCACCTGATAGAGGTTGTTTACACCTATTATATCCAGATTATCTACGACACTGCCTTCTTGTACGTTTGCTGCGGGAAGAATAACTCCGGCAAGACCTTTTTCCAGTGCAAAAAGCACAATAGGCAATATTCCTGTAACAGGCTTAACTGAGCCGTCCAGAGAAAGTTCTCCAATGATCAGGTATTTAAGGAGCGTGTCGCTCTTACAAATATCTGAGGCCGCCAAAAGTCCAATGGCAATGGGCAGATCAAAACCAGTTCCTGCCTTACGAAGATCTGCAGGCGCAAGATTTACGGTTATTCTTCTATTAGGGAAGGTATAGCCGCTATTTTTAATGGCAGCTTTCACCCTGTCTTTACTTTCCCGCACAGCAACTTCAGGCAGACCAACCATGGAAAAAGCAGGCAACCCTTTAGCTATATCGACCTCAACCTCGACAATAAGGCCTTCAACGCCTTCAACTGCACCAGAAAGTACTTTAGAAATCATACTGTTGCTTAACCAGTCACAAAATCAAGAATCTGAACATGCAATAACTATTTCAGCAATTGCATCATTTGTTTTTTTTAGCATTACAACACTTTCGTCAAGTTCCTCTTGTAAACGTGCAGGATCAATTGGGTCCTCTTTGGCGGTTGCATTTAATTTTTTCAGATTATCAGCGCAGGCATTAGCTTGGATAGCAGATGATGCTCCTATAACAGTGTGGCACACCATCCTTAATCTTTGAGTATCTCCTTCACGAACAGATTCATTGAGTTCCTCTAACCATCCCGGTGTTTGCTTGGTAAACAAATCAAGAAGTTTAATGACAAGTTCCTTTTTATTGAGACAAGCATTTAGCAATGCCGGCCAAGCTATTAAAACATGTCCCTCTTTAGTATTTATCTCATTAGATAGCTGTTCAGCTTTTTCCATGCTTTTCCCTTAATAAGTCCTAGGAGGCTGTCCGAGAATAGCTACCCTACTACAGATAAGCGCAGACATCAAAGCCGCAGAAATTGGCCCATTTTTCCGACTTTTAGCTACGGCTTCTATTATCAGACAGCCTCCTAGAACCGGCAATCAATTGATTTTTGTGGCGCTCCTAAACAATTACGTATTAGTAGCCGTCTACATATGTGTAAGTTTTACCACAATAATTATTGAATACGAGATTTTTATCAAGTTTTTGGACATACTGAGGAACAAGAGGGATCTTCCCACCCCCTTTGGGCGCATCAACAGCGAATATTGGCACTGCCATACCCGAGGTATGTCCTATAAGATTTCTCATGATCCCCAGTCCCGTCTCAATTTTAGTTCTAAAGTGATCAGTCCCTTTGGTCATATCCCCCTGAAAAAGATAATATGGTTTAACCCGTATGCGTAAAAGAGACCGCATCAATTCTTTGATTGTTTCCTGGTTATCATTAACCCCTTTCAGAAGAACAGTCTGGCACCCAAGGGGAATACCTGCATCAGCTAAAAGACCGCAGGCAGTTGACGATTCTTTGGTAATTTCACCAGGATGATTAAAGTGGGTGTTAATATAAAGGGGGTGATATTTTTGCAGAATCGAAACAAGTTTTTTGGTAATGCGCATAGGCAAAACGCAGGGAACTCTACTACCTATTCGTATGATTTCAATATGTTTTATTTTCCTCAAAGAACTTAGTATCCATTCAAGCTTTTCATTTGAAAGCAGCAAGGGATCGCCGCCGGAGATCAAAACATCTCGAACGGATTTGTTGTTTTGCAGATATTGCAAACCTAATTTTATTGTCCTTTCTGAAATCTTCATTGTATCTAAGCCCACTTTTCTTTTTCTCGTACAAAAGCGGCAATACATGGCACATTGGGAGTGGACCAAGAATAGAACCCTGTCTGGGTATTTATGAATGAGGTTCGGGACCGGACTTAAATTTTCTTCATCAAGGGGATCTTCCAGGCAGACATTATCAGAAAGCTCCTGTGCATCAGGCACGGCCTGCCGACTAAGGGGTGTGCCAACTTTTTGTATCAAATCAAGATAATACGGATTAATCCGCATGGGATAGCGAGCTACGACTTTTTCAAGAGTAGGTATATCCCCCCGAAATTCTTCAGGAAGATCGCCGGGACTAATTATGCTTTTGCTTAAGATCTCCTGCCAATTTTCCATATCTTCTTATTTTTTCACGGAGCAAAGAGCAAATCCTTATGGATTAATTTACCCGACAAAAATTGGACTCCCTCATTTTGTAGAAGTTGTATTTTATGCTTTATTTCCGGCCCTGTTTCTTCCCCGAAAAACCCTCCTATGGACAAATCACTCCTGATAACTCGATGACATGGGATATGTGGAGCAAAAGGATTTTTGCGCAGCGCCTGACCGACAGCTTGAGCACTGGGACAACCAAGGCACTCGGCCAGTAATTTATAGGTTGTAACCCTTCCAGAAGGAACCTTTATTAGGGCGTCATATACCTTCTGTTGGAAGGCGCTGACAGTTTTTGAATTCATTTTTTTCATTTTTATCAAGAATAGAGCCAGGATTTTCTCTAACATGGTTCATAACATCTATTCCTATCTGGAGATGGGCCTCAGTAAATTGACAAAAAATATCATTGGCACTTTCCTTACTTTTAATGCCGCCTTTTCTAAGGGGCAGATCGGAAACAAGCATAACGGCGCCGGTAGGCACATTAAGAGCATATCCGACGGAAAACAGGGTCGCTATTTCCATGTCGATGGCAAGAATACGATGTTTATGGATATAGTCGATAAAGCCCTCATCAAACTCCCACATCCTGTAATCTGTGGTCATCATAATCCCAGACCTGGGTTTCTTATTCATTTTTTTAAAAATCATCTGCTCACACACCTGATTAATTTTAAAATCAGGCAGTGCAGGCACATCCTTAGGTAAATAATGCTCACTGGTACCCTCATCTCTTACACTAGCGGTTGGAATCAGAATATCACCAATTTCAATATCATCATCAATACCGCCGCACATACCGAGCATAAGAACACAATCAAGTTTGTCCAGATAAGAAAGACAATGCATGACAATTCCTGCCGAAGGTGAACCAACTCCATGATTGATAATAGAAATATCCCTCTCTTTATCATGGACAACGCTCCAATGTCCTGAGGCAATTGGATTGTTGGTAAGTTTAGAATAGTCATCGATATAACGCTGGAAATTTGAAAGGAGGATATAGGATCCAAAATCATCAACTGAGGACCCTGTATATCTCTCTAAGGTCTGTCTGGCATAACTGTCTGGCCTTAGTGTTGAGCTCATAAGTTGTATCCTTTTTTAAGTAACAAAGTGGCAAAAGGCGGAGTGACAAGGAACAAATGATATAAATATCCCCTGCTTCTTTTCATTTCCACTGTCATATATAGTGAAGGATAAGTTTGCGGTCAAGATAGAAGTTTTGTAAATATTTGGCAACACTCCAGATATGCTCGATCAGGCTGACTCACGTAGAACTACTACGCTTCGCCAACCTGATCGAACATATCTGGAGTGTTGTCAAACATTTACATTTTATTGGTTGTTGTTTACCGGTATTAGTCAAATATTTACGAAGTTTTTTCCAAAATGATGAAATATCCATCTACCCATTGACCATCACCTACTTATGCATTACTTTTTCGCCAAAATTTATAAACCCCCGGAGGAAAATAATGACCATAAGTGACGCATGTCTCAGATATGCAGAAGAGAAACATATATGTCCCCATTGCGACCAGCCCCTATCCTGTTGCGCCACACCACCAATGCATGTAGGTGACGGCTTAGGATGGGGAACCGACGTTTTCTTTATTTGTTTAAACGATGACTGTTCTTTATACGTGAAGGGATGGGCACATATTGAGGAACAATACGGCAAATCTGCCTCATACAGATACATGAAACTCCCAGGAGACAAAAATGGTGCCCCCATGATGGTGGGGAGCAAAATCGCTTTTACCGGCAATATTATAGATATAGATGCAGAGAAAGGTAGAAGTGAAAGATACATAAAAGAGAAAGAGTGCGTCAAACAATTACAAACCTGTGTTGCGGAAAAAAATCTGGAACCGGTTCTCTACCTAATCACCGACGAAGAAGCTCTTCTACCAGACCGAAGAGAAGCATGTAATAAACTTGAAGAACTTTGTGATCTGGCCTGTATTGATCCTATTCGCAACCATACTTTCAGGCATAAAGAAATAGGGCAAAACGCCGACCTTGTCATCTCAAGGATACTAAAAAAATTATTCAGGAGAGAATGTCAGTTTTGTTTTGAGATTATCAAGGCCCAAGCTAAAACCTGCAAACATTGCGGCAAATAAATTTCTCAAAAACAACAGTTATCTACATTATTAAATATTTCCTTACAGGCCCTAAGCAATTTGGCCGACTTCAAAACCTGGAGTTCGGCATACAAATCCCCGCTGGTGTTGCTTCTAAGTAACACTTAGTCAAATGTCGAACCAAGAATATTAAATGTTGGAGTTTTTTAACTACTTCTGCGCTTCATAATTCCTGGTTCGACATTGTTTTTTATGTTACTTCAAAATAGAGATTGGAGTCCCTCCGATTGTGCAGCTAAACAATTACTTATAATTCCTCCTAATCTAAAGATAAATATTCGACTAACACTGGAAAAAACAATTACCAACAAAATGTAAATGTTTGACAACGCTTCAGATGTGTTCGATCAGGTTGGCGAAGCGTAGTAGTTCTACGTGAGTCAGCCTGATCGAACGCAGCTGGAGTGTTGCCAAATATTTACATCTAAACCCAAGGAAGTCTAATGAGACCTACAGTTACACAACTTTACAGACAGATGAACGATACCATGGCGTATTGTTTCAATATTGAATCGTCACTGCCTTTATCCCAAGAAGATATAACTCAAATGCAGCTCCTTCTTGCCGACGGTTTTATCCAATCAACTGTCCAAACTTCTCCTGTTTTTACAGGTAGCAGGGTTGTCGAACTAGGCCCTCGTCTTAATTTTGCCACAGCATGGTCATCAAACATGGTTTCCATTTGCCGCTCAATCGGGCTTAGTCAAGTCACCAGAGTAGAAAGGTCCAGGCGATACAATGTTGAGGCAGGAATAGATCTTGATGACTTTGCTGCCGCCAATCATGACCGCATGACGGAGTGTGTCTACACCCAACCATTAACAACCTTCGATACAGGTATAGAGCCCGAAGAGGTTTATGAAGTCCCACTAAAAGAAAAGGGGCCGGATGCATTAAGTGATATACCTGGTATTTCCATGGATGAATGGGATCGCAATTTTTATCATGACTACTTCGTCACTAAAAATGGTCGGAACCCCACCATTGTTGAAATAATGGACCTCAACAACGCCAATTCAGAACATTCCCGACACGGATTTTTTAAGGGAAAACAAATTATCGATGGCCAGGAAATGCCTGAAACCCTCTTTGATATTGTCGTTAAAACCTTGGAGGCCAACCCAGATAACTCTATCATTGCCTTTAAAGATAATTCTTCCGGTATTTTAGGGCACGATATTGAAACCATAATCCCACAAACACCTGGGAAGACTTCTCCATTTTCTACGACCCGATCCACCTATCATATAATTTTCACTGCAGAAACTCATAATTTTCCCACGGGGGTAGCGCCTTTCCCTGGAGCTGAAACCGGAACAGGTGGACGTATTCGTGACGTTCAGGGCACTGGCAAAGGCGGTTTTGTGATCGCAGGAACAACAGGATACTGTGTCGCAAACCTGCATATCCCAGGATACGAGATGCCCTGGGAGGAGGCTTACGAATGCCCTGCCAATTTGGCTTCAGCCCTGCAAATAGAGATTGACGCAAGTAGCGGTGCCTCGGATTACGGTAATAAATTCGGAGAAGGACTCATCCAGGGCTTTACTCGCTCTTTTGATCTCCGACTTGCCAGCGGTGAACGCTGGGGCTTTTTAAAGCCCATTATGTTTACCGGTGGAGTCGGACAAATCGATCACCGCCACATTGAAAAAGATGAAGCCCAAAAAGGGATGTGCATTGTGCAAGTCGGTGGGCCTGCCTATCGCGTCGGCTTTGGCGGTGGCGCAGCCTCAAGCATGCTGCAGGGTGATAATGTCGCAGACCTTGATTTTAATGCCGTGCAGCGCGGTGACGCTGAGATGGAACAGAAAATGAACAGAGTCATCAGGGCCTGCAATGAAATGGGCGACAAAACCCTCATTGATGTTATCCATGATCAGGGTGCAGGCGGCCCTGCCAATGTTCTCAAGGAACTTGTTGAAAAAACAGGTGGTTCCATCGGCATTCGTAAAATGAAGGTGGGCGACCCTACCATGTCAGTTTTAGAGATATATGTTGCCGAATATCAAGAGAGAAATGGCTTTCTCATTAGCCAAGACAATATTGAAAAATTCGAAACTATCTGCAAACGAGAAAAGGTAAATTGCGAGGTACTTGGGGAGGTAACCGGAGATATGCGCTTTGTGGTCTATGATGAAAAAGACGACAGCACCCCTGTTGATCTGGATCTAAGCGAGGTTTTGGGCAATATTCCCCTAAAAACCTTTGAGGATACGAGAATTAATCCGAATCTTCCAGAGTTGCAATTTTCAGATACCCTTTCAGTTAAAGATGCTCTTTTTAATGTTCTCAAGCTAGTTTCTGTCGGCTCAAAAAGATTTTTAACCAACAAGGTGGACAGGTGTGTTACCGGTTTGATCGCCAGACAGCAATGTTGTGGTCCTCTGCAGTTGCCTATCTCTAACGTTGCTGTTGTGGCCCAAAGTCATTTTGGCATCACCGGTGCCGCAACCGCCATCGGAGAACAACCAATTAAGATGTTGGTCAACCCCAAGGCCGGAGCACGAATGTCAGTTGGTGAAGCCCTGACAAACCTTGTCTGGGCCAAGATTAATGGCCTTGCAAAAGTTAAATGCTCAGCAAACTGGATGTGGGCCCCCAAACTTGAAGGTGAAGGTGCCGCAATTTATGATGCCGCAGATGCCATGCGAACCACTATGATTGAGCTTGGAGTTGCAGTTGATGGTGGCAAAGACTCTCTTTCCATGGCAACAAGGGTTGGAGGTGAAACGGTTAAGTCACCACGGGAGCTGGTGATCTCCGTTTATGCCGCAATGGATGACATTACGCAGGTGGTAACCCCTGATCTGAAATCTCCGGGTGCATCAAAGCTACTGCTTCTTGATTTATCCGGCGGAAAAAATAGATTAGGCGGTTCAGCCCTGGCCCAAGTATACAAACAAATAGGCAATCAATCTGCTGATCTCGAAGATTCTAAAATTCTGAAAGATGCCTTTGATGCCGTTCAAGAAATGATAGGTAAAAATTTAATCCTTGCCGGTCATGATAGAAGTGATGGCGGTCTTATCACCACCGTTCTCGAAATGGCTTTCTCTGGAAACTGCGGTTTAACTCTTGACCTTAAAGGCCCTGACCCCGCCTTAAACACATTGTTCTCTGAGGAACTTGGGCTTGTTGTGGAGTGTGCCTTAGAAAATATTTCTGCTGTTGAATCTATGTTAGAAGCCAATAATATTTCATATAATATTATTGGCGAGACTTCCCCGAAAAAAACCATAACAATCAAACACAACGGGGAGACGGTTCTTAACGAAGATATGCTTGTGCTCAGGCAGTGCTGGGAGGAAACCAGTTATCAAATTGAGAAACTTCAAGCAAATCCAGCCTGTGCCGAGCAGGAAAAAGAAAATATCTTTGACAGATCAGGGCCTACCTATTTAGTGCCCTTCTCTCCCACCCCAACAGCAAGCGATATTCTCCAAAAACCCCAAAAACCAAAGGTAGCAATTTTACGGGATGAAGGGAGTAACTCCGACCGGGAAATGACCTCTGCCTTTTATGCCGCAGGCTTTGAGCCATGGGATATCACCATGACCGATCTATTAAATGGAGAAATTGATCTTTCCCAATTTCAGGGCCTTGCCGCTGTCGGCGGATTCTCCTATGCAGATGTGCCTGAAAGCGCCAAAGGGTGGGCAGCAACTATTCAATTTAATGAAAAAATCAAGGCCCAGTTTGATGAATTTTATAACCGGGAAGATACTTTTTCCCTAGGAGTCTGCAATGGCTGCCAGTTATTTGGCCTGTTAGGCTGGGTTCCATGGCAAGGTATTGTTGCAGAAAAGCAACCTCGCTTTGTCCGTAACACCTCAGGTCGTTTCGAATCCCGCTGGTCAACGGTGAAGGTATTGCCAAGTAAGGCAATTATGCTGAGCGGCATGGAAAATCTAACTTTCGGAATCCATGTCTGTCATGGTGAAGGTAAATTATCCTTCCCTGATGCTGATATTGAAAAGAAAATTCGTGCAGAAGGAATGACCCCGCTGGCTTTTGTTGATGATAACGGCAATCAAACCGAACAATACCCATTTAATCCAAACGGATCCCCCGATGGATTGACAGGTCTTTGTTCGCAAGACGGAAGACATCTCGCTCTCATGCCACATCCGGAAAGGACCTTTCTTAAGTGGCAGGCTCACCATATCCCAGCAGATATCTCAGACAACATCGAAGCATCACCGTGGCTTAAAATGTTCCAGAATGCATATACCTGGTGTATGCAAAAAAATAGTTGAGGCAAAAAAAGATTCCGAGTGCGCCTGAATAGTTACAACTATTTCATGAATTTTTCTCGCAGCTTTTCACAGACATGGTCGGGGACCAGACCACCCACATCCCCCCCATGTCTGGCAGCATCCTTTATGATGCTGGAACTTATATAGATCCAACGAAAGGCGGTCATAAGAAAAACCGTTTCAACTTCACGCTCCAGCCTTCGGTTCATCAGGGCTAGCTGAAATTCATAGTCAAAGTCAGAGACTGCCCGCAACCCCCTAATAATTGCCTTTGCCCCTCTTCGATAAGCATAGTCAACCAAGAGACCATCCACCGAATCTATAGACACCTTTTTGTCATTGGCTGGGTAGCAGGTACGTATCATCTGTAATCGTTCTTCCAGAGAAAAAAGAGGCGTTTTACCTGGGTTTTTGGCGACTGCTATAATAATGTGGTCAAAAAGTTCTAGGGCTCTATCAATGATATCGATATGCCCTTTGGTTATTGGATCAAATGTGCCTGGGTAAACCGCTACAGTACCAACAGTTTCTTCAGGGGTAAAAGGCTCATATTCTGTCATTGCTAAACTCCGAGGTTAAGGTCTGGCTTTTCAGCTTTTGATTAAAATATACACTAACCAAAAAGAGAGGCAAGCTCCAAAAATGTATATGACATTCTAGCAACAATGAAATGACATTTTTCTTACTGGATTGGAATCCTTGTATTTTATTGGGGATTCCATTAAGATGCCGGGCTTATTTAAACTAAATTTTAATATCTAAAAAATTAACTTGAAGGATATGTATGAAAAAAATAGCTCTCTTACCTGGTGATGGTATTGGACCAGAGGTTATGGCTGAGGCCATCAAGGTTCTGAACAAAATTGAAGAAAAGTTCTCCATTGAACTATCCTACGAAAATGCAGATGTTGGTGGCTGTGCCATAGACAATCATGGTGAAGCCCTTCCTGTATCAACATTGACATGTTGTGAAAACAGCGATGCAATTCTTTTTGGCTCAGTTGGCGGCCCTAAATGGGAGTCTCTGCCTCCAGAAGAGCAGCCGGAACGCGCTGCTCTTTTACCTCTTCGAAAGCATTTCAAACTTTTTTGCAACCTTCGTCCGGCAAAGGTATTTCAATCTTTGGCAGCGGCAAGCCCGCTTAGAAGTGACATAGTTGGCGATGGTTTCGATATTCTTTGTGTGCGTGAGTTGACTGGTGGAATCTATTTTGGCCAACCAAAAGGTAGAGAAGGTTCCGGACCTGAGGAAAAAGCCTTTGATACTATGGTATATACCCGGGGCGAAATTGAAAGAATCGCTCATAAAGCCTTTGAGGCCGCGCGTCTGCGTCGAAAAATTGTAACTTCTGTTGACAAAGCCAATGTTTTAACCACAATGGTACTATGGCGTGAAGTTGTTATTGAGGTTGCCAAACAATACGCAGACGTGGAGTTGAACCACATTTATGTCGACAATGCGACCATGCAGCTGGTGCGTGATCCTCAACAATTTGATGTCATGCTCTGCGGTAATATGTTTGGTGATATTGTTTCAGATGAATGCGCCATGATCACCGGTTCCATGGGACTACTGGCATCAGCGAGTCTGAATGAAACAGGTTTTGGCCTCTACGAGCCAGCAGGTGGATCAGCCCCGGATATTGCGGGACAAGGAATTGCAAATCCCATAGCCCAGATCCTTTCCGCCGCAATGATGCTCAGGTTCAGCCTTGGAGAAAACGAAGCAGCCGATGCCATTGAAGATGCGGTAGCCAAAACCCTAGATAGTGGTATTCATACAAAAGATATCGCCACCGACCCGAATAAAACGGTGAACACGTCTCAAATGGGTGACGCCATAGTTAACTTTATTGCTTAACCCTGCGTAACTATTCAGTTGCACTCCATCTTCGCCCATTTGGGTCTTCTCGAATAGCACAAGTATTCTTCGAAGCCCAGGTAAGCATAGACTCCGAAATGAACGAATATGAAGCACATCTCAAGTTTACAGCCTGGAGTTAGGGGTAATTTCCAGCCTACGCTGAATAATTACAACCCTGCTTACAAAAGCAATAACAAAAAAAGGCCCGCTTGCTGATGTGCAAGCGGGCCTTTTTTATCACTTCTTATGTATTCTACTCATTTAGCCAATAACAGCAATATCCACCGAAGGTCGCAGAGTTGCACATGCTATAACAGACTCGTGAATCATGTTGTTTTTAAAGTTTTCTATTAACTTTACATCAATAGGCGCGTCATTGACAAAATCAACCAATGCCTGTTGGCTTAAGTTATAATCGAAACGTGGTGCCCATTTCCGAGAACCGTGGCGTGCAGTAGTCGAACAATTATCCACCATAAAAGCAACACCTTTATAATGCATATAAGGATTGAGGGAATCAACCGCCTCAATAACCGATTCATTGACAACTTCACTGAGGCAATGTCCTTTTTCAACCAGCAGATCAATCTGAGCCATCATTGTGGCACAGTACATTCCAGCGGTAAATGGATCAATGGCAGCCTCGCTGTCATCTCTTTCTGCTCTGACTTTTTCGCCAACCTTCCACATATGGGTTCCATCAATTTTACCCATGGGATAGCGGTTCTCCCTCTTTCCGTACATTATAACGGTACGAATTTCGTTGCAGGAAGAAACCTCGTCGTAAATCTCCATGAGGACATCCTGGGCCGGGCCATAGGAATAGGAATACATTTTTTCAAAAACTTTTTTACCTTCGGCATCAAGTTTATTGTATACAGCAAGAATCCCTTCATGGGAGATGGTTTTGCTGATAGGTCCGGTGATATTTTCAACTGACTTTTTAAAAGCCTCTTCTTTACCAATATTTTTTTCCATAACAAAATATCGATACAGAGATTCAACGATGCCGTGAACGGCCCCAAGAAGAATTCCACGCTCTCCAAAGATATCGCTACAGAATTCACTTCGTAGGGTGGTTTTAAAAATATAAGGTGCGCCAACCGCAACCGCCCAACCAAGGGCCTGTTCCGTAGCTTTACCGTCTACATCTTGTTCCACAGCAAAGGAGCTGTTAATTCCGGCACCGTTTACCTCTTTTCCCTGTACATAAAGCCTGCGGACTGAGGGCCCCATACCTTTAGGGCATACTCCAACAACATTCATGTTTTTTGGAAAAGATTTACCAATACTTTCAAGGTAGCCAAGCAGAAAACCATGTGAAAGCCCTAAGGTTGCGCCGTCTTTCATATTGTCAAAAACTTCTTGGTATTTTTCAGCCTGAGCGGCATCAGAGATCAACAGAACAACCATATCAGATTCTCTGATCACCTTATACATTTCACCTAAAGTTCCATCTTCTTCGTTGAAGCCGGCCTCTCTGGCACTAGCCATTGAAGAGCTTCCTTCTCGAAGACCTACTGTAACCTTGATAGGTGTCCCTTCGAGTGAGTCTTTAAGATTCTGACCTTGGGCCGGACCTTGTGAGCCCCAGCCGATAACGCCAATTTGTTTAATCCCGTCGAAAGCTTTTTCCAGAAGAGAGAATTTATCTCTACCACCGCGTACAATGGTCTCCTCTGTGCCTGACAGAATAAGCGTTTCAGTTTCAAATACCTTTGATGTAAATTTAATGTCCATTGATCTCTCCTAACCCATAGAACTGGATAAATGCCTTAATTATAGGCGTTAATTTTTTTTAATATTGATAACTTTTAAGCAAGTCCCAAATTTAAATACATATTAAGGACTAAACAGGTAAATAAAATAGGTATTAAATGAAAAAAAAATCTCCCCTTTAGTTGAACAGGAGAGATTTTCAAAGCCAGTTTTTAGTTAACTGGGTACAGCTTTAATTCACTGCGCCAGCAAGACCTTTACCGGTTTTAAACTTAGCTACCGTTTTGGCAGCAATTTTTATTGCTTTACCGTTGCTTGGATTACGTCCTGTTCTTGCGGCTCTTTTAGCAACAGAAAATGTACCAAATCCAGTTAAGACAACAGGTTCTCCCTTGGAGAGGTTACTTGTAATATTATCAAGAAGAGCCTGTAAGGCACGACTTGCTTCTGCTTTGGTAATTGAGGCGTTTTCTGCTATTGCTGCAACGAGATCTGACTTGTTCATGTTTTCCCCTTGTTATATAGGTATTGGTTATATTGCCACACTAAATAAACGTTATGGCGTCCATTCTTATTATAGTCCGTGGATGGTGATACTCTTTATAGCTTTACTATACTCAATCTATTTTCATATCTTGCTACTACTAACTACAGTCAGCACTTATGTGCAAGCGAATTTCTTGAGTTTTTATATTTTTTAAAAAGTTAGATTGTACACTAAGGCTCGTCACACCATGGCATTATGCTGAATAAACTCTTTAATTTCATTAACATCGGCGTTCAACAGAGAGCATCTTGTTTTTTTACCAACAAGGTCCTGCAATGTTTCAGGAAGTTTCTGCTCTCCAATAGCACGACTTACCGCCTCACCAAACTTTCCAGGATGTGCAGTGGCAAGGGAGACCATCGGCACATGTTCTCTTCGCTTATTAAGAGCAGCATGAACACCTACTGCGGTGTGCGGGTCGAGGACATAGCCCGTTTTCTCATGAAATTGCCTGATCGTCTCAACCGTTTCAGCTTCAGCAACTCGTTGCGAGGAAAAATCATTTTTAACTCTGCTGAATTTAGCAGATGAAAAGGATAAGACACCCAGGGATGCGAAGGTTTCCATGTCTATTTTGGTTTTATCAGGATCAGCATCATTAAGATAATATAAATATCTTTCAAAATTACTGGCCATCTGGATGTCCATTGATGGGCTTACTGTTGGCACAACCTCACTTTTTGAATATTCTCCGTTTAAAACAAAGCGAGACAGGATGTCATTTTCATTCGTAGCAAGAACAAGCTTGCCAATTTTGCCATCACCAAGAATCTTGCGCGCCACAAATCCCGCAAAGATATCGCCAAAATTACCCGTTGGTATTGAAAAATCCACAACCTTCGTATTTTCAGCCTGACTCACCCGCAAATAGGCATATATATAATAAACCACTTGAGCAAGGACCCTTGCCCAGTTGATTGAATTGATCGCGCCCAGATTATATCTGCTTTTAAAATCAATGTCGTTGAATATCCCTTTGACTATTTCCTGGCCATCATCAAAGGTGCCTTTAATGGCTATATTAAAGACATTTTCATCCAACACAGAGGTCATCTGCAGCTCTTGAATGGGGCTCACTCTTTTATGGGGATGCAGAATGAAAATATTGATGTTTTCTTTACCTCGAACTCCATAGATGGCAGCACTTCCGGTATCACCGGAGGTGGCCCCCAAAATGTTCATGGTATTACCCGACTCTTTGAGAAGGTACTCGAAAACATTGCCAAGAAATTGTAAGGCCACATCTTTAAATGCCAGGGTTGGGCCGTGAAAAAGTTCCAGGATGTATAGGTTATCCCGCTTGGTAAGTGGAGTTATTTCAGGATGACTGAAGGTAGAGTAAGATCTTTCAACAAGTTCTTTTAAATCGCGGCTATCAATATCATCTATAAAAAGTGAGAAAACCTCGTGGGCCAAATCCTGATAGTTCAGACTCTGCCATTGAGCTAAACGAGGTTCGTCTACACTTGGGAGGGATTCCGGTAAAAGCAGGCCCCCATCAGTGGCAAGACCCATCATCACTGCTTCTTTAAAGGATACGGGTGAGATCCCCCCCCGTGTACTAATGTATTTCATATATTGCCCTGACAAATGAAAATTACTGGATGAGATTTATTCCTTCCATCTCGGTTGGAACTTGAAGCCCCATGAGGTTGAGTATGGTGGGAGCTATATCCTTAAGTGCCCCGCCCCTGTGCAAGCTTGCCGTTTTATACTCTTCACTGACAAGAATAAAAGGGACCGGATTTAAGGTGTGAGCGGTATAAGGTTCCTTGGTTGCCTGGTCAAACATGATATCGGCATTGCCATGGTCGGCTGTAATAAGAACATTGCCACCCTGTTCGCTAAAAAATGCCACTAGCTTACCTAGACATTCGTCGACGCTTTCACAGGCCTTGATCGCGGCCGGTAAAATACCAGAATGACCAACCATGTCACTATTGGCGTAGTTTAGCACGATAAGATCAAATGACTCATTTTTGAGCTTGTCTAAAAGTAAGTCTGTAACTTTATAGGCGCTCATTTCCGGTTTCAAATCGTATGTGGCAACTTCTCTTGGGGATTCAACCAGAAGCCGGGACTCATTGTCAAAAACCGCCTCCCTGCCGCCGTTAAAAAAATAGGTGACATGGGCGTATTTTTCCGTTTCTGCAATACGCAGTTGTTTTAGTCCGTTTCGGCTTACCTCTTCCCCAAGTATTCTGTTAAGCTGCGTGGGTGGAAAGAGTACGGGCAGGGTGAAACTTTTTTCATACCTGGTACAGGTGGCAAAATCCGTCAAAACAGGCCTTTTTTTACATGAAAATTCTTCAAAGTCACTATCGGTAAAGGCATGGGTCAATTCCCTGGCCCGATCCGCTCGGAAATTGAAAAAAAGTACCGCATCACCATCCTGCACGGTCGTAATTGGCTTACCATTTTCACACAGGGTTATAGGTTCGATAAATTCATCAGTCTGACCCTTAGCATATGCATTCTGCATAGCAAGAGATGGCTTTTCTTCCTGAACTCCTATCCCATCAACTAAGGCCTGCCAGGCTTTTTCTACCCGGTCCCACCTTTTATCACGGTCCATGGCGAAATAGCGCCCGGTTATGGTGGCTATTTTACCAGCACCAATTTTTAGCAATTCCTCCTGGAGAGAAACAATGTACCCAGCTCCACTTTTAGGCGGCGTATCTCGGCCATCCATAAAGCAGTGAATAAATATCTTCTTTAATCCTTTCGATGCAGCAATTTTCACCATGCCGATGAGATGATTAATATGACTATGGACTCCGCCATCGGAAAGCAAACCAAAAAAATGAAGCGCCTTGCCTTCTGCTTTGACACTGTCTATAAGCGCAAGAAGCACACCATTTTCCGCTAAATCTCCAGTTTCTACCGCTTTGTTTATCCGGGTAAAATCCTGATAAACAACTCGTCCGGCCCCAATATTTAAATGACCCACTTCAGAGTTTCCCATTTGTCCTTCTGGAAGCCCGACTGCGCCATTATGTGCAGAAAGTTGGGTGTATGGGAACTCGGACTGCCACCTATCCATATTGGGTGTGTTGGCAAGATAGACCGCGTTATTATCCGTTTTCTCACCCACTCCCCATCCGTCAAGAATAACGAGCAATACGGGAGAAGATTTAAGCATCAATCAACCTCTACCCTGGGAGCATCGTGCCAAAGGCCTTCAAGATCATAAAAACTTCTAACCTCACTATAAAATATGTGCACAATAACATCATTGAAATCAAGCAAGACCCAAAGCCCCTCGTCAAGGCCCTCGGTGTTGGAAGTTTTCATGCGCTTGCTGCTCATTTCTTTATCAATCGCGGCCGCCAGCCCTTGAACATGTCTGGTGGATCGACCACTCATAATAATAAAATAATCGGTAAAACCAGACAATTCTCGTACATCAAGGATAAATAATTCTTCGGCTTTTGTATCTAAAGCCGCTTGACTGATTTTTTTTGCAATTTCCAGGCTGGATTTATCGGCGTAATCTTTTTTTACAGTTTTCATGGGGTACTCTATTTAAAATAAATGGTTTAAATCGTAGAACCGCTACTTTTACCAGGATAGCGTAAAATTGTCCAAGGAAATTTTCCTGTGAATATTGACTTCTTTAGCATCTGGAGTATAATCGCTTGGTTTTGCCTTACAATTTTATCAGATTCTGTTTTCACCACGGCATCATAGGTATATGATGCGTATCATTTAACCAAAATCAGCTTACAATATTTTATTATACCAGGAGTTCTGAATGAATAAGTCTCTGAAATGGAAAATTCTACTGCTTGCCTTTATTGCTTTCTTTTCCGCAACCAGCATAATCCCTTCTTTTACCCCAAACGTCCCTGATTGGTGGAAAAAATATTTCGCTCCTGAGGGACTTCGGCTCGGACTTGACCTTCAAGGTGGTATGCATCTCGTTTTGCGAGTTAATCTTGAAAAAGCCGTTGAAAACTCACTGGATTTTGCCGCCCAAGACCTTAAAGATGCCCTTATTGAAAAGCGTATTTCCGTCGTTAAAATAAAATCACCAGACCAAAACAAGGTAATTTTCACCCTGCCAAACACCAGCGTTCTGCAAACCGTTCGAGATATGACTGAAGGGGATTTCCCAAATCTCGACATAGAAATACAAGCTGAAGAAGGAACATTCCCAAGAATAATCATGGGGCTTACCGAAGACCGGGTTGAATTTATCAAAAAGAATGCGGTCAATCAATCTCTTGAGATTATCCGAAATCGAATTGATCAATTTGGTGTCGCAGAACCAGTTATTGTCCGTCAGGGAAAAGACGAAATTGTTATACAGCTTCCTGGAGTCAAGGATCCAGACCGCGCCCTTGGTCTTATTGGCCAAACTGCCCAGCTTGAATTTAAAATGGTGGACGAAGACAATAAAGGTCTCGATCTCAACGGCATAATTTCTCAGGCTATACTAGCCGGACAATGGAACCGGGGAGAATCACGCGAAAAGCTCAACAATGCCGTACGCAACCAGTTACCGCAAAACACTGAACTTTATTTTGAATCGGTCACAGACAATCAGACCGGTCTTAAAACTGACACACCTCTTCTCATTTTAGATCAAGTTATGATGAGCGGCGACATGGTCAAAGACGCTCAGGTCAGGGTTGGCGGCACCTTTAATGAGCCCTATGTCACCCTTGATCTCACAGGACGGGGAGGCAAGATATTTGGACAAGTTACCGAAAAAAATGTCAATAAACGCTTTGCTATCATTCTCGACGATAATGTCAAATCAGCGCCGGTCATTCGTGAAAAGATACTAGGAGGCAGTGCCCAGATATCCGGCAACTTCAACTACGAGGACGCCACAGATCTTGCCATTGTTCTTCGCATCGGCGCCCTGCCCGCCCCTGTTGAAATTATCCAAAACCTCACCGTTGGTGCAAGCCTTGGCCAGGATTCAATCAACAAAGGACTGGCAGCAGGTCTATTGGGCACTGTCATGGTCCTCGTTTTTATGATTGTCTACTACCGTCTTTCCGGTATTATTGCCAATTTTGCCCTAATGCTTAATGTCATGCTTCTTTTTGCAGGACTCGCCTTTATGAATGCTACCCTGACACTGCCAGGTATTGCAGGTATCATTCTATCCATCGGTATGGCGGTTGACTCGAATGTTCTAATTTTTGAACGTATGAGGGAGGAATTTGCCCTTGGCAAATCGGTCAAATCTGGAGTTGAAGGAGGCTACCAAAAGGCATTCTGGACCATTGTTGACTCCCAGGTGACCACTCTGATTACGGCATTGGCCTTGTTTCTCTTCGGAACCGGCCCCATCAAAGGTTTTGCGGTGACCCTCTCCTTTGGTGTTACGTTCAACCTTTTCACCACCCTTTTCGGCACCAAATTGGTTTATGACTTCATGCACAGCAGAAAGGCATTAAAACCAATTAAATTTATGCAGTTTCTCTCAAAACCCAATATCGATTTTATGAGTGTGCGGAAAGTGACCTTTGCTATTTCCGGTGTGCTAGTCCTTATAGGTCTTTTTTCCTTTGTGCAAATTTTGCGTGGCCAAGCCAATCTAGGTGTAGACTTTGCTGGCGGCTCAATGCTGCAATACAAGGCAGAGAAACAGTTTAACCTTGATGATGCCAGGTCTGCCTTGAAAAGGTATAATCTTGGCGATGTGGAACTACAGCAGGTGGTGGACGACAACCAGCTCATTGTGAAACTTAAAAAATCAGAGGCGGTTGTTTCAAACTTGAGCCATCAGGTAACCGAGGCCCTGAATACAGAGATGTCTGATTATCACTTCATCCTGGAAAGCCAATCAGAAATTGGCTCTTCCATAAGTGAGGTTCTCCGCGACAAGGCCCTGGAGGCTATCTTCATTTCTCTGTTCGGGGTTATAGTCTATCTGGCCTTACGCTTTGATCTCAGTTTCGGAATTGCTGCGGCAATCGCAACCTTCCATGATGTTATTGTCGTGCTAGGTATCTGTTATCTTATGAATATAGAAATTACCCTGCTTATCGTTACGGCCCTTTTGACTTTGGCAGGCTACTCGCTTAATGACTCTGTGGTTGTTTTCGACAGGATTCGTGAAAATTTGCGCAGAGATAGTTCCAAAGGTGAAGGTTTCATCTCCATAATCAACAAAAGCATTAATCAAATAATCAGCAGAACTATTGTTACCTCTCTCACCACCGCACTGGTAATCTTAGCAATTTTCATACTTGGCGGCGTTGTTATCCACGACTTTTCTTTAGCCTTATTGCTTGGTGTCCTTGTTGGTACCTACTCATCAATTTTCATAGCAAGCCCTGTCCTTTATCTCTGGGCCAGTAAAAAAGCAGGAGCAAGAGCAGCCTAATGTCCTTTCCAGAAAATGTGCAACCAATTGACAAAAAATCTACTTTTAGATTCAGATGCCACACAAAGGTTCAATGCTTTAATGAATGCTGCAGAGAACTTGAACTTGCTTTAACTCCCTATGATGTATTGCGCTTACGGGAGGGCCTGAATCTCTCCTCTGCTGAATTTTTGGACAGGCACGCTATTGTAGAATTCACTGAAAATCATCCTTACCCATTTGTCTACCTTGGGATGGTTGACGACGGAAGAGCCAGCTGCCCCTTTGTTGCAGAGCAAGGGTGCCTTGTATATCATGAAAGGCCTGGAGCCTGCAGGACATATCCTGTGGGACGCGGCGCTTCCATGCTAAAAGACAAACAAGTAAACCTAAAATATGTGCTTATAAGGGAACCGCACTGCCTCGGCTTTAATGACCAACAGGAACAGACCATTGAAGAATGGGAGAAAGACCAGGAAATAATCCTCTATAATAAGTATAACGATCAGCTCATGTCTCTCACCCAACACCCGATGCTGAGACGAGGAATGCAACTCTCAAAGGAACAGGCTGACCTTTTTATAACGGCACTATACGACCTTGACACATTCAGAAAAGACCCCTTGTTTCTTGATTATATGCACAAGAAGAACCCTAAAAGTGGCGATTCTTTTGATAATATTGTTATACTGGAAAATGCTATAGAAATATTATCAAAAGAACTCTTCAAATAAAAACCATTAAATCTAATTACCCCTGACTTAACACTGTGAAACCATATGAGCGCCTGCTAGCTTTTGTCCATGAGATCCGCCGACATTTCTTATTACTAGGTGTCCTCATCATTGGTGGTACCATCGGGTTTTATACAATATCGCCCCACCTCTTTGAAATAATTCAAAACCATCTAGATCAACCCCTTGTATTTTATACCGTGGCAGAACCATTTCTAGCCCATGTGCAATTGGCTTTAAGTGTAAATCTCCTTGTACTTGTTCCTATTCTTGCGATTATTTTATGGCGTTCTTTGGCTAAACCTTTTCAATTGTCTTTTAAGAGCCAGCTCAACTTTACCATTTTCACCTGTTTTCTCTTCTATTGTGGCGCGTCTTTCTGTTATTATATCACTCTGCCGTACGGGGTAGATTTTCTTCTCAGCTTCGGTTCCGAGCAACTAAAGCCTGTGATATCGGTTAGCAAGTTTGTGACATTTGTCACAGTTTTTGTACTGGCATTCGGCCTCATATTTGAACTACCCATATGTATGGTTTTTCTGGCAAAAACGGGCGTTGCAAGCCGGCAAAGTTTTGAAAAAGGTCGCCGCTATGCATTATTGGTTATCAGCATTGTTGCGGCCCTGCTTACCCCCACCCCAGACATTGTCAATATGCTGCTGATGGGCGGACCTCTCTACCTGCTGTACGAATTCGGTATTATAATTTTAAAGATTTTAAAAATTTGAGCTACTTGAACCTCTTGCAAAAGTGGATAACAACATCATCGGAGTCTTCACTATCCGCGACACTATCAGTATTCATGCAGATCAAAGCCACACTCTGTTAAATACGCCGCCGTTACCCCACATTTACCAGAAACTGCGCATGATGGGCTTTTTGATTTCAAAAACACTTTTTTAACTTGTAAAGCTTGAGCAATCTCTGCAACTATTTTTGCACCTCTTATAAATTTTTCGGTAACATCTTTGCCGTTCTGAGATATAATCTGTTGTTCACCCCGTAAAACTGCAAAACCATCTCCATTATTCAGGGCTGCAGGTGAACGGGGAGTTGGTAGTCCGCCAAGCTGTTCGGGACAGACAGGTATCCAAATTTTATTTTCAAGATGCCTCAAACATTTTTTATTTGTTTTTACCTTCCCATCATATCTACTCGCTATGCCAACAAGACAAGCACTGACAATAACAATTTCCCTTTCTTCTGACGATGTACCCATATTTCCCTCGTTTTCCAGAAACCTCTGTGATATTATTTAGTGCCTTAACTCCGAATTTCTGCCACTCAGTTCAGTACCCCCTTGAGGGGTATAACAGACACGAAATGCTTAAAAGTATTTTGAAATAAACATGTTACACTCTACTGTTAAGGCACTTATTTCCGGTTTTTCCGGATTAAGTTGAATTTATATCGTCTAAAACATCTTTTTTCCTTGGTTATTCTTTGTAACGACTATGCATTATAAAAATAAAAATCGTTTTTTTGCTGTTACCATTTTTTTCCTTCTTATTTTCCTTTTATTTTTCTTCTCTTTTGGAAAAGTTGGTAAGTATTTAAACCTTCGAGAACAAAATTCATCCCTCTCTTTAGAAGTTGAAGACCTCAAAAGGCAAAACACTGAGCTGAAAAATGAGATAGTAAAATTAAAAACCGACCAAAAATATTTTGAAGAGATAGCACGTCGTGAGTATGGACTTCTGAAAAAAAATGAAATGGTTTTTGATTTCAACAAGAAGCAAGCGAAAGAAAAATAATTTTTACCTATGCCCTCCCCTCCCTCCTACCTCAAACTCGCACGGACCGGCAAGTTACAAAAAATATCAAAAAAGCTGCAACTGCTACTAAAAGAGTGCAGTCTCTGCCCTCGCTTATGCAAGGTTGATAGGCTGAGCAACAAAAAAGGCATCTGCCGTACCGGTGCATTAGCACGGGTTGCAAATTATAACGCACATTATGGTGAAGAAACTCCACTTGTGGGTTCCGGAGGATCTGGTGCTATTTTTTTTAATGGCTGCAATCTTGGCTGCGTATTTTGCCAGAACTACGACATAAGCCATAACAGCGGAGGCGTTGAGGTATCTGCCGGTCAACTTGCCTCAATAATGGTCAGTCTCCAAAAACAGGGTTGCCATAATATCAACTTTGTCACCCCCAGCCATGTCGTTCCTCAGATAGTAGCAGCCCTTCCATTTGCAATCGAAAAAGGCCTATCAATACCTTTAATCTATAATACAAGTGGTTACGATTCCTTGCAAACTCTCCAATTACTGGATGGAATTTTTGATATCTATATGCCTGACTTCAAGTTTTGGTCAGGCAAAAACTCACAACTGTATTGTAATGCGAAAGACTATCCCAAAAGAGCACGTGAGGCGCTTATTGAAATGCATCGGCAAGTGGGAGATCTACAGATAAATGCGAACGGAGTTGCAGAAAAAGGTTTACTGGTAAGGCACTTGGTAATGCCAGGGGTGGTAGACGAAACGGGGGAGATAGCCGGTTTTATTGCTCAAAAATTATCAAAAAACACCTACGTGAATATAATGGAGCAATATCACCCTTGTTTTAAAGCATCTGAGTTCCCTGCAATTAACAGGGTACTGGGTAAAACAGAATACGACATTGCTCTTTCCAGCGCTAAAAAGAAGGGGCTTATCCGGCTAGACAGAAAAGATATGGACACGCTCCTGAGAAGCCTGGGATTGATTTGATCTAGGAGGCTGTCGGGGAATCATACTTAGGGCCTGTAAGGCCCTAAGGCATTAAATTTCATCGACAGTCCAATCACCAAAAAAACTTTCAACCTCTTCTGCTGAAACCGGTCTGCTAATCAAATACCCTTGAGCATGATCGCAGCCAAGATTATTGAGGAAAGAAAGGTGTTCTTTCATTTCAATTCCTTCAGCTATAACCTCAAGGTTCAGATTCTTTGCCAGGGTCACTATCGCGGTCACGATCATGGCATCATCTTCACTGACTGTAATATCACTTACAAACGACCGATCTACTTTGAGCGCATCCACAGGAAACCGTTTAAGATAATTGAGGGAAGAGTAGCCCGTGCCAAAATCGTCAATGGATAGGCGAACGCCTAATTCCTTAAACTTTTCCATCCGTTCGATACTGCCCTCCACATCATCCATCAGCATACTTTCGGTGATTTCAAATTCAATAAAATTGGTATCTACCGCTTCCTCAACAATGGTTGTTTTGACAAATTCTAGAAGTTTAGGGTCGCGAAATTGGACAGCGGAAAGGTTGACTGACATTTTTATATTAAAGCCACTATCGGCCCATTTTTTACACTGGATCAATGCCTCCCGCATGACCCATTCACCAATGGGAATTATCAATCCTGTATCCTCGGCCACCGGAATAAAATCCATTGGAGACACAATACCCATATCAGGATGGAGCCATCGAATAAGTGCTTCAACACCTGTCACTTTCAGTGTTTCCAAATCTACCTGTGGTTGATATAGCAGATAAAATTCATTGTTCACAATGGCTTGTCTTAGCCTGGTTTCAAGAGCAAAGCGCGCAAAGGCTCTGCTGTTTAAATCAGCCGTATAAAATTGATATGAGTCTTTTTCCAGTTCTTTGACCCGTGATAGTGCGGAATCAGCATTTCTCAATAAGTCTTCTACCGTATTTCCGTCGTCAGGAAAAACACTCACTCCAATTCTTGAGTGCAGAAAGATATCATTATCATCAACTGTGATTTTTTCATTCACCATTTCAATGATCCTCCGACAAACTATAGCTGAGTCGGATAAATCATTTAAATTTTCGAGTATAATGCCAAATTCATCAGCACCGAACCTGGCCGTAAGGTCATATTCATCCATTTTAGCAGCAGTATCATTGTCCCGAAGGCAAATTTTTAAACGATCAGCTACAATCTTAAGAATAGCGTCACCTGTCTTTCTGCCAAAGGTGTCATTGATCAATCTAAAATTATCAATATCAATAAAGAGAACGGCGATATAACTCCTATCCCTTTTGGCGTCAAAAAGGGCCTTGGCAAGGTGTTCTTTAAACAAGATACGGTTCGGCATTTCGGTTAGACGATCATAAAATGCGAGGAAACGAACTTCATCCTCTGTATTTTTCTTTTCGGTAACATCCTGGCTGGTAAATAATATCCGCACAGGGATACCTGCACTGTCATATAAAATTTTTCCTTCCTGCTTGATTATTTTTACGTTTTTTCCCTTAAGAATAATACGATGCTCAAAATTAATATCTCTATTATGACGAACAGATTGATCAATTTTTTTTCTGACATTTTCAAGATCTTCTTTATGGACAATATCTAAAAAGAATTGTAGGTCCCCTCTGTATCCCTGCTCTGTGACACCAAAAATATTACAAACATTTGCATTCCATTCAATAATATTTGAGGTGAGATCCAACTCCCAGTTGCTCAGATTAGCCATTTCCTGGGCCGCCGCAAGTTTCAACTGACTAATGCCCAGATCATCAAATGCCTGGTTTGCTCTAATAATGTAGCGAATCCTATAACAAAGCAAAAGCGGGTTTAATGGTTTTGCTGCAAAATCAGTTGCCCCGGCTTCAAAAGCACTATTTATTGACTCATAATCGTCCTGACCAGTGATCATAATTATTGGCAGTGAGGCGCCGCCCGGCATTTTTCGTATTCTTTTACAAACTTGAAAACCATCTATTCCAGGCAGAAGTACATCAAGCAACATGGCATCTGCTCCTAGTTCCTTGAATTTTTCTATTGCCTCTTCACCGGTGCCTGCTTCGGCGACCTTAAACCCTGATTTTGACATGGAGAGACAGAGAATCTGTCTTAATATCTTATCGTCATCAACTACTAAGACAAGCTTCTGATCTTTGCTCTCTTCTCGTTTATTAGTCATGGTATTGTATAATATTATTTTGATAATTAATTTATAATTGAAACGAGATTTCTACAGGAAATATACTGGATTTTACGCTATTTAATACCTACTCAAATTTTTCATTAAAATCAAAAAATAAATAATTGATAATTATCAAATTGTAAGTGCAATGTCAAATTCACATATGTCGATTCGCAGGGATATGACGTAGTATGGACAACAAAAAACTAGTTGTATTTTTCTGTGATTATAAATCTTTTTTCTCACCATATCGTTGGTTGGGCAATGACCAAAAGAATGAAAAAACAACGAACAAGGAAGCATTGACCATGACGATTGACACTGGGAACCTTCTGTCCTCCTAATATTTAACTAAAATTGGGGATATCAAATTTGCGTCCAATGGAATTAAAAAGAAAGTGATTTTGAGAAAAGACGTTTTAAAAAATGCCCTGTTGTACGTTCTCAGTGGAATTTATAAGGGATTACTGAGTAACAGCAATTGAATGAGGAACGGCGGCTAGATCTATCCTTTTCTCTAACCGATAAGAAGAGAGGTCAAGAACAGCCAGGCCACCTCTCTGCACATCAGCAACATATAGCCATCTCCGATTAGTAGAAGCTGCCATTTCCACAGGAGCCCCGCCAATACGAATCGTTTTTATCGGGTACAGTTCATCGGGATCTAGTACATCAATTCGTCCAGCCTTTGAGGCTGAAACATATAATCTATTGTTAACCTGAAGAAATCTCTCAGGCCCCAAACCAACAACAGGTCTTTTTTCTACTGATGTGTGAATATTATAAGCAAGTAATGTGGTTGCGCCCTTCTCTGCAATGAGAAGCTGGTTGTTTACCAAAACCATACTGGAGATTTTTCTGCCAACCTGAATTGTTTGAACTTTCTGCAGGGTCTCTTTGTCCAATAAATAAACTTCATTAACACTTGAAGATGAGACAGCAAGGCGGTGATCACCCTCAAGCAAAGATAAGTATTCCACAGGATAATCGAAGTTAAAAGTACCTGCGAGGCTGCCATCTGACAGTTGAATTTTTATCAGCCGGAAGTTTCTCTGGTCCAGAACATAGGCGTATTGAAAATCGGGACTAACCTCCATAAAAGAGGGGTCTGTACCCATGGGAATAAAAAAAGAATCTACTACCCTCCCCGATGAAATTTCAACAATGACAATTGATTTATTTTTTTGGGAAAGCACATACAGTACATCTGTAGAATAATTTAAGACAAAATCAGACGGTTTACCAGGTATCCCCCAAGCCCCGATTACTTTATTGGTATCAGTTCGAATAATATATATGGTATCAATATCCGGGCAAGTCACAAATGCCAGATCAACACTTAAGGAAATCTCCTGCGGAAATACGGTTATTAATGGTTCAAACTGTTGTTGCTTGGATTGCGACGGGCTCAACTTCCAATCTAAAAAAAGACACTGACTTTCTTGTGCCAAAAGCTGCAATGGTGCGGTAAATAAAATTTCTTTTGTAATTTTATTCCCTTTCATCTGACCATTTTCTTCTTTTTGTGCGGCCGTCTCTTCATAGGTAAAGCGAAGCTTAGTGTACGTCCCGGCCGGCAGGCTTGCCCGGGTCAATAGAATTTGTCCAGTAGAAATATGCTCTGACGAAATAGATGTAACGGAAGGAAGTACAGAGATCCATTGTTCTCCGGTGTGAATTTCCATATCACTTATCTGAATGTTTAGTTGCTGACGGGGCTGCTCAGTAAAGTCACAGAAAAAGGATAGTAAAGATTGGTTGGCAAGAGGTGGTTTTTCAACGATATCCCGCTTTATAAATCCACCACCAGGGCTGCTATTAACACATCCGGAGACAACAAAAGAGAGGAAAAAAACTAGAAAAAGTACATATGCATATTTGTGCTGGTTCATAGATTATTTTAGTACCTTAGAATTTTTTTTGTATTTTTTACACCCCACAAGGGCGTTCTGGGCTAGGATTAGGGAAATCGTTAATTTTTTGATGAATGGCAGGTGTGACAGCCATAGTCATTTTCGACGCTGTTACCCGGCCACCCCCTGTAGTTCCAGCGCAACAGGTCATGATTGGGGCTGGCATGGGCGACATGACAAGAGAGACAGGTAACGGTTGCCAAGCCAATTTGGATGTCAGTGGGGTCGTTTATGTCATCTGTACTGTCATAACTTACATTATTCGTTACATCAAAAGCAACCGGCACCCCATAGATGTAGGTTGAGGCTGAATATGAGGCATACTCTGTATCTAATTTATATAGTTTAACATCAACCGGATGGCGTATCCAGGGGCTGGCAAAACCAGAGTCAGCAATCCCCTCGTCGGTACCAGTGCCGGAGTGAAAATTGCCATGACACTGGGCACACAGAAATGAGATTGTATCTCTGCTGCCAACGAGATCCGAGCCGGAACGAATCTCACCATGATAGACATTAAAGTTGCCATCATCAGCAACATTATGCTGCCATTTCGGGTCCTCATAACCATTGATGCCATGCAGAAATCTATAGTGCTCCCCCTGGTGTTCGTCATCCACGGCAGCAAATTCACGAAGGCCTCCGGCATTGTTGTGGTGCGAACCCCAAACACCATCAACAACATCACCATGACAGCCATAAACCCCATCACAAGTTAATTGTTCACCCCAGCTCCCTGCTTCTGCTCTACGGGTTGCATCGGTACCAGCATAACCAAAAGCAGCAGCAGAAGACCAGCCAGGAGGTGTCATCCCTACATTAACAGCACTATCTACGCCAACTATCCCATCAACATTATGGCCATAATTGTCACCACTATTAACGACCCAATAAAAATCTCCTCCGGCCAAAGCGGTGTCGTTAAAAACAGGAATGGTTGTCGTTGTGTTAACAATAGGGGTGTTTCCAAGTACTTGATTGCCTGCACTAGAAGAGTGGCAGCCCACACAATCACTTATCAGTAAACCCACATTAGGACCGGTATCTTCAGCGTCAAGCCCATAACTAACTTCAACACCATCCTGGCTGTTATGCATTGTGTGACAGGATGAGCAGGTACCAGTAACAGCAAAAACAGCGTTTGGTACAAAAATAACAATAATTGTCGCAATAACTATGTAGCACATTGTTCGCATGTAATACATGTTTCGCCTCACCTATTATATATCTCTACCCGTCCATTTCCTTCATCCACAACACATAAACGCCCCCAAGGGTCAAAACGAAGCAGAATTGGGTAGAAGAGTTTGCCAACTGTAAAACCTTGTTCCAGAAATTTTTTATCAAGACGGCCAGTTCTGGAGAACTGATAAACGGCCCTGGCATGTCGATCGAGGATAAACAAATGTTCATCCGGGGAAATTGCGAGAGCAACAGGATGCTGAGGGGAAGTATCTAACTGCACCTTTTCCAATAATTTACCATTGATTGAATAACGATATACTGAATTACTTCCACGGTCTAAGCCCCATATTTCACCAGCAATGGTTACAAAATCAACAAACCCCTCAGAGTTATCCGGGCAGGGAATGTACGATCTGACCTGTAAATCCTTATCCAGGACAACTACCCCCCCCTTATTCTTGTCTAGTACTAGAATAGTACCATCTACTAGAGCCAGACGATGCGGAATGATTGTGCTTCCATTATACGTAAGAGTATGTGGTGTAACCTCTTTGTTTTTAAGATCAATTGTGGTTAGAGTGTTCTTCCCCTTCTCGATCACACACAGCCTTCCAAGAGAATCCTTTACCAGGTCAAAGGGTGCTGTCAATTTCCCGTTTGCATTAAAATCCTGTAAATAATTGCCATCCTTATCAAAAGAGACCAACCGATTATTTCCGGTATCAATGATATAATAGCGCTCTTTTTCTGTATCAATAAAAAGACCGGCTGGCACCCGCATGGGGTCACCGGTGGCAGAATATAAAGATAAATGATGGTTCCAGGCCCAGACAGAAGTGTCTGTTGCCACAATCAAAAAAGCAACAAGGAAAATATATTTACTTATCCTATAAAATAGACGAGACATAGTAACTCCAAGATTGATGGCGTTGCAGCTAAGCGAAGACTGCGAAAAGTTAATAACGATGACACTGAACACAAAGTTCCTTACTATGATCCAGCAGCAGGTTATATTCATAATCTGTCCCCTTTGGATCATGACAGGTCAAGCAAGTGAGCATCTGCCGATTGCGATGATCCAAAACCCCTTCTCCTATAGGGTGGGTAAAAGAATCATGGCTCTTATGGCATGATGTACAGGTGGTGCTGCCATCCCCTTTCAGCATGGCCGGGGCACTGGAACCATGGCCAGCGTGACAGTCCGTACAGTTGTCCATATCCTGATGCACATGTTTTTTCCCGTCATAGCGGTCAAGAGACTGCTGATGACATTCTAGACAGACCTGGTCTACCTCATCTCTGAGCATTGCCGCTGTCTTTCCGGCATGAGGGGTATGGCAAGTCAGGCAGCCTTCTTTCTTATCAACCATGGTCAAATGACTATGGGGCAACAAATAATCATCCCTGACCCGTTCATGGCATTGGAGACATAACTCATTGGTGATTTCCTGACCAGACTGGTGGCAATAACTGCAATCATCACTAAATGGCTCATGGATGAACTCACGGATGATAGCCTTCTGATTGCTGCCATGAGGATCATGGCAACTCACACAATTACCGGTAAGCGGGACCGGAGATTTGTGCTGCCCGATAACCCTGTCCTTTTGATGACACTGATAGCAAAGATTATCACTTTTCTCCACCAGAAGGTTATCATTGGACCCGCCATGTGCTAAATGACAAGTTAAACATTCACCTTTGGCAAAAGGGGAATGAAGATTCTTCACCCCCTGGGGCAAATCAGTATGACACTCCATACAGGCGGTGGACAAAGAATCATGGAGGAGGTTCTTATGATCTGAAGTATGGCTGGCATGGCAGGTCTGACAGCGTCCCTCCTGAAAAGGCTTATGAAGCTTTTGAGCGCTACTTTTTTTGGCGATATCAGCATGACAAGTTGCGCATAGACTGGCGCCCGAGTTGACTAAAAGGCCTGGATAATCAGCGGCATGGGTCTGATGACAGTCAGCACATTTGTTTTGCCGGTATGGTGCGTGCACAACCTTGCCGTCATCTTTTTCGTGGCAGTCAAAACATTTCGGCCCGGTGGTAACAGCTCCCTGGCTATCATGACATGAAAGACAATCAGCGGAATTAAAAGGTTCATGCAAGACAGGACGCAGAAGCTTATTATTAGCGCTGCCATGAGGGTCATGGCAGTTCACGCATCCTAGCGGAGAAAGTTTCATCCCTTTATGAGTGGCCTGTAGCTCCGCTCCACTCTCATGGCAATCTCCACAAATAGACGCTGCTTCTTTGCGTAACAAGGCTTCATTATCTCCAGAGTGTGACAGATGGCAGGTTGTACATTGCTGCGAAGCTGGTTCGTGAGCTGAGCCAGTGCTCCAGAATTGAGATATTTCCGCATGGCAATCAAGGCATAGACCTGGTTCCATTTTTTTTAGGTTTTGTGGTTTGACCGTACCATGCGGATCATGACAGACGGTACAATTACCCTCCCTGATTGGTTCATGAATAATCCTGCCTTTTGACTCTGCCGCAAATTTCATGTCATCATGGCAGCTCAGACAAAGCTTGCCAGGATTCTCAAGCAATAGGGCTTTGCGGTTAGCAGCATGGGAGTCATGGCAGTTAGTACACTTGCCTTTTGCGACCGGCTGATGCGGTGTCTCTTTAAGTTTCTCCTCTATTTGGGCGTGACATTGCAAACACAGCTTGTTAAGACTTACAGAATCCTTCAGAAAATGGGGCGCAGAAGATTGGTGCGGCTGGTGACAGCTGCTGCAATTTCCTTCGGCAAAGGGACGATGCACAGAGGAGTGGTAGATCTCACCGGCGGTCTGATCATGGCAGGAGAAACAGAGCTTGCCCTGTTTTTCGTTAAGCAGACTCTTTTGTGGAGCAGCATGTGCTTCATGACAATCAAGACATTCTCCCTGGCCGACCGGCTCGTGGAGACGTTTCCTACCTTTGCCTGTAAAATCAGCCTGGTCATGGCATTTAAAACAGAGGTCGTTACCGGACACGGTGAGCAATTGTGCATTCTCTGACCAATGGCTCTGATGACAGGAGAGACAATCACCCTTTTGGGCAGGTTCGTGCAAAGATCCTTTTTGTATGCCTGTGTGCTGGTCATGACATTCAGTACAGAGCTGCTGGAGAGGCCGGGCCGCAATGGCCAGGTAATCGCTGGCGTGGACAGCGTGACATTCAAGGCATTGGCCGTTCACATAGGGCTCGTGCAGAAAACCGCCTACATGGGAAGGGTGACAACTGACGCAGAGCGAAGACATCTGCTCTGCACTCTTGCCGCCCCGCATCTCCATTTTATCATGACAGCTATCACAACCGCCGCCCTCAATCGATGGGTGAATAAATGGCTTCAACAGCCCTTCACTCTCAGAACTATGCGGGTCATGGCAGGTCAGGCATCCATCGGTTACTTTTTTACCATAATGCTTAGCAACAAATGAAGCAGCTTTAAAGTCATGACATTGAGCGCAAAGCTCTGCAAGTTTTTTATCAGTTAAAGCCGGATAGTCGGAACCATGCGGGGCATGGCAGGTTATACATTTTTCGGCCACCGGCTTATGAACATTTTTCTTGCTGTAACGGTCTTGTTCGTGACATTGAAAGCAGAGTTCTCTCTCACTATTTTTCAGAAGGTGCTCATTGGTTGAATTATGAGAATTATGGCACTCTAGACATTTGCCATTTTTGGCCGGTTGATGAACAACTTTTTTCTCAATACTTTCAGGAATATCTTTGTGACAGGCAAAACAGAGTCGGGGTGCAGGAGAGGTCAACTGGACTACGGCAATAAGGCCATGGGGCAGATGACAAGTCCGGCACTTGCCAGCCTCAACCGGCTTATGGGTGTTACCTTGTTGAAAAGACTCTGCCCAATCAGCATGACAGTCTGTACAGGCCTGTCTTCTCTGGGTGTTTTTCTGTGGGGTATTGCCCGAGACACATGCCTGTAAAGTAAAATAAAGGACAATTATAAGCAGAGAATTAATAATAAATAAAATTCGTTTTTTAGAGTATTTATTGCTCATTTTCTTCCTGTAATTTCTTAGTAATACTTAACCAGAGTGGTTTGTTTATGGCAATTGTCGAGTGCTGACGCAATTTTTCATGCAGGCTATCCATTGCCTCCTTTTTTTTCTGTTCATGGAGATCTTTGCTAATACGTTCCTGAATATGCGCAAGGGTGGGCACCTGTTCTTCGGACTTGCCGAGCAGCTGCGCCATGGTTTCTTTACCTTCATAACTAAAGGATGGGCTTAGCTCCTGTGCGGATAAGAACTTTATATTTTCCTTAATCGCAGCAGGCAGGCTCTCTTCTTGGAAAGTCACAGATTTCAGGGTTACACCCTCAAGGCCGCTTACCACTTTAGCCAACCCTTCCCCGGCCAGGGTCTGCAGCCTTACCTTGCGAAGGAGATCTGGTGCAGCGCTTAACAGTTTAACCCGCACCTCTCCTGGCAACCTGTACTGTTCAACCTTTTCTTGATAATATGCCTCTATCTCCTCTTGCGTCGGAAGTCCAATAGAACTCTGCATCATGGCGATATAGGCCTTAGTCATAACATTCTCCCGATAAAAACGAAATATCCAACTAAAGGGAGGCCTTTCTTCATAGTGGCGGTCAAGGCTTTCCCAGCTGACCACACTACTTGATATTAAGCTATTGAGGTACCAACGCATGGAAATATTCCCAGCAGACTGGCTGCGGCTGGCGGCCTCTCTCTGCCCCTTGCTGGTCTTTTTAAAACCTGCCATAAACTGGCCAACGGTAACATTAATTTTATCAGAGTAAAGAACAACATCTTCATTTTCAGGAGATTCAGCTTCTTCACTTTCAAGGCGCTTGTAGATCTCCTCATCAACTCTCACATTATATTTTTCTTTCAGCCTCTCAACCAGTTGAAAGGTCAATTCCCGCTCCTTTTGTTTGCGTTTATTACTCTTGATTATATCAGTAAATTGCTGAAAATCCTCACCCTCTTCGCCCTGTTTTTTAATAAGGTAAATAATTTTATAGGGGGCCGCTTCCCCCCCCAGGGCAAGAGCCTGATGTTCCTGTAAGGGGTCAAGAATACCCCGCCAGGCAGAAGAAGAGTTAGCAGGCCGTTTCATTTTTGTTTCATAGCGCACCAAGGTCTTCTCTTCATGAGCGCTTGCCACCAAAGATTCAAGATCTGTTTGACCATTATTCAGGTTTTGCAGGGCTGAGGCAGCAGCCTCCTGAGTCGAAAAGGCAAGTAAGCCAAGATGCCATACCGGCAGGTATGATGTTTCATACTCTTGCCGCAGTTCAGCTTCAGAATAAATTACTTTGCTTCGTACCTCTTCGTCTTGTAATAAAAGCAGAGTCCGCGCCTTCAAAAAAGTATCGACTTTCTTCCGCACCTGGGCAGTAGTAAATAGTTCCATCCTTTCAGCCTCTTTAACTTTTAACTGCCAATCAATGAAAAGCTCAAGATCAGGAGCCGCATGGGGTTCCTCATTCCACCATTTCCACCACTGCTCAAACTCCTCCCCACTATATTCGACCTCATCAAGCGTCAGCAGGGCGGTTGACTGCCACGGCCAATTGGCAGCCGATCCGGAAGAAGAATACAAACAAAAAAAAGAGAAAACTACTGCTGTTATGAAGGTGCGCATGTATGTAAACCTTTGTTTATCCATTGTTCAATAACATCATCAGACATGATTCTTGTCAATCTGAAGAGTGTATTAATAAGTCCAAAATGTAAAACCTTTCGATAGTTTTTTCCAGTTTTTTTAAAATAGGTTGTAAAAAGACGGCGCTGTGAACCCGTCTCCATTAAACCAACCTCAAAAGCTACGGTAGGGTCAAGTCGGCCCTTCTCAACATTTTCCTGAAACTCTACAACTTTACCAATAACCAAGGCATCCGCCTGCAACTGAGCAGCAATGATCCGATAATGTTCTTGAGTCACCTCATCATCAATGCGAATCCGAAGCTGCTGGTAAAGCTGCCGGACATTCCCCTCCAAGGCCACTGAATAGCCGGCTCTTTGCAACGAAGAGGCAAATATTTTCGTAACAACAGCCCCTGCCTGGCTAGACTCGGTATGATTTGCAAAAGGAAGAACGACAAGACGGCAAAGTGGTTGACCAGGGGTTTCCGACAGCTGCTGATAGAGCGGCTCTTGCTGTCCTAAAGAACACCCCTGTAAAAAAATGAGAGTACAGCAGACAATAAAAGATTGGGCCTCAGCACTCCTGAAGGTCAAGGCAACCCCGCGCCAGGCGAGAGCAATAAAGGGCGAGCTAAATACCACAATCAAAAGCCCTCATCCCAGCCGGACCCAGACGATTTTTGAGTATCATCCTGCGTCTGATCCATTTCCTGAAGAGCCGCAGCCATAGCGTACAACCCCTTAAAGCTGGTCACCATTTCTCCACCAAGCTCATCGAGTACCATTAATTTTGCATCAATATCATCGTCAACGTTAATAGAATCAAGAGCGGCTAAGGTGATACTCTCCGGAAAATTGGTACCCTCGTGAAAACTTAGCAAATCATTATTTGAGGCCCAAACCTCCAGCCGCCAATACTTCAATGGTACCAGGGGCTCATGATCAAGGAATAAAGCCAATTGTATACTCTCATCTTCAGGAGACACAACCGGAGTCAATTCAACCTCAGGAAGTTCCGGCAGATAGTAGACTTCTTCGGTGGAAACAGTTCTATTTCCTGCCAGATCCCAAACCTGCAGAACAACAGAATAGAGACCCTCTTCCGCCTTTTTATTACTGCTGTTTGTCCCCTTCCAGAGAAAAGAGGCAGGCGGCTCAGCCGTGCCTTTAGTGCTGATAACCTGTTTATTCTCCTGATCATATACCGCTAATTTCCAGCGATCGACTTTTTCAGGTCTTCCCCAGCGTACGGTCAAGGGGAGCCGCTGCCGAAATATTTTCCTGTTATTATACTCCTTGGCGCTGGCTATAAGTTTTAGGTCAGGAGGAGTGCTGTCAACAATATAAGAGCCGATATACAACTCATCATGTCTACCGGAGGGCCATTCCACAACAATATTGACAGGGTAGCCAGCCTCAAGATTTTCACTGTCCCACATGCCACGGTAGAAGAGGTCAGGGTCATTCATCGCCAACTTGAAAGGCGGGCCGGGATTACCTTCAGTTGCAACCCAGGAAACCTCATACTCAAAACCGTCATCAGTCTGGGCCGTATGCACCCGGCTGCCGACCTTGATAAAAACAGTGGGCTCCCCCTCTTCACTGATATTTAAAGTCCGAAAGCGCACAGAACAATTGACGTTTTCACCAGGTTTTACATGGCGAGGATGAAACGCAGCAAAGTCAATCTGAAGATTAGGCTCACTATGTTCGACGATAATGTTACCGCTTTCTTGTTCAGGAAGCAGGTTAGCAAGCATGATTTCAGGCAACTCAGCAAAGGCATCAAGGGCAAGCAGGGTCCAGAGATCTTCCAGATTAGAAGGGCCGGAAAGATTAAACATCGCCTGGTGATCTGCCAGACTATAACTATCTACATAACTCCAGACCACATGGGCATCCGCAGCCCTCACCAGGGTAAAAATTGATGCAGTTGCAGTTGTTTGACGCTCCTCCTTAAGCATAACAGAACCAAGCAAAATATAATCAATCCCGAGTTCCTTCTGGGCAAGTTGGGCCTGTTCGCTGCTAATCACACCATATTGACGAATACGGTGCCGGCCCATAAAATCATTCAACTCCGCAGGGCAGACAACAACATGGCCAGCCAACTCAACCTGAGAGGAGACAATTTCAGTGATAAGTTTCGCACCAATTCCAGAGTTGGTGCTGAAGTCCTCAAAGGGAAAGAGAGCAATAGTTGCAGCACCAACCGGGGCAACCTGCAGAATAAATATTATCTGTAATATTGAGACTATTCTCTTCATAATATTAACCCTCTCAAAAACTAATCCGGATAAACCGGAAATAAGTGCCTTAACAGTGGTCTGCAACATATTGGGAACATTGTTCTTTTTTGGAATTCTCGTTTTTTGTGACAGAATTTAAGTTATAAGGCACTAAGTGATCAGTTACAAATACTACATATCACTTTTGATGCAATTTCCATACCCTCCCGGCAAACATCTTAAGGGAATTTTATTTTAAAAAAAACAAGGAGTTATAACTTATTAACAAGTTTACACACCTTCCACTGGCAAAACCTCGGTAATCCTAATTACATTATGTGGCTCTATAGCAAACTAAGCTTAGTTAACTGGATTCCGGCTAACAACATGCCGGAATGACGGCATAATCACTTTCATCGTCATCCCTGAATGTTTTTATCAGGGATCCAGGTTAGTTAGTGTTGTCTGAACTGAGTTTGCCTAATAGGCACTTTACATTAAGACACAATAATACATTGTAGCACAATGGTAAATATAACTCAGAATCAAGCAGGAGGCAAGTAAAGGAAGATATACCTCTTCCACAACAGAACCTGTGCGCTGAGTTGTCAGTTATCAGTTGTCAGTAAAAACTTAACGGCCCTAAACTAACATAGTTTTTTTACTGTCCACTGCCAACTGACAACTTTTTCCTATTGCCCTTGCCCAGGGATGGTGGAGAGTAAATTCCCAATCAGACGCATAGCAACCCTGTATCTGTCCTCTGCCGAAACCCCAAGAATTCGGCGCCAAAGGGAGTCACCACTTGCCCGTCCACTGGCCTGCCAAAAAATCATCCCGGAATTTGCATCAATTAAACGTAAAGTCATGGAAAGTTCAGGAAAGGTGCTGGCACCCTTGCGCCCGTCGCCTGAGTAATCTAAGGTGCCAAGCAACAGGGCCTGCACATCAAGACGCTGGCCAATCCGTTTAATAGACGCAGCATCAACATACGAACGGCCGCGGGCCGGCGACTCTTCAATAACAACACCTTTCACCAACCCCTTATCGATCACATCAAAAAGCCCCCGGGCCAGGATCTGCGTAGTTACTAGATCCCGTACCTGTTCAGCAACATCATCTCCTTGATCATTATCGTCAAAATCTAACACTGCAATACGCGAGATGAAGCTCATGTCAACATCATCACGGAGAAAATAATCCTTATCAGACCAAGTAGACATACAGCCAGGCAGGGTCAATAGGCAGCATACAATAAAAAGCAGCGATCCTGTGCGCATCTTTTGCTCCATCATTTACAAGACTCCTTTTTCATGGTTAGTTAAAATTACAACTAAGCGTTACAATATAGAATATCTGGCATTCAATCTGGCCCCGAATGACCAGGTATCCACAGCGCTAAGAGAATCAACGTAAGAGCCATTCAGTTGCAAAGAGAGATGGCTGCTGATGTTCCAGGACATATTAGCCCCGTAACTCGAATCGCCTGCAGGCTTCAGAGGTTTATTGAAGCTAAGGCCAACTCTCGTCTTGCTGCTGGTCGCCACGGTCATGGAATAACTCATATCGGCCGTCGAGGTCTCAGCCCAGGATTGGGAAAAACTACCACTCATGGAGAGCAGAGAAGACGGCCTCCAGCTCCAGCCCAGACCTGAACGGTATGATGCTGAAGCGCTATTGGACTGAGTCAAGCCCCCGGACCAGTTGAGCTGTAGATCAGGAAAGAGCCTTGCGGTAATATTAGCAGTGCTGCCAAGACTTGTCGATGTCGAACCCTGCAGTAGATCTTCTGACTCAGAATAGGAACAGTTAAGCCCGGCGTTCAGATCCGGGTATATTATCCCTCTAGCGGAGAAAGAGTAGCTGGTATTGGTGGAAAGTTTCTCACCGTCCAGGAAATTCTCAGAATAGCTGGTATTAAAGCTGCTAGAAATGGTGGGTATCGGGGCAAGTCCGACACTGAGGGAGTAATTGCGACTGAGAGCCTCCGGACCGCTGCCGCGCTGCGCCGAGGACTGATTAAAGCTGAGACTAGAGGAAACAGAATCACTGACCACCCAGCTGGCAGTGGAGGAAAGGTTATTCCTGATATTATCAGGCCCCTGGGACGATTCCCTTTTATCATAACTGCCGGAGCTGCTCAGACTTAAATCCGGGGTGATCTGTAAACTTAAGGAGAGCATGGTATTCCACTGGGCGCTGGAGGTCGAATCGGTAAAAACTGTGCCGACGCTGCCAATATAAGAGAGGTAAGCCTCAATTTCTGTAAAGATTACCTCAATAGCCGGATCGGCAACCGCCACCAGCTTGATATACTCCTCCTGCACCCCGTTTAATTGAAATTCATAGCGTTTTTCAATGCCATTATAGCTGTAGGCAATGGCAGTGTTTTGCCGAGTCCAGGTTATACCATTAGGACTGATATAGAGGTCAAAAATAAAATCATCCGCAACTGCCATGGCAAGTTCGACATCAGTATAAAGATAGAGCAGATCAATTATTTCAAAATCGGTTTTCAATGCTATATTAACAGGTTGCGCAGGATTATTTACCCTTAGCGCGGCATCGCTTCGATCATTATTCAACAGGGCAGGCAGCGAAGATAGAGTCAGGTCATGGATGTTCAACTCATCAGTCTCCTTGGCGTAGGCCTGGGATATACTCAGCTCACGATGGGCCACGCCTGTATTTTCGGTAACCGTTACCTCATTGGTATTAGCTGAATGGGAGTATTTCTGGGAAAAACTTACCAGGGCCTTATTTTGCCAGAAAGGCTTGGAGGTATTAACCTGGACGCCGTAGTTCTCATTAACCGAGCTGGAGAGGGCTATGATATTTTTATTTTCGCTTGAACTATAGGTAAGCTGCAAGCTGCCCAGGTCACGACTCCAAGCCACTTTAGAGGAGAGCTGGTCGGAGACGTTATCGCTGGTCTTTGGATGGGCATGGTCAAAGGAGTAGTTTTTGCTAAAACTAAGGGAGAGTTCAGGCCAAAGGCCGCTGGACACCCAAGCATTGTTCCATTTGGCCCGCCAGGTGCGATCGCTGATATTGGCATTATCGCTACCTGGGTTAATAATTTCATTGGCCTCTACCGAGAGAGCCAATTGGCTATAATCATCATCGTAACTATAGCGCAGGTTGGGGTTGATGTTAATAATTTCACGGCCTGAATCCTTACTCCGGGTGCGTCCGTATCGCATATTGGCACCAAGGGCAACCTGATTGCTAAGAGCAACGGATTTTGAGAGCGAGGCCGAGTAACTCTCATTAAACTGCGCATCAGCATCACTGCCACTTTGATAATTCCAATTGGCGGTCAGAGGCAGAGAGGAACAAAAGCCCTGTTCAGAATTAAGAAAGTACAGCAAACAGGCTGCGGAATAGCAGATAAATGACTTTCTGGATAACAGAATCATCATACAAGTTTATTTGGTACACCTAAGAGAAATCAACTTTTAACATTTTTGCTTTTAACATTTTGTTTTAATTATAAATTATCTACCATTAATCAGATAGGAATAAAACAAAAAAAAAGATCCTGCCATAAGCGGCAGGATCTTTTAACTTTTTTTAGAGCAAATATTTGACTAATCAAATGTCAACAACCTTATTCCACACTATTTAGTGTTGTGACAGACGTTACAACCAAGATTATAATCAGAACCAGCAACTATGGCAGTATAATCCCAGCGAAGCAGGTCTGGATATGGACCACCATGTGCTACATGACAGGATAGACAGGTCACAGTGGCCAATCCGGTTTGAACCACACCTGCAGCCGTGATTTCGCCTGGGGTATCATAAGCAGCATTGCCTGTATCAAAGGCTACTGGCACTGTATAATCATAATCTGCGTAGTTAGCATATTCACTGGCCTTATCAGCCAAAGCTATGTCTATTGGATGTCTTATCCAAGGACTAGCGCCTGTTGTACTGACGCCAGCGCCACCATCATCTGAATGGAAGTCACCGTGACATTCAGCACAGAGGAAGGAAATTGTGTCTTTGGTAGTATCAGCAATTGAATTGCCTGCATCACGGTCATTGCCATGATAGACGTTTACAGCAAGGGGAGTGGCGGCAACATTAAATTCCCATTCGGCTTCTTCAACACCCTTAATGCCTTCAAGAAAGCGATAATGATCTCCAACATTATCGGCGCTAGCTGCTGTGGTTATGGTACCTATTGCGTTATTGTTATGATGTGCCCCGGTGACCCCAGAATCTGTGGCGTATCCATGACAACCATTAACCCCAGCGCAGGTAAGTTGATCGGACCAAGCAAGTATTTCATTGTTGCGACCATTGGTGCCGTCAGGCATAAAGCCAGCAGCAATATCAAACCCAGGAGGATCATAGTCCAAAGCAACGTCCATAGCATCGACACCTTCTACATTATGCCCATAAGAGTCACCAAATGCGCCTTCACCTACCCAATAGAAGCTACCTCCAGCCAAGGTGCTTGCGGCACCAGTCTGAAAGGTTGGCACTGTTGTTGATTGATCGACATAAGGCGCCTCAGTTGAGAGGCTTAAATCAACTGTATCTTGAGTATTACCAGTAGCCAAGGTATGACAACCGACACAATTTTGGGTCAGGAGATTTCCTTGAGCACCAGTCGTATTGGCAGTAGCATCATTACTTAAATCGTCAGTACCGTTCTGACTGTCATGCATGGTATGACAACCAGCACATGACCCTGAGACAGCAAAGGAGATTGCTGGGGTTATGCCAATTATTGCAGATATGGCTACCACCCATCCCAGACTTCTTTTTGAGACGCCCAAACTTTTTAAGCAAAACCTACTAAAATTTTCAATCATACTCTTTCCTCCCCCAAATTAATTAACAGCTTTAATAACAGATATTTTGCATTTATTTTTCTTAAAAAAAACATTCATCAATTGGTTATAGCAATTAATATGCCGTTGTCAATATTTTTTATACTACTTTGTAGTTTAGCAGCTATAGCTCCCTTTTCCCTGGAAATTAGAAGTAGAATCTCGCTCATGGTAAAAGAAACAGAGAATCTAATTACAGATATGTAACAGGGGTAACAATTTGTCGGTAATTACGCTAAGCCAGTACTGAAGTGTGGCAACTGTGCCTCACCCTGTTTCCTTTTTCACACAGCTTGATTAAAAAACCTGCAATCCAAGAGAAGAAATATGAGACGAATCCTGCCGCACTCAGGTGTTTTTCCGCCAGCGGTGGTGGGTAATTGCAAACTTTTTAATTTTATGATTGAGCACCCGGGGGCTTACCCCTAAAAGTATGGCCGCGTCTTTTTGAATCCAAAGAGACTCCTCCAGGGCGGCCAAGATCTTCTCCTTCTCAAGTTCCGCCAAAGGCAGGCTTTTAGCAAAGCCTGCAGGTTCCGCCTTTTGCTTAGTCTCCACCTCAAGCAAGGTAAAATTATCCATCTGGATAGTCTCCCCATCTTCAAGCAGGACAGCCCGCTCGATGGTGTTAGCGAGCTGCCGGATATTTCCGGGCCAGGGGTAGGCTTTGATAAGCTCCATAACCTCTGGCGTAAATTTTTTCACCAGCTTATGCAAAGTGCGACTCAATTTCTTCAACAAAAAATTGGCCAAGGGCTCTAAACATTGTTTTCGTTCACGTAGGGGCGGCAGATGAATAGGCAGAACATTAATCCGGTAAAAGAGGTCCTCTCTGAATTTTTTCTGGCGCACCAGCTCTTCAAGATCACGATGGGTGGCTGCAATCACACGAGTATCCACATGGATAGTACGGTTGCCGCCCAGGCGTTCAAAGGACTTCTCCTCTAAAATCCGCAAAAGCTTGGCCTGCAGGCCAAAACTCATTTCACCAATCTCATCTAGCAAGATACTGCCGCCATTGGCCTGTTCAAAGCGGCCGACCCGCATCTTGTCAGCCCCGGTAAAGGAGCCTTTTTCGTGGCCAAAGAGCTCGCTCTCCAGCAGGTTTTCCTGAATATTGGCGCAATTAATCTTCACAAAGGGTTTAAGACGCCTGGAGCTGTTAAAATGAACAGAGCCCGCCAGCATGCTCTTACCGGTACCGGTCTCACCGGTCATCAGGACAGTGGAGTCGGTTGCGGCAAATTTATTTACGTTATCGATCACCTGGCGCATGGCAGGACTTAAGGCTATTACCTTGCTCATCTCATAGATAACGTCTTGTTCACGGCGCAGGTAATTGATCTCGTTTTTCAGGGAAAGACTCTCCTGGGCATTGCCCAGCGCTAAAGAGATTTTGGCGGCATCATAGGGTTTAACCACAAAATCATAAGCCCCCTGTTTAATCGCCAAGACAACTGTCCCGACCTCACAGCTATCACTGGTGACAACAACCGGCGAAAAGGGGAGATGTTTCCTTAACTCCTGCATGGTCTGGGAAAAAGTCTCATTCATATCACTTGGCAGATTATAGAGCACCAGATCATAATAGGTCTGATTCACAGAGGCCTGTAAAGCATCGCTATCTTCATTACAAAAGGAGAGGGTATACCTACCCTCGCAGGCGGCCTTTAATAAAAGTCGCCATTTTTGTTCTTTTTCAATTACCAGGACTGTCGCCATAGCACCACTTTACACCTTTTATTTAACAGGAATTTGCCACAAGTTTTCTGGTTTTTGTGGAAAAGGTTCAGGAAAATGCACATCAAAGGCCTGGACCCGATCATTGAAATAATCTGCCACCAACAGCTGCCCGCCAGGTCCCAGCGCAACATCCGTGGGATATTGCAACCTGCCCCGGGCCCAACCCTTGCCACCCAGTTCATAGCGAAATCTTCCGGTATAATCGTAGACCTGAACACAATGCCGCATATAGTCAACCACATAAAAACATCTGCGCATCTCATCTATAACAAGACCTTGAGGACGGCTTAATTTACTATGGGCACCGCCTTTTTCGCCAAACGAGAAGAGAAACTCTTCGTTACTATTATAAACAAAGATTTTACCTGATTCCAAGCTGGTCAAATAGATATTGCCGTGAGAATCTACATCTATATCGTTTACAGTAATCTCACGACCGCCTTTAGGAGCCTTAGAATAAGAGCTTCCACTCTCCTTCCTGACGCTTATTTTCCACCAGCGATGAGTGCCTGTCTGCTCTTCAATGACAAGAACCGCAGAAGAGCCGTTGCCAATAAGATAAATATCCCCATTTATCGCCACCCCCAGCCGGTGCGGATTAATTTTTTTAAGTTCTGCAGCAGCAAGGGGTATATCTCTTTCTTTAACAAGAGCGCCGTTCAGGATCGTTATTTTTGCAGGGGTCTCCTGGCTGCCACTTTGAGCAATATAAAGCATCCCCCGATCAAATACCCCGGCAGTAAAATTATTGATACCTCTCTCCCTACCGATGGAAAGCAGGGGATAATAGTCATGCCCGTAAATCACCAGACGCCCTCCAGAAGATACATAGGTTTCCTGGGCCTGCTTATCGTAAAAAAGAGTTGAAGGTTTATTTATTTTTCCACCAGTCTCATTTCGATCAATAATCGCCGTCACATCATGGGAAAATATCTTTTTTTCTTCTTGCAGATTTAGCAACGGTTTATCAAATAGATCAGTTTGATCCGAGATGACTTCTGGCAAATCAAGAGCCCCGACGCCCTCGCCTTCCTGCCTCCCGGTTTCCACCACTTCCTGAGCTTCCAGAAGATCTTCTTCTTTAATTATAGTGGGCGAGTTGACCTGGGCCGGATCATCCCCCGTGGGTTCTTTTGTAAGCTCGGGTTGAGGTGCAGGCGGAGCCTGAATCGTTTCAGATATCTTGAACTCTTCCAGCGGCCCTGCCTGCTCAGCTGGTTCGGGGACAACGGCAGTCTCAGGGACTTCAACACTTGCATCGACTCCTGCCTCTTTTGCATAATCTAGCAACTGTGCAATTACAGAGGCTTCATCCACTTGAGCAGTTGCAGGGAGCACCGCCGTTTTTTTCTGTGCAACTGGCACTACAGGTTCTGCAGCCACACCTGGTTCTCCAGGCCCTTCAATTACAGGGACTTCATCCACTTGAGCTATTACCGGGCCCAGCACAGATTTTTTCTGTGCAACTGCTGCCACTGGTTCAGCCGCCACACCAGGTTCTCCAGACCCTGTTGCACGATCATCTTCAACAAGGGAGAGTTCATCCGGCGAAAAGATCTTTTTTATCCGCACGGGCAAAATATAGGCAGAAAAATAACGAGCCGATGGATAGGTGCGGGTAACTGCACTTAATAACCCTTTCCCCTCTTCTTTGCCATGGAACTTGCCAACCCTGACGGTATAATAGCCCTGGACCTTTTCTATCCGCAAAAATTCTTTTTTATCTGCTGATAATTGGGCCGATAGTTTTTTGAAATCACGTTCAGCACCTCTGATCGTTTTTAAACTTGAAACTTGAATGGTGTAATATTCAGGTTCTTTTATCTTTTTTGGTTCTGAATCACTTACACCACCTTTATCTTGCCCCTCCTGGGCAGTTTTAGGGTCAGGCTCCTTTTGCACGCTGACAACCGAGACACTCTCTTTTTCTCTACTATTCAAATCAGATGCTTCAGATAAGCTTGGGAGGGCAGGATAAGGCGATCTGTTCAGAAAGGCATATCCCAAGTAGCTCACAGCAGTGAGAAGAAAAAGCAGGGTTGTAAATTTAAAAAATGTTTTTTTCATCGAGCTAATTGGACATTTTAAAATATTTATTAAGGAGCGTACACCCCAGGCGAAGAACTTAAAATCCATTGAACAGCATCCATAAGATCTTCGGCAACATATTTGGGCTGAATTTCTTGCTTGGGGCCAATATAATCATAATCCCCCCTGCCATATCCAGTTAAAACCAGTATTCCGGTAGCATCGCAGTTGGCGGCTGCCTTTAAGTCCGACCAGCGGTCACCAACAACAAACGATTTTGAAAGATCTATATTAAGTTCTTCCGCAGCCTGTAAAAAAAGTCCGGGTTTTGGCTTGCGACAGTTGCAGTTTGCCAAAAATCTCTCTTCTTTTGCCTCAGGATGGTGGGGGCAAACATAAATTCCATCCACTTTGGCACCTTCTGCAGCCAAAAGAGTATGCATTTTAGCATGCACATCATCAAGCAGTGACTCAGGAAAATATCCCCTGGCAAGCCCGGACTGATTTGTGGTCACCACAACCTGAACATTATTATCGTTAAGGATTTTAATAGCCTGCGCCGCTCCAGGAAGAAGGACAAAACGACTTATATGATTAATATAGCCCATCTGTTCGTTGATGGTCCCATCTCGATCTAAAAAAACTGCCGATTTTTGCATAATTAAAATTTGTAAACAAGTGAAATTGAAGTTTATTTGAAAACTTAAAAAAAACATAACCAATTCCATCTTATCAATAAACCAAAATATTTTTTTTACTATTCCATGACGTTCTTCCTTGAAAAAATCAGGCTTAAATGATATAAAATCATGTTTTCAAATCACACATCCCGAAATAGTCCTATGGTGCCTGCCGAAGGCGGGTTGGAGACAGGGATGGCGGACTAACCAAAAAAGGAGATTTACATGTCACACATTACCATGAAAGAAATGCTGGTAGCTGGACTGCACTTTGGTCATCAGACCAAACGCTGGAACCCGAAAATGAAACCATATATTTTTGGGGCACGAAACAAAATATACATTATCAATCTCGACAAGACACTGCCTCTTTTCAACAAGGCCTACGACTTCGTAGAAAAATGCGTTGCCAAAGGCGGCAACATCATGTTTGTCGGCACCAAGCGACAAGCACAGGAGACCATCAAAGAAGAGGCAGAAAGATGCGGCATGTTCTACGTCGATCATCGCTGGCTTGGAGGTATGCTCACCAACTACCAAACCATCAAGAAAAGCGTTGACCGCATGAAAAACATTGAGGCCATGACCGAGGATGGCACCATTAATCAGTATAAGAAAAAAGAAGCCATGAAAATGGGGAAAGACCTAGCCAAATTGATCAGGAACCTCGGCGGTATAAAAAATATGAAGGGGCTTCCTTCTGCAATTTTTATTGTTGACCCAAAAAGAGAAAGCATTGCAGTTGATGAAGCAAATCGTCTTGGCATCCCGGTAATTTCAATGCTTGACACAAATTGCGACCCTGAAGGGGTTAATTATCCTATCCCAGGCAATGATGATGCGATTAGATCTATTAAATTGATAGTTTCAAGAATTGCCGACGCCGTTATTGAAGGAAAATCTAAAATTTCGGATGGCATGGAAGAAAACGCCATCGCTGAAACGGTTGAAGATCTTGCCGCAATTGAAGCCGCTGACGAAGCGGTCGCCGCAGAAGCAAAACCAGAAGCAAAACCAGAAGCAAAACCAGAAGCTGCCGCATAGTAAAAATTATAAACAACTTAATAGAATATAATAGTTTTAGTGCCTTATAACTGAAATCCTGTCACAAAAAACAAGAATTCAAAAAAAAGAACAATGCTCCCAATATGTTGCGGACCACTGTTAAGGCACTTATTTCCGGTTTATCCGGATTAGATAATTTACTTTCTTAATTCTACCTTGTCAGATTTACGGATCTACATAGATTATCATACTGTCTCGTCATCCCTGCATGTTTCCAGCAGGGATCCAGTCCTAGGAAAACTTTTATGGTCCTGGGTTTGAGCTTACGCAAAGAGACGAATCTGACCAAGTAGAATTAGATTAGAACAGAAAAAACACATAGGAAGATACGATCGTGAAAATTACAAGTCAAATGGTAAAAGAACTCCGGGATAAAACCAATGCCGGAATGATGGATTGCAAAAAAGCTTTATCTGAGAATGACGGCGACATGGAAAAATCCATTGACGCATTACGAACCAAGGGTCTTGCGGTTGCCGCTAAAAGAGCCGGACGTTCCACAAGTGAAGGAGTTGTTCAGCCATACGTTCATGCCGGTGGCAAACTCGGAGTAATGGTGGAAGTTGGCTGTGAAACCGACTTTGTTGCAAAAACTGACGATTTTCAAAATTTTGCCAAAGACGTTGCAATGCACATTGCCGCTGTAAACCCTATAGCTATCACCAAAGAGGCTGTGCCTGAAGAGACCGTGACTCGTGAAAAAGATATATACACCCAACAGGCCCTTGATTCTGGCAAACCTGCAAATATAGCAGAAAAAATTGTAACAGGAAAACTTGATAAATATTTTTCTGAGGTTTGCTTGCTGAACCAAAAATTCGTAAAAAACCCTGACTTAACCATCCAGGATTTATTAAATGAATTAATAGCTAAGATGGGTGAAAATATCTCTATTAAAAGATTTGTTCGCTTCCAGGTTGGTGAGGAAAAGTAGTTATGATCGTGGTAGAATAAGGCAATTTATCTAAACGCAAACAGGTAAATTGACTTCTCCAGAACCACCAATATACAGTCCATTAATCTGAACACCAATATCTCAACCTTGGTCTTCAAGCCTAACGAGGATTTACCGTGAAAGCAAAATTTAAAAGGGTACTCTTAAAATTAAGCGGTGAAGCCTTGATGGGTGAAGGCTCCTACGGCCTGGACAAAAAAGTCCTGCAATACGTAGCCCGGGAAGTTAAAGATCTTGTCAAAACAGGCGTGCAAGTTGGTCTTGTCATAGGGGCTGGCAACATTTTCCGTGGTGTTTCTGTCGCCTCTGCCGGGATGAACAGAGTCACTGCGGACAACATGGGTATGTTGGCAACGGTCATGAATGCCCTTGCCCTTCAAGACGCCTTTGAAAAAAACGACCTGTCAGCGCGTGTCCTTTCCTCAATCCCCATGCCTATCGTCTGTGAATCCTACTCACGTCAACAAGCTATTCACCATTTAGATAAGGGTCGGGTTGTCATTTTTGCAGCCGGATCTGGGAATCCATTTTTTACCACGGACACTGCCTCTGTTTTGCGCGGCCTTGAAATAGAAGCAGATGTAATCTGCAAGGCAACCAGGGTTGATGGCGTTTATGATCGTGATCCATTAAAAGATAAAGATGCCATTAAGTTTAATAAGCTCTCTTATTCAGAGGTTTTATCACGCAGGCTGAAAGTTATGGATTCAACAGCCATTTCTCTTGCCATGGATAATCAAAAAAGTATACTTGTTTTCAACATGAACATACCGGGAAACATTCTTAAAGCCATATGTGGCAAAAAAGTTGGAACACTTATAGAAGGGGATAAAAAATGAGTAAAGTCATAGAAAACATGGGCGAAAAAATGGCATCCAGCATAGAAGCATATCGCCGCGAACTTACCAGGGTTAGAACAGGCAGAGCTTCCCTCTCTCTCCTGGATGGGATTAAAGTAGAATCATATGGCGCTCAAATGCCTCTTAACCAAGTAGCCACCCTCACTATTCCAGAAAACAGGCTTATCGCTGTGCAACCATGGGACCCACAGGTAATTGGTGCCATAGAGAAGTCTATAAATAAAGCCAATATTGGTCTTAATCCTGTTAATGATGGTAAAATTATTCGAATATCAATCCCTCAACTTACCGAAGATAGGCGCAAGGAACTGGTAAAACAGGTCAAAAAAATTAGTGAGGATTACAGAATCACCGTGCGAAACCATCGGCGGGAAGCCATCGATATATTAAAAGCACAAAAGAAAGATAAAGAGATCTCTGAAGATGAACTCTTTGGCCTGCAGGACAAAGCCCAGCAAGAGACAGATAAACACATTAAAGATATAGATCAAATAATGGCCGAGAAAGAAAAAGAGGTCATGGAAGTCTAATCTTTTCTCCTCTCCTACAGAATAAATATTATTTATAAAAAAAATCGCTTAGGCGGTTTTTTTTTACCCTTCAACAACCGCAGCACCTCGTTAAGAATTCCATGACAAAACCAACTGAACTAGACCCCCAAAGCCTACCCCGTCACATAGCTATAATAATGGATGGCAATGGTAGATGGGCCCAAAAACTTGGTCTTATCCGCACGCTGGGACATAAGGCAGGGGTTGATTCTGTTCGCGAAATTGTCCGAGTTTCCAGAAAATTAGGCATCCAGGTTTTGACCCTATACGCTTTTTCCACAGAAAACTGGAAAAGACCTAAGGACGAAGTCTCAACTTTAATGAACCTTCTTAAAACCTATCTTGAAAAAGAGGTGCAGGATCTGTGCGCCAACAATATCAGTCTTCGCTGCCTTGGCCAAATTGACAAATTGCCCCCCGATGTTCGGGACGTATTGCTACGGGTGATTGACGACACCTCCAAAAACACAGGCATGGTCTTGAACCTTGCCCTCAGTTATGGTTTCAGAAGTGAACTAACAAAAGGGGTCCAGGAAATAACTCGCCAATGTCTGGAGGGAAATCTATCCGTTGATGACATAAATGAAGAGACTATTTCAAACCATCTTTACACCGCAGGGCTACCAGACCCTGACCTCTTAATACGAACAGGAGGAGAATCCCGCCTGAGTAACTTTTTATTATGGCAAGTTTCCTATTCTGAATTATACTTCACTGAAATTTACTGGCCAAAATTCAGAGAGAAAGAATTAATAGACGCTATTAAACAATACCAGGTAAGACAACGTCGTTTTGGCAAGACTGGCGAACAAATCAAAAAGCAGGAAACATGACTAGACTCATTACAGGAGTAGTTGCCGGATTTTTATGGCTTTTAGTTATCTATTCCCAATCTCATGCTTTACTGTGGGCCGTTGTAACCGTTGCCGCCAGCCTTGCCCTGAAAGAATATTACACAATTTGCCTTAATGATCAGGAGAAAACATTTCATTTTGGCGGCATTATCACAGGTCTGGCCCCTCTTTTCTTCTCGTTCAGCGGCGATCTTGCTTTAGTGGTTAGTGGTTTTATCCTCTCCCTTATCCTACAGATTTTACTAATAATTTCTCGTTTCAGCAGCGTTAAAGATCCATTTATACTCATGACCAAGTTGTCCTTTGGTTCTGCTTATATCGGACTCTGTGCCGCCCATCTATTCCTTATCAATACTCTGCCCAACGGTCACTTCTGGTTATTTTTTCTCTCTATTATAATTTGCTCGTCAGACACCGGCGCATATTACATTGGTTCCAAATTTGGCAAGGTGAAACTTTGCCCTTCAATCAGTCCTGGAAAAACAGTAGAGGGGTTTTTCGGCGGTCTTTTCTTCGCTACAATAGGAGCTGTAATATACGCGCATTTTGCAGGGCCTAACTATGATATTATCAAAATAATATTTTTAGCACTGCTACTGGCCGGACTTAGTGTTATTGGCGACTTAACAGAATCCATTTTCAAACGTTCCAATAGTGTGAAGGACTCGGGTTCAATTCTTCCTGGTCACGGCGGTATTCTTGACCGGATAGACTCTCTCATTTTGACCTCCCCCGTCCTTTTTTATATCATCTATTTTAAATTATCTACCCAAATGTAATTTGTCCAATGAAGAATATTTCCATCCTAGGCTCAACCGGATCAATTGGTAAAAATGTTCTTGATGTCGTCCGAAACTTCCCCGGCCGTTTCAGAGTAGTAGGCCTTGCTGCGGGCAGTAATATTGAACTCCTGCACGAACAGGCAGAGGCATTTCAACCTCTGCTGATCTCTGTAGCTGACAAAAGCAAGGCTGAAGCACTTCGGCAGCAAATGTCTGCCCAATGGCAGGATAGAATTGTCTGCGAGGCTGAAGGGGTCGAGAGAGTCGCTACCATTGCCTCTGCCGATCTTGTTGTTTCAGCCATTGTTGGGGCCGCCGGTCTTCCACCTACCTACGCCGCAATTCTTGCAGGTAAAGACATCGCCCTTGCTAACAAGGAAACCCTTGTTATGGCAGGTGAAATAATCATGGCCGCAGTCTCCGCCCAAAAAGTCAATCTTCTCCCGGTTGACAGTGAACACAATGCCATTTTTCAATCTCTAAGCGCTGGCCGCCAAGAGGATATTAAAAAAATAATCCTAACGGCATCCGGAGGACCCTTTCGCGAGTACAATGAAAGTCAGCTTTGGGATGTAACCCCAGAGCAAGCCCTTTCTCACCCTAATTGGGACATGGGAAGAAAAATATCGATTGATTCTGCAACCCTTATGAATAAAGGGTTAGAAGTAATTGAGGCCAAATGGCTTTTTGACATTGAGCTTAAAAAGATTGAGGTGCTCGTTCACCCCCAAAGTATTGTCCATTCCATGGTTGAATATATCGATGGCTCGGTTATCTCACAGATGGGTATTCCCGACATGAGAATCCCCATAGCCTATGCCCTTACCTACCCTGAGAGAATCAAACTTAACCTGCCCGCCCTTGATTTGACCCAGTATGAAAACATACAATTTCACCGGCCTGATTTTCAAAAATTCCCCTCTCTTAAGCTATCCTATCAGGCCTGTGAGATCGGAGGAACCATGCCGGCCATATTAAATGCCGCCAATGAAATTGCAGTTGAGGCATTTCTTCAAGAAAAAATCCGTTACCCGGAGATAGTCTTGACTGTAGCAGAAACAATGAATAGAATTCCTGCCAGACAACCTGTCAGCATAGAAGATATTTTAAATGCCGATTTAAGCGCTCGAATGCAAGCCAACTCAGTAGCTGAAGCCCTTGCCATGAGCACTGCTCAAAAACGCGGGGACGCACTACCTGTAATAGATTTACCACCTGGACACGCCCCAATCCCTTGAGTAAATATTCGGCAACACTCCAGCTGTGCCCGATCAGGCTGACTCACGTAGAACTACTACGCTTCGCCAACCTGATCGAACACATCTGAAGCGTTGTCAAACATTTACCATTAACCCTCTTCTTCGTTTAAAACAGAACTATACTCCCCATAAACATTTTATCCTATGAACACCATAACTTCTTTTATACTTGTCCTTGCCGTCCTTATTTTTGTGCATGAATTTGGACACTTTATCATAGCCAAACTTTTCAGAGTAAAAGTCCTAAAATTCTCCCTGGGTTTTGGCCCTAAATTAATCAGTAAGACCTGGGGCGATACGGAGTACCTCATCAGTGCCTTTCCACTGGGAGGATACGTCAAAATGCTGGGAGAACAACCGGGAGAAACGGTCTCGGAAGCTGACCAGCAAGGTTCCTTCTCCCAGAAACCTGTTTGGCAGAGATTCCTGGTTGTTGCCTGCGGGCCTCTATTCAACCTGCTTTTTGCAGTCCTGGTCTTTTTTATCATTTATTCTATTTCAGGACTGCCCCAGGCAGTTGAAGGTACAAAAATTGGTGTCGTCACCCAGGAATCCCCTGCCAACCATATAGGTATCATGGAAGGTGATATTATTCTTGCGATCAACAACAGTGAGACCAGAACCTGGCAAGAGGTATCCGAAATTGTCAAAAATTCTGGAGGCGATAACCTCACACTAACCGTTGACCGAGATGGGAAAATCCTTGATTTTACCGGCCAACCGGAAAAGAAAGAGGTTAAAAATATATTTGGAGAAGTAACAGGGGAAAGATATCTTCTCGGCATAACCAAAAGTGACGAGCTCACCTATGAAAAGATCTCTTTCTTCAGGGCTTTTACTGCAAGCTTAGAACAGACATGGGCCTTTATCTACCTGACCTTTATGGGAATTATCAAAATATTTCAAAACGTCATTCCTGCCAGTGAAATTGGCGGACCAATTCTCATCGCCAATATGGCTGGCCAACAATTTGAAGCGGGCTGGCTTAACCTTTTTTCCTTTATGGCTGTATTAAGCATCAACTTAGGGATCATTAATCTTTTCCCTATTCCGATTCTTGACGGCGGCCACCTTGTTTTCTTTTCAATAGAGGCCCTGCGCCGCAAGCCTCTAAGCATGCAAGCCCAAGAGATGCTGCAGCAAATTGGTATTGTTTTGCTTGGCTCCCTAATGGTCTTTGTCTTTTACAACGATTTTGTCCGGCTTTTCACGCAAGGTTAAAAAAAAACTACTAGCTGAAAGATGTAATTAGTTGAAAGTTGAAAGAGGGGAGCACAGCGCTTCAGTCGTGTTTGGTTTTTAACCTTTCAGCTTGCATCTTTCATCTTTCATCTTTCAACTTTCAACTTTCAACTTATGGCAATACACGGACAACAAAATATAAAACCGCCAATTATTCTGGCTCTTGAACTTTCCAGCATGTGTGGCAGCATTGCTCTGGTTTGCCGAGATCTCTGCATATACGAACAATCGTTGTATTCAAAGCGGACCCACTCAAAAAGGCTTATCCAGCAAATTGATACGGCTCTTTTGGAATCAGGTCTGCAATGGGATGCTATTGAGGCGATTGCGGTAAGCCTGGGCCCCGGAAGTTTCACGGGACTACGTATAGCCTTAGGGACAGTGAAAGGGCTCGCCATGGCTTTTGGGAAAAAGATAATCGGTGTGGCAACTCTCGATGCTCTGGCCCATCAATTGCCGCGAACAGAAAAACAGATTTGTCCTATATTGGATGCCAGAAAAGGTGAGGTTTATACATCCCTGTACAAATATGATGCAGAAGGTAAACTTCTCCGACTGTGCGAATACCGAGCCGTTTCTCCTGAAGCTCTTGCAGAACTGATCAGTGAACCAACCTTTTTTATAGGCGATGGAATTTCTGTTTATAAAACAATCATTGCTGAAAATTTGGGGGATTTGGCCGAATTTTGTTATCAGGGGTTATATTTTGCCCGTGCCGCCGCTGTTGGCCTGCTTGCCTTAGACAAATTCGCTCAAGGTGATTTTCTTGATCCGGCAACCGCCACCCCCATGTATGTCCGTGCCTCTGATGCCGAACTAAATTTTGGTACCCAAAAAACTTGTAACTTCTCCAAAAGTGATGGTAAAACTCCTGGATCCCCGATAACGACATTCGGGGATGACGATCGTAACTCCTCGTAAGTCGGTCATTCCGGCATGTTGTTAGCCGGAGGTAAGCACAGACTCCGATCCAGTCAGACAATCGTTAGGTACCAATCATGCCAATCAGGATTGCTGCTTTCAATCAATTTTAATTTCCATGCTCGCGTCCACCCTTTCAATCTATTCTCCCGCTGAATTGCAGATTCCATGGTCTCGTGCATTTCATACCAAACCAGTTGATGAACTCCATAGCGTTTGGTGAATCCTTCTACCAAATTGTTTTTATGTTCCCATATCCTTTTGACGAGATTAGAAGTAACGCCCACGTAAAGGGTACCATTTCTTTTGCTTGCGAGTATGTATACTGAGGGCTGCTTATTAATTCCTATCACCCATAATTCCCGCTAACTACATGCGGGAGATAAGCGCAGACTCCGATGACGGTGCTAGATGTGAAAAACTCCTTTATGTCGTCATTCCCGTACGCTTTTAACGGGAATCCAGGAGGTATAACCACCATTTGTTAAGAATTTTGAATCAAGTTGAGCTAACTGGATACCCACTTTGATATAAAGTGTCACCCTTCTGCACACACCTCACCAATTTCCTTCCATTTCTTTTCTAGTCTTTTTGGCGAAACGGGGAGCGAGGTCTTAAGCTCCTGGGCAAAAAGTGAAACCTTATACTCTTGCACCATTATCCAATATTCCTGTACCAATTTCTGCAATTCAGCCTGTTGTTTAGGCAGTCTTGTCTTGGTTAATATTTTGCTGCATTGCCTGACATATTCTATAAAGGGAGCAAGTTGTTGTAATTTTTTCTTGTCTTGCTCAAGATTGATAAAGGCCCTCTCTAATCTGATTCGGATTGCCTTGTAATAACGAGGCAGTAATTTCAGTCTATCTGCCCTATTTTCATAAAAAGAGGCTTCGGAAAAAATTTCTTGCACCTGCTCTGTTGCGTTTTTGAGCACATTTTGCAGATGAATATTTGAGTTTTTGGCCTTTTTTTCAAATTCATAGATATGGTCAATTGTTATACGGCGCTCACTAAGAACAGTTTTTATTGCGGCAAAGAGTTCCTGGCCTTTCAAGAGAAGTTCACCTTTGCTTAAGCTCGACAACCTTTGCTGAAATTCTTCTTTTGATGGAATAAGACCATCATTAACTTTAAAAAGCTGCCGTTCAATAAAAGTCAAAATGAGCTCGTTTATCTCTTTAAAGGTTCCAAGCCCCTCAAAAAGTGGCCATTCGGACTGCTTTAGCATAAGGCTTTTTGACAATTCCCTTGCCTGTCGGCCAACCTGCAACTTATAAAGATCCAGAAGCGCCAGCCTTGTTTTCTGACACCTTGGCTCATCAGCAAGGAAAAGTTTTAATGAAATTGAGCCATCTTTCTCTTTTTTTAGTCCTGGAAAAGCAAAGCCGGCAAGGTCCTTGTTTTTATCATAAACAGGAAGACGTTCAGGAAGTGCGGGAAAATCAATATCAGTTATATTTTCACGTTCGTAATTCACCTGCATTTTAAGGATAAGATTTTCAATACCACTGCTCTCTTTCTGCCCTAGAAGTTCAGAATACTTCCTGCTGGCACAAAGGACTTTTTCTTTTTGCTTCACACAAAATCGCATTTTAAGATGTTCAGGAATATTTTCAAGCTGCCAGTCCGCACGTACAATTCGTACCTGATATTTTTTCCAGATCCCATCTTCCAACGCTTTAAAGAGAGAACCCTGGCCAAATTGTATAATTTGACAAATGGCTTCAGATGTTGCCGTAATTGGTATAAGTTTTTTGCGGATTTTTTTAGGCAGGCCCTTTAAAAGCCAGGCTATTTTTTCATCAATCAAACCTGGAACGAGCCAGTCAAAATCGCCGGGATTCAGGTGAGGAACAATATCAATCGGTACGATCAAGGTCACCCCATCTTCAATGGTTCCAGGGGCGAAGCGATAGGAAAGCTGGAAGGTGTGGCGCCCTACCCTTATATTTTCAGGAAACTGATCGGCCTGGAATTGTCCCCCATCTTCCTGTAGGACATCCTCTTCTTTTAATACCAGCTTTTCTTCAAGCTGGCGCAGGACTTGATCGAGACTGCGCAGGTCAAAAACATTTTCTGGCAGACGCTGATCATAAAAATGAAACAGGGCATAATCATCAATAACTCTTTTTTTCCTGAGCCTCTCTTCTATCTCCAGAAATTTTTTAATCAGTTCCTTATTCTGTTGGAGAAATGAATATTTTTTAAGACATTGTCCCTCCACCAGGGCCGCTTGTATGAAAATATCTCTGGCCTCTTTTTTATCAATTGGGCCATAATTGACTTTTTTGTTGGCTGAAATGATCAAACCAAAAAGAGAAACCTTCTCAGAAGCCGCCACAATTCCACGTTTTTTTTCCCAATGGGGGGCTGAATAGGTGTATCTGCATAGTTTTGCCGCTAATGGCTGAATCCAGGCCGGATCTATACTGGCTACAGTTTTGGCATACAACCTGGATGTTTCGACAATTTCTCCTGCCATGATCCATTGCCCTGGTTTTTCAAACAGGGCAGAACCCGGAAAAATCATAAGCTCCTTACCTTGGGCTCCAGTAAAGATTTTTTTTATTTTTTTAACGGCAATATTTCTCAACGAACCACTCAAAATTGCCTGATGCACAGCATCGCTTGAAGCAGGAATTGAATTGAGGCCAAATCCTTTTTCTTGCCTGACTACACGGCACAACTGCTCGTATATATCACACCATTCCCGCATCCGCTGATAACCGAGAAAATTGTTTTTACAAAAAGCACGTAGTTTTGACCTGCTAGCGACCTTTTTCGAGGTGTGATGATATAGTTCCCAAATTTTCAGATAGGAAAAGAAATCGGAACCTGGTTCTATGAACTTTGCATGGGCTTCATCGGCGGCCTTTTGTTTATCCAATGGCCTAATCCGTGGGTCCATCACCGAAAGTGCCGATGAAATTACCAGAATTTCCCTTAAGCAATTGCGCTGCTTTGATTCAATGATCATTCTGGAAATTCTTGGGTCAAGTGGGAGTTGGGCCATAAACCTGCCTCTCTTGGTCAGGCCATGGGATGACATTTTGGTTCTGGCAATTTCTGAAACGGCGCCAAGTTCTTCTAAGAGTTTAAAGCCATCGGCAATAGATCGCGGCAAGGGCTTATCTATAAACGGGAATTTGGCAGGATGGCCAAGCCTGAGGTTCATCATCCTTAAAATAACTTCAGCAAGATTTGAGCGAACAATTTCAGGCGTTGTAAATTCTGCTCTGTTGTTATAATTTTCCTCACTATAGAGACGATAGCAGATGCCTGGGCCAATCCTGCCGCACCTGCCTTGACGCTGATCAGCACTTGCTTTTGAAATTTTCAGCACAGGAAGCTTCGTGGTTCGAGCTCGAGCGTTATAGCCTGATATCCGTGCCAAACCAGAATCGATAACGAAACGAATCCCAGGAACGGTAATCGATGTTTCAGCTACATTTGTGGCAACGACAATTTTGCGTCGGTTGGCTTTAGAAAAAATACGGCTCTGCTCCTTACCGGCCATGCGGCCAAAAAGCGGCAGCACAGTAATATTCTCCTGCCCCGAAAGGCCTTCAGATACCTCCAAGATATCCCTCTCTGTCGGCATAAAGACAAGAACATCTCCAGGCTCGCGAGAGTCGGCAATCTCCAATACTTTTTGGACGGCATGCTCTATATGGCTGAAATCATCTTTTTCCTCTGCCTCTTTTTCTATATATTGGGTTTGAATCGGATAGGAACGCCCCGAGACCTTGATAATTGGCGCCCCTTTAAAATGGCCTGAGAACTTATCCACATCAAGGGTTGCGGAAGATATAATAATTTTAAGATTACTTCTTTTTTCTCGAAGCGTGGTCAGGATTCCTAAAATAAAATCAATATTTAGACTTCTTTCATGGGCTTCATCGATGATAATAGTGTCATAGGCCTTGAGCTTCTGGTCCCTTTGTGTTTCCGCCAAAAGCATGCCATCTGTGACAAATTTTATTTTGGTACTGGAAGAGGTTCTATCCTTGAACCTTATTTTGTAACCAACAATATTTTCGCCACAGAGAGCCAACTCTTCTGACACCCTGGCAGCAACGGAAAAAGCGGCTATCCTGCGAGGTTGCGTACAGCAAATTACCTTTTTGGCGCCTCTACCAGCTTCCAGGCACATTTTCGGGAGTTGGGTCGTTTTACCTGAACCAGTTTCACCTGCGACAATAACAACCTGGTTTTCTTGAATTGCCTCAATAATCTGCTCGCGATGGGCTACAATAGGGAGGTTGTCGGGGTATTGATAGTCATTTAGCTGTGTCATTGAATTGTTGCATCTTCCTGGACAATAATGTTTAATATTCAGTAACTATTATAACGTTTAGGGTCATTTCAAGCCCTACCTGAAAAGTTACCTTTTTATGTGATTTGAATGATAATTGACCGCCTTCAAAGTAGTCGATTTTATTCCCGCAATCAACGAATATGCCTTAATCGCAAGATTTAGTGCCTTATAACTGAAATCCTGTCACAAAAAACAAGAATTCCAAAAAAGAACAATGTTCCCAATATGTTGCAGACCACTGTTAAGGCACTTATTTCCGCTTTATCCGGATTAGAATCTATGGATATAATTGCCTGAAAGTTGAAATTTTTCGATCATTCCAAAAAGGTTTTAGGCAAACTTCCACGGGTATTATGAAACCAAGCAAACCAAACAAACAAAATTCAATAAACGATCGTCTCGCTAATGCCATGCTCGGTTTTGGCCTTGGCATTACTCTGTTTTATTGGTTTTTTTCCTCTCTGCTGCGCTTTATGGATTCACCCAGCACCAACTGGCAACTCATTGTTATTGGGTCAGAATTCCAGCTTTACGAGAAGATGGCTGTGAGTGTGTTATTTATTCTTTTTGGCTCCCATGTACAAAGCAATATTAAAAAACGCAGAAAGGCCGAGGAGAACCTAAGTGAAAGCGAAGAAAAATACCGGTCAATTCTTGAAAGCATAGAAGAGGGTTATTACGAAGTCGATCTACAGGGAAATTTCACCTTTCTCAATAACTCCATGTGCGCAATTTTGGCACGCAAAAAAGACAAGATCCTTAACACCAATATGTTGGCTTATGTAGATAAACAATATAAACAGATTTTTTCTGAAACCTTCCAGGGCATCACCACCAACAAAATGCTGACAACCCCTCTTGAGTGTGAATTTCTTATAAAGGGAGGAGGGAAAAAGATCATCGATCTATCTGCCTCACTAATAACAGATTCGTCCTCAAGGTCCGTAGGAATTAGAGGTATAGCCAGAGATATTACAGAGAAAAGAATGCTTGAAAAAAGCCTTCTTGAATCTCTTGAAAATGTTAAAGAAGCAAAAACCGGTGTTATTTTAGGATTGGCAAAATTAGCAGAATACAGAGACAACGACACCGGCAGCCACCTTGAGAGAATTCGTGAATTCAGCAAGGTATTGGCCGAGGAATTGTCCCAACAGCCACAATATCAAGATTATATTACCGAATCCTATATTGATGACATATACCAGTCTTCTATTCTCCACGACATTGGTAAAGTCGGGGTTCCGGACCATATCTTATTAAAAGAAGGAAAACTCACCGCAGAGGAATTTGAACAAATCAAGACTCACTCCGTCCTTGGCGGTCAAACCTTGTCGGCCATTGATAAACAGTTTAGAAATCAGTCATTCCTGACCATAGGCAAGGAAATAGCCTATTACCACCACGAAAAATGGAATGGAAAAGGATATCCAAGCCAATTAAAGGGGGAGGAAATACCTCTTTCAGCTCGAATAGTTTCCCTTGCCGATGTCTACGATGCCCTTACCTCAAAAAGATGCTATAAAGATGCCTTCAGTCACGAAAAAGCAAAAAGTATTATCTTAGAAGAAAAAGAAGTATCATTTGCCCCCGATATTGTTGAGGCATTTCTCGTCCACGAAGAGACATTCAAAAGAATTAGAAAGGAACTTCATGGAGAAGAAATTCTGTAAATATCTAATCCGGTTAAACCGGAAATAAGTACCTTAACAGTAGATGCAACAGCTAACCCTTAATTAACGAGAAAATATATGACAAAAATCGGCAGGAATGAACCATGCCCATGCGGCAGCGGCAAGAAATACAAGAAATGTTGTATTGGACAAAATATTACCGAGGCAACTACTCCCACTCAAATTTCGGTAAGCCAGGAAGTTGAAAAATTACAGGAGACAGCAATAGCCAAAAAAGAGTCCATAAAAAATATTGGCGTCTTCATTTTCATTACCACGGCAGAAGGGGATGGATGGCTTCTGGAGTTGTCTGACAAAGATGCGCTTCAAGTAGCTAAAGGCGGAGAAAAAATAGATGTCGACATTACTGAAAAACAGGAGACAATTGAGGTCAACTGGTCTCACCGTTTTGAGATCAAAGATAAAAAATTTACAACTACCGCGTATGCTGACGACACCACAGAGGTACATCAAAACTTCCCACATTCGGCGGTTCATTCAGCAATCCAAAGAGTAAACCGGAGTTTCTCCAGCCAACTTCTGGAAAGTATCCATGTAGACTGAGACGGACCGTTCTCATAATCTCAAGCAGGTCTGTTCAACTAACAGGCCTGCTTTTTTTATGCCCACTCTTTTTCAGGAAAAATTTTTCCTGTAGCGTTATGACAACACTTGCTCAAAAAACTATGCGTCTTGTTCCTGCCATGTTCATCATGGGGCTAATCTTTTTTCTTTCTCATCAGCCCGGTGATACGATCAGAATACCGTTTGGCCTGCATATTGACAAAGTTCTGCATGCTCTTACATACGCCATTCTGGGCTTTTCTTATATATATGCTCTTGGTGACTTGCAAAAACAGGTATCAAAACGGTTCTTTGATACAATTATCATTCTCATGTGCCTAACCTATGGAATATCTGATGAGTGGCATCAGTCTTTTACTCCCATGAGATTTCCCAGTGGAGCAGATATTATTGCTGATGGATTTGGTGGACTAGTAGCTGTCTTTTTCTGGAGGAAGTGGGGGTAGTGGAGGTGGAGAGTTATGATCAAATTGCTCTAAATATAGGCTTGCAAGACAGGCACATTGAAAGGGCATTAAGATGATATTTAGTATTTCAAGGGGAGGGAAAATGGCGGCTGCGAAATTAATCAGCAGGGTTGGCACGCAGGTTATCATAAAAATAAAAACAAGGTGCATAAAGAAACCTTGTTCCGTGACTTTTGCTCTACTTAGCCCCATAGCCTGACCTAATGGCATCTCTTTATCCACCATTAGCATCAGAACATAAAGCCACCAAGTCATCATGACAATTCCGGGTATGACAAAAAACATAAAACCGATAATAATGAGAAGGCAGAGAAACAAGAAAGGGAACAGTTGACCAAATCGTGAAAATCCGACGAAAAGATCATTAAAATCCGGTTTTCTGCCGTCTCGCAGCATGTGTATCATCATAAGCAGGTAACCTCCGAGAAGAGGCCCTGAAAGAAATCCAAAACTAACGAGGTTCAAAACCACAACAACCAGACCACCAGCTATTACAACCAGTGGCTCCGATTTTACAATATTCAGCGAGTTCTCAAGATGTTTTTGGATATCCATACCAGCTTCCTAACAATTTTCGATAAGGGTGTGAGTTGACACATAATCTCACAGGCATTACTTTTCATAAATATTGTATCACTTAACACATACATGGAGTTTGTATCATGCCAATCTACGAATACCAATGCAAGGATTGCAAAACATATTTTGAGAAAATTATGTCGTCGTCATCAAGAGAAGAGAACATCACTTGTGACAAATGCAAAAGTCAGAATGTCAAAAAGACGATAACAGCTGCAAGCTATCGTTTGGCTGGATCGAGGAGCTCTGCGCCTATAGGTAGTATGTCCAGATGCGCATCTAAACCAGGCTTTTCCTGAGCCTAATCAAATTCCAGCCCGTGCGGCTGGCAAAAAACTTCGTAATTATTCAGCATAGGCTGGAAATTACCCTTAACTCCAGACTGTAACTCTTCAGATGTGCCCCAGGTAAGCGCAGACTCCGGGTGTGTGTGAACAGACCTCTCAGCAGATAAGCGAACCAAGTGAGACTTCGATACATCGGTATGCTGAAAGGCCTGTTCGCACCCCAAGGGTACTTCCGTTGGGCGCGCGCAGGTAGCGAAGACTCCGGATGGGGTGCAGCTGAAGAGTTACAAAAACTTCTACAGTAAAGTTCCCTTATAGTTAAATGAACTGGCGGAGTCCCTACTTTTTTTACCATCGGCCTGTTTCATGATGGCGGGAAGAGTACCTCTGCTCAACGGCATATTAGTCAAATCTACTACAAAATAATCTAATCCCATTTCTGCCAGTTCAACGAGCCAAGGTAAAAGAGAAAACGGTTTTACAGGTAAGGCAACCGTTTGACCATAATTTTTCTTGAGAACAAAGCGTTCCTGTTTAGGGCTTACAAAATTTTTATCGTACTGAAAAAATTGCGGCATTGGTCTGGCCGTAAATAAAGGCGGCAGGCCATAAACTGTCAGGCCGAGATCCATACCGCGGAATTTCTTACAGATGGCAGTCATACACTCCTTATCTGCTTCGATGGAAAGTTGGCAACCAGCCAGTTTGAATTCCTTTAGTTGATATGCGGTCAGGCCGTTTAAAACATTCAAAGAAAAATCACCATATATACGCAGGTTTTTCCCTGAATGGCGTGCAAAAAATTGAAGCTGGCCTAGATGGCTTATTTGCCATTCATTCTGTCCAGTCTGTAATAATTTCTGTATGGCTCGTTGGAAGTGAGCAACATTGTCCTCTTCAATAATGGGCGGCAATGCCAGGACTACACCTTTAAACCTCTTGCGAATACCGTTTATCTGTACTATTTGCGCAATTGATTCTTTGTCGACAGCAAACAGTACTTTATCTGGGGTTTGCCCACCTATGTTTTTTAAGGAATTAATACTATCAATTTTGAGCCACCATGGAAGAGGCATACTTGACCGAGATTGAGTTCTTCGTCCTGTTTTCATTTCCTTATATGAAAATTTGACTTTTTTCTTTCTTTGGACTCCCTGTGGACCTTTCAGTTGTTCCTCAATTGAGTAACAGATCCTGGTAATAAGATTCTTATGCTTGAGTGATTGTATTTTATGCCTATACGGCCCTGGATTCAAACAAGATTTCTTATTATCTGCGGCACGGGATTCTTTTGTATGTACTTTGTAAAGGCTGTCGTTTTTGCTCACAAAACCAGGAATGCCTATATCGACAGTATCCCCCCGATCTGCATCATTAACGTTTGCACCACCCTTCCACATATTTTTCAGGGTAAAGGAGACTCGCTCTCCTGATTTTTCCGAGTGCAAGCGAAATCGATCCCCAATTTGGATATCATATTGCAGCCGCAGGGTTCCTTTTTGGGGCCCGCCCCTGTCAATACGGCCGACAAACTGTCCCATGTTGCCTGAATGCTGATGAGCGATTAGGTCCGGATTTGAAGATGCCAAAAAATACCCGGGAGAGCTTTTTCTCCCCATGGCCTCAGATAAAATATTCTTGGCGGTCAAGATGGTCTCTTTTTTATCAGGTCCAGCATCAAGAACCATCCTGTATGCCTTTACCACTGAAGCAACATAATGCCTGCTGCGCATTCTTCCTTCGAGTTTTAAAGAGGTGACCCCTGCCTTGCGAAAATTATCTATAAGATCTAGTCCTTCCAGATCATTCATGGAAAAAAGATAACCTGCCTTTCCTGGTTTCCCCTTTCCCTTCCCCTGCCAGGTATAACGACGTCTGCAGGGCTGCACGCATCTTCCCCGCAAACCACTTTTGCCCCCGAGAAAACTGCTAAAGAGACAGAGTCCTGAATACGAAAAACACATGGCACCATGCACAAACACTTCTAGTTCTACCTTGGTCCGGCTACGAACATTGTTAATTTCATTAAGGGTCATTTCCCGAGCCAGAACGACCCTATCAAAACCCATTGATTCGAGCTGCTGCACAGAAATGGAATTATGAGCAGTGCAGAGCGTACTTGCGTGGATTCTAAATTTCGGAAAATATTTCTTAACCAGTGAATAGATACCAAGGTCCTGGATTATGAGGGCATCAACACCTATATTACCAAGAATCAATAATGTTTTAACAAGATCGCGCACCTCCCCATCCTTCAAAAGAGAGTTCATGGCAATATAGAGACGAGCACCTTTTTTATGGGCATAGTCGGTCATGGCCGCAATCTCAGCCATTGAAAAAGGTTTTGCCAAGGCCCTGGCGTTTAGAAGGGGAGCACCGACATAAACAGCATCCGCACCATTTTCTATTGCCGCCTCAAAAACTTCAAGGGTTCCTGCCGGTGCTAATAGCTCCAGTCCTTTTTTAGGCTGGGGGGATCTTTTTTGTTTATTCATAGGGGAATAGGTAGAATAGAAAAAATAGGTGATTAGAAAAACAGAAGCCTGTCAGGCTAATAATATATACGGATGAACACTTTTGTAGAAATTACCAGGAAGTCTGGGCTTCAAAATTCACAATAGGCAAAATAAAATAAAAGTTATTACCTTGCTCGGTCATATCATGGCCGACTTTTCCGCCGTGAAGCTCAATAACCATTTTGACAAAGGCAAGGCCGTGTCCATGGCTGTTAATTTCGTTACTATCATACCCTTTAAAGCCGTCAATAAAGATATTTTTCGCTTCTTCTGAAGATAAATGCGGCCCTGTGGTAAAAACATTTAATTTTATTCCTGGCTTATCAGGCCCATAATAATCATGCAGGACCCTCCTCCCATACGCCATTATTTTACGAGGCCTACCCTCTTTATCTATAATCTCTTTGGTGTACTTTACCGCATTGGAGAAGAAATTTGCGTAGACTTGAGCGAGAAGACCAAGGTCTGCTTGTATGGTAAAATTTTCATTTCTAATATCTGTTGGCAGCTCTATTCTGATGCCTCGCTCCAAAAGCCGATTTTTATAATGATCAAGCTGCGGTTTAATGATCTCTTTTTCAACATTTAAAATTTTATTATGGAGAACAAAGCGGCCTTTTTCAAAATGATCTCTGCGAAAAAGACTTTCAAGAAACATAGTTGTATTTACGTGGTGCTTGTCTATTTCAGTGTAGGCCTTACCAAGTTCAGTTTTAAGATCTGAAATTTTGCATAGGGTTTCCTGGCACTTGGGACTGGCGCCGATCTCATCATTTGCCTTCTGGACAAACTCTTTCAATTGATTTAACTCTGAAATTCTCTTTCGCAATTGTCGAAAAAGATGCTTGAAATACATATTAGGAATAATGACATTATGCTCAATATCTGCCACAAGGTTTTTTATAAATTTCAAATGGGAAATATTTTGCTGGGCAAGCATTTTCTTGCGCAAATTATAGCCGATCCTGTTGGTATATTTTGTCAGAAAAAACTTATCGGCCTCTGTTAGTTTGGCAAGAGGATACACCTCTAGAACACCAATAAGCACAGGGCCTGGACTTGGAGAAACTCCCCCCTCTACGGCGAGCCCCTTAGAGGCTATAGGGGCAAAAAAAGAACTTTTCGCACTATAAGGTTTGTCGGAAAGACAGACATGTGAATCCGACTTTTTGGGTGGATTTAGTATGCCTGTCTGACTATCACATATAAGTTCAAGCTGCTGAGTAAGATTATTCAGAATATACAGTCTGCATTCAACCTGAAACATTTCCTCTAGAACGACAACACAAATTCGGTATAAATCATCGACCTCGTCATATTCCTGGGCAAGATCAAAAAATGTTTTTAAGGCATCATTTTTTTTCTGGCTGAAGTCATAACGGACGTAGTCCTGCCGCTTCTGTTTTGCCCTTTCCCGCATAGAAGCAAGATCTGAGAGAGATGCCTTCTTCATTTATCAGAAATCAGATGCAAGGATTACTTCATCGGTTCCACCTTTTTCTTTCAGGTGGACATTGACATGTTCATTGACATTTTCAAGAACCTCAGTTCCTGAGTAATTTGGCTGGATAGGCAGTTCCCTACCACACTTACGATCAACCAAGACAGCAAGTTGAATGGATTTAGGTCTGCCGAAATCCATGATTGCATCAAAGGCTGCCCGGATGGTCCTGCCGGTAAAAAGAACATCGTCTACTAAAATAACAGAATAGTCTTCCACCTGAAAATTAATGTCTGTCTTTTTGACCAAGGGATTTTGGGAGGCCAGACTCCAATCATCGCGATAAAGAGTGATATCAAGGGTACCAAAAGGAACCTCGCGGTTTTCCGTCTTATTGATTATTTCCCTAAGTCTTTGGGCCAAAAAGACCCCACCTGTATGGATACCTATAATCGCTATATTCTCAACCCCTTCATTCTTTTCGATGATCTGGAGGGAAATCCGAGCCAATGATCTTTCGATATCACTGGCACTCATAATTACATGTTGTTTTTTAGCCACTTTAGCGCATCTCACTTTTTAAATTACCTGGAAATATTCCAAAAATAATCAATCCCCTTTTCAGCCACGAGATTGATCGCCTCAGGGTATGCTAAACACTCCAATTCAAATACCTTTGCAGCTATATCTTTAGGGGTATCTTCAGCAGTAACGGCTACACTTTTTTGCACTACAATCGGACCTTCGTCATAAACTTCGTTGGCGAAATGAACGGTACAACCGGTTAATTTAACCCCTCGTTTATGGACGGCATTATGGACATTCATTCCATAAAAACCCGCCCCGCAAAAAGAGGGGATAAGCGAAGGATGAATATTCAAGACCGATTTCTGCAGGCGCGCTGGCGGAGTATACAATTTTAAAAATCCAGCCAGCACAACGAGGTCCACCTGGTACTGATCTATAATTTTATTTATTGCCTCATTTCCAGATGCGTGAAAAGCAGGATATCCATACTGCTCGGCTTTAGTTAGCCCTAAGGCATCCTTCTGGTTTGAAAGAACAACCTCAACGGAACCTTGCATGGTTCCATTTTTGATATTGTTATAAAAATTATCAAGAGTTCTTCCTGTTCCGGATAGTAAAACAGCCATTTTCATGGGCTTAATCTCCCTTGAAATGGGAATTGGTTTCAACGTTAACTTTTTTCAACCAGGCCGTAATCGCGGTATCGTATCTGCTGGTTAAATCAAAGACTTTGACCATCAATCTGAATCGGGTTTCAAGGGTTGTATTCCCCGTCTCTTTAATCTCTTTAATAACTTGAGGGTAGTCATCCGGATCCACAATGACCGTGACGTCCTGGAAATTTTTTGCCGCAGCCCTAAGCATGGTGGGGCCGCCAATGTCAATATTTTCTATGGCATTGGCCAGAGTACAACTTGGGTCAGATGTTGCCTTATCAAAGGCATACAGATTAACGGCTATCAGGTCTATGTAGGACAGGTCATGCTCTTTCATCTGAGCTTGATGATCTGCATTTTCACGCTGAGCTAGGATCCCTCCGTGGATTTTAGGGTGAAGAGTTTTAACCCGGCCATCAAGCATTTCAGGAAACCCTGTATAATCGGAGACACCGATAACATCTATGCCGTTATCCCTCATTTTTTTTGCAGTCCCTCCTGTGGAGAGAATTTCAATACCCAAATCGCTCAACTGCTTGGCGAATGTTTCAATACCAGACTTGTCCGTTAAACTAATTAATGCTCTTTCAATCTTTTTCATACTATCTCCTTAACCCAGATGAGCCGAATAAGTACCTTAACTATAATTAAGGTAACATGTTAAAAATGTAACTTCTCCAAAAGTGGTGGTAAATAGTTGTTTTTGACTTTCTGGATCGGAGTCTACGCTTACCTCCGGCTAACAACATGACGGAATGACGGACTTACGAGTAGTTACGATCGTCATCCCCGAGGTAAGCGCAGACTCCGATGTCGTTATCGGGGATCCAGGAGTTTTTTCACCACTTTTGGAGAAGTTACGTTAAAATTAATAAATTTGTTTGAATTATTTCGTAAATATTCGACTAACACTGAAAAACAACAATATGTAAATGTTTGACAGGTAAGCGAAGACTCCGTCGCTTCAGATGTGTTCGATCAGGTTGGCGAAGCGTAGTAGTTCTACGTGAGTCAGCCTGATCGCACCCCAAGGGCACTTCCGTTGGGCGGGCACAGCTGGAGTGTTGCCGAACATTTACGAATCTTGTCTCGTAAAACTTCTAATAAGCCTTCTATCTCTTTTTCCCGGCTTTTTTACAGGCCCAAATTGTTCGGCACCTAGCCTGAGAAGTTGTTTTCCTTCACGAATTTTTTCTCTGGCGGCAATACTGTCTGCTGTTTCTTCGTAGAGCAGAATAGCCTCTTTCGCCGGCCTTCTTTTATCATTTAGGCCCATAACAATAATAATAAACTCATAGGGTCCTTTATGAATTCTCAGTTCATCGCCAACGCTGACTTCTTTTGCAGGTTTGACCCTTTTGCCGTTGCAATGCACCTTGCCACCTGAGACAGCTTGTGTTGCAATCGACCTGGTCTTAAAAAATCGGGCGGCCCAAAGCCATTTATCAAGTCTCACAGCCATATATTACTTCTTTTCGCAGGTAAGCGAGATTCTCTTTGCCTGTCTTCCTAGTTCTTTAATCATACTATCAGGGTCAGGGGCATTACTCAGCATCATTTTTTTAAAATGTTCATAATATTTAATTAAAATGAAGTCAAATTGAAAGCCCATGCCGCCCTTGTTACTGTGAATCACCTTGACAGTAAATTCAATCCGTCCCAAGATTCGTAAACTGAAATAATCACCTTCTTTGACGATTGGAACCCGATCAAAATCAACAAATGTTCCTCCGAAACTTATGTTTCGCGTCTTCCCTGGTAAAATCGTGCCATCAGGAAGTTTTAACCTTGAGCCGATGGCCATTGCCAGACGCTGGTGGGTACGCCTTTCTACAGACTTCATCTTTCTTTGACTCCTATTTCATCTCACAACAGATGCCGAATATTTACGTAGATTACTCACAATTTCAGGATAAACTCAAGCAAATACCTTATAATCGATATCTCTAAAAATTGGGTTTAAACTTTCAATCATTGCCAGCCATTCCTCATCCATTTCACCATCTTTAATAAATGAAAAAAGTTTGTTTATATTCATAATATGAGTCTCAACCCTCTTTTTCCCATACCCTGGCGATGTCTCACAGCCAATCATGAATGCCCAGTCACTTGATTGGGCCAATAAAAGTTCACGGGCTGCCTGCTGCAGAGATCTTTTAATTATCCCGGAAGCTGCTGGATTTTCTCGCACAAGTTTGCCTAATTCTTGGGCGCCATGATGCAGATGTGGATAAATCCATGCATTTTTTTCATTAAGCCAGACCTTATTATACCCATTTGCACCCCAACTTGATGGTGAAGGGAGCGCCTGCCAAGTCTTTGGGCTCTCTTGAATATAGGTACTGATGTTTTGCAATGAAATTTTTTCTGGAATCTGGGCTACTTTTCTAATTACACAATCGAGCCAGTCAACCCCCTCTCCCCACCAGTGTCCGAAGAGTTCAGCATCAAAAGGTGCTACGACAATTGGTTTTTTGTGCATTTCAAGCTGTAGTTTGCTTATTTGCTCTACCTTTTTATGAACAAAATCCTCAGCATGATTTTTAAGCATATTTATGGCCTCAATGGGATCATAATACTCCTTTTGATCCGTACAGCCTGTAATTTTATAATATTTAAAACCTGAGTCGATCCGCAACTCAGGACTACTTATAAATGGGCGTAAATAGTCAAAATCCAAATCATAGGATATATCCCTATAAAAATCGCGATAAACAGGATCTGCAGGATACCCTTGATCAGCACTCCAAACCAATTTTGAGGAGTCGGGATCACGGCCAAAGAAAAAGACTTCCTCTTCAGTTACAACCGGCTCATAAACCCCATACCTTGGCGAAGGTTGCGCTCGCGTAAGGCCATGGGTTTCAAGAAAGCAAAAGCTAATTCCATTACGTGAAAGAAGTTCTTCAAGGCCATGATAGTAACCACACTCAGGCAACCACATCCCCTTAGGTTTGAGGTGAAAAACATCTTGGTAATAATCTAGCCCTATTTTTATCTGGGATTGCACAGAACTATCATCAAATTCAAGAAGTGGTAAATAACCATGGGTGGCAGTGCTACCAAGTATTTCTATATAGCCTTCGTCCTGAAGTTTTTTGAACTGCTTAGTTAGATTTTTTTGATATGAATTAATAAAGGCATCTTTAACCTGGACTAATCTTTGTTGATACAGTGATGTGAGAACATAAAGCTTATCGTCATTTTCAGTCCTTTCTATTTCTTTTGCAGCCAAAGTGATAAGTCTATCAAGTCTTCGCACATAACGATAGATCAAGATCGGGTTTGCAAACATCTCCAGCAAAGATGGTGACAACGACATTGTTATTTTAAATGGAATATTGTCCTTGCGCAATTTCTCAAACATCAGCAGCAAGGGAATATAAGTCTCTGTGATGGCCTCAAACAGCCAGTTTTCCTCAAGGGCATCATCTAACTCAGGATGATGGACAAAAGGGAGGTGAGCATGCAACACTATGGCAAGATAACCATTCATATGCTTGTCAACTTGGCTAAAACTACGGAGGAAATGCCTGTTCTAAACTTCAATTCACATTCGGCGGTTAATGGTGAAAGTTTCTTGCGAGACAAGTGGTTCACCAGATAATCATGTTTTGCCTGCGAGGTGTTAGATATTGATTTTTCCAGGACAAGGTTTTTTTCAAAAAGGGGTTGTCGAAACATACCAATAGCATTGGATAAAACAACTGGCAGAAAATCACCGTCTCCGTTAAAAAAACCAAGTGCCGCTTGGTATCTGTTTTCCTGCCAATTGAGGTCCAGAAAAAGAGAACGACGCGGGGAATCAACCAGATATTCCGTAAATGAAATTGATTTTGCTATATCCTCAGAGTCGCCCATCTTGTACGTTCTAATAACAGGTACCCTTGCCTGCCAACAACTAGTTCCTAGTTTTGCATCTAATTTTTTTACGATATTTCCATGCTCATCTGCTGAAGTGAAGCAAAAATCCCAATAGGCATGGGCTTTTCCAGGCTCTACCGGCATCAGGACAAAGGTATTGTCTGAATACGATTTTGGCAGATCATGCATTTTGCCGGAGCAACGGTCTTGACTTTTGGGGCCAGACAATTGATATATGCTTTTATGATATGAATCCATTTTGTAGTTAAAGACCTGAAAGAGTTTAGTACCTTATAAATCATTTCGAAGTCTGCGCTTATCTCGTGTTTTTTACACCCCACAGGGGGGTACTGAACTGAGTGGCAAGAAATGAAAAAGGTATATTCATTTAAAGGTGTTGCATCTACTGTTAAGGTACTTATTTCCGGTTTATCCTAATTACGATCTTATATGAAAAGAGATAACAATAACACTTTCTTTGATACTTTTCATTTTACAGTTTTAATTGTTGACGATGAAAAAATCAATTTAGAACTCCTGAGGAGTATTCTCGAAAATGAAAATTTTGAGGTAGAACGTGCAAATAATGGAAAAGAAGCCCTCCAGTTCTTCGAGAAAAAAACCGCAGACCTTATACTCCTCGATATAATTATGCCTGAGATGGATGGTTTTGAAGTTTGTAAACATCTTAAAGAAAACCCAAAAACCGATCATATCCCCATTATTTTTGTAACCTCATATGCAGATGAAAAAACACAGGTTAAAGGATTCAAAGCCGGTTGCGTTGATTTCATATCCAAGCCGCCATCTCCATCTGTTATAGCAGCACGAGTCAAAACCCATCTTGAGCTGAAAACACATCGCGACGAACTAGAAACTCTGGTTCAAAGACGAACTTCTGAACTCCAAAATGCCATAGAACAGATTCATACGCTGAAAGGGCTATTACCTATTTGTGCGAGTTGCAAAAAAATCAGAGATGATAAAGGTGCATGGAACAAAATTGAAATGTATATCCAGAAACGTTCCAAGGTAGAATTCACCCACGGAATTTGTCCTGATTGCGCCCATAAACTCAACCCTGGAATTTACAAATAAATATCCGCTCCACCTTCTGTCATTCAAACCTGACCCCATTTTTCGGTAGCAGGCCGAATATTTACCCAAAAGGTAAATACAACAATAACCAATATAATGTAAATGTTTGACAGGTAAGCGAAGACTCCGTCGCTTCAGATGTGTTCGATCAGGCTGGCGAAGCGTAGTAGTCCTACGTGAGTCAGCCTGATCGCACCCCAAGGGCACTTCCGTTGGGCGGGCGCAGCTGGAGTGTTGCCGAATATTTACCCCAAAAATCTAATTGATTCAGCCTTGCTCCCTGTGCTTTCTAAACACAGACCAAAGAAAAAGAAAAAACAAAGAAAATCCGATAGTTGCAAAAATTGTAAATAAAATTGTTCCAATCACTCTTTCCCCCCTTTGCGAAAATTACTTTTAAAATCATGTTGTCTTCAGCCTATGGAAAATCACAGAAACATTATTTCCTGTAAATTTTTTACCGGAGACAGTTAAATATCCAGTAGCATTTAATATTTTGGCTATTTCTCGATATGTTCTACTTTTTCTACCCAATCGTTTTCTTCGCAATCTACGAATCTCTTTTATTGTATCTGGTGCAACTTCCACATACGATTTTCGTCCCTCACACTTCCCTTGGCTAAGGCGTATCTCCTTCCTTGCTTGTATTCGTTTAACATTTTCAAAATTAAGATCGAATCGTGAAAACTCCTTCTGTATTTTCACCCGTTCTCGGTGCGGAGGTTGCCCAATAATAGCCTGTAGTGCTTGCGAAGAAGTTCTACAAGTCACGACTTCTACCCCTTTAGAGAGAAGAAAAATAATCAAACTTTCAAAAGTGCTTTTACTTACAGGTATGGCATCCCAACTATCGACAACGATTGTCCTCATGTTTTTAAGAAGCATATCATTAAGCATGTTGCAAAACTGAGGAGCTAGTCCACTCTCTCTGCCATCTTGATCGTCATGAAATATTTTGTTTAGAGAGAAACCTTCTCCAGCGCATAATTTTCGTATTGCAGTCGCCTGCTTGCCAACGGAAGAAAATCTTTTTTTTTCATTTAGAGCACATGTATATCCGACAACCTCCACTATTCCTCCATAATATTAAGGTTACTTATCCCCATTAAAAGGATTATTTAGTACATTTCGTACTACAGTTTTAGTTTTTTTGTAATGTATATTTAGTTAAAATGACAATTTTTTAGATATTTGGTATATATAAAAATATATTATATTTGCAGTGGATCATTCAATAGATCAATAAATTTCGTTTATGATTTAGTTTATTATACAGTTGCTGAATGGTTCCAAAGGACTGAATAAAATGAGAGTTGATTTAATAATAATTTTCCAGGACACCGGTAATTTTTTTATCCCCATAAAATAAAACATTGACCAGCAGCAATTTCATGTGATAAAAATGTGTAGATATGGTGTGTGATGGTTAGGTTGAGTCAATCTTTTGATGACACCACAGACAGTTAAATATCTGTTAACCATTGCCAGAAAGGTGAGTTAAATTTCTTAACCGCCTGTAAGATTTAATGAGGTCCTCATTGGGACTGCAACAAAGGAGTCGTTAGAGATGTCAGAAGGAACAGTTAAGTGGTTCAACGCGTCCAAAGGGTTTGGCTTTATTGAAACAGATGAAGGCAATGATGTATTCGTTCATTATTCTGCAATCAAAACAGATGGCTACAAAAGTCTCGATGAAGGTGCACGGGTGAAATTCGATATTGTTGAAGGAAACAAAGGTCCTGCTGCCGATAATGTTGAAACTATATAAGTAAATTACGTGTTCATTTAAAAAGGCCCCGTTTTACGCGGGGTCTTTTTTTTTTGTGATTATTCTCGATATCAGCTAAAGTAATACTTGGCTTTAAAAATGCCCTCACCAATTCAGATTAATCAAACAGTGAGCATCCCCATAAGGGAACTGTCCTTTACCTTTTCATGTAGTTCTGGGCCTGGTGGCCAGCACGTTAACAAAGTCAACACACGGGTCACACTCTGGTTCGATATTTCAAAATCAAATAATCTCTCTGCTAAACAAAAAGAGATTATTCAAGAAAAGCTCACCTCAAGAATCAATAAGAATAGTGTATTACGCATTGTTTCGTATAAGCATCGAAGTCAAAACGCAAATAAAATGGCGGTTATTGAAAATTTCTGCACTCTTATCCGCCAAGCTTTGGTCAGAAAAAAACGACGCACAAAGACAACGGTATCCAAAGGTCAAAAACTAAAAAGACTTTCTAATAAAAAAATTCGCTCCCGCTTAAAAAAAAGCAGAGGAAAAACCAACGAGGAACATTAACACAACCTTCAGCTCCCTATCAGAGCACGCTTATCATGTATGGTCATTTTTTTAATGGCATACTCTCGGCTGGCAGCCGCCGAACGAGACACAACTTTCTCAAAATATACCAAGCGAACTGGCCTTCTTGCTTTTGTATATCGCGCCCCTTTTTTTTCCGAATTATGTTCATTTACTCTTCGCTCAAGATCAGTTGTAATTCCCGTATAAAGCGTCGAATCTGCGCATCGAACAATATAAACGAACCATGTAATTTTCATTAGGTCTTTGTTGTTTGGGCTATACATGTTGAAACAATGTGAGATCTCACACCCTCGCCACTATTCTCTTTTAATTAAATAAGTAACGGAATATATTTAATATTAACATTTTTAAAAAAATAAATGGTAACTGTTCAGGTAAGCGCAGACTCCGGATGAGGTGCAGCTGAATAGTTACAATAAATATAATTATACAAGGAGCAGGACAAATGGCCATTTTCAAAAAAAAGACCCTGACCGGTTTAGCAAGAACCTGCGGTTGAGCAGCGAAAATTGGTCCGGCGGACTTGTCGGACGCATTAGCGGGACTTTCACCTCCAGATGACAAGAACCTGCTCGTAGGCATTGAAACCTCAGACGATGCCGCCGTGTATCGTATCTCCGACCAGGTAGCCATGATTAACACGGTGGACTTTATTACCCCACCGGTTGATGATCCATATTGGTTCGGTCAGATTTCTGCCGCAAACTCCATTTCTGATGTTTATTCCATGGGAGGCAAACCCCTTACCGCCCTTAATGTTGTCATGTTCCCCTCAAAAAAACTTGACATGGGAATATTGCGCGACATTCTGCGTGGCGGACATGACAAGGTCGTAGAAGCTGGAGCTTGCCTGGTAGGCGGACATACCGTTGACGATGAGGAACCGAAATACGGCCTCTGTGTAAATGGTGTCGTCCACCCTGATAAAGTCCTCACCAACGCCGGGGCTGAGCCAGGAGATGCCTTGGTGCTCACAAAACCACTGGGGTCTGGTGTCTTGTTCAACGCGGCTCGTTCGAAGAAACTGCCGTACCAAGACCTTGAGCGTGAAATTCTACCGACCCTTGCCTTCCTTAACGGACCAGCCATGGGGGCAGCCCTCGATTTTGACATCCATGCCTGTACCGATGTTACCGGCTTTGGTATCCTGGGACACCTTCTTGAAATGGCACATGGATGCAATTCCAGGATAATCACGCAGTACAAATCTCTGCCATTTTTCCCTTTTGCCTTGGATATGTACGCAAAGGGAGAGAGTACCGGCAGCAATAAAGCCAATCGAGCCATGGTTGCCCGCCACAATTTAGATATTTCTCTCAGCTTATCTAGCGCGGAAGAAGAACTACTCTATGACCCGCAGACCTCGGGGGGCTTACTTTTAGCCCTGCCTGACAGCCAAGCAGAAAAACTCATCCAGGCCATTAAAGATGCAGGTGTTCAAACCGCTGCCCAAATTGCTCATGTAACGGATGATACCGTAGGCATCACCGTGGAATAAAAAATGGAATTTATTTTGATCGGCTGCATAAGCCTGATCACAGGATTCACCTCAGGTCTTCTCGGAATTGGCGGCGGCATCATTATGGCGCCGCTTCTTCTTTTTGTCCCTTCCCTCTTTGGTTTCACTGCTTTTACCATGAAGGCCATAACAGGTCTGACCCTGTTTCAAGCCTTTATCGCTTGTGTTTGCGGGACATTGACACATCGGCGCTTTCATTATGTCTCCAACAAATTAGTCGCCTACATGGGGGGGGCAATTTTTCTCGCATCACTGGCGGGTGGAGCAGCCACAAAGTTCGCCTCCAATGACCTTCTTCTTGTTCTCTTTGCGGTATTGGCAGTAGTCGCCGCTTGGCTCATTCTCAGAAAAGAATCATCCGACTCCGACAAACCTGATATATCTAAACTGGTATTCAATAAATTTAAGGCCGTGGGGACGGCTCTGACAGTTGGATTTATCGGCGGCCTGGTTGGACAGGGCGGTTCCTTTATCCTCATACCGTTAATGACCGCCTATATCAAAATCCCAACCCGTATAGCCATCGGCAGCAATTTGGCAATCGTCACCCTTGCCTCTTTTGCGGGATTTTGCGGTAAAGCGCTTGTTGGCGAAATTAACTGGCCTTTGACCGTACCCATAATCATGACCGTGCCAATTGCAGTCTATTTAGGCAGCATCATGAGCCAAAAGTGTTCAATAGTCCTGCTTCGCCGCCTGCTCGCCATAATTATCATCCTTGCCGCAAGTAAAATCCTGGCAACAATTTTTGTAAGCGCTCCATGAACACCCCGCTGCACGTGATCGAACCCCGTGATATACAGGGGGTATAATCGCGTGGCTCGATCACGCACATCGGGGTGCCCCTGAAACGCTTACGGACTGGGGTTTATGCAATCTTGGGTGTACTTAATTGATCTCTCACCAATTTTTTAAGGGATGCAGAAAAGAGCCTTCTTTACCTTTCAGGTTTCAACAGGATAAGAATCTCAAGATTTACCGTGCCGGGAAACATATCAAGGGGCACTACTTTTTCAACCTGATAACCATTTTTCTGCCAGGTTTTTATCGAAAGTGGAATTTGATCGACCCCGCAAAAAATATGGAGAACTGTTCTAGGATTTCGCTGGCAGAGAGACTCAATAACCCCATCTTTTGGGCCTTGTTTTGGTGGGTCAAGAATGATCGTTTCCGTCATAGTTCCTTTAGGCAAAGTCTCTGCCGCAGTAGCAGCAGTTATACGGTTGGCCATAAAACGAATGTTGGATTTTCCGGCACTATATTTGCCATTTGTTTTAGCAGCTTGAATCGATGGACCTTCCGCATCTACTCCCAAAACCTGTTTATAATCCTTGCTTAAAAAACAACTAAAAAGTCCATAACCACAGTATAAATCGACCAATCTTTCATTGGCTTTAGGTGAAATAAGCGACCGTGTTTCCGCCAACATGACTGGAACCATGGACTCATTGACCTGAGAAAAGGAGGTTGGATGGAACTGCAACTTGCTTCCCCCATGTTGCACCGACAGAAATGCAGGCCCAAAAAGTTTTTTAAATTGAACTGGGGCCTCGGTTTTTTTATTTTCAAGATAATAACTTGATTTGCTTGGATCAAGGTAGATAAAGGCAGCATGCACCGGCTGGGAAAGTTTTTGAAGCTGCCCTGCAAGTATTTTTAATCTTCGAACAATTGCTCCATTCAAGAGATCTACATTAAAGATAACACTCCGGTCTTTGTAATTACCTCGAATAATAAGATAGTTCAGATGGGTTGCAACAATCCTATTATCGGGATCGCTTATTTTTTTCTGGAGAAAGGTATAAATTTCTGCATGTTCTCGTGGCTCAAGAAGCGATTCCTCAAAAACCTTTTTGGGACGCTCTTTCTTTGTGTCCCCAAAGACGAGGTAGAGTTTATTTCCCTGATAAGATGCCCTTCGCTGTGAGGTGGTTCTATACCGCCTTTGCCTCGGAGACTCTCTTATTTCTTCCGGAGATCCTGACAAATTATGCCTCTGCCAAAAAAGCCCCAAAGCATCATTTTTTATTTCAAGTTCAGCGGCATAGGGAAAACGTGCTAAAGGTTCATTGTGCAGGGCAAAACTGTCTGGTTTTTTACCTGATTTGGCTATTATGGAATGGACAAAACTGGCATACGAAAAGTTGGGACGGTATCCTCCCGGCTGTTGGGCTTTTTTGGGGGGGATATATTTTTTTTCTTTTGGGGAAGACATAATAACCTCAATAATTTAATAATATTAAGCAACGCAAAAGGGAGCGGATTCCTCTACCAAATTTTTCAACGCAGTTTGCCTTAAAGCAGTATCGACATTTTTCACTGCCAGTGCCATGGCCCTTCTTGTCCCTACAAACACTGCAAGCTTTCTGGCCCTGGTCAGGCCAGTATAAATAAGGTTCCGATAAAGCATTCTGAAATGCTGGGTCAAAATAGGGATAACCACAACTTCAAATTCACTTCCCTGGCTCTTATGGATAGTAATACAAAAGGCGTGTTCAATTTCCATAAGGTCCTCTTTTGCATAGACAACCTGGCGTCCATCGTTGGAAAATTGAACGGTGCAAGACATTGTCTCATTGTTGATTGAGACAATGCTACCAATATCACCGTTAAAAACGCCTAGATCATAATTATTTTTCCGATGAATAATACGGTCTCCAACCCGAAAGATCTTTTCACTTATTTTCATTTCTGCCTTGCCCAAACAAGAAGGATTAGCTTTAGCCTGGATCAGCTCATTGATTCGTGCAGTCCCTAGAGATCCTCTGGTCATTGGTGAGAGTATTTGAATTTCGCACTCTTTGCCGTAGTATTTAGGAATCCATTCAAGATACAATTTTTCAATAACCTGGGCAGCAGTTAAACCATAATTGAGGGCAGACCAAGGGTGGAGCTTTTTCACTACAGCCTTAAGCTCCTCTGCCAGAGTTGAGGCATTTTTAAGTTTATCAAAATCTACGTGCTGGTATTTTTTCGGCACAATAAAATCCGTCTCGTATGGTGATTTATTTGCCTCTTTTGTTTGGAACTCATACAATGCGGCCATCCCGCCCCTCTCTTTTGATTCACTCACAAGAGGCTCAAACAGAACGGGGTGCTTCTTGGCTCTGGCAATAAACCGAAGCTGCTCCTGGGTAGCCTCTTCTGAGTCGATAAAGAGACAATCTGATTGCCCCTGCCATACTTCAGGCTTAAAAAATGGTGATTCGACATGGGGAATTTTGCCATGATTGATTTGATGCGCATATCTAATAATGTGGGATTTCTGGGCCTGCCTGAACACCTTGGAAAGAGTAAAATGAGGCACATTTTTGCAAGCCAGCAGATCGCGTAAAACATTCCCTGCACCAACTGATGGAAGCTGATCCGGGTCCCCAATAAAAAGGACCTGACACGTCTCGGGAACAGCATCTACTAAAGCTGCAGTGAGCAGAATATCCAGCATGGAACATTCATCAACGATCAGAAAATCAGCTTCCAGGTGGTTATCGCTGCATTTTTTAAACTGACCACGCTGCCATTCAAGAAGCCGGTGAATGGTCTTGGCCTCAGAGCCAATCACCTCTCCCATCCGCTGGGCGGCTCTCCCAGTTGGTGCTGCCAAAGCAATGGAATAATCAAGTAAACGCAGCATTGTGGTTAGTGCTTTTGTGGTCGTTGTTTTGCCGCAGCCAGGCCCACCGGTTAGAATTGAAAATTTCTGCCCGAGAATACCGAGAACGGAGGCAGCCTGTTCCTCACTTAACTGAACGTCCTCCTTTTTGCTGATTTGAGCAAGGTTTTTAGCCACATTTTCAGAATCAATAGGGATCGGGCAGCACATTTTTTGCACTTTCCCGGCAACGAGAGTTTCAGCATAATAGAGTGACTTAGAATAAAAGCAGGTAAAAGGATTTTTGAGTTCATCCAATAATTGCCTGGTCTTCAAATCCCCTGCCCTTTCAAGTTCCAGAAGAAACGCCGGCATTTCCCGCTGCACAGGGACTTGAACAAGTTCATGGACCTGGGAGGCAATTTGTTTTTCGGTCAGATAACAGTGGCCAAATTCACGACTTCCGGCAAGTACATGGCGAATACCTGCCATAATTCGTTGCGGACTGTCTTTGGTCATCCCGAGACTTAAGGCAACCTTATCTGCCGTAAGAAAACCAATACCGTAAAAATCATGGTCCAAACGATATGGGTTGGCGCTAACATAAGCAATGGCCTTATCACCATATTCTTTGAATATGCGCACTGCAAAAAGGGTGCTGATTCCATGGGACTGCAGGAAAATCATAACATCACGAATGGCACTATGCTCGTACCATGCTTCTCTGATCTGCTCTAATTTTTTCTTTGCTATCCCAGGCACTTCCAGAAGTTTATCTATCTCATTTTCAAAGACTTCCAGTGTATCCTTGCCAAAATGCCTGACTATTCGAGTTGCCGTTTTAGGCCCAACCCCCTTAATAAGACCGGAACCAAGATATTTTTCCAGGGCGGCAGAAGTCGCCGGTTTTTTCTCAACAACAGAAAAGGCCTTGAACTGCCGCCCGAATTTGGAATGGTGCATCCACTTACCGGTGAATTCAAGGGTAGAACCAGGAAAGATCTTTACCTGATGGGCAGTTACAACAATTGGATCCGACAGTCGCCCAACCGGAGTAACCCGCAAAACTGACCAACCGGTCTCTTCGTTGTGATAGGTAACTCTTTCGACTACCGCATTAAGAATTTCAGCAGATTCAGGCATTGGGTGCCAATAACCTTTTAATAGATGAAACTATCTCTTCTGATTCAAGGTAACCTATCATGCCAAACAGAGGTGCAAGGCATAACAAAAGCAACAGCACCTGCACAAGGTAAAATCCGTATTGATTTAATTCGCTGGCAATTGATAATGGCTTCATAGGGAAGGTTTTGGGATTAAAATATTTTACAGGGGAAACAAAATGCTAATTTATATTGGATAGCTTCTTCTGTCCATGAATTTCTAAAAGAGCCCCCCTCTTAATGCCTTGATTAATATTGTAAAATAAATAATAATTGATCCTTAAATAAACAGCGAAAACTAGGCTGGTGAGATATTTACATGGTGGATAAAGACCGACAGAAAACCATGTCATAATTCCTGGACGGATGTCAGTATAGCAAACAACCCCGTAACTAAATTCTGTCACTCATAATTCCAACTTCCCCCTAAACCTGCATCGCAAAAATATTGCAACTATTTATCTTAACAAGGCTACCCGTTAATGAAAAAGCTCCTGGCAATAACAGCTTTCTTTCTTGGCCTTTTAGCCTTTCTTTACTTATCTCCCCATTTTCTTAAACTTGATAAAATACAGGACCAGATAACCGTTAAGGTGAACCAGGCCCTTGGCATGGAGGTTTCCATTGGGGAAGTTTCATTGCATTGGTTCCCATACCCACACCTGTTCATTGGGGAAGTTCAGGCCCGAAACGACAAGCTGTCAGTGCAACTCCCCCGATTACGTGCCGTGCCTGACTGGAAATCTCTTCTCCATAAGCAACTGGTCTTAGGTAAAATAAAAATAATTGACCCCGTCGTAGAAATCAAAAGCATCCCTGAAGATGACAATACCACCATAGCGCAAATGGTTAACCTGGACCGCAACTTCGAGGTTGAAATTGAAAACGCTTCAATAAGCCTGCCCGAATGGATAATTTACGACAGCACCAGACTAAAGAAAAATACATTTTCAAATCTTAACGCAAATTTAACCTTTGAGAATAATAGAATAAAATATGATTTATCAGGTAAAGCCTCGTTTTGTGGTGAAATTGCAAGTACCGGCCGCATTGATTTCAACAACTCCTATTATCGAATTGATTTTTTCTATAAGAATTTCAATTTTTTCACCCTGACTGAATCCATAAGTGAAAAAATATGTCCAGTTGATCAACTAAATAATTTTTCAGCACACCTTGAAGGGGTCACAACCAAAAACTTCAAACTCCGACTAAAGGGTAATCTCCCCGCCTTTGAGTTAAACGAGATAACATCCTTAACTGTTGACAATGACCATGTTTCAGAAATCAGCATAGAAAAATATGATGACGATTTCTTTATCAACTTCAACAAATTCCAATTCAACTATCCAAAACTAGAACTCAACGGCAAAATATCCCGACGGTATCAACAAAAAACAGCTCTACCAATCTGGAACCTTGATCTCATTGCCCAGGATTTAGATCTTAATCAGGCTCGGGAATTTGTTTTAAATCTTTGGGGCGAAAATAAGATAGCGCAAATAGTCTGCAATATTGTCCAAGGTGGAAAAGCCAACAGTGCCAGATATGTTTTCAGTGGCCCTGCTGCCGATTTTGAACATATCAGTGCAATGGAAATATGGGTTGATGTCGCCAATGCACCAATTTTGATACCAGAGATAGACCTGCAACTCGATGGGGCAACTGGTTCAATTTCCATTCTAGACGGAGTTTTGAGCGGAGACAACCTAACGGCTGAAATATCTTCCAGTTCCGGTTCAAATGGTAGCCTTCTTTTAGATTTAAAAGACGATGCCACCGCCTTTCAACTAGATTTAGATTTGGATATAGATGTGGCCAAACTCAAAGATGTTTTGGAAAACATTGTCGATGAACCTGGTTTCCAAAAAGAATTAACTCACTTTAAGGACCTTACGGGAAGGGCCAAGGGGCACCTGTCCCTAGGAGACAATCTCGACGATTTAAACACCACCGTTGAAGTCAAAGAAATTAAAGCAAATGGTGTCTATGACCGACTTCCCTGGCCTTTCTCAATACAGTCTGGTTCACTGACAATCTTGCCTGGCAAAACTAAATGGGAATCTGTCGAGGCTACCCTCGGACCTCACCACATATTTAAAAATTCAGCTCAGGTTTCCTGGGAAGATCAGGCCGTTATCATGGTCGAAAATTTTAAAGCAGATATAGATGGACTATCTTTTTTTAAAGAAGGAAACATTCTTATAGGTGAAGAAACATATACTTCTAAAGATTTCTTCTCCCCCTATCTGACTGGACTAAATGGGATTATACGTGTTAGCAACGCTCAACTATCAGGTCCGGCAATAACCCCAAGTGCGTGGGAATATCAGGCTGACCTTGAAGCTAATAATATTGCCCTTCACTCTCCGCATCTTCCTGGTAAAATTTCCCTTAACCAGTCCTCTGCTACTATCGGCAGTGATAAAATTTCCCTTTCGACTAAGGCAAAACTTCTCAATGACTCCTTTCAATTAATGGCAGATTATAAACATAAAAATCTCACCTATTGGCAAGGGGAAACTCTATTCTCAGGAACTATCAATCAACAATTAATTGACTGGCTCGACAGTAAAAAAGTTATACCACCCGCCTTCCAATTTAAAACACCTCTTTTCGCAGAAGAAATAAAATTGAGCACCGAAGGAAATTCCCTAAACCGTTTTAAATTATCAGGGAAGGTTATCGCCGATAAAGATGGGGCGGATCAAGCGACTCTTGAACTTGATATAAACCGCCTAAAAAACCAATTCCAAAACAACATATCTTTCTCTAGTAAAAAAGAGGCCGGAAAACTTGTTTATAACTTATGGGACGGCACTCCGCAGAAAACTCTCCTGACTTGGAAAGGCGCTCTGAGCAACAACACTTTTGACAGCTTTTTTAGCCGCCACCCTTTTACCAGTGGCAAAGTTAATGGTGTTTTCAGCCTGCTAAAGTCCAAAACTGATACGGACACCCCCTCATATTCAGGCTACATTGAAGCCAATAATCTCCAATGGCAAAGCAGAAAAGGGACTGCCCCTTTTGTAATAGACACACTCCTGCTCAACGGCAATGAAGATAATATTCAAATTTCCAAATCAAATATTTCATTTCAGCAGGGAGGCTCAGCCTCGCTTAGCGGTTCCATCGTAACAGACACTAAATATTTTGATATGGATCTGGAACTTACATCCAAAGAACTTACCTCTAAAAGCATAGAGGCAGCCCTCTCATTTTTTAAAAATAAAATTGATGGCCTGGCCCCACCACCCAGCACTGATATTCTCCTAAAAGATGGGGAACCCGGCTTGCCAATTGTCAGTGGCATAGTCGAATTTTCTATTGATAACTTCATCTATTCAACCCAAGAAACATCTCCTCAAAGTCAAAATGATTCCCGTAGTATTATTTCAGAAGAAGACCTTGACTCGGTTGCAAACCAGGATCAGGACAAATCCTTCCCCTGGACACAGATTACAGGCGAGGCTGTTTTTGCAGACAAAGATATGCAGATTGATTTTTTATCGGCCCAACTCTGCGGCATTGAAGTTTCAGGGCAATGGATATCCAAAACAGATAAAACGAATGCAAATTATTATATTAACGACACAGAACAACTTAGTTTCCAGCAAACCCTTCCCTGCCTTGGTATCAATCAGAGTGTTATCGAGGGAGATTTCAGACTAGGAGCAGAGTTAAGCGGAACCCCGGATAATTGGAAAAAAGGCAAACTGACAATCACTTCACCGAATGGAATTATTAGAAGGATGGAAATTCTGTCCAATATCTTTAGTGTAGTCAATTTTACAGAATTTCTGACTTTCAAAGACCTGCCAGATATGGACACAGAAGGACTTCAATATAACGACCTGGTATTGGAAAGCCATATCGATCAGCATAAATTGATAATCGACAAGGCCTTTTTAAAGGGAAAAGGACTCAATCTTACGGGCCAGGGGAGCGTGGATTTCAAAGATGCAACAACAGACTTAACCGTTTTTGTTGCACCCTTTAAAATGCTAGACTCAGTTGTCACAAGTATTCCCTTGGTCGGCAGAATCGTTGGTGGCAAAAAGGGAGCCATTCTAACTTTCCCCGTGAGAGTTAAAGGACCAATTGGAGACCCATCCGTCACACCGCTCTCTCCCACTGCCATCGGCAAAGCCACCCTCGACTTTATAACCGACACCCTCACATTACCATTCGCAATTTTTACTCCGTTTATGAAGGATGAGGAGCAGGAATCAGTGACAGAATAGGGCCACAAAATTAATTTGACTAAAACCCCTCGTAACTATTCGGCGTGATGCCAGGCAACACGCAAATTTGGTTTTCATTTTATTTAAAATAGAGTTACATGATATCTTGTGACTGTTGTTAGTGATAAATTTTTTTTTGAAGATATTTTTTTGGAGGAGAAAATGCATATTACGGATCGTCTCGAAAAGGAGATGGAAATCTACGCCAGCAAAACCGGACATAAATGTTGGGCTCTTTATCTTGGGCGTACGGAAATTAAGGAGTTGCTGGATTGGGCCAATGAGAGAACTGAGTTTCCCGATGATGACTTAGAGGGCCGAAAAAGGCCACAATACAATGGGGCTCTGGTTTATGAAGTAAATGATGATGATCATTTAAATGTAGGCTGAAAAATTAAAACCTCACACCAAGGATGTAATGGGAAACTTGTATGCCGGCATACCAACCTGCCTTCCAGACGAAATTGTTACGATCCTGGCGAAGTCAAAAGATGTTCGCATAGAAAGAATTGTTTCAAAGGGGCATAAATCTCCCAACGAGTTTTGGTACGACCAGGAAACTACGGAATTTGTCTTACTAATCCAGGGTGGGGCGAAACTTAAGTTTGAAGAAAAAGAAGAAGTTACTGTTATGGGGGCAGGAGATTATTTAACAATTCCTCCTCATACCAGGCATAAAATCCTCTGGACTGTTCCTGGTGCAGAAACAATCTGGCTAACTGTACACTATACCGAAGCATTCGATGAAATTTAAATATTGGCTCAATCCACGAGGAGGCTGTACCCATCTGGTAGAGCATTGTTCACCCCAACTTACTCTAGTGCACCTCATCCCCTCCTAAAACAATTTCCATTACAAATTTTCCAGATCCTCGGCGCATGAAACGCAAAGATTGCTTTCCGGCATTATCAATATTCTGGCAAACGGAATTGTTTTTTCACACTCGGAACAAATGCCGAATCCAGGTTTGTCAATATTTGCTTTGGCGTAGCGCAATTTGTTCAATTTATCTCTTGCCTGACTTAAGGCGGCCTCATTAATACTTTTTGAACCAATGGCGTCGAGGCGCGTCAATCTACCAAGAGCATTGTCTGGGGCAACTGGTTTTATGAGTTCTTTAAGGTTTTCTATTTTGTTTGCAGTTGCGCTGATCTCAAGAGAGATTTTTTCATGCAGTTTTAACAGTTCTAATTTATTCATTTATTTATTTGATGAATGTTGGTGAAAAATAGGTTGAATTGTTTGCTGGTTCTTCATAATGTTATTCTAATTTACTCTACTTTTTCTTAACATTGATTGCTAGTAACTATTCAGGTAGGCCCCCAAGACGGGCATAACCACCGGATTGTAACTTTTTAGATGTGCCCCAGGTGTGTGTGAACAGGACTTTCAGCAGATAAGCGAACAAAGTGAGACTTCGATACATCGGTATGCTGGAAGGCCTGTTCGCACCCCAAGGGTACTTCCGTTGGGCGCGCGCAGGTAAGCGTAGACTCCGGATGGGGTGCAGCTGAACAGTTACGATTGCTATTGAATTACTTTTATCAAGGAGGTCTTTATGCAGGTTGTCGTTCTCTATTATTCAAAAGGTGGGAATACTAAGAAACTAGCTGAAACAATTGCCAAAGGGGTTGAAGATGCTGGTGTGGAGGCCGTCTTGAAAAGCACCTCAGAGGTAAGCAAAGATGATTTTGCCAACGCTGCCGGAGTTATTGCCGGATCCCCTGTTTATTTTGGGGTAATGGCTGCAGAACTGAAAAAAATATTTGATGATTTTGTTGGGCTTCGCCGACAAATGGAAAACAAAGTCGGGGCAGCTTTTGCAACCTCAAACCATCATAGTGGCGGTAAGGAAACGACGATTTTCTCAATTCTACAATGTATGATGATTTACGGGATGATTATTGTTGGCGATCCCATGGAAGCCTCAGGACACTACGGTGTTGCCTGCCAGGGCGAGCCAGATGAAACCGCATCTTCCGACGGCATGAAACTTGGCAAAAGAGTGGCGGAACTTTGCCTGAAATTGCAGAGCTAAAAGTGCTTTTTTAAAATACCTGGGTAAACAACTGGAAAGCAACAGTAACCAAGAAAATATAAATGTTTGACAGGTAAGCGAAGACTCCGTCGCTTCAGATGTGTTCGATCAGGTTGGCGGAAGCGTAGTAGTTCTACGTGAGTCAACCTGATCGCCCCCCAAGAGCACTTCCGTTGGGCGGGCGCAGGTAAGCGAAACGTAGTGTAGACTCCGTCATGGAGTGTTGCCGAATATTTACATCAAAAACACTTTTTTAGATACTGGGTGGGGGTGTCGTAACAGAGTATGGCCAATCGGTCACAGGCCCTGGAGACAACTACGTAGAGAAGATTGCGGTCACCTATGGTGTCATTGTAGTTCTTTTTGGTTGCATTCCAGACGATAACCGAGGTGAATTCCAGGCCTTTGACTTGGTGAGCGTTGGTTATTAAAACCCCTGGTTGGAATTTACGCGGGTCCTTTCTCACCCCTGGAATGGTTCTGATCTTCTGGTAGAGTTTTTCAATCTCACTCTTGTGTTTGCAGATGACGGCAATAAGACCGTTGGGTGACCTGCTTTGCTCATGTCGGACAATTTCCTCTAAACTTATAAGGGCATCATCCCTGTTCGGGTACTTACCCCAAAATACCGGTTCCCCTCTTCTGCCATCTTCAATCTTATCAAGGCTAAGAACATGATTGGCCACTTGCATAATTTCTTTTGTTGATCTGTAGCTTACGGTTAACTGTTCTGAGCTTATGCCACTTTTTTGTAAGCTAAGCTTAAAGTTTTCAAGACCGGATGAGTCTATAAAATGCAAGATCTGCTGATTAGGATCCGCACATATTGTGATGGATCTTTCTTCTGTCGTGGCATTAAAAAGGCACTCTAGTTCAATCTGGCTGAAATCCTGGGCTTCATCAATAACCAGGTGGTCGAAATAGTTTAAAGCTGGATTTGATGCCTTCGGGTTTTTGGCAATCGTGCGAATTTGAAAGAGGCGCAAAAGAACACCCGCATCGGAAAAGCCAATTTCCCTGCTCTGAGAGTTTATCTCGGATAATTGTTTGCTATAATAGTTTCTGAACCCCTGAAGAATAGATTCCTCAAAATCTGAGCCAAGGTGTTTTTGGGTTAGAGATTTGGAACTGTACATGCGAAACAGGTGCTCGGTGGCCACAGCATCTTTGGCGTTTTCTGCATATTCGCTAACCAGGGCTGCCATGCCGGAGGATTTTTTAATTATGTCATATTGAGACGGAACCCCGGTGCTAAATGAGATCTTTTTCAACCCAAGCCCTCTAAGTGACATTGCCGCCCAGGAATGGAATGTTTCAACCACAGTTTCCGGCCCGAGCATATCGTCAACCGCAGCAGCGACATAATTTCGCAACACTCGGTTAAACATAAGCACCATGCATTTATCCTGACGAAATTTATCCGGATAGTTGAAGACCAAATAGGAGAGACGATGCAAGGCAATGGTTGTTTTCCCTGCACCGGCTGATCCCTGCAAGCGTAGACAGCCATGGTATTGTTTTGTAATGAGGTGGAATTGTTCGGGGCTTATAAGAGAAACTATATCGCAGAGGTGGTGCTCTGCTGATTCTTCTTTTCTTGTTGATGTAGATACGGGCTGATCATCTCCTGATCTATTCCACTCCCCATTTTTCTTTTCAAGGACAAACGAATCCCCTTCAATTCTAAAAAGGGATCGAGCCTTTATGGTGTATCTCTTTTTGTCGGTCAGTATACCGGTTCGCTCTCTGCCGTTAATATCTTCATCGTATTCATTCTCGGGCTCGTATTCATAATAGAGAGAAGAAATGGCAGATTGGCGCCAATCTACTATGACCACCTTGTTTTCTTTGAAAAGATTTTGTTTACCAAGCAGAAATTGTTGGCAGCCAATTCTCGGGTTGTCATCTTTAATGGAAAAAGAAGCAAAGTAGGGAGAGTCGATATTGTGAAATTCAGGCAGAAAAGATCTGGGATTATAGGCCTCTTTTTCAGCTAATTTTTGAGTGAGTTTGTTCTTTTCATTCCAATTGACGCTGGCAAGGCGCTCCTTTTTAATCTCATTGAGATCATTATGGAACTTTTGCAATTGCTCAATGCGGTGTAAGGCATAATCATCCACAGCACCATTGATTTCAGTGAGGGCCTTTTCTTCAGCCTCGATAATTTCGTTTATTTGCTGCTGGGACTCAGGAGGTGATTTGCTCATTTTAGTGCCTTAACGTTGAATTCCTGTCATAAAAAAACACCAAATACTAAAAAGTATTTTAACTATTCAGGTAGGGCCCAAAAGCGGGGCATAACCACCTAGTTGTAACTGTTTAGATGTGCCCCAGGTGTGTGTAAACAGGCCTTTCAGCAGATAAGCGAACAAAGTGAGACTTCGATACATCGGTATGCTGGAAGTCCTGTTCGCGCGCAGATGGGGTGCAGCTGAACAGTTACAAAGTATTTTGAAATAAAAATGTAACACTCTACTGTTAAGGCACTTATTTCCGGTTTATCCGGATTAGCGGAAAAGTTCTTTCATGATTACAAAGAATGGCACAATAATAATACCACTAATAAAAGCCGGGATTACTAAAAGTGCCCAACTCTTTTGGGCAAGAAGACTGGTTGTTTTTTTGCTCAGGTAGTAGAAGATAAGGAAGAATAGAATAGACCAATAAAGAAGGGTTAGGATTATTTTGTATTCGAGTTTAAAGGCTTCAGGAAGAAGTTCTAAAGGGAGCAACCAAACAAGGGCGCTGAGCAGTATGATTTTAAAAAGGGTGACTGCTTTGAAATTGTTATGTTCCTGGGTCTGTCTATTACACTCATTTACTTTTTCTTTGATGACATTGGTCAGGAAAAAATCGCTCACAAATAGAACAAGAAGAAAAAGAAGGCTCAGGATTAAAATGATAATTATTCGCATGCAGCCCTCCTAAGTTCTATGATTTAATCGAAAATTTCCACATCGCCATGATTGCATTCTGAGCATCTGAGCATGGGTTCAAATTTTTCAAGGGCGGCACGCCATTTCTCCTGCTCTATAACTTCTTGTAATTCTTTTTGACACTCGTTGCAGAGCCATTTGTCTCCCTTCGGTGTAACCCATAATTTCATTTTCCTCTCCTCCTTGGATAGGACTTCTGTTGCAAAGTTTTTAGAAAGACAGAGAGTGTAAACAATGGTTGTGCTGATGTCAATCTTGATGGCATCGCAGATGACATGGACTTAGAAAAGTATAGTCGAGGGATCCATCTTTTTTTATTTATAAGAGGCTTGGTCACACGGTTATTTTGCTTCACTGCATAGTGATTTTCATCATTTGATTTAAGTCAATGACCGGGGATATATTCGTGATATATTATCACCTCATATAAATTGGGTGTACCTATAATTAAATGATGTTAAGACACCTGTTTTTATAATTCAACATGGAGATCTATAATGAAAAAGATTCAATTGGATCAGACAAGAGAATTTAGCCCAATAGCGATCAAAAATTTTGTGCTTCACGATTCCGCCTATTTTAAAATCATTAACTTTAATATAGGAGCTGGTCAGCTTTTCCCCGTCCATTCCCACGATATTGAGGGACAATTGAGCATGATAGTCATTGAAGGGGAAGGTGAATTTCTTGGTGATGATTCATCTATACCCGCAAAAACCGGTGATATGCTTGTCTGTGACATTAGTGTGCCTCACGGTGTTAAAGCAAGAACTGATATGAGAATTATCGTAACTATTGCTCCGCCAATCTAGTAAGAAAGTTTCCAAAGAACTCCGCCAGGACGCTAATCCAAGAAAATAGGAGCCAAAATCTTGAAGCTGCCCAGATCTATTATTATTTCTCTTTGCGTTATTGGTTTCCTTATGACATCCCAGGATATTTTTTCTGCAGAAACCAATTCCTGCCACTGTTTTAAGAATAGAGTCTACGATCCTGCTGATCGATTTGGCTCAGATGAGTACCTCTTGGCAACCAGCTTTAACAGTTTAATGTCTAAGATGTACAATATTCCTAAAAGACAAATAGTTTTCCTGAAGATGAAGGGAGGCGCGACACATTTAGATCTCATTATCGCATTACGGGCTTCTCAGATTTGCGGATATGAGCTTCAACAACTGTTAAATCTGAGAAAACAGAAAAAAGCATGGAAAGAGATTTTATCTATGCCTGAAATATCTGCAAAGGCCAGTAAAGATATTCTGTTGATCGAACTGCTGAAGGGTAAGGATGTCGAGATTGTCGGACCCCGAATTGCTAATACCCTTATAACTGAATTTTATAGTGTACCACCCCAAGCTGTCCAACAATTAAGGCAGTCAGGCTTGAATGAAAAAGAGATGTCCCTGGTTTTTATTTTGTCCCATAAAAAAGGGATTCAGCCCACAGCAATAGCAAAACAACATCAGGCAGGTAAAAGCTGGAGCCAAGCTGTCCATGACCTCAATATTTCCCTCTTTCAAGTGGCTGGGTTAATCATGGGATATGGCAATACTCCTATAAACTAAATAACAACTGTCTTATGCTGGTGATTGTTTAGTTTTTTTAGGGGGGGGTAAAAGCATCTCCCTGCAACAAATGTTGCAACGGCCAATAGCCATTAAATCTTTTGACGCAGTCACTAAGCTATTTTACAACTACAATATTAGCTTGCACCCCAGAACAATTTGTTGCAGGTTTTTCCCCGAAAATACTTCCCACATCATCCTCCTTGCCTTACCTAATTCTCTCTGCCCGCCCAGCAAAGTAAATTTAATCTATATTTTATTTCAACTGGCACAAATATAGCAAAAATCCTTATAGTAGACACGTAATGAAAAAATTTCAGAGGGGAGAATGTCAACATGATAAAAGATGGAACATATGGGCGTGAACAAGTAGCCTTTTTTGGTGCCAGCAAGATTGCTTTAACAAACAGTGACATTGATCTGCGCCATTTAATTGCGAAATTAGGGGCTAAATTCGCTGATTTTTTAGAGAAACAGCACTTGTTTTTTGCAATAAGAATAGCACCAGACATGCCTCGTTTTTTTAAAGGAAACGCGGCGCAAATCAAAGATCTCATCAACAATATGGCCTTTTACTCTCTCAATCATATCGACGATGGTGGTGTTGTCTTGGACGTTAAGTCAATCCCAGAAAGCAATCAACACCATCGAATCAATTTCTGTTTAACCACCACCGGGATGGGAATACCACCTCAAATGCAAAAGATGATGTTTCAACCGTCCAGGCAAGAGTCAAGTGGATCATCCACCTTGCCGAACAATCTCTGCATCGCCAAATGCATCGCAATCATTTTGGGTGGGGATATTTCAGTGTATAGTCCTATGGGATGTGGCGCCAGATATGAAGCAGAAATAAACTTGGAGATCGTTCCTGAGTTATCGCATTAATGCAGGGGTGACAGAGGAATGATGAAATTTATGTCTATTCCAGCTCAAATCCAAGTCCTCTAAGTGTATCTAAAAGTTTCTTCTTGTCGATTGGTTTTTTAATATATGAGGAGCATTCACGTCCAAAAGCATTTTTTATATTCTCCATATCATCCTTGACGGTTATCATAACGACATGGACCCCATTGCGATGCTTGACATTAAAGTCCCTTTCAATCTGCCTTATTCGCTTTAATGCCTCATGGCCATCAACATTGGGCATGACGATGTCCAAACAGACAAGATCGTACGGAGCACCCTCCTTCAGGGCTCTCTCAAAAAGCTTAACACCTTCCGCACCATCAACCGCCTCGTCACACTGACCACAATCAATGAGAAAATTTTTTAACAAGAATCTCGCCGTTAATTCATCTTCGATAATTAATGTTTTCATTACATACTCTTTATGTTGACTTAAGGGTAACTATTCAGCGAACTAACCGGGGACCGGCCTCTATTTTAGCAGTAACATGGATCCCTGATAAAGACATTCAGGGATGACGACTTAGGGATTTATTTCGTCTTTCCGGCATGTTTTGAGCCGGAGTTCCAGAATTTTGTTATTTGAGAGGAATGTTCTAAACGGTTACGATTTAACCACCTTATGCTTAAACGATTTTTTCGGGATTAAGAATTAAGACAAGCTGCCCATTTCCCAGGATTGATGAACCACTTACCAAGTCTATACCGGTAAGATTTCCCGGCAGTGGTTTTATGGCTACCTCCATATTTTTGACAAAACAATCAACTATAACGGCAAAATTACGATTACCGGCGTTGAGAATTACCAGGGATAATTCCGCCTCGCTATTAAAATCAACAACTTTAGGCGATGCACCATTATCAACCAGATAATTCTCCAAAAAATCTACCGGGATTATTTGGTGACGATAATGAAAAAACATGCTTTTGCTGCTGCAATGTAATTGAGAAGGTTCAATTTTTATTGCTTCTAGTACCTGTTCAAAAGGAATCCCATAGCTTTGATCCGATATTTCAATAAGCAGAATAACGGAAATCCCCATGGTCATTGGTATGCTAAGAGCCAACTCACTACCTTTGCCCATTTCGGAATGAACCTGGACTGTTCCTTTCAGGGAATCGATGGTACTTTTAACCACATCCATGCCAACACCACGACCAGAAAGATCCGTCGCCTTTTCTTTGATGGAAAGGCCGGGCACAAAAATAAGACCGAGAATTTGGTTATCAGTCATATTTTCCACATCAACCCCGTTTTCAGCCGCCTTGGCCTTTAACCTTTCACCATCTATGCCATTACCGTCATCGATTATCTTGATAACCAGATTCCCGCCTTCCTGGCCTGCAGAAAGGATAACAGTACCCATTTCTGGTTTATTGGCGGCCTTACGGACTTCAGGCAATTCGATCCCGTGATCGCAAGAGTTTCTTATCAGATGGATTAATGGGTCTGAGATTATATCTGCTACCTTTTTATCTATCTCAGTCTCTTCACCCTGAATGACGAGGGTTATCAGCTTATGCTGTTTTTTGGAAATATCACGAACGACACGATTAAATTTTTTAAAGATGCCCTGGATAGGTATCATTCGCATGGCCATTATGCCGTGGTGCATATCATTAACAAGGCGTGAAAAAAGATGCAGATTATCCTTGAGGTTTTTCATCCCACCGCTGCTTCCTACATTAGATGTCGATTCACCGAGCAGATACTCATAAGAATTACGGGCAATAAGCATTTCACCAATGAGGTTGGAAAAACTCTCTATCTTTCCCTCATCCACCCTCATGGTGCGGATTTCCCTGCTTATAGCAGTCTCCTTAAGCTGACTGGCAACCTCAATAACTTCCTGTTTCTGCAGGGCATCTTCCACATCTGCTTCTTTTATCTTACCCTGATCAACCAGTATTCTCCCCATCGGCTTCTGTTCTGCAAGTGCATCACTAACCTCATCTTCCGTGACCTTACCCTGATCGACCAGTATTTTCCCCAATGTTTTTTGTTGCTGCAGGGCTGCATCAACATCACATTCAAGGACCTTACCTTCATCAACAAGAATCTGCCCAATCGTTCTTGGTCCTTGACTCAAACCTGTAATAAAACTTTCCAGGGAAGAAACAGCGTTCATCAACTTATCTTCATCACCCTTAATAGCAGCAGAGGCTCTGTCCACTATAGCTGTAAAACTTGGTAGATTGACAAAATTAGCTGCACTTTTAAGTCCGCTAACGGCCCTGGCAATTATTTCACGCCTCTCTTTTTCCAGAGGAGGATGACCATACCTTTTAAGAACAGCATGCTGTTGAATTACCTGCTCGAGAAAGACCTCTCTGGTGTCTTCTCCAAGTCCGTGAAGCTCATCGGGTACTATGGGTTCACTTGGGGACTCAGCCTCCCTGGCGGTTTCCGGCACGCCACAGAGAGTGCGTAAATCCCTGTAGATAGGTGGTAAAGTGCTTATTTTTTCGCCTCTGGCCAGACGCTCTATAATATCCTTTAAACAGTCTACTGATTTAAGTAATAAATCTATAATTTCACTATTTCTTTCTAATTCTCCCTCGCGCAGGCGGGATAAAACATTTTCCAGTTCATGGGCAAACTTGGCTGTTTGTTCCATCTGCATATAATCGGCATCACCTTTTATAGTATGGGCTCCGCGAAACAGTTCATTTATAGACTCGGCTGAACCAGTTTCTTCATAGTCCATAACCGCCTTTTCCATTATCTCTATATGTTCCTGACAACCTAAGAGAAACTCCCTGAGGTCTTCCGCATCGATAGTGATATGACCCGCTGAAGTTTCTTCTGGAACGGGGACTTCGGTTTTGCTTTTGACGGGCAGCTCCTCAATATCCATCAGAGACATGTCATCGAAAAGGTTGAAAACCTCAAGTACCTGCAGCTCGGTAGCAATATAGATTTGCGCTTTGATATTTATGGCAAAAGGGGAAAAATCCTGCAGGCTTTCTGCCTCAAAAACAAAGTTTGAGTTAACATAAATGGCCGAGGCATTATCCTGCAATATGGTTAGTATATCCTGGGGGTCTTTACCCATGGCCAGATCTTTTTCTGTATGGGTAAGATTTATTTTGAAAAATTTGAGCTTCTGCTCCATTAGAGATGCAAATTTACTAGAAGCTTCTGTGGGCAGCCCCGAAACATTGTCTACTTCATGGGTATTTTCCACTGAGACACCCTCTTTATCTGCTGTATCTTTATCTGCAACCGGTTTTTTCAGTTTGTCAGGAGGAACACGATAGGACTTGTAAGTACCCATAAGTTCTTCATCTGCCTGTATTGTATTGCCTGCCTTAAAAGCAAGCATCATGTTGCGAAGTTGATCACATCCGGTCAAGACAAGGTCGACTATATCAGCATCAAGCTCAAGCTCTTTATCCCTTAATGCATTGAGCATCCCTTCCATACTGTGAGCAAATACAGATATTTCCATACCATCAAGCATGGCGGACGTGCCTTTTATGGTATGAACCCCCCTGAATATGGAGTTGATAATGTCAATATATTCAGTTTCTGCCTCGGCCCTGATAATATCGTCAGCAATATTATCCAGAACTTCCTCTGATTCCTGCACGAACTCATTAATTAAGGACTGCATTTCCTTATCCACATTAAACTCCGGAATAGGTTATGGGTGTAGCCTAATATTATAAAGCCTGGAAATCCTGTTTAACTCCTCAGATTCACCTTCTACGGCGAAATTAATCCCTTTTTTCTGGGATACATTTTTAATTGCCAGAAATAAGGTAAACCAGGTACTATCAATTTTTTTGAGAGGCTTTACTTTGATGATAATTTCCTCTACATCTTCTTTTAGCCATGCACAAATTTTCCCATGCTGTTCTGCAACACAGGTATAAACAGCTTTCTCCGGCATGGTTATGCTCAATTTGCCTTTTCTCTTATACAACTTCATACCGCGTTATCTCCTTAAAGCTAAGGTAGCCTGGTCAATCGCCAATGTAACTATTCAGGTAGGGCCAAAAAACGGGCATAACCACCGAATGTAACTGTTTAGATGTGCCCCAGGTGTGTGTGAACAGTCCTTTCAGCGATACATCGGTATACTGGAAGGACTGTTCGCGCGCAGATGGGGTGCAGCTGAATAGTTACTCGCCAATAAGCATTTTTATATGGAGCACCAAGTTATTGGGCTTCACGGGTTTTACGATATAAAGATTGGCCCCTGCCAAAATTGCCTTGTCCTTGTTAGCTTGTTCCGCCTGCGTTGATATTACAATAATTGGTGTTTTTTTATCTCTCTGACGATACGTTTCCGTAAAGACGATACCATCCATATTGGGCATGTTAATATCAGTAAGAATCAGATCATATTTCCGGCCCAGTGATTTTTCCAGGGCATCAACACCATCAACAGCTCCTTCAGCCTTAAGACCGGCAGCCTTGAGAAGATTGGTATGGAAATTTCTGACAAATCTTGAATCATCCACCACAAGTACATATTTCATATTATCAAACCATTTTAATTAGGCCGTCAGAGGTTATTTTTTACGATAGACCAAGTGACTTCCAGATTTTTCGATTTTGAAGGCCGGATTGATACGACTTGCCGATTCGCTGGAACCAAGAAAAATATACCCACCGTTATTCAAGGCAATATAAAAATGATCCACTACTTTTTTACGTGAAATATCATCAAAATAAATCAGCACATTACGGCAGAATATAAAATCATAATTGTTACATTTTCGTATCTGCCACCGATCAGATAGATTGATGTGCCGGAAATTAACCATATTTTTCGTTTCGTCATCAAGATGATACATACCTGCTGCTTGGCGGAAATATTTCTGGATATATTCAGCCGGCACGTCTTTGAGACTTCTTGGCTTATATACCCCAGCCCTGGCCTTTTTTATTACTTCCTGGTCAATATCACTGGCAAGTATTTTGATATCCCACTCTGTTGGGTCATCGAGCATTTCCAGAAGAATAATTGCGAGGGTATAAGGTTCTTCTCCGGAGGAGCACCCAGCCGACCATATCCTGATAGTTCTATCACCAATCTCTTTTTTTTTACTTATCGTCTTTTCAAGGCAATATTCAGCAAAGGCCTGCAACTGACTGAAATCGCGAAAAAAATAGGTCTCGTTTACGGTAAGTAGATTTAAAAAATGCTGCAATTCAGTACCGCTATGGTCTTGGAACTTTAAATATCTAACATAATTACCGGGGGTTTTGATACCCAGGGCCTGCATCCTTTTCCACACCCTTTTGGCTAGGAAATATATTTTTTTTTGCTCAAAGCGAATACCGGCTTTACGATAAATCACCTCAGCGAGCCGATCAAAATCATATACATCAAGGTCACAGATCATTGATGATTAAACTCCGTCAGTGTGGTTATTTGGCTGCAACTATTCCGCATAGGGTAAGCGAAGATTCTGTCCGCTCCAGAGGGAGGTAATCAGTCCGCCCAGCATACAAGGGGGGGGAGGGGAGTATAGCTGGTCAGCCTGATCGCCTCCCTCTGGAGCAGATGGAAACTTGGCCTGGCATAGTCATTATGATATTGCTGTTATGGGATAATTTCCGTACACAATTCCCGAAGATCATCATCTTTGGTATTGGCAATAATTTCTTTAATCTTTTTATTTTCTCCGGCTGCGGCCAGAAGTCGGACCCCCGGCAAGGCCATATTCGAGTCTGGGTCATCAACAAGCATTGTCCCAAGCTCCCGCAGGATAGAGACAGACACTTCTTCCATTTTGTGGCCGGAAAGAAGGCAGTCAACGGCTTGATAGCGTGCTTCCTCGCCTGTGGATACTGTTTTTATTATATCCACCATCTGCTGCCGCAACAGGGTATCGTTCAAAAGAGTGGGATATCTCTTCAGTCCTTTGGTAACCATTTCACAAATATCAAGGCCATATAATTCAATATCTTTTATAGATGAAGCAAGTCCGACAATATCCTCAACTGTTCCTGTTTTCGAAGTCAGTTCGGTTAACGGTGCCAGAAATATGGGGTCAATTGCCCCAATTTCACCATCTGGGATGAGATCTTCTATGATATCTTTAATGGAAACATTATCACCGACCATTGCCAAACTCTCTAGTATTGCGGCCCTGAGCATCGGCTCGTTATTATTATGAAAAAGTTCGACCATCTCCGGTACTGCTTCACTATCAGCCAGTCTGCCAAGATATTCCACCGCCGTAATCTTCACATTAGGCGAATCATCGTAGAGGCCCGCTCTGATAACAAAAATAGTTTCAGGACTGCCTGTTTCAAACATAGCGTCAAGAACAAGTTTCCTGACTTCTTCGTCACTGTGATCTAATTTGGAAGTAAGAAAGGCTACAGCCTCCTCACCACCTTCGCCAAAGATAACTACCGCCGCATTACGCAGAAAGGCATCGGTTGAATCAAAAAGGACAAAGATATCTTCCAGTGCAAGGCTGATGTCGACCTGTTTCAATGCGGCAACAATGGCGCTTTTAACAGCATCTGATCTTTCGACGACAAGCTGTTTGACCAGGGGAATAGCGAACTCAGCTTTTAATAGATCACCAAGATCCTCGGCTGCATATATCCGTTCTGATTCATCGCCACTCTGTAATTGCTTAAGCAAATTTTCCACATCAACACCTATGTCTTTTTCAACAAAACCGTTCCAGGAGGCTGTCCGAGAATAGAAGCCGTAGCGAAAAGTCGCAGAATTGAGACCAGTTTTTCGATCATTTTCGCTGAATAGCAGCGCTATTGAACGAAAATTAGCGGGAAAATGGGCCAATTTCTGCGGCTTCGATGTCTGCGCTTACCTGCAGTGGGGTAGCTATTCTCTGACAGCCTCCTAGGCTGCCTCCACGTTTTTTATGATTTCTTCGGCAATATCCCAGCTGGCTGCTATTTTCGTGGCGCCGCCACGCATGATGGCCTGTTGCGGCATCCCATAAACTATTGCAGTCTCTTCACTCTCGGCAATGGTTGGACAACCGGACTCGGTCAATTCCACCATAAGGTCAGCCCCGTCATCTCCCATACCGGTCATCAAAACTCCTATGGTCCGTGCGCCAAAGATGCTAAAAACAGAAGACATCATAATATCCACCGAAGGCATAAAGGTATGTTCTGGTTTTTTGGGGGTCCTGATTACCACATCTCCTGATGGTTTCTGGTAGAGGGTCATATGGAAACCACCCCTGGCCAAATAAATGGTCCCTGGCTTTACAGTCATTCCGGCCCTGGCATGCACGCATTTCATAGGACTAGCCCGGTCTATCCGCTCAGCGTAGGCCTCGGTAAATGCTGCAGGCATATGCTGGGTAAGAAAAATTGCCGCCGGTAAATCACTGGGTATATACGGTAACACCTCAAAAATAGTTTTAGGGCCGCCAGTGGAAATACCAATTGCCACCCCCATGAAATCGGGTATAGAAGCATCACTGGCGGGTTTAACCCTGTTAAAAATTCTTTTTTTAGGAGGGGGTTTCTTTTTGAGTTCCCCCCCTGTCTTATGGCTGAGCAGCCTGTTTAAGGTTCCTTGACCGCAGGCGGCCTTTATCTTGGCGATAATCTCCTTTGCTGCGGCATCAAGATTGACAGAAACAGTACCGCCGGGCTTGGCGACATAGTCAAAGGCGCCAAGGGCAAGGGATTCAAATGTTGCTTCAGCGCCCTCTTCCGTCAACGATGAAACCATGATTACCGGGGCAATTTTTTCATCAACTATTATCTGCATGGCGGTTATGCCATCCATCCCCGGCATATTAATATCCATTGTCACTACATCAGGACGCAGACTCCTGGCCTTATCAACTGAATCAAGCCCGTCTCTGGCTGCAGCTACCACCTCAATTTGGTGGTCTGATTCAATTATTTTTTTCAGACTGCGCCGCATGAGAGCCGAGTCATCACAAACAAGGACCTTAATCATTTATCAACTACCGTTTTAGGCTTGGACAGCCTTTTCTTTTTGCTAGGCTGTTTTTTGCCGACAATTTCCACTTCCGAGTCTTTAACATCATCAGGAGTATCAATAGACTGGAAGGATTCAAGCTCCTGCTTATCGAGTATCTGTTCAACATCAAGCAGAATGACCATTCTTTTGCCCTTGTCCAGCTTGCAAACACCTTCCATAAAGCGATTAGCTTCACTACTGCTTACAATGGCAGGCGGCGGCTCAATATTACTTTTTGACAACCTCAGCACTTCGTCCACCTGATCGACACATAAGCCTGTTTTTCGACCACCTATATCAACGATGATTATCCGGGTTCGGTCATCATTTTCCTTTTCAGGCAGGCCAAAAAGTTTTCTGACATTTAGAACGGGAATTACGTTTCCCCTAAGATTGGTAACTCCCTCAACAAAATGGGGTGATCTAGGCAGATGTGTAATTTCATCAAGCCTGTTTATCTCTTGAATTTTGGTAATATGGATACCATACTCCTCTTCGCCAACATTAAAGGTCACCAGCTGCACCTCTTCGTCTCCGTTCCCCTGCCCCAATTCACCCTGCTTCCTTTCCGCTGTCATGGAATTTACTCCCTCATCATCCATCCACTGCCGTACCGAGGCAGATTCATTTTCGGCAAGAAGTTTATCCTGGTTTAATATCATGATCAGTTTCTTGCCATTATCTACCTTGACAATACCTTTCAACTCTTGGACATCATCACTGTCCGGCGGAATCTGGATAAGTTCCGCAGGAAATCTTCTCACTTCTTTAACCCGATCAACAATTAAACCGAGAGTAAAACCGCAGGTTTCAACAATAAGGATTCTTTCGTTTTCACTGCTAATCTCCGTCTGCAGGCTAAGCAAGGCGCGCAGATCAAAGACCGGCATCACGGAATCACGCACTGTAATCAAGCCCTTTACATGGGATGGCGCGTTGGGAATGTCGGTGATCGTGGTCACCCTCATTATCTCCCTCACCGTTTCAACCTCAAAGGCATAATCCTCCCGGCCCATGGCAAAGGTAACAAATTGTTCCCCCTCACTATTGCTGTCCTCTTCAGTTTCTTTTTGTTCAATTGCAGCAGTCGCAACAGCCTCTTTCTTTTCTCCCTGCTCAATACTGATTGAGGCCACTTCCTCAACATTTAAAATCAAGGTAAGGGATGAATCATCGTCTTCCTGAATAACCCCGGAAATATAATCCTTATCAATATTCTGGGATACAGGAGGCGAAGATTTGAAATGATCCGCATCAACTGTTTTTACGGTCAAGACGGAATCCACCTGGAGGCCGAGTAAATGACCTGAGACCTCCGTCACCAGTATCCTGGAACTTTCGGTATGCTCAGCCATATCGAGCTGAAGTCGCTGCCGAGTGTCAATTATTGGCAGGACATTCCCCCTGAGATTGGCAATACCAGCAATATATGCAGGTGACTTTGGCAATTTGGTGGTAGCCGGCAGCCTGACTATCTCTTTTACCTTATTAATTTCCAGGGCAAACTGCTCTTGGGCCAGGCGGAAAAGGACCATTTGCCTGACGCCTCCATGCTGTTCCCGTTCTTCAATTGTAGCCATATTATTATCTCCTAATCCGGATAAACCGGAAATAAGTGCCTTAACAGTTGTCTGCAACATCTTGGGAGCATTGTTCTTTTTTGGGAATTCTCGAAGTCTTCCTTATCCGAAGTCTTCGCTTATCCGAAGTCTTCGCTTATCCGAAGTCTTCGCTTATCTGGTTTTTTGTGACAGGATTTCAGTTATAAGGCACTAAAATCGTATCTTCAGATGGAGTTTTAAATTACCCTTAACTCCAAAGCGTAACTGTTCAGGAGTGCGTTAGACTCCGAGATAAGGTGCGCCCGAATAGTTAGCTAAATCAGCCATTCTGCATTTCATCTGCCAGACTAGCTACATCCTCTGCCGCGTGTGCTATCTCTTTCAAGCCCTTAATCTGTTCATCAGCAGAGTGATTGGCTTGCTTGGAATTGCCCTCGAGACTTTCAACATCTTTCTTGCCTTCCCCAACTACCTCTATGGCCTTTTCAACCTCACTGATAGTCTCTGTAACTTTGTCCTGATTCTGCTGCCTAAGGGTTACAGCGTTGGCAAGAAATTGTGTAATACCGGTAAGATTGCTCACACCGATGTCCGCCTTATCTATTTGGCCTTGAATCATACTGGAAATAACCCCTAATTCATTGCGGACCAGAGAGACCTGTTCTCTCATGTCGTCAAGGATGCCCCTGATTTTATCAGCATTTTCAGCGCTCTCATTGGCAAGGGAGCGGATGTCACCGGCAACCACCGAAAACCCCCGGCCAAATTCACCGGCCCGGGCCGCCTCAATATGACCGTTAACGGCCAGCATATTGGTCTGAATAGAAACATTATTAATGGTCTCGACAATTTTATTGACCTTGGAAAACTCCTTGTCCAAGTCCTTAACCTCATTGATTATGGTATTGTTTGAGTTGGTAGTGTTTTTAATCCCAGTGGCCACCATCTCGATGCCATGGTGAAATTCCCTGAATAATTTCTTGAATTGATCAACTGCGGGTTTCACTTTCTCCTCCAAGACTGCTTTAGCAGCCTGGGTGTTGCCATCCTTGAGGTTGGCAACGACATCTGCTGCTCCCAAATGCACCATGTCATGTGGGTCTTTGATGTCATTATAACTTTTTTCCTCTTCACTGTCCTCCGGCTGATAGGTCGCGTACCAGCGACCAAAGGCACATTTGCATGGGTCCAGCTGTCCCATGAATTTATTATTATTCTTGACGCAATCTTCCAGCTCTTCAATGAAAATGATATGATCAAGGGCCTTGACCATTTCCAATTGGTCTCGGGTGCTCTGGCCTATACTACCAATTTCATCCCACTCTCCCTCCAGAACTTTAAGTTTTTCAAGACCGTCTAAGGTAAATTTACTATGGATTAATTCAAAAGATTTGTTTGTTTCGGCTGCCCCTGTGGCTATTTCCGTAATGGCTGAGTTTATTTCATCTGCTGAAACGTCAAGTTCTTCGACGGTTGCCGATAATTCTTCGGCGGCAGCAGCAACCTCTTCCGATGACTTCTCCATATCTGTGGAGGTCCGCAGTTCATCAGCCATGCTGGCAAGTTCTGATGAGGCATCACTTGCCTCTTCAAAGGCATTTGTCTGCTCACCGGTTGATTTGGTAATCTGCTCACAGGAGGCGGCAATCTCTTCAACTGCAGCGCTGAGCACATTGACCTGCTCATTCACGTCTTCGGCAGCCGCATGGACCAATTCCACATTGCTGCCGACCTCAGTTATAATTCCTGCAATATTGCCGGAATTTCCCTTAATGGTCTCGCAGGCCCTGGTGATGAGCACCATTTTTTTGAGGTTACCCCTGGATAGATGCTCAAAACCAAAAACAGACTCCACCACCTTTTCCACCTGCACCAATGATTCATTTATGACATTTTTTATCTCCTCAGCAGATTTCTCCGACACCTCGGCCAGAGTTCTTACCTCATCTGCCACAACCGCAAAACCTCGACCATGTTCTCCGGCCCTGGCTGCCTCAATGGCGGCATTGAGAGCCAGGAGGTTTGTCTGGTCAGCAATCCTGGTGACCACCTTGATAATGCCGCTGATGTTTTCGGCCTTGTCTTTGAGCTGATTAATCAATTTTGCTGACTCAAGCACCTTGTCAGTGGTGGCGCCAACACTGGTATTTAGGTCAGAAATAGCTTTCAGGGTGTCCGATGATTTTATATTCATTTCATCAATGGTCTTATTGTATTCAACCGTAAGATCCTTGCTGGTTCTGCTGGCGGTGTTTACTTCATCAGCGCTGTGGAGAAGGTTTTCTCCTTTGAGGCGAACATCTTCCGCTGAAGTCGCTGACAACTCCATTAAATCTTTCAGTTGGTTCGAAGCGGCGTTGGCCTGTTCAATTGAGGCCGAAAGCTGCTCCGAGGCTGTCGCTATTCTTTCGGCGTTGGCCTGTTGCTTTGCCAACGTTCGCGCCTGGGATTTGGCCTGGGCCTGCCTCTTGGCAGTATCTCTCTTTCTGCTAAGATCTTCATTTTCTTTTTTGCCAACAACGGTTGTTAGAGACGGTTGTTGCGAGGATGGTCGAGAGGAGGATGGTTTTGCCAGTGATTTCATAATGTCAGACTCCCTGTTGATTTAATATTTTATGTTAAATTGTGCTATCAGCTTCCAGGCTAACAGCTAACGGCTTTGATCACCTTATGCTAAAATTACAGCCCGCATTTAACTGAATCTTATTTCTTCACTTCAGCGAGAATGCTAATTTTATGCCAGCGAGGGTAATATCCAACTTACACACAGTCTTTCGACTTAAATTTGCTGCCGTAAAATCACTCTGTCAAAAAGTTAAACCCATAAATAAGCAGTACTGCCGGATCGGCGAGGAATCAAATAACTAGCCATTTCCACTGGCTCGGAGTTATCTCCCCCGCAGATCAAATACAAAAAAGGAAAAGCCTGCAACAAATTGTATTTGGGTTGCAAGAGGAGAAGAGGGGGAATATCAGTAGATAACCGATAGTTACGTTGATTTTGGGCATATTGCTTCATACGTCAGCAACATTTATTGCAAGGATTGTCATCATGAATTATTTGCCAGGACGTTTTGCACAATTACTCCGATAAAACCAATCCCTGCTCTGCTCCTACTTATTTTCAAGATGAAAATGATTATTGGAATAATCATTGCAAATTACCCACTGACTTCTCCATTATAACGGAACTGCTTTTTTCAAACATTTATGCCCCTTGATAAGGGCCTCAGAACACACAGTTGCTTGACAAGGAGTAAAAATGACTAAAAAAAGGAGCAAAGAAAAAAATACTGGATTCAACATAATGGTTGTCGATGATGAAGTTGAAATAGCCACAGCAATGGCCAATAGCCTTGAAGGCTTGACCGGGCATAACGTTTCTTCATTTTCCGACCCTGTCAGAGGCCTGCAAGAGTTTTTGAAAAATCCTTACCATGTACTAATCACCGATATATGCATGCCCTTTGTTGATGGCTATGCCCTGATCCGACAGCTAAGACAGGAAAGACCCAATTGCCAGGTCATAGTTGTAACCGGCCATAAAAATCTGGAAAACGTGGTCCGGGCCCAACGCTATGGCGCCTCATATATATTTTTCAAGCCGGTAGATCTTGAGGAGTTGGAGCAGGCGGTGGGCACCATGTATAAACGGCATCTGTATTGGCAGAATCGCCTTGCTGAGTTTTGATAATTATGACTCAACCGCCTTTGACAATGTTCATAGAAACCATGCTAAACATAATGGGATATTAGAATGAGTATTGCAGATAAAGGATTATTGGAAGATTTCATTCAGGAAAGTCTGACCTTGCTTGATGATGCCAAAGAACCGTTGAATATGGCAGAATGCAGTGCCCAGGGGGTGAATTTAATATTCAGATGTCTGCACACTCTTAAAGGCACCAGCGGTTTTATAGATCTGCTGCCACTTTCCAGCTTTATCCATAAGGTAGAAGATTTTGTTCGAGACAAACAGGAAGTAAAAAGCGGACTTGAACCGGAAGAAGGAGAATGTCTGCTTGGAGCCCTTTCTCTTATGGGAGATGCTGTTGTAAATGCCAGGGATTCCGCATTTCTTGAAAAACCTGCCTTTGACGAGGTGCTGACCAGTCTTAATAAGCTCCGCTATAAAGACAGTTCACTATCAAGTTTGCAGAAATTAATCGAGCAAATAAGTAGTGAAGTAAGCAAAAAATCCATTGAGCTTGAACCTGTCACCCTTATTCCCGCTGTTGATGCCTTAAAAGCAATTCTTGAGAAAATCAAAATAAAGCAAGAGAGAACGGTAATACCTATTGACTATAAAACCATAGAAAAATTATCCATAGATGGCAGAGATTTCACCACCATTGCCTGTAGTCAACTTGAGGCCTTAGAAGCTATGGCCATGGGCGGCAAAGAATCTTTATATAAACTTGATCTTGTAGACATTTTCGCTGGTTTTGAGGAAATAAGCTCATTTTTGCCAAACAAGAAAGAAATTCTTGCCTGGGATGTAATAACCGACGTATACGACACCATGCCAGAGGTTGTTATGCAGGCATTTGATCGTTTCTGGGTGCAAGGGCTACAAAAATGCGCTGAGATTATCTGGAAAAAAGGTCCCAAAACTTCTAATGAAGGCACATCTGACGGTATTGCGTCCCCGGCAGAGAATGAAAAACCAGCAGAGGAAGAATTTTACAGGATTTCCGGCAAGATTTTGCAAGATGTTGCCCAGCAGGTTGGTTCACTGGTTGCCAATAGAAATAACTTTGAAAATCTAGTCCAGGAAATAGGCCCTAAGCTGCCATCAGAATATCGTGAACACCTAAAAGATAGTTACAGTGATCTTGACAATACCGTAAATGATTTGGAGACAAAGGTCTCCAGCCTCAACAACAGGTTATTACGTGATATATTTCAGCGTCTGCCGGGCCAGGTGTCACGTTTAGCAGACGAACTTGGCAAAGATATAGTCTTGAATCTGTCAGGTGAAGATATTGAAATCCCGCGCGGTCTGGTTAAAGCCTTGCAGGACCCTCTGGTGCATATTGTCCGTAACAGTGTAGATCACGGCGTTGAAACACCCGAGCAAAGAAAGGAGGTGAATAAAAATCCACAGGGCAAAATGGATATCTTTGCTACCAGGGATGATGGTTTATTAAAAATATCAATTTCAGACGACGGTAAGGGGATAGACCCTGAACAGATACGCGCTAAAGCGATAAAAAAAGGATTAATCGAGGCCGGAACTGAGATCAGTGATCAGGATCTGCAGAAATTGATTTTTGCGCCTGGTTTTTCAACCCATGAAGTCGCCACAAGTGTATCCGGGCGTGGCGTAGGCATGGATGTTGTGCGCACTGCTGTTGAGTCCAGAGGAGGCAGGCTGCAACTTGTTTCCAAGAATGGAGAAGGGACAACTATTGATCTTTATCTGCCCCTGGATATGGGCAGTAAAACCAGGGATGTACAGTTAGTGAAAATTGGCGGTGACGTCTATGGTATCGAATATCGCTCCCTGGTTGAAGTTATAAGGGGGGACAACATAACCTTGTTGCCATTCAAGAACGAAATATATATGGACTACCGTGGTGACATGCTCCATTTTATCAATCTAGGGGAGTTTTTATATGGCAATGACACAGGCAAAGAACCATTAGAGCGCATAATAATTATTGAAGATGAACAACAACGTCGCCTGGCCTGCGGTGTAAATGGTATGAAATACAAGGTTAAGGTTGTCGTCTCCAGATTTGAGCAAGAATTTCTTGCCGCCAATATGGTGTTTGCTGGCTCTGCTGTAGTTGGAACCGGCAAGCCAATCCTGGTCTTTAATTTCAGTGATATTTATAATTATCTGTGATTCGGGAGACAATATATGAATAATGTCCAAGCATCTATATTACTGGTGGATGATGACGCCAGCAGCAGATTCTTATATTGCAATATGCTGGACGGAAATAATTTTGATATTCTTGAAGCAGCTAACGGTATACAGGCCTGGTCTATCCTTGAAAAAGGGCCTGTGGATCTTCTTATTACGGACCTTACCATGCCTGAGATGGACGGCTTTGAGTTGATCCGCAAGGCCAAGGCCATGTATCCGGAAGAAATAGATATGCTGGTCATTGTTTTAACCGGAAGTGATGATGTAAAGGCAACCATTGCCACCCTTGATTTAGGCGTCTTTGGTTATATAATCAAACCTCCCCAACCTGAAGACCTCAATGTTATAGTAGAAAAGGCCCTGAAAAAGCAAAAATTACTGCGCACTAAAATAGTCACCCAAGAAGCCAAGCAAAGAAAGGACATGATGAATCATATCGGTCGTCTGGCCATACTCGGTGAAATGGCCACGGGCATAGCCCATGAAATCAACCAGCCCTTAAGTGTTATCAACCTTACAGTGCAGTCATGGAAATTGTTCGACAAAAAGAAGATCCTGACCCTTGAGAAGGTCAGTGGTGAAATCGATACTGTTTTAAATAATGTGCAAAGAATCACGAGTATTATTGACCAGATAAGAAGCATTGGCCGCCATCAGCAAAAAATAAGCACAATAAACATAGCTGATACCATCCATAACATCATGTCTTTTTGCCAGGTGCAGTTGAAAAGTCATGGAGTTGAACTGCGGCAGGATATACACAATGATACGTTTGTTGACATTGCTGCTTCAGAATTTGAGCAGGTTTTGCTCAACCTTGTCATCAACGCGCGTTACGCCGTGGAAGAAAGGTGTAAAAAAGATAAGATCAGTCCATTCATTGCTGTTCGTTCTGAGAGAAATGGAGATAAGGTATATATTGAGGTTGAAGATAATGGGGGTGGCATCCCCATCAAAGATGAAGAGGCTATTTTTGAGTCATATTTCACCACCAAGCCAGCAGGCACCGGCACCGGCATAGGTCTCAGTATCAGCCGCCAGATAATAGAGCGTTATGGCGGAGTCCTGTCCCTAAAAAACAATGCCGGCCAAGGGGCAACCTTTAAGATATGCCTGCCTGTAAGCACCTGATCTGTCAAAAAATGATTGTAAATATTCGGCATGACTCCATCTGCATCAGAGTAGGCAGTAAAAGCACCTTTAATTCACTGGAGACTAGCTCGCTCTTTGGCTTTCGGACATGAGACAATGGCCAAATAAAAATCCCCCTAAATCCCCCTTTGCAGATAAGCGACGCAGGAGACTTCGAAGGGGGACTTGTAGGTGTGCATTTTATAGCCAACAAAATGTAAATGTTTGACAGGTAAGCGCAGACTCCGTCGCTTCAGATGTGTTCGATCAGGTTGGCGAAGCGTAGTAGTTCTACGTGAGTCAGCCTGATCGCACCCCAAGGGCACTTCCGTTGGGCGGGCACAGGTAAGCGAAACGTAGTGTAGACTCCGTCATGGAGTGTTGCCGAATATTTACTAATGAACAGAACAGGAGATACAGGGATCATAGGCCCGCACCAGCATTTCGGCAAGAAATTGGATTTCGCTGTCTGATTTTCCCTGCTCGGCGGACTGTCTGGCAAGCTCTATTATGTCATAGTGGATATTGGCGTTATTCTGACTGGTGGGAATAACGCAATCGGTATTAAGCACCTTTCCGGCATCATCAAACTCATAACAGTGGTAGAGAATCCCCCGGGGAACCTCTACAGCCCCTACCCCTAGGCCCGCTCTTGCGGTTACCGGCTGGCGTGGCTCCTGCCACGGATTGCCCAATAGCTCTTCAATCATAGTGACGCTGTCCAGTACCACGTGCACACATTCCACCAGCTGCGCAATGTTATTCATGTATGGGTTATGGTTCACCGGAGTCAGTGAAAAACTCTCAGAAATTTCCCGGGCTGTCGGATGCAGTAAGGAAAAATTATTATTCAAACGTGCCAAAGCTCCGGCAGCAAACGAATCACGGGAGAGCTTGCTCAATTTAGAGGTTGAACTGTCCACAATATACTCATTGGTCATTTCCAGGTAATTTTCTTCCGACTTCAAAACCCCATCAGTTGAGAGAAGATCTCCACCAATAAACGGGTAATGGTCCTCTCCCTTCAGGGAAACGAACTCTGTTTCCCTGACAAAATCGGGTAGATTAAAGGTTTGAAAAAGATCAGAAGTTGCCAAAAGGTCAGGCACCAAGGCCTCAAGACGCGACTTTATCAACTCCAGTTCAGACTTTTCCGGCAGCATGGTAAAACCACCAACCACGGGTCTGGTAGGATGCAGTCTGCGGCCACCGATTATATCACAGGCATCATTGGCCAGCAGTTTCATCCTGGCGGCCCGCTGCACAACCTCTGGATGGCTTTCCACCAGAGGCAGCACACTGCCCACCTTCAAAAAATCAGGGGCAGCAAGAAAATAAAGATGCAGCAGGTGACTTTGCAGGGTTTCCATATGCTTCAAAATAAGTCGTAACATTGCTGTCTGCTTGTCCGGGACCACGCCAAAGGCATTTTCTATGGCCCTGATACTTGCCAGTGTGTGCCCAATCGAACAGATTCCACAGATTCTGCCGCAGATATACGGGGCATTTTCCCAATGTTTACCAACCAGCATGGCCTCAAAAAAACGCGGCGTCTCAACTACGTTCCAGGACGCTTCCTGCACTTGGCCATCTAGGATTTTTATGCGGATATTGCCATGTCCCTCAACCCTGGTGAGACGATTTACCTTGATATCACAGGTTATTTTCATTTTTCTCTTTGGCCATTTTTTTTAACTGTAAGTTACCCTTTTTTAACTTCTTCCACATAGGTTGAAAACCCGCCGAAACATTCTAACCGATCCAGTATCGTTTCTTCGGAAAAACCATACCTTTTCATAATCTCCAACAACTGACTGACATTAGCCTCCTCTGACGGCCCCCTACAGCCCCAGCAGCCCCTTCTATTCGAGGGACACCAGGAATCACAGCCAGCCCTGGTTATGGGGCCAAGACACGCCTCGCCAAGATCAAAGAGGCAGACATTTTGATTTGCCTTACATTCCATACAGACCGGATAACAGGGATGCTCAACGGATTTACCCAAGATAAGGTTATGGATGATCCTTTCCACCTCTTCCTTCTTGATCGGGCAGCCATAAATCTCTAAGTCAACATCGACATAAGCAGACAAGGGCTGGACTTCCCGGGTGTCGATGGGATGCTCCCCGTAAACCTCTTTTTTCACCCAATCCAGCTCAAAGCGATTCTTTAACTGGTTCACCCCGCCAAAGCAGGCACAGGAGCCCAAAGCCACCAAAGTCGTGGCCTGCTGGCGAATCTTTTTCAAGCGCTCAATCTCATCGCCCCTGGTAACACTACCTTCCACAAGGGCTATGCTATAATCATCAGATTTCTCAGTCATCCCCTCCCGAAACTGAACAATCTCAAGCAAAGACAAAAAATCCAACAAAGTTGCTTCCTTATTAAGCAACTGCAACTGACACCCTTCACAGGAGCTCAACTCAAAAAAAGCCACTTTCGGCTTGGCAAGTGCCACCCCAAGATAGATCCGCTCCTCAGGTTTCATAAATTCCACCTTTCATCTTTTATCTTTCAACTTTCAACTTTCAACTTTCAACTAACATCATATCGCTTCTTTCAAATTCATCACCGTCCAGTAATCAAAAACCGGCCCCTCCAAACAGGTATAGGTAGAACCAATATTGCAGCGGCAACATTTTCCACGGCCGCAATGCATTCTCCTCTCCAGTGAGACAAAAATCTTCTGCATGGGCAGCTCTGCCTTCATCAGCATGTCGCAGACAAACTTGAACATCACCGGAGGTCCACAAACAATGGCATAGGTGTTCTTTTTCATATCTCTGGCCGCAGCGATACGTTGAGCAAGAATTGAGGTGATCAGGCCCACCGGGCCGTCCCAGGCGTCATCCCCCTGGTCAACGATAATGCTTAAATCGATATCAAACTGCCGCCACATGTCGTACTGATAGGTAAAGAGAAGTTCGGCAGGATTGCGCGCCCCGTAAACAATATCAATATTGCCGTAACGGCTGCGGTTTTCAAGTACTGCGGCGATGGGCGCCCGTAAGGGCACCAGACCAAGGCCCCCGGCTATGAGCATTATGTCCTGAGCATACATTTTTCCCACCGGAAAGCTGGTACCAAAAGGGCCGCTGATTCCCACCTTGGTTCCCCTGGGCACCTTGGCGAGAAAATTTGTCATATTGCCCACGCCCCGGATGCAGAGTTCCAGGTCCCCATGCCTGATCGGCGAGGAGGAAATGGAAAATGGCGCTTCACCGATCCCAGGCAGTTCGAGCATAACAAATTGTCCAGGCTTAAAGGTAAAGCGTTGGCGCTCAGCGGGATCAATAAGCTGTATCTGATAGAGCTTTTCCGTTGCGGTTAGGGGGTAAACATTGGTTATTTCCGCCTGGAAGGTATATTCAAAACTTTTCATATCGCTTTTACCTACATGGCTGGTTGAACTAGCCATTACATCAACAAATGGCAGACTATCCATTATGTCCCTCCTTACCACGGACAGAGGCTATCACTTCAGGCACCGTAATATCAGCCAGACAGGAAACTCCACAGCGGCCACAGCCCACGCAGAGCGATTCCTCAAAGGCCTCGACAAACCCACGATGTTTGTGATAATAGCGATATTTAATGCGGCTATGACTTTCAGGTCGAAAGTTATGGCCGCCGGAGACCTGGGCAAAATCAATAAGATTGCAAGAGTAAAGTTGCTTAATTTTCTGGGCCTTTTGTAGATCAAGATCGACGTTTTCAGTGACCCCATAGCAATAGCAGGTTGGACAGACGTTGGCACAGGTGCCGCAGGAAAGGCATTTTTCACCCCAACCTTTCCAGGCCTCGGACTGAAATTCCATATCAAGTATCTTGGTCAGGTCAGTCGTATCAACATGGCAGCTAAATTGTTTTGTTTTCGCCTCTGTTACCTGCATAAACAGGTTGTGGTCATCGACATCGGGCTCTCTGTTCTTAAGTTTACTGATACAATCAAAGGCCCGAGCTGATTCAATTTCAACAAAATATGAGTCTCCTATATCGGTGAGAAACATATCAAAACCGTGCAAGGCCGTGTCCGTCCCCATGGATTTACAGAAACAAAAAGGCTGGGGCATGCAGTTGCTCCCAATTATGAACATGTTTTTCCGCTTGGCGGCGTAAAAAGGATCGGGATAAACACTGCCCCAAAGAACCTTGTCCAGCTTATTTAAGGCATTTATATCACATGTATGCAGACCGAAATAAACAATTGGCTTGGATAAATTATAATCCACATGCTTTTGCCATGTCTCTTTTTGCATCTCAAATGTACTCAAAGTCTCTACAGGCGGCAGAAGGAAACGCTTGAGTGAATGGATTGTCGTGCTGAAATCTAGCCGTAGATCTTTAAAATCATAAATGAAATCAAAATCAAAGAGCGGCCCTGAGGTGCCAATCCCTTTGCTGACTGCACCAACCATATGATTGACGGCAAGAATGTCATAGAGGTTTTCCAGCTCTTCTTTGGCAAATACCCTGAAAATCATGAAATTTACCCCAAAAAAATTAGTTAATTACCCATAAACTAACATCGAGTAAAGACCACAAAACATATTATTGGTTTTCCTCTTAAAGTTTGCTCACAAACAATGTTAAAAGTAAAGTTTTATTGCTGACTGTACAGCAACTGTGTAGCGGAGGCCATTAATTTCTTCTTTGGCCAGGAGAGACCATTGAAATTACAGTTTTGGTGGGAATGCACGTTTTACGGCCCCACCATAATAGTTACACCAGGGACAATAATTCTAAATGTGCTGCCATGCCCTTCCTGGCTTTCAATTTCAAGGAGACCGCCAAAATTGGCCACCATGCTAGCAACAATGGTAAGGCCGAGCCCTGTGGCCTCTTTTCCGTCTTTTGTCGTAAAAAAAGAATCAAGGCATTGGCGGCGCACTTCGGGAGACATTCCAATGCCGTTATCACTCACCTCAATGATAATTTTTGCATCGGTCTGATAAATTTTTATGCCTACCTCCTTGGCATATCCACTTGTCTCCATTTCTGCTCTGGCATCGACGGCATACCTGGCATTGCTGAGAAAATTGACAAATATTTGTTCAAATTTATATGGATTTATCTGGACTTTGGGGAGCGAATCAGGGATTTCCTGGAGAATTGTTATCTGGTGCAGTCGAAACTGCTCCTTAAAAAATGAAAGAGCCCTTTCTAGCGTCTCAGAAAAGACTAAATGATGGTTGCTTTCATCGTTTGGCTTGGTAAACAAACGTACGTTTTCACTCAAGACAGAGAGCCTTTTGCATTGGCTTCTAATTTTATCGACAACTGCCTGATGTTCTGTCTGTTCCTTCCCTATAATTTCTTGCAAATACGTACCGGCAAGATCTATGACCGAGATTGGTTGCCGCATTTCATGGGCAATCCCTGAGGCAAGTTCTCCAATAGCAGATAGCCGGGCTACATGGGCGATTTTCACCTGCTTTTCAAGCCGATTTTCTGCAACCTCTTTTTCCAGTTCAGAACTCACATCGTGGGCCACGGCAATACAACATTTCTGGCGATCATCAGAGAGGGGCAAAAAATCTATCATGACCATCCTTTTCCCAAGCCGTAATGGTATGTCAAGCCTGGTCGCCTCTCTTTTCTGGTTAGCTTCAACTATTTTTTTCTGAACGATGATACGATCCTTTTCCTCAAATAATTGCAGGACATCAGTGGACAGCAGACTGTTTTCGGATTGTTCGGTAATCTTTTCCACCGCCTGATTGGAAAAAATAATTTTCCTGTCAATTGTAAACTCAATAACACCATCCGATACATATCTAAGGATCATCTCAAGGTGTTTATTGCTAACAAGCAGTTCTTTGGTTACTTCGCGCTTATACAATCTATCGGAACCATAGATGAACTCTTTGTCTCCTTCTTGGATAAAATGACGCGGAAGCTCCATGACCTCCAGAATATATTGTGCCATTTCATTAAAAGGTCCTTTGCCAATGCAGTAGTCTGCACCAAACTGGTGAAAAAAAATTTCTTCATCTTCAGCCGCAGTTGCGGTCACAATAACTATGACGGTATTATCGAACGTGGGTTTTTCCCGGACGGCACGACAGAATTGACGACCATTGATTGTCGGCATCACCAGATCGACAAACATAATGTCTGGGACATAGTTATTTATAATTTCCAGGGCAATCAGGCCGTTGGCTGCCGTTTGTACTTCATGGCCCAGTTTGCTTAGAAAATTCTCAAAAAGTCTGATAATGACAGGGTTATTATCAACAACCAGTATTTGTTTACCCATTTTTATTCTCCTGACTCAATCATTGGAATAATAATCCGAAAACGACTCCCTTTGCCAGATTCACTTTCTATCTCCAGCCTGCCACCAAACTCCGAGATAATATTATAAATTATTGACAATCCCAACCCCGTCCCTTTACCAACTTCTTTGGACGTGTAAAAAGGTTCCAGACACCGATCCTTTTCGTTGTCGGTCATGCCGATACCATTATCAATAACCTCTAAAATAACGGCATTGGCACCAGGATTAGAAGAGAGACTAATGGAAATTTTCTTTTGGAAACCAGCGCCTGCAGCTTCAGCCTTCTTTTCCACGGCATAACGACCATTGGATAACAGGTTTACTATTATCTGTTCAATTTTTTGGGGGTCGAGCTTGACTAAGGGCAATTTGTCTGCCAGCACGACCTCTAACTCAATCTCATGCAGGCGAAATTGCTCCTTAAAAAAAGTGAGTGAGTGTTCAATGGGGTCTTGAAGATTAACCATCCTGACCTCACCTTTACCATTTCTGGCAAAGGAGCGCATGTTGGTGATAATCTTGGTGGCCCGCTCTACCTGCTCCTCTATTTTAGTCACAGAGTCTCTGACAATATTACTGTCATGGGCAGCAAAATGTCTTTTCAGGACAGTGACTCCAAGGTTAATTATGTTTAAAGGCTGATTAATCTCGTGGGCAATGCCGGTGGCCATCTCGCCAAGGGAGGTCAAACGACCAGCGTGGGCCAGCTTCATCCGTTCAACATCCAACTCCTTGCGCAGAAGTAACAAGTCGGTTATGTCAACGGCTGACCCTTCAAGGAGAGGCCCCTCCTTTATAAATTTAATGGTGGTCAAAAGATTTCGGATCTTTCCATTTCGGGTTATTATATTTAATTGAAAGTTTTTTAGAATTAATTTTTTTCGAGTTAACTCCTGCATCTGTTGCAAATCTTTCCGGTTTGCCCAAAGCTCAGAAGAAGTTATAGCCAGCATTTCCTTAACCGAATAACCAAAAATATCGGCAAGCGTCTTGTTGACTTCCAGAAAAGAATTATCCAGCTTCAATCTGAATATCCCTGCCTGGGCATCATCGAAAAGGTGATAGTATTTATTCTCACTCGCCAGCAGAGCCTCTTCCGCCCTTTTCCGTTTTACAATATTTTGAACGAGAAAGAGGATGATTACCATTAGGAAAACAACAAAGATTAAACCAGCATAAATATGTGCCTTAAACTGTTTATAAAAACTGTGTGGTTTATTTATTATAATACTACCTGGAGGAAGTGATTCAGGGGTAAGATTAAACTTTTTCAACTGCGGATAATTAAACATGAAAACATTCGGGCTTTTTTCGACCAGGGACAATCCCTGGGGCGCTTGCCCTTGCAGGACTTGGGTTGCAAGTTCTGCCGCCTTGCTGCCTTGAGCTGCACCGTTTGTCACATAACCTCCAAGCACGCCTTCCTGCAGGTAAACATCCTCCATGCTTACTATTTTTACCTCATTCCCAGTAGAAGCGATGGCAGATATTGTCTTTTGCAGTGGAACAAGCGCGCCTTGTTCCTCCAGCATAGCACCAATGGTTGTTAAAAAGATTGCACCGCTGTTATTAGCAGAGTGGCTTCTCATATGGGTAGAAATCTGCTGGAGTAGCAACTTGAGGTTATTGCCAGATATAAATTCAAATTGCAGGTGAGGTAATTGTAAAACAATTTCGTGTCGAATCTCAGCTTCAATTGCCTTATACGTGGGTGAAGCATCCCCCACAAAAAGGATATGATCCAGATCGGGGTTTACTGTCTGGATGAGTTGCAGATTAGGCCCAATCTCTTTTTTTTCAAAAACCCCAACATACTGTTGCCGATCCAGTTGCGGCTTTATTGAGAGATTGTTAACCCCACAGAAAATTACTGGAACATTGGGAAAAAGATCGATTTTATAGCGCCGCAGAAAATCAAGGGCATTGTCATCGCTGCTGAAAATTATATCAGGGAGATAGTTTATATATTTATTTCGGAGGTAGGTATAAAAGAATTGCTGATACTCTTCGCAATATTTGAGGCGCTTTGTGTCAAGATATTCAGTCGAAAAGCTGATACTGCCCTTGGGCCACTCTTTTTTCAAACCTTGGACAATCCCTTCATTTTCTTTATTTGTCCAGGGATATT
>JAQYVV010000024.1 GCA_030145275.1 Desulfurivibrionaceae bacterium | reverse complement strand
GTGTACGGGAGAACCGTATGCACGGTTTGATGAGGGAGCATTGAGGAAGAAAGGACTATGGAACACGTAGTAGCCGCGGGCGGCGAGGCGTCATTAAAAGGGCCAAAGGAAATCCTGCAGAATCAGTGCTCTACTCTACCGAATAGCACTAGAACCTAGTGTGCTTTACGTGTCCGAAGAATTCGGTGCGGCAGCACATCTTTGCGCCTGTGGATGTTGTTCCAAGATCAGGACGCCTCTGGGTCCGACTGAGTGGTGTCTTGAGGAGACGGATAGCGGACCGACCCCTCACCCTTCGGTGGGAAACTGGCAGCTAGCTTGCCAATCGCACTACCGGATACATCGGGGCGAAGTCAGATGGGCCAACAAGTGGACACCTGAGCAAATCGCCATGGGTCGCCGTGGTGAGGAAGAACGCCGACGTCTCTACTACGACACTCATGATCGTCAACCTCGTGGGCCGATGCAAAGGTTTTGGCATTGGATTAAGAGCTTTTTTAATTAAAGGTGGAGCAGTAGCGTAGGGTGTGTTGAAGAATGAAATACATCAATCACGCGCTTTGGGAACCTGTTCTTCTGTCGGTATATATTAAGAAAGAGAGTTATATTACCCTTGGGAAGGGTTAAGAATCACCAGTCAAGGCTATCGGCATACCTCGCCAGTTTTTCGACAGTTTCCCGCTTGGCACTTTGCGATTTTTTGTGTTGAAAAGTTGAAATACTTACAACTTTACTTTGTGTTGATGTAGAGGCTTTTTGTGTGGGATGTTTTTGTTGGTTCATTTTTGTTGAGTGGTCATTGTTCTTCATAAGTTTGCCCCTTCTTGAAAATTTAAAGGAATTTACTCGACCAGTTACTCAAAAACAAGTTCTTTATCTAATATGTTTCGGGTTACCTTTGCTTCATATTCTTTAAAAGCATCCATGAATTGTGCAAGCACAGGGCGCTCTTCGGTTAGATCTTTTTCAACCAAAAATCCATCATCTTTTTTTTCGAGGGTTAGAAAATAAACTCAAATATTGCCTTGGGGCGACACCTTCAAAGTGGAGGAAAAGCGCTTTGTTATGGTCATGTTTCGGGTCGCCTTCTAACTCAATTGAATCAGAATGTAGCTCAATTGCCAAGCTTTTTTCGTATGGCTCAATATAATAAACCCTTTTTATGCCTGCTGCAACGATATGTCTAGCGCAATGATGACAGGGAAAAGTTGTTGTGTATAAGTTTGTGCCGATTAATGAGTCATTACCTTTGCGAGCAACACTTATAATCGCATCCATTTCAGCGTGAACAGCTCGAGAGTATTCAAGTAAACTTTTAATCCGTGGGTACTCCGAAATTTTTTTAGAAATTGTATTGATTTGGCCTGGGTCTTTTAAGCTTTCCTCCAGGATCACTCTAAGTTCTGCTGAAATGACTTTTTTGTAATGATCATTTTTACATTCACAGTTGAATGAATTAAAACACCTGTTGTCGTTTAGGTCATCATCTGAGCAGTATAGCCCCCCGCCATATTTGGGGACATCGTTACAACCAGTTGCAATAATGTCGCCTTTCTTGTTTACAATTGAGGCTCCTACTTTTCTTGAAAGGCATCCAGAGCGACATGCGGCAGATTGTGCGGTGAACATCGCGAACTCATCACGAGTAGGTGTGATGTCAGGTTTGCCGAGGATTAGCTCGACGTATCTTGTTAATGATGGGAGAACAGCTTTAATATTGGCCCGGTCATTACGTAAAAAGAAATCAGCGTTTTTTAAAGTTTTTAATAATTTTTGCCCGTATCCCTTGTCTTCATCTTTGTCCCTTTCCATTAAAAAAGTAGCATCTGTTGCGTTTATTTTTTTTGTAGTGGTTGTAAGGCGTTTCTTTCGGAGTGCTTCCGGACAGAGGACTCCAACTAAATAAAACATGTTGCCATAAACTTTCTGGAGTAATTGGACTTCTGCTGGGTGTTTAAGGGCATCAATAACAGTTATCAATCGTATTGATTTTATAGGAATTTCAATTGTTTCTTCGCTTTCTTCAGCAGTTTCACCATCGGGTTTTTGTTCAATCTTTTTCGCTTTTTTAATTAAATCTGAGCGGTAGCTCGATATTTCAGTTATTGCGAGCTGTGATAAGATGTCATTTCCAAATTCTTGGCGTAATTCATTCCCTTTGTCTTGTAATTTGACAATTTTATCGCATGCACTCAGAGGTTTGAAATTGACTTGGGTGCCGACTTTTGAGGAGTTTTTCTTAATAAAGTCACTTAGTTTTATGACTCTTACGTCGTATCTGTAGTTTTCAGCAACTTTTTTAAATTTTTGGATAACGGTTGACACACCACTGCCGAGCGGCCCACAAAAAGCTACAACTAGTTCAGCGGTTTTTCTTTTTTCAATTTCATCACAAGGTGGTCCACTGTCTTTTTTTTTGACAGACTTTCGGGTGGTTTTTGAAAGTTTTTTGAGAGCAGGCTTGGCCATGTCGGATACCATTTTAAGTGTGTCTAGTATAAAACTGTGATTAAATTATTGTAACAACATATCTAAAACCTTATCTTTAGGACATTGCAAGAAGTTTAATGGTGCCCATAGGTAACTTGTATGATTCAGCCTGCATGTTGGGGTTGATTAGGCTCATTGATATTTGTGGAGATGTTGCTGTGATGTGATTGATTTTATGGTCTGCCCGGAGTGTAAAAACAGGGACAGATTAATTTTTCTTCGGTTAAGATATTTCCAAAATATGAAGATAACGTATATGCTTCTTCAACCTGTCCATTTTTAATATTCGTTACAGGTTATCCTAAGAAGCTAAGACAGTACCAAAAGTAATCGACATGGATTTCTCGGTCAAACGTAAAGAATGCCAGTTACTGGTAAAGAATTTGCGAGATAACTACCAGAAAGTGATAGGGATGATTTTTATGGATGAAAAGGACCGGGATTTGGAGTCAAGGTTCTTTGTTCTGTAACTGAAGTGGAGAGGATTTAAATGAAAGGATTAGAGGGAAGACTTGAGCTGGTTGTTGAGCCTTTCAGATGCATGAGTTGAGAAATGCTATGATAAGTTCGTGCACTCCATTACCGGGGAGAAATCTCCTGTTTGAGCAGGCAGCAGGATATCCGGTGTTTTGGCTGGCCTGAGGGGAGATACTCAATATTGCCACCCTGGAGGAGTTTGTTCATCACGCACCCCTCCTGAATATTCAAGGAGAAGAGGTTCTTCTCGGTCAGGCCATCACGGGTGATTAATTCATCATTTTCTATCTTGTGACTGTTTAATGGATAGTCTTCGCAAAGAGGACACTGGTACACCCTGCCATTTGGAAAAATAAAGAAATTTTCAGCAACATTCCCGGCACACTCAAATGTCTCATTTTCTTCAAGAAAAACCTTCGGGTAAATTACATGCAGTCCGGATTCTGCGGCCTCCTGGGCAATTTGGGGCACGGTGTCTAGCCACTGTTTTGGGGTAATTTGCAAGGGGGCCTCCGAGGAGTTTTCAGCTGACTTTCCTCTGAGGCCGATAACCTGAATAAAAAAATGGCTGACCCCGAATTTTTTTAAAAGAGACGGCATCTTATGGAGATGCGCAAGGTTTATGGCGCTCACCGTGTAGATCACACTTACTTCAAATCCTGCTTGCACGGCCTTTTGCAGGTTTTCTGTGCAGACGCTGAACACTCCGTCGCCCCGGATGGCATCGTTGACTTCAGAAGATGGGCCATCAAGGCTGAAGCTAAGAACTGCATCATGCGGGTTGATCTTTTCAAGAAGCGAGTTGTGTAGAAAACCGTTCGTATCAATTGTTATGGTGTTGTATCTCAGGCTTTTGGCAGCTTGTACCGCAAATGGCAGTTCGGGGTGCAGGGTTGGCTCACCACCCAATAAAACCAGGTTAGTTTTTTTTTCGGGGTGGGCAAAGAGTTTCAGCCACTTTGCAATGGTTTCAGCTGAAAGGGTGTTGGAACCATGCTGCTCCGTGTTGATGTAACAGTGCTGGCAGGAGAGATTGCAGCCGGTAAGGATGTGAAAAAAAACGTTGCGTTCCTGGGCCTGAAAAGCAATGGTTCTAGCGCTTAAGTTACTCATGAGTTGGGTATATCCGGCTGTTCGAGGGTGTATTGGGAGAGCAAACTGTCTTGCCAGTAGTTGTTTTGGGGGGCGGAAAAAAATCTCTTGAAGAGGGCGAGGCTTTCCTGCCGAAGAACATGGGGGACGATTCTGATATCTTTTTGCCGATACAGGGGGGCCAGACGGTTCAGAGGCACATTGGTACCGCCTCCCATTACATCCTCATAGGCGTAGACGATGGTGTGGATGTTGTTGAGAATCAGGGTGGAGAAACACATGAGGCATGGTTCCATGGTGGAGTAGGCGACTGCTCTTGTTCTGTCCAACTCCGGATGATCGGTGAGGAGGTTGCGCAGTGTGGTGATTTCGGCGTGGTCAAGCTCATTTGCTGATTGCTGGCTGTCAAAGAAACGACTGTGCTCTCTGTGACCCCGCGCTACTACCTTTCCATCTACTGAGATTACGCAGCCCACCGGGAACTCATTTTTCCCAAGGGCCTTTTCTGCCTCTTCAAGGGCAAGCTGCATAAATTTTTCGTGGTAACTCATTAGCAATGCCGTTATCAATTGATTATTAGTACCTTAGAAATTCTTTTCTTGTTTTTTAAAAAGAATTTCGTGAAGGTACTTATACCCCCTTGTGGGGTGTTAGAAATTAATTATTGATTATTCAAGTGCACAACCAAAGCCATAATAACTAATAATCAATAATCAATTGTCAACGGTTAATTGTTAAGTCAATGACATTGAGCTTATGGAACAGGCGAAGAAGGCATTGCCCTGTCTACACCAACGAAGCTTTTTGAATAACCTCGCCGCGGGCACTTAAGGTTACAACTTCTGCATCTATCTTTTTGCCTGATTGGTTCAGCGCTGTTTGGACTATAGCCTTCATGCTCTGGCAGCAAGGCACTTCCATGATAAGAATGGTAATGCTTTTTAGAGTTACTGTTTCAAAAATATCTTTGAACTTGGCAACATAGCTGTCTGCGTCATCAAATTTGGGACATCCCATCATTATAACGCGGTTTTTTAAAAAATCACTGTGGAAGTTTGCCGCAGCCACTGTTGAACAGTCAGCCGCGATTAACAGGTCAGCATCTTTTAAAAATGGTGCAGACGGGGGCACCAGGCGAATCTGGATAGGCCAATGACCGAGTGCTGATGCAGTTGGACCGCCGGACAAGTCGGCTTGGGGTTTGTTTGCGGCCTGACAGGGGGGGACAGGCTGGAAATTTTGCAGTTGGGCGGAAGGACATCCTCCTTTGGGGGGAGAGATGGGGGGGGCGCTTGAAGTTTCTTTGTTGGCCTTCAAGAGTTCTTCCACGGCTTCTTCATCAAAATCATCGGCAACACGTTCAATAAGCTTGAGGGCGCCAGTGGGACATGCACCAAGGCAGGCGCCAAGGCCGTCACAATATTTGTCGGCAACCAACTTTGCTTTGCCGTCAACAATCTGTAAGGCGGCCTCGGCACAGTCTACAATACACTGACCGCAGCCATCACAAAGATCTTCATCTATTTGAATAATTTTTCTATTAACTTTCATTGTTGCTTCTCCTGGTGAGATACTAATATTTTTTCGGCCAGTTTTCTGCCGCTGGTTGTCAAAAAAGATTTTTCGAAAATGTTTTGGAGTCTCTCCGGCTTAATAGGAGACTCACTGTGCTGTTCTTCGAGGTTAGTTATCAGGTCGGCATCGTATAAAATTTTAAAATTAACTGTCTCTTCCGGCCTTGGATGGTGGTGGTGGCCGATTATGTCACAAACTTCTTCTATCAGGCCTTCATTGGCCTGAAGTTTTGTAAGAATTTCCCGAGCGACGGGCGGGCCTTCGCTATGTTGATATTTTGCTGCCGAACTATTGAATTTTCTTTCACTCTCTTTTATGCCGATATCGTGGAGATAGGCGGTTATCATTATGACCGCCTTGTTGCCTGCTTCACTTTCACTTATTTTTTCTGCATATCTGGCAACTTTTCCCGCGTGGCCGATTCGTTTAAAATCCCCATCAAAATATCTCTTCATCTCGATGGCCACTCGACTGATGAGAAGGTCTTTCTTCTGGTTTAGCATTTCAGGCGGTATGGAGCCTAAACATTGTTCCGCGTGGGGGCAGTAGGAGGCGCAGCCGAAATCAAGTTTTGGGTTGAGGACTTCATGACCGCATTTCTTGCATTTTCTCTTACTGTCATCTTTAAAAAACTCAATGATGTTACCGCATTTTGGACAACTGCCTTCAAAAATGGCCTCGCTGTCCCAATATCTGCTGTCTTGGCCGGGGCATTGCATTTTTTTCTCCAGGAGTAACTGTTCAGTAGCACCCCATCTTCGCCCATTTCGGAGTCTCGCATACTCGCTTACTTGGCCTTCTCGAATAGCACTAGTATACTTCGAAGTCCCAGGTAAGCGAAGACTCCGAATGAACAGGTAAGCGTAGACTCCGCATATGGGGCACTACTGAACAGTTACAGTTCGATGGCTGGGCACATTTTGTGACCGCACTTGAATATTTACCCGCCAGGTTTTCTATGTTTCATTGAAGGGGTGCAGGGCTGGCATCGCTTGATGTTCAGCCCTGCACAAGTTGTAATGTTTAGCCTAAGATCGCTTTCAAGTCCTCTTCTGGTGTGGAAATTGGTTTGATGTTAAAATTTTTGACCAGAACATCGAGAACATTCGGGGTCACAAATGCTGGCAGGCTGGGTCCAAGACGGATATCCTGGATGCCTAAATGAAACAGGGTCAGTAAAATTGCCACCGCTTTCTGCTCGTACCAAGAGAGGATAAAGGAAAGGGGCAGGTCATTGACGCCGCAGTCAAAAGCGCCAGCCAGTGCCGAGGCGATTTGGATTGCTGAATAGGCATCATTACACTGACCAATATCAAGAAGGCGCGGGATGCCGCCAATGTCACCAAGCTTTTTGTCAAAAAATCTGAATTTACCGCAGGCCAGGGTGAGAACCATGCAATCACTTGGTATCTTCTCAACTATTTCTGTGTAGTAGTTTCTACCTGGTTTGGCGCCATCGCAACCGCCAACCAGAAAGAAGTGTTTGATGTCTTTATTTTTAACCGCCTCAATCACTTTGTCTGCCACTGAGAGGACGGTGTTTCTGGCAAAACCGACCATCACTGTTCCCTTATCGGTATCCTCTGCAAAACCATCCAGCGCCAATGCTTTCTCAATAACTTTGCTGTAATCGTGCTCTCCAATGTGGGTAACGCCTGGCCATGCCACCAGACCGGTGGTGAAAATATTGTCCGCATAAGATGCCACTGGTTTCTGAATGCAGTTTGTGGTCATGACGATGGCCCCTGGGAATTCTGCGAACTCCTTGGCCTGGTTCTGCCATGCTGTGCCGTAATGACCGTAGAAATGAGAGTATTTTTTAAGCTCTGGGTAGCCATGACAGGGCAGCATTTCGCCATGGGTATAGACATTGATACCTTTTCCTTCGGTTTGTTTAAGAATATCTGCCAGGTCTTTTAAGTCGTGGCCTGAGACAACAATGGCTTTGCCCGCTTTTGCCCCTAATGGAACTTCTGTTGGAACTGGGTGACCGTAAGCCCCTGTATTTCCAGCGTCAAGAAGCTCCATGGCCCTAAGGTTTACTTCACCACACTTGAGCACAAGAGCAACCCAGTCATCCAGACCGATATCTTTTTGCAGGATTGCGACAAGAGCCTCCTGAACAAAGGCATAAACAGTGTCGTCTTCCTGTCCCATGATTTTGGCATGGTCGGTGTACGCAGCAAGCCCTTTAAGACCGTAAAGCAGAACTTCCTTGAGTGAAAGGATGTCAGGGTTCTCGTCTTTGTCGGAAGGCAGATTGACCGCTTCACCCTGTGCTGTTAGGCCGTCAGCATCAGATGCTGGAGTAAAAGAGGCGGCTGCCTCGGTAAAATCGGTTTTGCCGCCTGCTGCAGCAACTTTTTGCTTTAATACCTCTCGCAATTCAACTGCTTTGTTAATGAGAGTGAGAAGGCGGGAATCATCAAAGTTTACGTTGGTCAGAGTGGTAAAAACGGCTTCACAGGTAAAAAGATTTACTTCTGAATCAACTACGCCAACTTTTCGGCCTTCTACCGCAAAAAGAGAGAGCCCTTCGACAGCATGAATTAACAGATCCTGCAGGGCTGCTGTTGAATTTTGTTTGCCGCATACCCCAATTTTTGTGCAGCCGGTCCCCTTTGCAGCTTGTTCGCATTGATTACAAAACATAGTTTGTCTCCTTTTTTTAATTTTTGACCTTTTTCTAAAGGTCCAATTTGTTATTCATGATAAAAAATGAAATGCTCTTATTTGTGTCTTTGTTAATTGCACTATATTTTCATTTGTATAAAAAAACTTTGACCTAGGTCAAGACAGGACATTTCTTTTCACATTTTATTTAACCGTAAAAGAAAGATCTGCTGGAAGGGCTAAAATAAAGGTATAATTTGGTAGTTGAGACGTATTCAATGTAGTAAGTTGGGTGGACAAGCAGTACCAGGAAAAGTAACATGATCTATGTAGTTGATTACTTGATTGGCTAGGTTGTCGTAGAGTTTTAAAGCAGGTGTGCAGACCAAGGTATTGTGCTTCTTTTTGCCAGGCGGTTGCCCGCTCCTGAAAAGATTAGGTATTATTATGAAAATCACCCATAAACTCATCTTAAGCTTTTGGCTAATCCTAATCTCTGTCTGGGCTGCCAGCTATTATTCTATTACTACTGCGCAGAAAAAATATGAGTCATTGATAACCCAGCAGGACACTCTGTTGGCAAGTGAATTTTCATATTTCATCAGTCATCTTATTTACAGCAGACTTGAAACCTTCCAGGAGTACGGCAATGACGTGTTGTTGCAGAAGGCCCTGGAAGAGTCGAACGGTTTTTTTGAAAAGATCCCGGATATTGATGCCTATATGGCTGATATGGACAGTCGCTGGGCTGCCGGAGATAATGATCCCGCCGCAAGTGATCTTTACAAAAAGATCATTGATAACGATCTGTCCGAGGAACTTCGTGAGAAAAAGGAATATTACGAGAAGAAATATGAGTACGACATATACAGCGAAATTATTGCCACCAATAAATATGGCGCTGTTGCCGGATGTACCGGTAAGACCACTGATTACCGTCAGGGTGATGAACAGTGGTGGCAGAAGGCCGAAAGCCAAGGACAATATATCCAGGACATATCCTACGATGAAAGCACGGACACGATGGGGCTTCATTTGTCGGTCAGGGTTACGGATGAAGAGGGGAACTTTCTTGGTGTATTAAAAACTGTTTATACTCTTGATGAGACACTCCACCTCCTTGCCTCAGCCGGGAAAACAGAGCTCAATCAGGTTCCGGTCGGCAGTTTGATGACCAGGGACGGCAGGGTTATCTATTCTTCCGATCCGTTCTACACCTTTCTTGAAAATGGCACAGAGACGATATATTACCGGAAAGCGATTGAGCCCCAAGGCTTTTTCAGCAGCGATGATGGTGAGAAATTTTATGTCTATGCCCAGCTTCCAGACTACCGAGAGATGAAAGGACTTGGTTGGGTTCTGGTTATAGAAAATGATACCGCTGAAATCTTTGCGCCTGTTGATCAGCTGAAGAAAAAACTGACACTCTTCGCTCTTTGTGCCACAGTTCTTATTTTGGGACTTAGTCTGTTTACCATACGTATTATATCCGGCCCTCTCAACAAGATGAAGGAGGCCGCCCTTGCCTTTGGCAGGGGTGAGATGGATACCAGGATTGATATTTCCACAAGTGATGAAATAGGTCAGGTGGCGGCAGCCTTTAACACAATGAGCAAGGACCTGCAAAAGACAACAGTCTCTCGGGATATTCTTGTCAAAGAGGAAAAAGAGAAGGAAAAACTCATAGGCGAGCTCCAGGAGGCTTTGAAAGAGGTTAAGACCCTAAGTGGTATTATCCCAATCTGTATGCATTGCAAGCAGATCAGAGATGACAAGGGCTATTGGAACAAGCTTGAGCAATTTGTCGCCGAGCATTCCGAAGTACGCTTCAGCCACAGCATCTGTGATAAATGTGTCCAGGATCATTATCCCGAACTTGCCGAAAAGATTAAAAAAGAGATAGAAGAAGATTCTGAAATTCCCTCGGATGGAGTTATCTCTTCTTGAGATTTTTTGGAAAATTCCCCTTTTTTGGGTGATTTCACCCCATTCTCCCCTTTTTGCCCCCTTTTTAGGAAAGAGATTGTTCATCTCTACCTACATTTTATTTGAGTAAATAATCGTAATTTCAGCACGTTATTGGTGTTTTGTAATTATTGGCATTGAGGTTGCAAATACCAAGGATTACAAAATCTTACAGGCCTAAAATAATGTGTGTGGGAAAGATAAAATAAAATAGAGAGAGACGAAAAGGGTGACGATGTGGATGGTACTAACTGTATATTGACCACCGGTGAGAATCCTACAGATACTCCTGAGATGCTTGGTGATCTGTCAATTCTGGGTCAGACTGTTTATCCTAGCAGCACTGCCGCCATCGCTGCAGTTGAAGTCGGTGCGGAAACTCAGCCAATGTATATGGATTATGTTGAAGATGCAGCTAACCTTGGTTTTAACTTTTACATCACCGTTGATAAAGGTTTGAAGAGCTATAACACGATTATCCGTTACGCTCCAGATGTTCAGTAAAATTTAGGCGGCATTTTCGCCGCTCAAATAATTTTAAAAAACTGGCCCAAGGCGCAAGCTTTCGGGCCAGTTTTATTTTGCGGCTATGATGGAAAAATAAAACTGGCGGTAGTCAGTGCCGGACAGGAAAGAGATTTTTCCTACTTGTTTGCCAGTTATGAACCATCGAGGATGGAGAGAACCTCTGGGTTTTCTTCCTCCTCGGCCAGAATGACATGACAGGTGTCACAGTCGCCGCTGATAGTCTCACCAGTAGATGTTGCATGGGAATCATCATGACATCTAAAACAGCCAGAGTCATCACTATGTCCCAGGAAATTATCGTAGGTATTCCAGGTGATTTTCATCTCTGGATAGACATTTTCAACATAGGCGGCTTGAACACCGGCGATAGCCTTTTCCAGAAGGGGCATGTTGTTTTTTACCAATTCGGGATAATTTTCACGATACCACGACCTTAGGACGGTGGCTATATTGTTCTTGGCTTCCTCTTTACTGGAATACTCTTTGGTAATCAACTCATAACCCATTTTCTTGATAAAGGGGAGGGACTGGGGGATCGTGTCATGGGCCAGTTTTTGGTCCAGAGCCTTATTGGGACCTAAATATATATGGGTAGGTCGATTATGGCAGTCGAGACAATCCATCTCCCTGGTGCCGCCTTCATGGCCGCCCTCTTGTGTCTCGCTGGATTCCTGGGCCTCCTCGCTTAGGAAGACGACCTGGGTGCCATCCTGCTTGGTAAGGGTGACCTCATTGATATGCTCACGACCACGATCACTGTGGGTATAAGTGATCTTATTCTCAGGGGAGACATGCCAATGGATACCGTTGGCCTCAGTGCCTTGATAGCCGCCGGTGCCTACCTTTAAGCGCAGCACGGTCTGAACATGGGTATTCTTCTCGTCTGGCAGGTATTTATTGATGACCTGCAGTTTGTCGCCATGGAAGAGTTCGGGGCGATGACACGCCTCACAGGTATCTCGGGCCGGGCGTAGACCGTGTAAGGGAGTCTCGATGGGCCGGCTGTATGAGCCTGTCACCACTGCCACCAACTGCCGAGCTCCTGAGATCTTTGATTTTACGAACCACTGGGCTCCCTCGCCTATATGGCACTCAACGCAGGCCACCCTGGAGTGAGGCGAATTCTCATAGGCCACTTCCTCTGGTGCCATAACCGAATGACAGAGTTGTGCACAAAATGAAACAGATTCTGTATAATGGTAGCCAGAGTACGCGGTCAGGGAAATAATGAAGACATTGATAAGGGTGAGGACAGTGGCCAGGAAGATCAGCTTTCTGACCTTGATAAAACGTTCGCCGGCGGTAAAATGTCCCTTGAGGTACTCATAGGTGAAGATGCCGACATCCTCCTTGCCTTCGAAGAAAAAGAGGCCTAAAAAGACGAGGAGCAGACCGGTAATAAACAGCGGACCGATAATAAGGTAGACGACAAAGCCAAAAACAGGGTTGTGAATGATGCCCTGCATGTCAAGAATGACCGATACCAGCAGAATCGGAAAGGTGATTGTGGTCATCCAGGCGCCGATTAAAGAACACGTGCTGTGGGTTACCCCTTTTATGAATGCCTTGATGATGTCTGTGAGTTGTATCACGAGTAACGTCCTCCGTTTTATCTCTATTGTTCAGTGAAAATTTGCACAGTGCCGAAGTGCTAATGGTGCTGGCGTAAATTGATTTATGATTTATTACAAAAAACAATGCAATTTAAAACAATTATACTGTAGTTATAACTGTAAAATTGCCTCAAAACTGGCTGCTATAATTAGCGAAGCCTACGGTTTAGCCTACGGTTTTAGTTTTCTAGAAATCGCAGTTTCGGGTTGGCGTTATCCGTGGCCATCCCCTAGGAAATGATACTGATCTTTTGGATAGGATCCGTGTTAGGTAGCAGGCGGGCCAAAATGGCATGTCTAGCCACAGGGGTGATAGGTAATCGCTCTTCAGAGATGGGTCAGGTGACCCAAAATGGAATTACTCATTTGCTGGCAACCGAAAAACGCCTTCAAAATCCTTATGATTTCCCGAATAATCCCTGGGAACACGAAAGTTTCGTTGCTGGTTCGATCACCACGTCTGGCTAAAATTTGTCAATGATCTCCAAAAACCGGTACACACTTACTTCCTCTTTAGAAATTTGTCAACCTCAAATAATTCTTACATCTTCGTGCGTCGATAAGCGACTGCGAGAAGACTTTGGCTAAATGAGGTGTGAAATTATTGAATGCCTCGGCGCTTGCAGGGTTACGACGTTGTCGTACCACCTGGCTAGTTTCTTTTATTGCTTTCACCTCTAAAAAAATATTACCGATATTTTTTTGTTTCCGCGATCAACACCGAGTATTTTCTTTATGGTTATTTTCAGTAGAGTTATGTTAATACAGAGATGGTCAGTTTTATACGCTGTTTTTTTCTATAAAGGGATCATTCCAGAACGCTGAGTGACATGCTAGGGAGGCACTCCGAGCAGAGGAGAGACAATCTGAAGCATAAGGTCTCACCTTTTAGCCTAATACAAAATCTTATCTTCCATGTCCTGCCAGAGCTGGAAGACAGGAAGTGCTTCTTGTCGCATAATTTGGCTCATTTTTAGTTGCCGCTTTTCTGGGGGATTACTTATTTCCTGATAAATCAATTGGTCATTAAAGCCGATTTGGGCGGCATCGTGTTGGTCGGCTGCATAATAGACCATGTCGATCTTGGCCCAGTAGAGGGCGGCCAGACACATGGGGCAAGGTTCGCAGTTGACGTACATTTGACAACCTGCCAGGACAAAGCTGTTTAATGCCTTGCATGCCTTCCTGATCGCAACAATTTCCGCATGGGCAGTTGGATCGTGGCTGGATGTAACCTTGTTCCAACCACGGGCAATAATTTTGTCATTCTGCACGATGACTGCACCAAATGGGCCTCCCTTCTTTCTAAGCATCATATCGCGGGCGATATTTATAGCCTCCAGCATGAATTGCTCCTGCAAAGTGTCCCTCCTTGTTTTTCAGGTTTAACCTCTTCTGCTTTGATGATATAATGTAAATATTCGGCATGACTCCATCTTCGCACAAGCAGGCTACCTCACATAGCCAACTATGCTACGCCAGCCTGCTTGCACGAATATGAAGCCATGCCAAACATTTACGGATTTTCCGATTTATAGAACTTTTTTAGCTCAAGTCGAATACTTACGATATAATGGTCGAAAAATTATTGGAACTGTAAATATGGAATATATGTTTCTTATCTTATCTTATTTGGTCGGCTCAATTCCGTTTGGACTTGTATTTGGCAAACTGATCGGGGTGGATGTTCGCTCTTCGGGCAGCGGCAATATAGGGGCAACCAATGTTAATCGTCTCCTGGGTAAAAAAATGGGGCTTTTGACATTGTTGGCAGATGCCTTGAAGGCGGTGCTGCCAATGGTCCTGGTTGGCTGGATTCTCCAGGAAAATCCCGATGTTGATCTTTGGGTGATTATGGCAGGAGGTGCCGCCTTTCTTGGGCATATCTATCCTGTGTATTTGAAGTTTAAAGGTGGAAAGGGGGTAGCGACTGCCTTGGGGGTGTTTCTTTATCTTGCTCCTGTTGCCGTGCTTGCCGCCGCTGCGGCCTTTGTGCTGATTGTCTCGTTTACAGGTTATGTCTCTTTGGGCTCTATATGCGCCGCCGCCCTTTTACCGGTGCTTTTATGGCAGATGGGGGAACCGCAGGTTTCTGTCTGGCTGGCGGTCTTTGTTGGATCTCTAATCTGGCTCAAACACAGAGAAAATATCGGCAGATTATTAAGGCATGAGGAAAACAGCTTAAAGAAAAAGAAAAGGGTATCGTAGTATGAAGCGAAGTGAATGGGAAAAGGTTGCTGCGGCTGCAAAACTGCTGCAGCTAGAAGAGACGGCAACTTTAAAGCAGATAAAGAGCGCCTTTCGGAGGATGTGCAAGAAGCACCATCCTGATTTGGCTGCTCACCAAGATGAAGTTGAGAGCATGGCTGTACAAGAAATCCATGAAGCCTACGAAGTTTTGCTACAGTACTGCAAAGACTTTCGCTTTCCGCTTAAACCCCAGGATTCTGACCAGTCTATGGAAGCAGAAGATTGGTGGATGGACAGGTTTGGTCAAGATCCTTTGTGGGGTAAGAACTGAGTCTCCTAAAGCAGTTTTTGGTTTACTGTTATATCTGCCTCTTCACGAAGATAGCTGCTCCAGGCGGCAAGGAGAGATGTTGCTTTTTCCTCGGCCAGTTGGCTGATCAGCGCCTCTTTTCTATTATCTAAGTTCTCTTTGTCTGAATCTTGTCTGTCCTTGTACCCAACAACATAAAAGGTATCTCCTGAGGCTGTAACTTCTGCCCCATAGGTGTTGCTTTCGGAAAGGTTGAAATTTTTCTGCAGTACCTGGGGGGGGAGTGGTGAGGCCAGCGAGTCTGCTCTGGAAACAAAACCGGTTGTTTTAATCGTAATCTGCTGACTGGCGGCCTCTTCGACAAAATCTGCGCCTTCTTGCAGCTTGGCCAAAAACTGTTCTGCTGAGTCTTTAGCAAGCTGTATTGTTCTCTTCTGGACAAAATCTTCACTCACCTGTTCGCGTACCCCATTTAATTCCTGCTGGGCTGGTTCCTTTCTGCCCTGTACGTAGATAATGGCATAACCTTTACCTGTGTCTAATATAGAGCTGAGTTCGCCATTTTTAAGGGTAAAGGCACTGTTTACCAGGGCGGGCATTGCCCACAATTCTTCAGGGGGGGCCTGCTGACTGAAGAAGTCAGTTTCGCTGATCTTGGCTGAGGCGCCATCTGTATTGAGTGAAGCCGCGTATTTATCGATGCTTCCTGAAAGAATGATCTTTTCGTATGTTTCGTTTGCTTTTTGAAATACGAGAGTTTGGCCCATTTCAGCCTGAAATGAGGCGGCAATTTCGTCTTTTACCTCAATAAACGGGGTGACAGCACTTTCTTTTATTGTTTCGAGTTTTATTATGTGAAGACCGAACTGGGTTTGGATGATGTCGCTTATCTCACCTGTGTTCATAGAGAAAACAGCGTCCTCAAAGGATTTGACCATCTGTCCTTTGGAAAAGAATCCCAAATCTCCGCCCTGGCTGGCTGAGCCATCCTCTGAGAACTGTTTGGCAAGTTCTCTGAAATCTTCACCAGCCCTGGCTTTTTCTAAAATGTTATTTAGGGAGTCTCTTTTTTCAAGAATCTGTTCTGCCATGTCTGCATTACTGCTTCGGATCAGAATATGGCGTGCTTGTCTCTGTTCAGGGGTTGTGTAGCTGGCAATGTTCTCTTCGTATTTCTGTAGAAGTTTCTCGTCAGATAAATTCGCATCGAGATCTGCATCAGAAAAAGGGAGATTAATATATTTTATTTGCACCAGGGGCAAAGATTTATAGGACTCTCTATTCTCCTCAAAAAAAGCTTCCAGGTTCTCCTCGCTAATCGCCACTTTATCTTTGAAGTCATTAGCAGAGAAAGATGCATATTGCAGATTAATCTGGTCATAGTTGTATCTGTAGAGGTCCTGCAGCTCATTTTCTGAAACCTGGCCGAATCTTTTCAGGTGGTCAACAATCTTGGCAGAGAGCAGGTCGTATCGCATACCCTCTTCGAAATTGACAACTGAGAGTCTGGAGCCGGTAAGCACCTCTTCATACCATTTAACGTCGAAGACCCCATCGTTTTGGAAGGCCGGCATATCTTCTATGGTTTGTCTGAGTTCTTTGTCACTGACATACAGACCAATATTTTTAGCTCCCTGTCTCATAAGGGTCGTCTGAATCAGCTGGTTTATGACCATCATCTTGAAATCTGTGGCTTCAAGGAGACCTTTTGGAATTGTACCGCCGAATTGGTCTCTGAGTTGAGTAAATATTCGGTCGTACTCTTTTTGGTATTCCGCATAGGTGATGGAGTCTCCATTCACTGTGGCTACAGCGGTAGTACTACTTCCTTGATTGGTTCCTACACCCCAGAATACGAAGACCAGAATGATGATGACAATAGTTGCCTGGATGAATCTTGATTGCGCTTTTCGGCGTAACAGCTCGAGCATTTTTATCCTCGTTTTTGTATATATTTTTTGGCAGGTATGGTCTTGTTAAAGCCTTGCATCCTACGATTTTTCTGGTCAGCAGTCAATGAATTTAGACCTTCCAGCCGAAATAACAAAAAAAGACTTTGGTGTGGCTGGGCAGAGCAAGTTTTCTTGTTTCATCTTGGAATTATAGAAGGTCTTATCCCGTTCAGCGGGGTTGCAATTAGAGCTATTATTTCCCCGAAAGGGAGCACACATGCCAAGAGTATACTTTTCTTCTTGGTAATGTGAAAATTGCCTCATACCTTGGCCAAGTTGTATCCGGTTGAAATATTAACAACAAGTGGAACCTGTAGTTGGAAGCAGTTTTCCATGCTGTTTTTCAGCATCAGGCTTGTTTGTTCGCTCTCCTGTTCAGGTGTTTCCAAAACCAGTTCGTCATGGATTTGCAGGAGAAGTCGAGCCGCCAAATTTCCATGCTGCAGCTGCTTTTCGACATCTATGCTCGCCAACTTAACAATGTCGGCGGCCGTTCCCTGGATGGGAGTGTTGAGCGCGGTTCTTTCGGCGAATTCTCTTCTGTTTTTGTTGGGGCTGTTGATCTCTGGTACCCTGCGTTTTCGCCCCATCAGGGTTGTTACGAAACCGTCTCTCTTGGCCTGGGCAATTATGTGCTCCATGAATTTTTTGACGCCCTTGTAGAGGTCAAAATACCGTTCGATAAAGACGGCAGCCTCACGGCGGTTTATATTAAGCTGTGCGGCCAGACCAAAGGCGCTCATTCCGTAAACAATGCCAAAATTGATACTTTTGGCGACCCGCCGCATCTGTGTGGTTACAAAATCGGGGTGGACTCTGAATATTTCAGCGGCGGTTTTTTGGTGGATATCAACACCGGCGCGAAAGGAGTCAATCAAGACCTTGTCCTCTGAATAATGGGCCAGAACACGAAGGTCTATCTGGGAGTAGTCGGCGGAGATGAAAACATGGTTTTCAGCAGGGATAAAGGCCTGGCGAATCCTTTGACCTTCTGCTGTGCGGATGGGAATATTCTGGAGGTTCGGGCTACTGCTGCTCAACCTGCCGGTGGCTGTAATCGTCTGGTTGAAAGAGGTGTGGATTCGATTGGTTTTAGGATTTACCAGGGTGCCAAGCTTATCCACATAGGTGGATTTTAATTTGGAGAGATTCCGGTGTTCAATAATCTGTTTGGGCAACTCATGGACCCCAGCTAGTTTCTCTAAGACCTTTATGTCTGTGGAGTAGCCTGTTTTCGTTTTACGGCCGTGGGGGAGCTTGAGCTCTTCAAAGAGAATTTCTGCCATTTGTTTGGGTGAGTTGATGTTGAACTCTCTGCCGGCCAGGGCAAATATTTGGATGTTGAGTTTGTCAAGTTTTGCGCCAAATTCCTCTGAGAGCTCATGTAATAGGTCTTGGTTGATTTTAATGCCCGCATTTTCCATCTTGACCAGAACTGGGATCAGCGGGGTTTCAACCTGGTTAAACAGATCAATCAGGCCGTTCTCCTCAAGCTGAAGCTTGAAATCTTCCCATAAGAGAAGGACTGCTACCACATCTTCACAGGAGTAGTTTTTTGCTTTTTCAAGAGCCACAAACCTAAAAGAATCTGCTTGCTTGGCCTTTTGGGTCACTTCCTTAAAGGAGGTCATTTTAAGGCCTTTTTCCTCACAGAGAGTATCCAGCTTGTGGGAACGTTTTGTCGGGTCAATGAGGTAGGATGCAATCATTGTATCCCAAAGAGGGCCATTGACCTCAAAGCCGTTGTTGTTGAGAACGGCAAGGTCATATTTTAGATTGTGGCCAAGTTTTGGAAGACTTGGGTCTTGAAGAAATGGATCCAGGAGTTTGTGTACCCTTTCAAGGTTGATTTGGGCCTCAAACGGCATCCCATGTTCGTCGTGATGTGAGATGGGAAGGTAATAGGCTTTTTCTTGGCTGCAAGAGAGAGAAAGACCAACGATTTCCGCTGTGATCGGATCCAGGGAGGTGGTTTCTGTGTCAATGGCCAGACATTTTGCTTCTGCTAAGTCTTTTTTGAGTTTGAGTATCTGCTCTTCGCTCTGGACTAGCTGGAATGAGCTATAGTCAAACTCTTTTTCTGGAGTTTTATCTTTGATCAAGCGTGAGAATTCGAGAAGGGTATATAGTTCGTTGAGTTTTTCATGATTTGCCTCTGGCAGAAGATAAGCATTTTTTTCCAGCGGAACTTCACAGTCTGTTTTGAGACGGATGAGTTGCCGGGACAACAGGGCTTCTTCGCGGTTATCGATGAGTTTTTCTCGCATTTTATTCTTCGGGAGTGATTCGATGCATTCGTAGATGGAATCAAGAGAGCCGAATTCGTTTATAAGTTTTTCAGCAGTTTTAGGGCCAATCCCAGGAACCCCAGGGACATTGTCAGATTTATCTCCGATTAGGGAGAATAGATCCAAGAGTTTTTCGGGGGGGACATTGTATTTTTTCAATACCGCCTTTTGGTCCATTATTCTATCGTTCATAGGGTCCCAGACGACAACATTGTCGGAGACAAGCTGAAACAGATCTTTGTCTCCGGAAACGAGGATGACTTTTTCCCCTTTTTGGGAAAGATGATTGGCGGCAGTGGCCAAGATGTCATCTGCCTCCACTCCACTGATCTCCAAAGTTAAAATGTTATGGGCCGTGACCACCTCTTTTATATATGGAATCTGGACCACAAGATCTTCCGGCATGGGCGGGCGGTTGCTCTTGTATGCAGAATAGAGTTGATGTCGGAAGTTGGGACCTTTTGGGTCAAAAGCTATGGCTAGATATTTGGGGTTTTTCTCGCGGATGACACGTTGGATGATATTGGTAAAGCCGTATATTGCATGGGTCGGCAGCCCTTGTTTGTTTGAAAGAGGGGTAATGGCATGGTAGGCCCGATAAATGTAGGCGTTACCGTCAATTAAATAGACTTGGGAGTTACTGCTGGTCATTTTTATTTCCGTTTGAAAGTAGATTTAAGGCCTGGTTTATGTATTGGTGACGACATAAGAGGAGCGAGCGAACTGGAGAACTGTTTTCTTTTGGCATAGAAGCATACAGAAATCAATTCTTTTTTGGTTGTAACTGTTCAGCTGCACCCCATCTGCGCGCGAACAGGACTTCCAGCATACCGATGTATAGCTGAAAGTCCTGTTCACACACACCTGGGGCACATCTAAAAAGTTACAATCCGGTGGTTATGCCCGTTTTGGGGCCCTACCTGAATAGTTACTTTTGGTTTACTAAAGAGAGGAGAAAAATGTGTTTTTTTTACAGAAATTATTTAAGTTTGTTTTTCTATAGCCGATATGATAGGTAAGGGATGCGGACTAAAAAGGTGGTCATGTACCGCAACACCCCGCAAGGATAAGCTATTTTTGTTTATTTCAATTCAGGAAAAGAGACGGGAAGGTGGTGTGAGCCATGAAAATTACAGATTTTATACCGCAAATTAAAACAGACAACAAGATTCAAAAGGTCTCCGAGGGGCGGGATGCCGCAAAGGTATCTTCAGGCTCTCCGGTGGGGACTGACAAGGTTGAGTTGTCAGCAAGTTCTCTTGATGTTCAAAAAATGAAAGAGATTATCCAGGATACTCCTGAGGTCAGGACGGACAAGGTTCAGGCTTTAAAAGCGCAAATTGAACGGGGCGAGTATGAAGTGGACTCTTACCAGGTGGCAGATAAAATGTTAATGGGGTTTCTGGCGGAAAGCGGGCCTGGCGAAGAATAATTTCACCATAAAAACTAAATAAAAAAAGCCTCTCTTTGTAAAAAGAGAGGCTTTTTTTATGCTCAGTAGTAAATCTGGGACTAAATAAGATCTGTGTAGTGAGCCAGGATGAACAACATGGATTGAAGAAAAGCTACTACACCTACATCAAATAAAGATGTAGTAGCTGAATAATTCTTTAATCCTAGTGACCAACCATTATGTAATGGTACATACTAATTATTATATTATAAATCAGTATTGCGCCGGTTGTCACGAAGACGAATCCTGCCGCATAGGCCATTTTCACAAGCCATCCTTCAGGACCGCTGTTATGTAGTTGGTTCTCAAGCTCACCTGACTCCACAAGTTTATCGTACTCTCTTGGGCGTTCGTGTTTTAGCTCATCTAAGGTTATCTTGCCCACGAAAATAACAGGATCCAGAGGGAATTTCTCAGGGCGAAGGTGGGTATTGTAGAAATGGATAGTGAAAATAAAACCACTGGCTAAAAGGGCCTCATCACTATGAATAATCGTCGCAATATTCAGTCCCCAACCTGGCAAAAGCAGTGAGAATTCTTCAGGGAACCAGAGGGCCAATCCTGAGCCACCGATAACTGCAATACCCCAGAATACTGCGAAAAAGTCAAATTTTTCCCAATAGGTCCACCTGCCGTAATAGGGCCTTGGGCCACCGAAAAACCATTTTAAGGTGCCCCATATCTCTTTGGCATCATTCAGATTTGGCATAAGCCCTTCCGGGTCAAAAAGAAAGCCAAACAATGAATTGTTTGATTTTTTCCAGTCAGTAACCAGCATAACCATGGTCAGGAAGAAGTAGAAAAAGGTGATTATCGCACAGAAGCGGTGCAGGGCGCCAAGGACGACAAAGCCGCCGCCAAAATAGGCAAGAGTCTGAGCCCAGGGGTCCATTGCGAATTTGAGTGCCATTCCGGTCAGGGCAAGAGTTAGAAAACTCAAAATAACCAGGAGATGGGTAAGTCTTTGAAAAACACTGAACCTTTCTATATATAGTGTTTGGTTTTGTTCGTTTGCCATATGTGATTCCCTCAATTGTTTGACTTGTAAATTAATTGGTCGACTGGTAACAGATTTTCCGGTTCCTTACCCTTTGCCAATCTCTTTGAAACGTTCAATAAGCGAGCGCGGTACCCATAAGATTGTGTGTAGCCCGAAAATGCTGAAAGTACTAACAAGAAGACCGGTCATTGCCCAGAATGTGTAAAAGAGAGCAGGATATTTCTCTTTGTCATTATAGGTTCCGTGGGCTAGGTAGGTCGTGAAACTTTCATTTGATTTTGCGTGACAGGGGCGGCAAGTTTCTACAATATTTGCTGTGTTTATCATGGACTCAGGAGACTCGACCGGCATAATGTTATGAGAACCGTGGCAGTCTGAACACTTGGCCGCTTTTTCCCCTCCCAACAAGAGGCCTGCCCTGCCGTGATAGCTTTCGAGAAAGGTTTTTGTTTCATGTTCATGACAGTTTGAGCACTGGTCTGCGATAATCAGTCGGAAATCCTTATCACGTACATTACTTATGGTGTGGGTCGTGTGGCAGTCAGTACAAACTGGTAACTTTTTGTCTGTCTTTGTGACCAGAGGGCTATGGACAGACATGTTGAATTGGTCCACAACACCTACATGGCACGTGCTACAGGTTCCCGTTATGTTATTTCTGTTGACACTGGAGTCAGGATGGCTAGCGTTCTGCACTGTGTGTGCAGGGTGACAACTGCTGCAAGTGGCGGTTACGATTAGCCCGTCGTCATAAAGACCTGCACCGTGAATGGACATGGAGTAATTCTTGACAATATTAGATTCAGTCATGACGTGTGTTTGGGTCATTTCTGAGTCTTCCTGGTGACAAGATCCGCAGGTAGCAGGTATGTTGAGTGGATATGTAGTTGCCCTTCTGTCAGTGCGTGGGAAAATGTAGTGCTTTGTATGACAGTCGTAGCAAGCCGGTGCTGTTGGATCATTGGCTATGAGCGACTGGCCATGCATACTGCCGGCGTACATTTCACTTACATCGTCATGACAATTCTCACAGGATACCGGAGCCAATGGCATGGGGTGATCTTCGCCCTCTTCAACGTCGGCATCTTCATGGCAGGATATACAGCCATTTTCTGCGTGAATTGTATCTTTATAGATTTCATGGTCAACAAGAAGGCTTATCTCTACACCATTCTTTTCGGTTGTCATGTCCGGGTCACTGTGGCACTCCATACAAGCTTCGTCTGACATAGCAAAAGCTTGGCTGCATATAAATAAAAAAAGTGTTATAAGCAATGACTGCCGTCCTAATTTTCTGATGCTGTTCTTTGTCATAAATCTGTCCCTTTTTTTTATTAGAAAATGAGTGTTTTGATCAAACAACTTCGAAAGTTTCCCCACTTCTTTGATCACCGAAGACACATATAGTAATTTGTCAATATATATCAAGAAAAAAATAAATGAATATTCATTTATTTTTTGATAAAGAGGTGTCTGTTTTTATTTATTTATTTTAAGATGGGCCGTGATTAGACGGACGCAATGTACTACAATGTGTAGTCTGTTGATTCAGCAGGCTTAATCTTGAAATCAGCGGTAATTCTGACCCTGCACTGCTTGTGGCAGGCCGGGATGAAAATAGAAAATTGCCGAAATTAGTTTTACTTTAAGGAGGTCCTCTGTTGTCACAAAGCAATAATTTGAAAGTCCCTTTTTCTTCAAAGGTATGGTGGGTCCTTACCTGGATAGTAATGATTATACTTTTAGTTATGGTTGGAAGAAACTTTATTGGTTCAATAGTCTTTGGACCCGATACTGGCAAAAGCGAAATCACATCTTATTATGATATTGGTCTTGCTGACGGGGTGTCTGGGGAGAAAAGAATAGAAACAGAATTTAAGACAGAAAACCCTCTTTTGATAAAAGCCTACAGCAAAGGATTACGAGAAGGACTTGATAAGAAGTGGCAAGATCAAGAGAAATGATCAGTTATTCTGTTTGCGCATTCCGAACTCCATGCCTATATTAGAATACTAGATGTGTAATCGTTTTGCTTATAAAGTAGATTATGTGTTTTGAAACCGTTAATCGGTGCAATTAACGCCTTTACAAGAGGGAGGTTTAAAATGGCCATTAATCAGATGGGTTCTGGAGGTCTTCAAAGTGTTAACATGTTGTACGGTCAAAATCAGGCAAATCCGTCGCCGCCTGTTCAAAAATCTACAGATCAACCGGATCCAGTCGAGATTGGTAAAAGTGTCACTGTGAATATCTCTCCGGAGTCTCAGCGCATGTCTCAAGCGGCCAAGACGCAGGGCGTAGAAAAGGAGCAGGAGATGGCGCTTCAAAAGATGGATCAACAACAGACTCAGCAGGTAGATGGCAGTGGGCGGACAAATGGAACAGAGACTCGTTCGCAAGAAAGGATTGACCTTTTTGCCTGATCAGCTTCTTTTGCTTGTGGCATACGGTCAATTAAACAGTTTGTTGATTGGCAACTAACCGCGCAAACCGTTTTTATAGGAATTTTGTCTAACAGAGGTGATTAATGAGGACCTATTGGATTGTAGCAGTTTTATTTTTAGCCTTAACATTAAGTATGAACGGGGAGATTATGGCAAAGGAAGAGAGCAGTTTGAAGGATGGATTGTACGCAACTCTAAGCACAAATAAAGGGGATATAGTTTTAAACCTGGAATTTGAAAAAACACCGCTTACTGTTGCAAATTTTGTTGGTTTGGCAGAAGGCACGAAGGATTCCAATAAAGAAAAAGGGGTGCCTTTTTACGATGGCCTTGTTTTTCATCGGGTTATTGAAAACTTTATGGTTCAAGGTGGTTGCCCCCAAGGAAGCGGTACTGGTGGGCCAGGTTACAAGTTTGCCGATGAAATTGATTCTAGTTTGAAGCATGATGGTCCTGGTATCTTGTCCATGGCTAATGCCGGCCCCGGGTCGAACGGCAGCCAATTTTTTATTACCCATAAGGACACTCCATGGTTGAACGGCAAACATAGCGTTTTCGGCAAAGTGGTTGAGGGTATGGATGTTGTTAACCAGATCGTTAAAGGCGATAAAATAGAAAAAGTTACTATCAGTAGAGTCGGCAAGAAAGCCGCAGAGTTTAAAGCTGATCAGGCAACTTTTGACTCGCTGCTCAAGGGTATGAAAAGCAAGGGCGAGGCCGCCGAGAAAAAGAAAATTGCGGCACGGGCAGACTTAATAAAAGATAAATGGCCAAACGCAGTTAAGCTTCCTTCAGGACTCATGTATGTTGTCACTGCTGAGGGTACAGGGGATGAAACTCCTGCCAAGGGGGCGAACGTTACTGCTCATTACACTGGGACACTGCTTGATGGCAGTAAATTTGACAGCTCAGTTGACCGTGGCCAGCCTTTTCAGTTTCCTGTTGGTATGGGCAGGGTTATTAAGGGATGGGATGAGGGTTTTCTCGCCATGAAAAAGGGTGAGAAAAGGACTTTGATTATCCCGCCGGATTTGGCTTATGGTTCACGGGGAGCCGGTGGGGTTATCCCTCCCAATGCGACTCTGGTATTCGATGTTGAAATGATTGATTTTTAGTAAGCGCTCCATGAACACCCCGCTGCACGTGATCGAATCCCGTGATATACAGGGGGTATAATCACGGGGCTCGATCACGCACATCGGGGTGCCCCTGAAACGCTTACGGACTCGGGGGTATGCAATCTTGGGTGTACTTAATTGATCTCTAACGATTTTTAAGTATCTGCGCTTACCTGAGCAGGTACTTGGCCGTATTCTCGAGGTAAAAGTACCCAAAGGTTACAGAAATCCGAATGACTGCGTTGCGGTTATTCGGATTTTTTGTTTTATATCTCTACTTGATTTCTAGATATGCTTAAACCACCCTACAGCAAATATAGCAGGATCTTTTTTTATATCCTAGGCCTGTCGAAGGTGCCGCAAATATCGGACCCGGACTTTATTGGTGCCTGGAGTGAAGATGATACGGTTATGCTTTTTTTTCATAAGGCGAAACAAAGTCTTATTGCTGCTATCTGTCGGCAGCATGCATGTAAGATTATTTATGAAGCAGATATGGATTACGATGATTGGGAAAACGGCAGTGCAATAACTCCATTTTCTGTTGGTAATTTGCTGGTGGCACCGGCTTGGAGCCTGGATAATGCCGATATCAGGCTGGATCCTAGTGTTGTTTTTGGCAATGGTTTTCATCCCACGACCAGGCTCTGTCTGGAGGCCTTGATTGATGTCCTCCAAAGTGGACAGGATTCTTTCTCAAAAGCCCTCGATCTTGGCTGTGGTACTGGCTTACTTGCTCTTGCTGCGGCGCAAAAAGGGGTGAATAAGGTCCTAGCTGTTGACAATAATGCCCTTGCCTGCCAGGTTGCCAGAGCCAATGCCAGGTTAAATAATCAGCAAGACTCTGTTGAAGTCAAAGAGCTTGACCTAATCGTTCAGTGCCCGGATACGGAAGTTGATCTGCTGACCGTCAATTTGCATCATGAACTCCTGGTGCATCTTTTTCAAACCCCTTCTTTCTGGCAGTCAAAATATTATATAATTTCCGGGTTTTTCACTCACAAAGAAGATGTCCTGCTTGCGGCCATGCCCACAGATAAAGTCAGATTTTTAGACAGGAAGCAACGGGAGAAATGGGGATTATGGGTGCTGCAGAGGAGGTAAAGTATCACCTGAAGTATTAACAAATGACAATTCAATGTTATTAACTTTACAATTAACCGTTAACAATCAATTGTTAATAACTATTTGATAATTAAGAACAAAAAACACGGCCATAGTAAATGTTTGGCATGGCTTCATATCGGAGTCATGCCGAATATTTACCGGTGGTAGGTTGTTATTGTATAGGGCTCAGGGAGAAGGATTTTTTCTTGCCTCTCAATTTTAAATTGCTCTGCAGAGAATTCAGGGAAGAAAACATCTCCGCTGACTTCACGCTGTAGAGTTGTGAGAATAATCTGATCAGCAATTTCCATGCTCTGACGGTATATCTCTTCACCTCCTATAATAAATGCTTTTTCCCAGGTCTCGCATTGCTGTATGGCCTCTTCTACCGTGTGGACTACCTGGCAGCCAGTGGCAGTATAGTTTTTGTTGCGGGTGATGATTATCATCTTGCGACCAGGCAGGGGACGGCCTATTGATTCGTATGTCTTGCGCCCCATGACAAGGGGGCTTCCCATGGTTGTTTCTTTAAACATAAGCTGCTCTCCCTGGACATGCCAGGGGATGGAATTTGTTAGGCTATTGCCTATTACCCGGTTTGCGGCCATGGCAGCTATAAGAATTATATCCATCAGTTTCCTGGTCCTAACTGCTCAGGCGAAATTTTTTCAACAAAATGCTGATCTGTTTTTTCAAATGGGAGTTGTTCGCCTCTGAGATTCACTAAAGGATATGAGGAATCATTCCAGCCGCGCAATCCTGTTTTTAACGACACGGCATCTTTATAGCCCAAGGCCTTCATCGTTTCCGTAGCCAAGGCGCTGCGTTTTCCGGAGCGACATATTATCACTACCATGTGGTTCCTTGCTTCAACCAACTCCGGCACCGTATGTTCGTAGCCGTAGTCACACGCGGTTTCCAAGACGCCACGGGGCACATTGATTGAATTTTCAATGTGCATTGCCTGGTATTCCATCGGACACCTGACGTCAAGCAGGAGGATATTCTTGCCGCTTTCCAGTTCATCTTGTAAATCCCATGGAAATATTTCGCTAATATGTGGGAGAACATCCTCTACGAGATTCTCAAAATTCTTACGTGTCATCTGGAAATCCTTATGGTTATGGGGTTAAGCTTGTTTTGCCTGGGTCATTTGTTTTCCAGATCATAAAAAGATTGGCGGACTTTTTCAAGTCTCTTCCTGTAGCTTTCGGCATCGCCATAATCGAAAAAATATTTATAGCGGCCATGGATAGTTTGCATGCGGCGTGCGTGTTTGATGGGGCACCAGTACTGTTCAGTCCTGGAGGCAATTTCCTGGATGTAGGAAATGAGTCCGGTGAAATAACCGCAGTAAACGCAGTTTAATTTTTCAATAATATTTAAATAGGCCAGGGCGTGCCGATCGATGATGATATAGTCCTCACGCTTGACCTTGGGTATTTTGTAGATAGGAAAACAGATTGCTTGAAAAGCGGTGATAAAAAGGTCCAGGAAGAGGGCGGGAAACACACCGAGCCAAATAATTGGAGCGGTCAGGATATTCAGGGGGGAGGCTTCCAGCAGATAGCGGCGAAGTTTCCGGCTCAGCAATCTGTGTCTTAGTTTGATCTCTTTTTGAAAGCGGACCTTTTTCTTGTCGATCGTGTAGAAGAACTCTTCTTGTTTCTTTTGTAGTTCCTGAAACAGTTCCTGCTCAAGTTTCTTTATTTTGGAGATCAGATTTTCCAGGTTGTTTGACATAGAGTTTTCCTAATTCATTGGTAAATATTCGGCAGCACTCCAGCTGAGCGCGATCAGCTGAAGCGCTGTCAAACAGTTACAGTTCTGTGGTTTAAGCTGTTTTTAACATCAAGCCGAATAAATTTACATTTATTGAACCATAATATTCTGGGTAAATTTAATAATAGGAAAGATTATTTTTGGCAGGATGCCTGTGTAAAATAAGATCAAAATAATAATAAAACCGTATGGTTCAAGGCGGGAAAAGGAAATGGCCATTTGCCTGGGTAGGAGGCCCATGAGTATTTTGCTGCCGTCAAGTGGAGGGATTGGTACAAGGTTAAAGACGGCGAGCATGATATTAATCCAGATACTGGCGCCAACCATTTGAATAAGTGGCAACATGACTGTCTGGGGCAGGAGGTGCATAAAGATCAATAGTAATTTGATCAATATGGCGCTGGCTATGGCTAAAAAGAGATTTGAGGCAGGGCCAGCCAGAGAGACCCAGAGCATATCTTTTTGAGGATTTTTGAAATAACGAGGATCAACAGGAATCGGTTTTGCCCAACCAATTTTAATCAGGAAAAAGCAGATGGCCCCCATGGGATCAATATGCTTCAATGGATTTAAAGTCAGTCTTCCAAGATTTTCGGCGGTTGGATCTCCTAAAAGTCGGGCGATATATCCGTGGGAAAATTCATGGATTGTCAGGGCAAAAAGAAAGGGCGGCGCAAGGATGACAAACTGTTGGATAAAATTATTGAGGTCCATGGTTTATAGGGTATCGTGGTGGATGAAATTATTGTTTAGTACCTTATAATTTATTTTCGTGTTTTTTATGGCAAGAAATGAAAACATTAGATTCATTTAAAGGTGTTGCATCTACTGTTAAGGTACTTATTTCCGGTTTATCCGGATTAAGTTAATGGTGTTGACCTGTTCAGTGAACAGAAGATAAGCAGGATATCATAATATGCTAGCGGGGGTAATTTTTTTTGATAAAGGTTCTCTCTTCCTTCTTGGTTTTGACAAGTCCGTCAAGTCGCGCTTCCAGAAGGTGGTTCAAGATGGTACCGAAAAGAGGCCCTGCTTGGTATCCCATTTTTTTCAGGTCGTTTCCTTTTGTGAGGGTTTTAATATGGCGGAATTTGGTTACGTAAAGAGAGATCGCCTTTTTGCCGGATTTACTCGCCGTTATGCCCATCAGATATATAAGCCCTTCATGACTTAAGCCTTGTAGTAACCAGTATATTTCACTGGGGCGCATGGGAGGGCCTTGGCTTTTTGATTGCTTCTTGGCTGTAAGTTTCCTTAATGATAAATTTTCTTCACTGAGGTAATCCGTGTCAATGAGACGATGGGAAAAAACTTTGGTAATTCTACTGCAGGCGACCTTTTCTTTAATGATGAATTGTAAGTGCCGCTCGGGCACTTCGAACTTCTGGCAAAAAATTAAGGTCTGTTTGGTTGATACTTTGGCGAGTAAGGCAAGCAGGAAGACGAGCCATTGCTGACAAGGTTCGTCAAGGTAGAGAAGACGATACCAGGCCTGACTTCGATGCGTCTCTTTGAGGATGTTTTTCAGCCTCGGGTCAAGTTTTATTGCCGGGTGGAGAAAATTGAGTAACTGGAAGTGGTTCATCCGGTAAATTGCGGGAAGAGGATTCTCCTCCGAAAGAATGATACGAAGTTCTGTGAAAAAACGTCTTCCAGAAAATCGGTTGAACGTATTCATTCTGACTGCATTTTTTATCAATTTTTCGGTCAGTTTACCGAGTTGAAATCCTAATCTCTGCTCCAGTCGGACGGCCCTGAAAATTCGGGTTGGGTCTTCCACAAAGCTCAGGTTGTGCAACACCCTGATTTGTCTATCCCTAATGTCATTTTGACAGTTAAAGAAATCAACAAGAATGCCAAAGCGGTCAGGATTGAGGTGAATGGCCAGTGCGTTGATCGTGAAGTCGCGGCGATAAAGGTCAAGCTTAATGGAACTTAGTTCCACCGTGGGCATGGCGGCGGGGTATTCGTAGTATTCGAGCCGGGCAGTGGCTATATCAATCTTGAACCCGTCCGGCAGTTTCAGTACCGCAGTGTTGAATTTTTCATGGGCCCGCACCTGTGCTTTGAGCTTTTTGCCTAGTTTCTTGGCGAAATCAACCCCATCCCCTTCAATGACGATATCCAGATCTAAATTTTGTCTATGTCGGATGAGATCCCGCACAAAACCACCCACGGCAAAAGCTGAATAGTTATGTTCCTGGGCGGTCTCGCCAATTTTTTGCAGGAGGGAGATCATCTCCACGGACAAAGAGGTTACCAACAGGTTGGTCATGTTGCGGTTGCGCTCAATGGATGGCTGAGAATCTGTTATCCTCGGCTTTGGGGTGTGGGACGGGTCCTTAATGAGAAGATTTAAGAGATCGGTCCTGGTTATGACTCCAATAATTTCGTCTTTTTCGACCACGGGGATAAAACGCTGCCTATTTTCGATAATGACCTCCTGGATGTCAGCAAGCGTTGCTGTGGGAGGCAAAATAGCAAAATCGGTACTCATGTAGTCAGAAACGGCAAGATTGCCAAGGCCGTGAAAAATTGCCTTTTCAGTGACCCTTCGTGAGATGAGGCCGAGCGTGTTTTTTTTGTTTTCCAGGACGGGGAGGACGGTAATGGAGTATCTGGTGAGAATATTATTGGCGTGCTTAATGGTTGTTTCTGGTGGGACTGAAATGATGGGAGATGACATGAGGTCGGCAGCCAGGTTTTCTGGGCGTACATATTTATGCAGCTGTCGAACCAGGTTCTCTTCTGCCTGGATCATAGTCATGTCTTTTATGGTTGAAGAGGCTGCCGAGGCATGGCCGCCACCCCCAAATTCCAGGGCTATTTGGCCGACGTTGACTTCAGGAATCCTGCTGCGGGCAATCATGTAGATGCGGTCTGCCATATTTGCCAGAGCGAATATGACGTTTAAGTTCTCAATAACCATGAATTTTCTGACCAAAAGAGCGAACTCGTCCATGTATTCTGGCACTCTGGTTTTGGCCACGACTATATCAACTCCTTGAATTGTATAGGTTTTGGCCGAATCGATCATTTTGTGAAGAATGCCAAGTTCGTAGGCGCTGAGTTCCTGGGATATGTACTGTGAGACAGCGCTCACCTCGGCCCCTTGCTTTATCAGCCATGCAGCCGCTTGCAGGTCGTCGGCAGTCGTGGTGTCAAAGGTAAATGAACCGGTATCTTCATGGATCGCCATTGCCATGAGGGTCGCATCCTCTGGGGTAATGGCAATGTTTTTTTCTTGAATAATTTTGCTGAAAATTGTGGTAGTTGAGCCAACCTCCATGATGACCGAGTGGTCGCCGCAAATATCATCAGGTGAGGGAGGGTGGTGGTCGTATATGTGGATTTCAATCCCCTTGTTTTTGAGACATTGAGAGAATTTGCCAATCCTTTTTTTTTGCTTGGTGTCGACGAGTATAAGCTTTGATACTTCTTGCAGGGGTATGTTTTTGAGGCGCTGAAAATTAAAGACCTGGATGGATTGGTCGAAAAAGTCGCGGACATTTTTTTCTTGAGATCCAGGGAGAACAAGGATTGCGTTGGGGTATAGTTTCTGGGCCGCAACCATTGAGGCCACACTGTCAAAATCAGCATGGAGATGGGATGTTATAATTTCCATCTGTTAAGTTAGGCCGGGGCGCCCATGTCAACCAAATGCTTGTCTGTAAGGGCTTTCCCGAATCGGACATGGACGGAGTATTCATTGAAAATGTGCTGTTGAACGCAGACAATCTGGCATATGTGTTTCTGGCTTATTGGTGCACCTTGAACCTTCAGCTCAAGGGTGATTTGGGCAGGTCTGCCCAGAAGCATACGTGCGGTTGATTTATTGGAACATTTTATCGAAAAAGAGAGTCCGCCCTTGGAAATATCATCGCCAAATCCCGCAAAAGGTGAACTTAAAGCCTTCCCTTCATTGCTTAAAAGTTGGGTGGTTACCTTGCCAGGAAATTTAGAACGATTGTGTTGGCGTCGTTCAACTTCTTTATCCTTTAATATTTCTTCGAGGGCGGTGCCCTCTTTTTTTCGGCAAAATGATTCCAGCTTATCCGTAAATCCAGGGAAATTTGTTGAAATGATGTCTATTTTTTCTCTTGGCAAGCACATTGTCTGTACTCCGCCTCCAGTTGTTACTGATGTTGTGCAGAGAGAGATTGGGAAAAAGGTGTCCTGCCCTGCAGTTTCTCCAGGGCCAAGCTCTTTTACGAATGTTATCCTGTTGTCCTGTATGAAGGTAATTTTCAGGTTGCCAGCATCGATGAAAAAAAGTTTATCGTTTGTTTTACCCTGGGAGAGAATTGTCTGGTCGGGGTCGAGATCAATTTTTTCTAGACTCTGATATAAGGCATTTCCCTCTTCCTTGCTTAACTGCTCATAAAGGTCCTTCCATATCTGCTGGTGTTTTTTGTCGATGGAGGCAGTTTTCTCTGCTTCAATAATTTCAGCTGACTGAACGATCTCTGTAAGAGCCATACTATTGACGTCCATCAGTCGATCCCGCAGTTCCTCTGCCTTATTGAAGTTTTTGGCCTTTGCGTAACAAACGATGAGGTCGTAGAGGCCCTTTACTGCAGCGTCTGTGTTTCCCTGGACAATATACTCTTTGATTATCAATTCTTGTTTTTGCAGGTCTTCCATGTTTTGGCTCCTTTACTCATGCTTCTTCGATTTGCTTAACTTAAGAGGCGGGTTACCCCAGTTCGATGCTTTGGAGATTCTTTCCTTCGGTGTACTTTTGTGCGGTCTCAAAGGTCTCTGCTGCGAGCTGGTGTTCCCTCTCTGGGCGTGGCCCCATAATAATGTCGATTATGCTGCTTAATACAAGTTTTTCTTCTGGAACTGCCGGAACGTAGCCACTTTTTTCTTTGTCATTAACATGCCGAAGCAGGCCGCCTTCTGTGAGGGAAAAAAGGACGCCGTTGGTTTCGTCCACTCGGTGCTCAAGTCTGTCGGCAATTTCGGAGGAATTTTTAACTCGGCCCTTATCGAAATTTTGGTAGACCTGTTGAAGTATGCTGAACGCTAAACTGAGTTTCCCCCGCGGGCTTATTGACTGACTTTTTCTGGAATAGCTTCGCCATACCTGGCAGGCAAAGGCCACTTCCGCGCCGGCAAGAAAAATAAGCCAACCTATGTACAGCCATAGAAGGAATAGGGGCAGGGTGGCAAAAGATCCGTAAATCGCATTATAGCGCGCAACGCCAATCTGCAGCTCCAGGTAAAGAGACTGGATAAAAAGCCAACTGGTTCCCCCAAAGACGCCACCTGCAAGGGCTGGAATGAACCTGACTATGGTGTTTGGCAAAAAACGATAGAGAACGGTAAATGTCCCAATAACTAGGAGCAGGGGCAGGATTTTTAAGAGAAAGCCGGTGAGCCAGGCAATTGGCAGAAGGTCATTAAGCATCTTGAAAAGAGTCTTGTTTTGCAGGGTTGTTTCAGTTGCCAGGGCTAGATTTACACTGAGAGGCAGAAGAATCATCAGAGCCAGATAGTCCATCAGTTTTCTACCAAAGGGGCGACCGCTTTTGGCCTGCCAGATGACATTCATGGACTGCTCAATGGATCCTAAAACGCTGAGAACGGAAAGAACCAGACCAATTATGCCAAAAGCTCCCAATGTGGCAAAATCGGTGCGGTCCACATAGTCAAATATCTGGTCGGCAGCTTTCCTGAGGTGCCCTGTTAAAGCAGCATCATTGCTATCTGCATTTTCTATTATTTCTGCTTCTTCCAGGTTTTCGTCTTGGGTCACTGAAGTTGTCGGCTCATTGTTGAGCGCTGGGGGATCCAGGCTGTCGATAAATTTATAGGCGGCTTGCCGCATCTGGTCACCTGCACCTAGTCCCTTCAAGACCGCTGTGCCGAGTGCCAAAGTAGGAACAAGTGAGAGAACAATTGTAAAGGTGAGAGCTCCGGAGCGCAGGGAAATATTATCTCTTTTGAATTCTCTGATGAAGATGGCGATAATACGCGGAGTTGCTTTCAGCAACGCTTGCCATTTTCCAAGATGAGATGGAACTGGGGCCCAGATCCAGGATTGTATTGCTGACATGGAGAGAAACATGTTAATCTCAATAAGTTAGACAGTTTAACTGTTGGTTGTTTACCTTGCCGCAAGTTTATACTAAAACAGTATCATATCAATGGGAGCATAGCAAGCATCAGGACGGCCTTGCTCTCTTATTTCCTGGCACTTTTTGCTGGATATGTGAGACAATAATCTGCATAGAAAAGGAATTTGTATGGAATCTCTTCAACTGGCTGAATTTTTAACATTTCTTCAAGAGAATACTTGGGTGAAGCAACTTCTTGTTGTGCTTATTTATGCTGTTTTGGCAAAAGCATGTGATTTTGTCATAGATCGCGGTGTGCGTCGTCTGGCAAAATTGACGACAGGGGGCTTTGACGATAAAATAATTGACTGCATACACAGACCAGTCTATTGGACGGTCTTTTGCATCGGTCTGCTGCATGCCTTGCTGTTTTCAACCCTGCCTGCGCCCTGGCAAACTGTTTTGCCTGCCTTTATCAAAACCTTTATACTTGTTGTCTGGGTATTTGCTATTAACAATGCCCTAACTCGTTTGCAGTGGGATGATTTCACTTCTTTATTAGTTCGTGGAAAAATTAGCGTAGATATCTTCAATCTGTCCAAAAAGATCTTGCGGATAAGTATTATCATTTTGGGGATTTTGTGGGGTCTGGCGATCTGGAATGTGAATCTCACTCCGCTCTTTGCTTCTGCCGGGATTGCTGGTATTGCCGTTGCCTTGGCGGTTAAGGACACCTTGGCCAATTTTTTTGGCGGTGTCAGTATGTTCATGGATAAAACTTATAAGGATGGTGACTATATAGTTCTAGATAGCGGAGAACGGGGTGAAGTCGTGGATATTGGCATGCGTTCGACTAGAATAAAAACCAGGGATGATGTGCTTATAACAATACCGAATGCGATTCTCGCCAACACGAAAATAATAAATGAGAGTGCCCCCGTACCCCGGTTCAGAATAAGGATTCCAGTCGGGGTGTCCTATGGGAGCGATATTGAAAAAGTAGAGAATGTTCTGATGGGGCTGGCCAGTGCGAATTCTGAGGTTGTCAAAAGCCCGGAAGCCAGGGTTAGGTTTCGGGCCCTTGGTAACTCTTCACTAGATTTTGAACTGCTTTGTTGGATTAAAGAACCTAGCCTGAGGGGCCTGGTGACTCACAATCTCCTCAAACAAATTTATCACTCGTTTGAAAAAGAAAATATCAGCATCCCATTTCCGCAGATGGATGTGCATTTGAATGATATTCAAAAGTTGAAAGGTGCGTAAGGGAAAAAATGGGGAATATTCGCTTATGCCAATTAACGTCTTCTCCTGGATTTTGCATGGGGGGGTTCCGTGCTGCCCAGTATGATGAAGAAGATAACAACAAGAATGATTTTTTTAATATAACCCCATTAAATTACCACTTGTCAGGGTCAGATATACCGACTTTGACACAATAACGAACCAGTTCTATGCGGTTTTTAATGGAGAGTTTTTTGTAGATGGTGGAGCGGTAGTTCTCAGCTGTTCTGGAACTAATCTTAAGTCTTTTGCCGACTTCTTTTGTGGTAAGACTTTCTGAAAGCAGGCTGAGGACTTCTTGCTCTCTTGGAGTCAAAGAACCATAAGAGTCGTCTGTTATTTTGCGGTCAGCAATGGCACAACTTTTTAACTTCTTAGCGATGTCAGGAGAAAGACAGTTGTCTAAATAGTGTTTTCCTTTAAATGCGCTTTTTATCGCTTCATGCAGCACTTCCGGTGTTGACTCTTTATTAACAAAGGCCAAAGCACCAGCATCTATGGCCTGGCCGACGAAATCTACCTTTGTGTGAACGGTCAGAATTACAGTTGGAATTTTGGGACTAATTTGATTTAAGGCGGCAGTCAATTCTATTCCCCCCATTCTGCCGGCCAAGGTAATATCGACCAGAGCAAGATCTGGGACATGTTTTTTGGCATATGCAAGCGCTTTTTCGGCATCGCCCGTTTCTTTGACAATCTTGAGGTTTTCATCCCGGTTAAGTATATTTTTTATTCCCTCCCGGACAACAGGATGATCTTCAACGACAAGTACTCTTTTTTTTTTCTCAAGCATGGTTGCGTCCCTAATAAGGAATTTTTATGAAAACCTTTGTGCCCCGGCCAGGAAGAGAGCGGATGTCAAAGTCGCCATTAAAGAGAGTTGTCCTCTCTCTCATGATCTGAACTCCCATGTGCCTCTCCAGGATAGCTTCTTTGAGTCGATTTTGACAATCAAACCCTTTACCATCATCTTTAATGCGGAGCAGAATGTTGGGGTGAGAGGCTATCAATTTCACCGCCAGATTTTTTGCATGCGCATGGGCTTTAATATTATTAAGCGCCTCTTGCAGTATTCGATATAGGTTAATTTCTATGGAATTGTCAAGGTCGAGGTTTTCTATTCCGGCGGATTGAAAGTGAAGCTCTATTCCATTTTCTTCCGCAAACTCAGTGCAGTACTGATAAAAAGCTTCAGTTAGACCTAACTCATCAAGATCTGGTGGTCGCAGTTCATAGGATAGATTTCTAACCGAATGGATGCACTCTTTTACCTTTAATGAAATGACATCTTTTCTCCTGAGGATATTTTGTGGCACTTCCGGCCAACCATCAAAAAAAGTCTCGCAGTTCATGCGCAGCGAAGAAAGATCCTGGGCTATATGGTCATGCAGATCAAAGGATATTCTCCTTCTCTCCTGCTCCTGAACCCTGATTATCTCACGGGTGGTATCTTCCAGGTTTTCTTTAAGCTCCTTGTTTTTCTCAAAGGCTTTTTCCAGGGAGAGAAGTTGTTCTGTATAGGTCTCGGTGAGGAATCCAATATCATTAATCCGTGTCTTGCCCCTCTGCTGCTGCCGAACCATGCTCACAAGACCTGAAAGAGGCCTGGTGACAGCCCGAACTACAATAAATGTAACCAGCGTGCTCAGTAGCAGAAAGACTCCTAAGGCGAAAAGATTTTCTCCCGTAAGTTGCTTAATTCCCAAAGACAGTTTTTGTTTGCTTAGCACAATACGAACAAAACCTATGAGCAAATTATTTGCTTTGCCGGATGTGGGGCTTTGAAAGTAAATATCCTCCCCCGAAGAATTTGTCGCTATATGAACCGGAGCCCAGAAATCAAGGGAGCTTTGCATTTGATAATAAACCGGTGCCTGAGTTTCTGTGACGGAGGCAATGGCATTAGCGCGATGTTTACTTTTGCTGCTTTCCGGGCCGGATATCTTATCCCCAGAGGAAGCAAGGGTGCTAAACTGTAGCTTTCCTAAACCATCAAATATCTCAATACCAATGACGTTAGGCTGGTTAAGAACCGGTGCGGCGGACTGTTTTATTATGGCTGTATTTTCACTATAAAGTCCAATTTCTATGGTATCCGCGAGAAGCTTTGACAATGCTTCCCCTTCTTCAACAATGAAACTTGTGATGGCTTTTTCCTGGGATTGGATAATAAGAAAATCAAAAACAACAATGAGAGTGGTCATAGCAACCACGATAGAAAAAAATATTTGTGCGGAAAGACTATATTTTATGCGGGAGATTATTTTTCTTCCAGAAAAAGGCATTGGCGGGAGCTATTGAACTTTCTGGGCCGGGGATATTTTTAATGCTGCCGTATTGCTGATGATACCAATCTTTTTGGCTATTTTTTCGTTCAATCTGAGCGTGGCAGTTTCCACATACTGTTCTTGAAAGCCATTCTCTTGTTCAGTCGGCTTTAGAGTTTGCATGGCAAGATGGCCAGCCCGTTCACCCATTGCATAATGGGCCGCTGCAAGTGAGAGTGTTGCGCCCATCTCAAGATACTTGTCAGAAAACGTCAAAAGAGGGACCCGGTTTTCAAAAGAAAAGCGGAGCTGAGATTCAATAAAAATCGGTGTTAATAGAGATCTGTCCGGAAGCATCCAAAATGCATCCACATTGTTTCGTAAAAGGGCCATTTGCTGAATTGCTTCTTTGTCGGAAACAGCTTTGAGGCTGACAATCTCAATTCCTGCTATGCCCGCAAATGCCTTTGCCTGCCGAACCATTTCTCCTGTTTCAGACGGGTTGTAAATTGTACCAATCCTTTTTATGGATGGAAAAACATCGAGAAAAGCGGAAAGCTGTTTGGCAGGCGAGAGGTTAAGATCAATACCGCTAATATTTGGATTATTCTGCGCCTTAGCCGGAGGAAAAGGTGCAAGCATATGGATAATTGGCGCCTCAGAGTAGTTCATGACTCGAAGCAGTGCCTTGCGCCCGATAGCAATGATGATATCCGGGTGCAGTCCTTGAAGTTTGCTCTGCAAGTCGAAAGAAGGATCAACTTCACTTAAAACAATTCGAGTGGTGCTGTCCGGGCTAATGCTTTTATGCCCCCAGGTTGATGCGGATTTTGCCGTTGTCTGTATAAACCCCTGGTAGCTTTCTTCGTATGGTCTCGCAGATGATGTCTGGACCACTGCAATCTCAAAAGCTCTGGCAGGTGACAACCAGAGAGTGAAGATTGCGATAAGCAGGAAAAGGGGGGAGGTTTTTTTCATATACATCATTGGCTGAAAGTTGTTTGGTTTGCATCCCATGGGGTTTGCGTGTAAATAGATTGCCAGTAATTTTCAAAAAAAGTAACCATGTTTTTCACATTGTACAATCAAGAAAAATGACCATTATCATGCCATTAGGACGATATTGACCAATGCAACGATCTTTAGCCTACATGAAAAATTTTTCCTACACAATTACTCTTTTCTCCATGTTGTGGGCAAGCTCATTATACGCAGCAATTTCTGAAAGCCAAACTCCGTATACTGATCCTGTGGAGCTCTATTTTTCTGACGATCAGATGATTGAAGCGGCCACTCGCTATCCCAAGGCAATTTCCCAGGTTGCCGAAAATGTGGTTGTTATAACTGCAGAAGAGATTGTTGCCTCCAATGCCCGTTCGGTGGCTGAGGTTTTGAATCGGGCGGCGGGTATGTTTGTTTCTTTTAATGGGCAGGATGTTGGGAGTTCATCGTCTTTGCACATTCAGGGATCCACAAGCACTCATCCGCATCATACACTGGTTCTTTTGGATGGCGTTCGATTTAATTATATTTCCAGCGGTAATGCAGAAACAAACGGCATCCCTTTAGGAATTATTAAACGGATTGAGGTCATCAAGGGGCCGGCCTCTTCTGCCTGGGGTTCAGCTCTTGGCGGTGTGATCAATATTATTACTAAGGGTACTGGCAAGAATGCGCAACCAACAGGCGTAATTTTCGGGTCGAGGGGAAAAAGTCAAACTGGTGAAATAAATGCTGAAGCTGCTGGTCTACTGGGCAAGTCAGGGTACTATTTGTATGCTGGCAAACAGGATTCGGGCGGCCTGCGTGATAATCGCTATTTTCATAATAAGAGCGTCTACGCCAAGTTTCATTTTCCCTTGGGCAGGAAAAACGAGCTTCTGTTGACGGGCGGCTTAACAGGGCCGGAGCACAAATATTTTGACTATGCTCCCTTGGATTTTAGGGTTGTGGTTGAGAGCCGGGACAGGTTTGCAACAGCAACATGGAATGGTGAAATGAGTAAAAATCTTATTTTCAGTATCTCCAGCCAAATTGCCTTCAAGAAATTTAATCAGACAATTGATGTATTAGGGGTTGGTATCTATGGCGATGCTGGAGATCTGTTTCAGAATTTTCTTTGGCAGGAAAAAAGTCTGTCTACCCTAGGCCGGTTTGTTTGGACGCAGCCACATCATACCGCCTCTATTGGTTTTGAGTATATGCGAAATGAGCTCAAGCAGACCATTGACAATGGCCTCTTTTTGCAGGGTTTTGGGCAACCGTCCCAGGCCGTTGCTAATCCAGCCAAAGAAAGAAAATGGGGGGTCTACTTCAATGATACGATTTCCTTGGGAAAAACTACTATTATTCCTGGACTCCGCTACGATACCCACTCAATTACTGGGAGTTTTCTCAGTCCTAGCCTAGGTGGAATCTACCAGTGGAACGATGAGACACTTTTTCGGGCATCCATAGCCCGAGGGTTTTCTGCCCCATTCCTTGTCCAGATTTCCGGGGGAGGGAGTGCCTTCGGGACAATCAACCCGGATCTGAATCCAGAAGAAGTCTGGTCTTACCAAATTGGAGCAGAAAGCATTGCAATTCCTCGGCTGCGGATTAAGACATCCGTCTTTCTACATGATCTTGAAGAGAGTTGGGGGCGAGATAATACAGGGAAACCCGTGAATGCCGGCAGAGATAGGCGGGTTGGTTTTGAGATTGAAATGGAAACAACCCCTGTTCATGGCTTCAGTACGACGGTGAATTATTCTTCTGTTTTTGAAAAAGTATACGATAGTGAGGTGAGCGATAATCTGCAGGCTGCCAATGCCAGTCTTATCTATATCAAGCCAGACAGTATCAGAGTAGAGTTGGCTGGCCATTACGCTTGGTGGCAGGCACGGGAAACTACTAACGGGCAGTATAACAGTCCGACCTGGGACTGGCACATCAGAAAAACTCTCTTTACGCGGCAGCAGAAACAGCTGGACGTTTTTCTCTCCATTCGAAACATCTTTAATGGTTCTCAGTATTGGTCAGAATTATTCATTAATCCCGATCGTTCCATCGATGGCGGTCTCCGCCTCTCCTTTTAGTCTGTATATTTCTTTGCCCCCTCTCCCCCCCCAAAAAAAAAGTCACCAGAAATTTTTTCCTGTATGTATTTTCCTGTAGCATTCCCTCTTGTTTACCAGGCCAATTGAAAAAAGAACTAAGTTGCACTCCCCTGTCGTTTCTGTGTCTTTTTCACAGGTATCCTGTGTCTTTCTCTCTATACCAAGTTGTGCCGTTTTCCTGTTAGTTTTAGCTCTACCGTACAGGGGGCTTTCCCCCCTGTTCAGACTAATTTTTTAAAGGGAGGTAAGAAATGAAAGATTTCTCAATTACGGTCATTGATAAGGGGCAGGATCCTGCTGAAGTTGCCAGCACCATGAGTTGTTGCTGGTGGGGCCCGGTAGCACCTACTTAAAGTCAATGAATGTGTCAGCAGGGGGAGTTTCTCTCTCTGCTGAACTCAACAACTATAATGAGATCAATATCATGCACCCATCACCATACTTAAACGTTATTCCTCATCCAAGACAGTCCGACCAAACCATTCTCTGCTCATTCCCGAAAGGTGCTGTTGTAACCGTCTCTTCAGGGGCTGCTGAAGCAATTAAGGAGGGAGATGTTCCTAACGAAACGGCCAGGCAACTGGCAGGACTTGGCTTGATGGTCATCGATCAGGCCCTGGAAAGGAAGCAGGCTTTTCATTTCTTTGAAGAGTTGCATCAAGCAAGCATTGGTTTACGCGTCGCTGTCATTTTGAGCCTGGAGTGCAATTTTGACTGCCGCTACTGTTATGAAGGGACGATGAAGGGAAAGCACCATATGACCGACGAGACGGCCCTTCAGCTTGTGGAATTTCTCAAAGGTCGGTTTCTGGAGACTCACCAAAAAATTATCCTTGATTTTTACGGCGGTGAACCGCTGTTAAGTACGGATCGAATTATCTTTATTGCTGAAAGACTAAAATCTTTTGTCGAAGAAAGAGGCGGCCAATTTGAATTCACCCTGGTCACAAACGGCTCTCTTCTCAGCAAAGCAACCATCGATAAACTGAAACCTTACGGCTTGACTCGGGCCAGGGTTACAATTGATGGCCCGCCGGACATCCACAACTTCTATCGCCCCTTTAAAAACGGCACAGAAAGCTTTGACTGCATTGTCAAAAACATCAAAGAGGCATGTGAAAACATACATGTGGCAATTGGCGGCAATTTTACCCAAGAAAATTACAAACGATTTCCAGAACTTTTGGATATACTAATAAACAGAGGGATCACGCCGGATAAGGTTGCCCAGGTAAAGTTCACCCAGGCCATGCAGACCGGCGATCAATTTGCGATGAGTGAATTTCAGGAAGGCTGCTCATGTCCAAGTGATCCATGGGTGGCGGAGGCTACCCTCTATTTGCGGGAAGAGATTCTCAAGCGTGGCTATAAAACTCCAAAACCCGGCCCGGCAACCTGCATGATAGAAATCCCAGACTCTTTTGCAATCCATTACGATGGATCAATATACAAATGCACCGGTCTAATAGGTCATGAAGAATTTGCCATCGGCGAGGTCTGGAATGGCACAGGCCCATATCGCGACTTATATGCCCTTGATAGTTGGAGAAAAGAGGAAAAATGCAAAGAGTGCAGCTACCTGCCTCTCTGCTTTGGCGGCTGTCGATTCGCGAAATACCAAAGTGACGGTAGTATGGACAAGGTGAACTGCATGAAAGGATTTCTGGACAGCGCCCTAGAAACAATGATTCAGCAGGATGTGGTTTATCAACGATAAAAAGATTTGCCGTTTTTGTTGTCATTCCCGAATGTATCCCCACCTTCACGGTCTTCAATAGCTCGAATAGGCGCAACAAAAAACGCCCCCACTCCAATCAAAATACACAAAGAACCACTGATAAAAAAGATGGTCCGTGCATCATAGAACTCAGCAATGGGGCCGGCAATAATCAGACCCAAGGGGCCGGCTCCCATGGTGAAAGTCATTATCAAGCTAAAGATCCTGCCTTGCATTTCCGGTTTGACCATACTCTGAATAATTGCTGTAAATGGGGCATTGGTAAAAGCATTAGCGCATCCGACTATAAATAACCCCAGTAAGGCCATTGGAAAGATCTGCTCAGTTGCCAGAGCCACTGCCAAAATCCCACCCCCAAACCCAACAAAGCCAATCAGCATTGTCTGGATACGAGTCTTTGCACCCTTCCAAAAGCTCAACACCACGCCGCCGCAGACTATCCCAATTCCGAGGGATGATTCCAAAAAAGCCAGGTGCTTTGCCTCGCCATGAAAATGCTCCGTGACCAAGAGCGGCAAAAGAGTTTGCAGCGGAATAAGCAGCAAGTTCAAAAGACTCATCATTAGAATCAGTAGAAACAGGCCCGGCCAGCTTCGGAGATAATCAAACCCGAACACCAGGTCTTTAAAAACCGATTTCCTTTCGGCGCTTCCATCATATTCCGGCTGTGGAATAGAGAAATAAAGAAGGGTGCAGATTGCCGGCAGCGCAGTTGCCACATCGATCAACAAAATAGCCTCAATGGGCATAAAAGAGAGCAACAGCGCGCCAATCGGGGCCGCAACAATATTGATGCTGCCCTGCATGGTCACGTTGAGACTTTGTACCCTGGTAAGGTGTTCATCAGGAACGAGCAGTGGTGTTGAGGCACGCATGGCCGAGCCGTAAAAACAGCCCAGAATAGCCCGTATGGCAAGGAACACATAAATAATGGCGGGACTTACTTCTCCAGAAACAAAAAAAACTGCCAGCACCAGTGTCACAAGGGCCACAAGAGAATCACTTGTAATGAGGGTTAAGCGCCGGTTCCACCTATCAACAAACACCCCAATCACCGGTGACAAAATAAGCATTGGCAAAAGACCTGCCATTGATGCCGTTGCCAAAACCATGGCAGAGCCGGATTGTTTCGTAAGCCACCAGATTAGAGCAAATTGCACAACCCTGCTTCCCGCTAGAGAAAGCGTCTGCCCCGTCCAAATAGAAAAAAATGGTCTTTTCCATCCGGGTTTTTCATCATTTTTTTGATTAGCACTCAACATTTCTATTTATCCACTACAAATTCCCAATATTTAAAAGCTGAGGCAGTTCCTGGGGCCAGCAATAATTACAGAAACTCAACAGGGGAGAAACACACATGTTGACCAGGTTGTTTTATCCCCAAAAGTATGCTGAATACCCTATTTGATGGGCGATGCCGGTTTGTTATGCTGTCGAGCACTATAAGGTCATAGAGAAATTTAACAATATAAAATTGCCAGAATAGAGACACCAATTGGCAGGTAACCTCTCAATGTCAGATCTATGGCAGTAAAGAAGGAAAAGTATGACAAGGACAGAGGAAAAGCCAGGAGTAGGAACATATATGTGTTTCAGACGTGGAACAACTGTGACATTGGATGACAGCACTGATCATTGCTTCCGTGTTCTAGGTGAAACGGGATTGTTTTAAGGCCGTAAATATTGGTTCTTTTTTGAATCCCTGCATTCGTGATAGCAAAAAGGAAAAGGAGACAGAAATGCAAAACATTAAAAGTAGAAAACAAATCTCAAGTTTTATAACCATGTTTGCTGTTTTGCTCCTCTTGGCCGGAGCTATTGCGTATGCATCCACTGCTTATCATGGCAATACAAAATCTCATATTTTTCATGCACCTGACTGTAGGTATTACAACTGCAAGAAATGTGTTGCGACATTTGCCTCAATAGAAGAGGCAATCAGCGCAGGGTACCAGGCATGCAAGGTGTGTAAACCATAATTTGTTTTGCTCAATGGGCTGAAAGTATAGCTGTTTGGTTGCATAAATATACACCAAGAAAATAAATATTATGGAGGCAAATCATGAGTTTCGATGAAAAAATTAGAGAGAGAAAAAGGAGAACAAGGGGGCCGAACTATTTTGCGGTATTTCCATAAAATAAATCCGTCCCTTTTTATGCTAATTTGTACGAAAAAACAGAGTGATATGTAACCCAATAATTGCATTCAGTGGAACAAAAGAGCTTGCAATCAAGTGTATTTGTTCATCCCGAAAGTGACTTTTTAAGGCTTGAGCCTATTTCAATAAAGGAGAAAGCAACGATGGCAAGATGTAAACGGACACGAAACCTAGAAGTTCATCATAGACGTCGTGACGGAGGAAATGATCTTAGTAATGCCGAGGTTCTTTGCGGATCATGCCACACTGCAACATCGACTTATGGTGTGTCAGGTACAACTCCCCCTGCGTTTACTGTGGCAACAAAGATTGCAGCACTAAGGCGTGCAGGCGACCAGTGTGAATGCACGCGGTCTGGAGGATGTCATTAGAAAATGTAATTGTAAACCCTAACCCTAAAAGGGATAGATCTATTGCTTAGCACTCTGGCCACCTTTAATAAATCCGTCCCCTTTTATGTTCACTGAATTCGGCCAAGTCTTTGAGGATGAATTTGAGTTTATGGAAGAGGAGAAATAAAGTTCTAACTCTCTCTGACAACTGTACATGGAATAGTTTGACTTTTATCCCCAGTAGATTTGACAGGATAGACAAATCATCACCTTTTTTTTAAAGCAACATATCTAAATTTGTAAATATAATTAATATCACGATCAGGAGCGGGATATCACCAGTATAGTGGTAAATAGGTTGCTGTTTTGCTTCATATCAATTTTTATTAAAGTTGAAAATGGCGGTGTTTAACCACCAAATCGCCACCTACTATATGTTGAACTAAACCGCTTCGCGGTAGAATTTCGAGGTAGTGCGTAAGCACTGCCTTTTTTTGTTTTTACAGTCAAAAGTCGATGTTTCTTTTAGGTGAAGTTCTTTGAACAACAACTTAAAAGGAGGACATTATGACTGAACTAC
>JAQYVV010000023.1 GCA_030145275.1 Desulfurivibrionaceae bacterium | reverse complement strand
TGTTCCCAGGCAAAATGAAGTGCGGTGATGTTAATGAAGAAAGAAAAAAAACTTGACGGACAGGACAAACATAACAATAATATACTAAACATAACAAATTGATTTAAAAAGAAAAAACAGGATTTGTTACGTATACACAGATAGTTCTTTATTTTTGTGATGGCCTTGAAAATTAAGATCGGCAAGAATAGTTTGACCATCGCTCTTTTTCTTCATGTTGCCCTGCTCCTCCCCCAATCACCTGCCTGGATTTTAATTTCACATCCTGAATTTTTTGTGTTAAGCTTTTTTAAGGGTAGCTTTTGGGCATGATAAGCAATTTGGACTTATGCTGTCTGAGGCTTCATGGCGGTTATTAGCAATAATTGGATTAATACTTCTCAGAGTTTGATTTCAAGTCGCAATAAAATTAGCAGATATACAAAATTACTTTGAAAGGTACATTAATATATCCTTTTTAATACCATAGTGAGGCACACAGCGGGCCTTGGCTGTCGTCAAATAAAGGCCTGAAATAAAACCGTTAACCATTCAAATAGAGGAGACTTAAGAATGAAAATGAAAATGTTGGGTGTTTTAATTCTAACTGTTTTTTTTGGTGTTAGCTCATGTCTTGCTGCTGGGCCGTACAAGATTGGTGTTTTGGCCAAAAGAGGGCCGGTAAAAGCTCTTCAACAGTGGAAAGCTACAGGTGAATATCTTAGTGGGGCAATTGCTGGGAAAGATTTTGAAATTGTCCCGTTAGATTTTGATGCTGTAAATCCTGCCATTGAAAAAGGTGAAGTTGATTTCTTCCTGGTTAATTCCTCTATGTTTGTAACAGCAAAGGTTAAATATGGTGCCAGTGCGGTTGCTACAATGGTAAATTCCAGGCAGGGTAAGCCGTTAAAATCTTTTGGCGGTGTGATTCTTACATCATCTGAGAATGATGAAATAAACTCTATGGCTGACTTGAAGGGCAAAAAATTTATGGCAGTAAAAAAATCATCTTTCGGTGGTTGGCAGATGGCCTATAAAGAGCTTGCCGATATCGGCATCGACCCTGAGAAGGATTTCGCTGAGCTTAATTTTGGCGGCAAACACGACAACGTTGTCCTAGCTGTTCAAAACGGAGTGTTTGATGCCGGTACGGTCAGAACTGATACTCTTGAACGTATGCAGTCCGAGGGAATAGTTGATATGGAAGATATCAAAATTATAAACAAGAAAGAGCATGCTGATTTTCCGTTTGTCTGTAGCACAACTCTTTACCCTGAATGGCCTCTGGCAAAAGTAAAAGCGACTCCAGATGCACTTGTTAAGGAAGTTGTAGAGGCCTTGAAAAAGCTGAAATCTTCCGATGCTGCAGCTAAATCCGCCAAAGTTATCGGTTGGGTTGATGCTTTGGATTATGGGCCGGTTGAAGATTTGCAGAAGGCCTTGAAGGTTGGAGCATATTCTGGCAAATAGATCTTCCCTACCTTTAATGCAGGGATATTCCTGAAGGAGGGAATCATGTTGAACTTCATCAGTAGAAGCATTCGGGCTAAATTGTTGGTCCCCGTCAGTCTAGCGTTGGTTATCTCTATCATGGGAATGGCTGTTACTATTATGGCCATTCAGGGAAAGTTGCAGAAGAATATGGGGGGCTCCGTACAAAAGGTTTTAGAGCAGTCCCAACATGACGTCAATGCTCAGTTAACAACGGTGGATAATGATATACGTGATTCCCTCTCTATGCTGGCGGAAAAAACTGGTCATGAGTTGTCGAGGGCAACTTCTGAGAGCCTTGGCAAGGAAAAGGATAATGTTGCCTCCTCTTATGAGGATGCTTTAAGAGAGAGTGCATCTTCCGTTGCCAAACTTTTAGCTAAAGTAGCACCTTCGTCGATTTTAGCATATGACTACACGGCATTGATAAACTATTCGAAGGCGGTCAGCGAGAGCAACGATATTGTTTTTGCTTTCTTTTTTGATAAAGATAACAAGCCATTGAGTCGATACTATAACAAAACTGATCCACTTATAAAGGAATTCATAGAAACAGGAGAAGGCCGGAAGAAAATTGATAAAATGTTGAATGCGGCTGGCAAAGATGATCAGGTGTTTTTGCTTGAAGAACCTATTGATTTAGAAGGATCTCTTTTAGGAAAAATTGTTTTATGCGTCAGTAAAGTTGAGGCCATGGGAAGAATTGAGGAAATGGCTGGTCGTTTCAAGTTATTAGTCGACCAAAACCGGGAAATAATTGCTTCTGTTCTAACTGCTGAGTCAGGCAAGGTGAAAAAAAAGCTGGAATCAGCAATTGAAAGTCTGGAGACGACCGGAGCTGAATCTTCTAAGACCACATCCGAGAATATCAGCCAGTTCAATCAGGAAATAACACGGGAAACAAGAAATGCAATATTGATCGGTGGCTTTGTTGCGATACTGCTTGTTTTTCTGATTCTTTTTTTCATCCTTCGCCAGACTTTAACTCCTCTTCGAGAGGCCTTGGCGATTACAAAGAAAATCTCCGATGGTGATTTTTCAGTTAGTATAGAAACAAGTGCTCAAGACGAGATAGGTAGTATGCTGATGGAAATGGATGTCATGGTCAACAGCTTAAGAGCCAAAGCCATGTTGGCTAACAAGATTGCCAGCGGGGACTTGCAAGTTGATGTCCAATTAGCATCAGACAGGGATGTTCTTGGCAAATCGCTGAAAGAGATGGCCGATAAGCTCAATGAAATTATTAGCGAGTCAAAAGCAGGCGCAGAACAAATAGCTACTGGTTCCACCCAGGTCGCATCATCCAGCCAGTCCTTGTCCCAAGGTGCCACTGAATCTGCAGCATCACTTGAACAGATCACAAGCTCAATGACGGAAATGGCATCCCAAACCACAACCAATGCAGAGAATGCCTCTCAAGCGAATCAATTATCCGGCCAGGCCCGTGATGCGGCTGAAAAAGGCAATAGCCAGATGCAGAACATGGTTGCGGCCATGGATGAAATAAATGACGCAGGCAAGAATATCTCAAAAATCATCAAGGTAATTGACGAAATAGCATTCCAGACAAACCTACTTGCGTTAAATGCTGCTGTTGAGGCGGCTCGCGCGGGAAGACACGGTAAGGGGTTTGCTGTTGTGGCAGAGGAAGTAAGAAATCTTGCCGCCAGAAGTGCCAAAGCCGCAAATGAAACTTCAGAACTTATTGAAGGTTCTGTTGAGAAAACAAACAAAGGAAGTGAGATAGCTGGCGAAACAGCCGAGGCACTGGCTGAAATCGTAAGTGCTGTAACAAAAGTAACTGATCTGGTTGGTGAAATTGCAGCAGCATCAAACGAACAGGCGGAAGGAATTGCCCAGGTTAATCAGGGCTTAACCCAAATAGACCAAGTTACCCAACAAAATACTGCAAGTGCTGAAGAAGGTGCTGCCGCAGCAGAGGAACTTTCGAGCCAGGCGGTGCATTTGACAGGCCTTATGTCTCAATTTAAGGTCAAGGGTAATGTGATGCCAGCAGTGCAGCAGAATGCGTTGCCTGGGCCTCAACCTGTAACTCCAGCACCACAGGAGCAAGAATGGGGAGGAGCTTAAACGCGAAGGCCAGGAGAGGTTAAGGCCTCAGATTACAAGGAGTTTGCTAAATATTAGCGTGGTTGCCAAGTTTGCCCCAGTGTCCTGAATACCGTGAGGGCCAGGGAGTGCGCCAAAAACACTTCATAGCACTGGGGCTTTTTTTTCTAATGTTGTTTTTGTGGAAAACATAGTGATGTGTGGAACATTAAAAAAACACACTTGTTTGCCTATGTGAGATGTCTTGCCATATACGTAACTTTACACATTTTCAACTATGCTTATGATCATCATAAGCTCAAGGATCTAAGCGAACTGAGATTGGCGTTCGGTCAAGATGTCCCTTTTAGCTATAAACATCCACCAGAGTCAAGAAATTCCATGTGAACGGAAACTAGTTATGATTTTTCTGTAGTGCAACCCAAACCGGCTTCCATAGAGGCTATGCTGTTCCAGTTGTTGGGCCTGGCAAAGCAGGCTGCGGAGTAGAGTCTATCTCTTTTGCACTCTTAACTGTAAAAGTGGATGTTAACCCTTTTAAGTGTGTCGCTTGGCTGGAAAGTTCTTCTGCTGCGGTAACACCTTCCTCGGCACTGGCAGTATTTTGCTGGGTAACTTGGTCGATTTGGCCTAGGCCGCTGTTGACCTGAGAAATGCCCTCAGCCTGCTCATTTGAAGCCGCAGAAATTTCCCCAACCAAGTCTGTGACCCTGGTAACTGCTGTGACGATTTCTGATAATGACTCGGCAGTCTTATTGGCAATCTCAGTGCCTTTATTGGTCTTTTCAACAGAGCCTTCAATAAGTTCTGCTGTTTCTTTGGCCGCCTTAGCACTTCTTGCCGCGAGATTTCTGACCTCCTCGGCAACCACAGCAAACCCTTTGCCATGGCGCCCAGCGCGGGCAGCTTCAACTGCAGCATTCAAAGCCAGCAGGTTAGTCTGGAAGGCAATTTCGTCAATGACTTTGATGATTTTGGAAATATTTTGTCCGGCATCATTTATTTCACCCATGGCCATAACCATGTTCTGCATCTGGCCGTTGCCAGCTTGGGCAACGCTCATGGCCTTGGATGCTAACTGGCTGGCCTGGGATGCATTTTCTGCATTATTTGTAGTCTGAGAGCCCATCTCAGTCATCGATGAAGTTATCTGTTCTAAAGCGGCAGCAGATTTTGTTGCACCTTGAGAGAGTGCTTGACTATAATCTGAGATCTGCCCTGAACCAGCGGTGATCTGATCACTAGCTGCTTGAATTTGACTGATAATCTCATTTAAACTTTGAACCATGGTCTGTAAAGCAATACCAAGTTTGTCTTGTTCAGAAGACAACTCGATCTCCTGGCGAAGATCTCCTTGTGCAATAGAAAGAGCCAGCTCTGCTCGGTCACCTAAACCAACTGCCAGGGCGTTTATTATGGAGCCGAGTTCATCGATTTCACTGTGCGCCCCGTACATATCACAAGATCGACAATCTTCTCCTTTTTGGGCCCTAGGGCAATGTTTGACTAATGCATATGAACCGCTGGTCGACCAGCAATGATCAACTTTTCCGTAGCTTGGACAAGCAGTATTACCACATTTTTTCACCTCGGAGCAGTTAACCGCCTTGCCCATAGGCAATTGTTCGGAAATATCACCTTTTCCTATTTTGTCAACCACCCGAACTGCATTCTGAAGTGGTTTGGTGATGGTTTTGACAGACCACACAACTGCCAAAAGGCTTAACGCAATGATGATGAAGGCAATGAATACAGAAAATATCCGATTTCGACGTTCAGTCATAGTTTTGGCTGTCCGGTCTTTAGTGAGCCATAGTTCGGCCACAGTTTTTTCTGCCGAATCCTCAAGAGGAAGAATGAAAGACTGATACCAACGGTCTTCAAACTTGGACAGCATGGTTGAAGTATCATCCTTTTTGTCTGGATTGACCATCTTATAAAATTCATTCCTAGTGCTGTAGGAAAAGATTCGGGTTGTAGTGTTGAATACTCCAACCTGGCATTGATAAAGGGCGGCAGTATCCTGGATGATATTTTGGACATTAAATGCTAACTCCAGAAAACCTATAATGTTATCATCATAATCGTAGACTGCGGTCAAACCACAGTATTCCACCAGAAAATCATCTAGGATCCCTTCGTTACCTCGAAAGAATAAATGATATTTGTAATCTTTTGCTGCTGTTCCATACGTTAAGTGTAAATATTCAGGTAAACTATCAGCTCTTAAAGGGAGATTTTTGCTTTTTTCCTGCAGGATTACCTTCAAATTCTTGTCATATACTGTCAGGCGGCAGAATTTTTTAGCCTCAAGAGAAAAAAACAAACCACTCATTATCTGTCGTGCACTATTATTGTCATTGTTATTCAGTAACCCCACCAATTCATCCGTGTTGACCGTGTTTGTCAGTTGTTTATCAATGACCTGACTGTATTTTCCCAAAACGCTTTGCCAGGTAATGTTTTGTCCTTGGATAATATCAGAAGAGAGAAAAGAAGTAATTTCCCGTTGTTCTTTATAGTGTAAAAGGCTAAGGACAAGGGCCATAATAAAAAGTGAAGTGATGGCCAGCATATTGAACTTTATGGCAATAGAATTCCTACGTTTTTTCATTTACTCGTTCCAGTTTCTGTGCTGACGGCATAAGGATTACAATAATTTATTCAGAGCAGAATTTTACGGCCTGAAAGGACTCTCTTGGATTTTATTCCTCCCGTCATACATTCTAAGAAATCATAATCCACATTTTCTTATATAGCTCAGAAGATAACTTTTGGCATACATAATCTCACTCAACTTTAAAGAATCGGCCATATGGTCAATATGTGCCCTGCCAATCCTAATTGATCCTGTTATGTTAAGGCGGTATTAAAGCATTCATTTAGATGAGGAAGCAAACTATTTTGGACATGACCCATTAGCCATGATATTTTATTTTGAGCTTCATTTCCAAGACGCTCATAGTATATAATCTAAAATGGCTAATTCATAAATTAATTCATCTACCAAGCGGGGAGGAAATCATGAAAGAATTATTGAAAAACATCGTTTACACCGGTATCGGAGCAGCATTTCTCACTAAGGATAAAATGGAAGAGTTGAAAGATGATTTAGTGAAACAAGGTAAGCTAAGTCAGAACGAAGGTCGTGATTTTGTTGACGAACTAGTTAAAAAAACTGATTCGATTAAGGATTCATTAGATCTCAAGATCAGCCATGTAGTCGAAGAGAAAATCAAACAACTTGACATTGTTAGAAAAGGTGATTTTGAAGATTTACGTCGACAGGTTGAAGAATTGCAAGTCGCTTTGAATAAGATTCCGTAAGCATAACTAAGCAACACAACAGCGTGAAATCATGATCAGTATCAAGAAAATAGGGGCGATAGGACGAACGTACAGGCATCTCAATCGATACCAACGAATAATACGGATTCTATTTAAATACGGGTTTAGCGATCTTGTTGAAGGGTTGCGTATTGATCAGTACCTGGAAACAGGGTTAAAGATGATCAATAGAAAACCACGCGAAGAGATCGAAAAACGCTCTAGGCCTGAACGATTTCGTATGGCCCTGGAAGAGTTGGGGCCGACCTTTATTAAACTGGGGCAGATATTATCTACCCGTCCTGATCTGATCTTGCCTGAATATCTAGATGAGTTGATCGAGTTACAAGACAATGTACCACCTTTTTCTTTTACCGAAGTGAAAGAAATTTTTCTTGCCGAGACCGGCAAAAAACCAAATGAGTTGTTTGAGGAATTTGACGAACAGCCCATGGCTGCAGCATCCATAGGCCAGGTCCATCGAGGCCGTCTCCAGGACGGTAATGAGGTGGTAATTAAAGTTCAACGACCAAACATCGAGAACATAATTGCCGTTGACCTTGAGATTCTGGCGCATCTTGCTTCACTTATGGAGCAATACCTGGAAGAACTTCAAGGGCATCGCCCAGCCGCTGTTGTTGACGAGTTTGCCAGAAGCTTGTCACTGGAGATTGACTATACCGTAGAACTCACCAATATCCAGCGTTTTGCTCGACAATTCAGTGACAATGAAAATATTTACGTTCCTATTGTCTATTCAGACTTCAGTACCGAACGGATACTGACCATGGAATACATCGACGGGATCAAAACTTCAAAGGTCGATACGCTACGCAGTCAGGGGTTTGACCTGCAACTGATAGCCGAACGCGGTGCTAATTTGGTCATGGAACAGGTTTTTGTTCATGGTTTTTTTCATGGGGACCCTCATCCAGGTAATATTTTTATTCTACCGGACAATATAATCTGTTTTCTTGATTATGGTATGATGGGAAGGATCAGTCGTAAAGATCGGGATGATTTTACCGATCTGATGCTCTCTATTGTAACAAAAAATGATCGTAAGATAACAGATGGCGTCCTCGGTATAACAACTCAATTCGGTGAGGTTGATCATGATGCCCTCAGCCGTGACCTTGTCGATCTTCTAGATCGCTATCTGTACTTACCTCTCAAAGATCTGCAGGCTGGGAAAATACTACAGGAACTCCTTGATCTCGTTCAACGCCACAACCTCAGTCTTAAACCAAATTTCTACTTGATGATCAAAGCTCTTTCCTCAATTGAAGGTGTAGGTTTAATGCTTGATCCGAATCTTGAACTCATCAAGCTGGCGGAACCTTATATAAAAAAGGTTAAAACAGAGCGTTTGAGGCCTCATCGCCTTACCGAAAAAATTGGCGAGACTAGTGGTGAATACCTGAAACTAATTCAGGAGATACCAGAGGAAGCCCGAGGTATTTTGAGACAACTGCGAGCTGGAAAGATGAAGCTTGGGTTTGAACATAGTGGTCTGGAAAGCCTTTCAAAGGCACTTGATCGAGTTTCCAACCGCATCGCCTTCGCCATTGTATTGGCCGCACAGATTATCGGTTCATCTCTAATTATTCTCTCAGATATTCCGCCAAAATGGAACGGGATACCTGTTATCGGGTTGGCAGGATTTCTTGTTGCAGGGGTTATGGGCTTCTGGCTGTTGGTTGCGATTATTCGGCATGGTAAGATGTGATAGACAGGTTGAGTGGCACAGAAGTTTTAGAATAACTGTTGTTCATGAATATGTTTGAGTTTCGAGATTTTGCCTCTTATCCCCATGTGGTAAAGTTTACTATGCATAGCTCGTAGACAAGATTCTATGTCTCGCAAACTTTCTCTGTAAGTAAGCTGAGCAAAAGCTATACATAGATATTGATCCAGACATGAAAAAGACTTTATGTTTTTGTTTCCATTGTAACGGGCTACGCAACGGCGAAAGTCATGTATGGGCAAATAATCAACAAGCTGTGAAAGTATCGTTCTTCCAATGTTCATGGGCCGTTTCCTTCCGAAAAATTTTGGAATTATGACCCAAAACAGCGATTGAAATCGATAACAAAATATTTATCAAACAAACATCATAATATTAACAAGTTACATGTTGGCAGCAGAAAAACTGTTGGACACTTGTGATTTGATTTACTGTCCCTGGAATTTACGCAACTACCACTATCGGCAAAAAACGCCGAACAATGGGGGATTTATGTCTGTACTTTCAGCAAGCATTCTTCTGTTTTTGGTGATGGATCCATTCGGGAATGCACCCGTCTTCTTATCTGTTCTTAAAGAAGTCCCTCCCCAAAGACGGCAACAGGTGATAATAAGGGAACTGTTGGTCGCATTAGTAGTCCTCTTATTATTTTTACTAGTCGGACCCCATATACTAAAAGCATTACATATTTCCGAGCCATCATTACGGATCGCCGGTGGTATCATTCTATTCTTAATTGCTATTAAAATGGTCTTTGGCAAGGTTGGGGATATTTTCAGTGCCCCTGCTGAAGAAGAACCTTTTATCGTGCCTCTTGCCATTCCTTGTTTGGCTGGTCCTTCAGCTATTGCGACAGTGATGCTGCTTACAGGCCAAGAACCGCACCGCTGGTTTGAGTGGGTATTGTCTCTGTTAGCGGCCTGGATAGTAACCAGTATTGTTTTGCTGTTCTCTGCCAGACTGGATCGAGTCCTAGGAGTAAAAGGGATGAGTGCGCTCCAGCACCTTATGGGACTCATTTTGACTGCTCTTGCAGTTGAAATGTTCATTCAAGGATTTCGAACTGTGTTAAGCCAACAAGTTTAAAAGATCCTTGACAAAGGGCCTTTTAATGAGTGCTCCAATTGGGTCCCTCTCATACTTACCAGATCCGAGTCAAAGGAAAAGATTGCTGTTTATTTTTTCGCCCTCAGGAATAATTATCCTTTTATATTCTGTATTCTTTGGGTTCGAATCCCGCCTCGCCCACCAGTTATAACCAGGGGGGGTCAGGTAAAACTGAGGCCCTTTGTTATGTGGCTTGATTTCATTTTTCCACCCTGTTGCAGTTGTTCATGACATATTCGTTGTATATGGGGCGGCTTTTTCTGTTCCTGCCTGCCTCAACATTTCTTCTATTCTCGCACATTCTTCCGGATTCTCAAATCTGTATATCTTCTCTTCAAATAAACTCAGGGCAACTCTTTTTTTACCTTTCCCCTCCCTCTCTCCCTTTTATAATTTTATCCAACAAACTCCAACTACCAGCACCTGCAATTCTCACCGTTTGACTTGATCTGCCATTAACATTAACTCTATTTACGAAACACCCTATGTTGAGACCCTGTTAATAGCAGACAGTGACCTCATTGATATATCAACTTCGGGATATCGGAGTATTATCCGACCAATCCCGGAAATAGACCATTGGCTACGTCGGAGAGTTCGCATGTGCTATGTAAAGCAATGGCGCTGGTGTCGAACAAAAGTCTGCGAATAGGTGAAGCTCGGCACAAACCTGCGGGTAGCAATATCTTTGGGCTTGAGTCGGAAGGGACCGTGGAGATTATCCAAAACACTGGCCACCCAATCGGGAATGACCAACAAATGGTTCAAGGATCAAGGCCTATTGTCTGTGAAGGATCTATGGGTAAATATTCATTACCCGGCTACGGCTCGGTAACTCTGGGAAACGCCTAGTGCGGACCCGCATGCTAGGTGTTGCGGGGGCTGGGGGAGAAAAAACCCCGGCTACCCGATTAACAGTTTTTGCTATTTTATTAGTCTTTTCAATAGGATATCTTCAACGTTCTGACGCGAATCAATTACCGACAATACGTAAACTTTCTTGCCCGAAACTCGATATACGATTCTCCATGGTGCTAATATTAATTCGCGATAGAGAAATATACCCTGATCTTGCAGTTCTGGAACTATGCGCCCCCTTTCCGGCAAATGGGTGAGGCTCGATGCCGTTTCTTTTATTTTATCAAAAATATTTCTAGCGTTGGTGGGACTATCTTCTGCGATATACAGGATTATATTTTTTAGATCTTCTTCTGCAATGCTGGCCCAGTGAACTTTGAATGGTCTGCTCATTTTTCTTTTTTCGCCAACATTTTTTCAATGTCTTTAAAAACTCGATCTTGGGTTTTTGTATTCCCTTGTTTGATGTCTTCCTCTCCCTGGGAAATAAGCTTCAATAGGCCAATAGTTTTCCGCATATTGTCATAGCTCTCAGGATCTTGGAGAACTCCTCGGGGTTCACCGTTTTGTGTAATAACAATGGGGCGATGGGTGTCGTTAATTTGTTTTAAGATGTCTGCTGCGTGGGATTTTAGAAATGAAACTGGCTTGATATCAGATGATATGTTCATTATGGCACCTCCTGTCTTAATATGGTACCACATTAAGACTATGTGTCAATGCGAGTTATTTTGATTGGCAAAAACTTATGGTTTGATTTGAGCTTCGTAACTATGGTAGTTGAAGCTGAATTTTAGACTAAGGAATAAAGCCGGGAGAAACTTTTTACCCGTAATTAAATTTTTATGATATTGTCTGAAATAGTCTTTTGCATAGATAAGACTTTTTGGGATTAATGTGTTCGGTAATATTGGGGGTATGAGCTAGAAGAATGAAAAAAATACTAATTGTTGAGGATGAAATAATTGTTTCCACTTTTTATAGAGAGATTCTCAAGGATTGTGGATATGAGCTCATTTTAGCCCAAAATGGTCTTGAGGGCTGCAAAATGTTTAAGGCCCATGAGAAAGATATAGTTTTAGTTTTACTGGATATAGTAATGCCAGAAATGAATGGCACACAACTAGCTCAGCAAATGAATTCAAAAAATGAAAATATTCCAATCGTTGTGATTTCAGGACATTTAGAAGATTTTGACATAGAAAAGGAACTTGGTAGTAAAAATATTAAGTATATTTTCAAGAAACCTATAAAAAGTGAAGAATTAGAACATTTGGTTTTGGATTTAATTATTCCCCCAAATACGAGTAAATAAAGCTCGTTTGGGAGGAATTAGTTCCTGGAATGGAGGGGGATTATATAGATCCGTGTATCTCCAAATTTTCTTATTGTTTGGCAGATCAAAAACTGCCTTTTAATAACAATTCAACTGAGTATATGTCAGGCTACTTATTTGCCAAATTTTCTGCAATTGCAGGATAATGCTTTTTCAGGCAAGTAGGACAAATTGTGTGGCTGAAATCTACGCCTGAATATTTTTGGATATACCCCTCTATCTGTTCATAATATCCCTCATCATTCCTTATGTTCTTGCAAAAGGAGCAAATAGGTAAGATTTCTCGTAAAGCGTTAATCTCTGCTTCAGCTTTCTTTTGTTCGGTCAGATCACGAACTGCAGTAACTCTAACCTGTATCCCTTTATATGCGAACATCTTGCCATGAACTTCCACAGCGAAGGCAGAGCCGTCTTTTTTTAGGCATCGCACCTCATAAGGTTTATCATAGCCAGTCAATATTTTTTGCTGAACTTCTTCACGCATTTCAGGAGTCACAAGGTCAGTTGTGGACATAGATATTAACTCATCGATGGAGTAACCAGAAAATTTACTAATAGTACTGTTAACTTCAAGAATTTTCCCTTTTTCGGAGATGATAATTCCTTCGAAAGAAGCATCAGATAGACTTCTAAATTTTAATTCACTTTCCCGTAATAATTTTTCTGTTTTGGTACGTTGGTCAACTTCACGAGACAACTCATCCCTTGATGCCATTGGTGTTTTTGAGATTATCGGTCATCTTGTTAAATGAGTCAGCTAGACTGCCAAGCTCACCACTTGAACCGACTTCCATCCTGGTGTCAAAGTTTCCTTCACCGATTGTTTTGGCTTTTCCTGCCATCATAACTATGGGGCCCGACAGCTTTTTAGCAAGAAGCAAAGCCGTAATCGCCAAAACAAAGGTTATTATAAAGCCGGCAAAAATAAGTTTTTTCGTCGCTTGGTGGGCTGGAGCAAGGGCTGTGGCTTTGTCATAAAAAATGACAATATGCCATCCTTCACCTGTATTACCCTGAATATGATCAATGGATTCATAACTTCCGCCAAATCCATATTCCCCCGAACCCATCGTCATCTGTATAGGTGTATAGGCAACAAGATATTCTTTTTTGTTTTCCTGGGTGACAATAGAACCACTCTTTCTTGTCTGCAACTTAACGATTATGCTTTCTGGAACGCTTGTCGAAAGGGGGAGTGCGCCACGTTCTGAAACTATTAGCCCACCGGTACGGGCTATCTTCAACGTGCCGACTCTAACTTGAGAAAAATCTTCAATAATTTGGCGCATCGGCCCCATGATATTGATATTACATTTTAAAATGCCAATTATATCGCCGTTCTCCACAATCGGTACAACTATGCCAAGGACATATCCTTTCACACTGGTATCAAATCCTCGGTCGTCAAAAAATACCCTTCCTTTGCCATTATTATAACAGGCACGCCACCAGTATTTGTGGGCATGGGCAAGTGTTGTCAGTTTTCCAGTGGTGGCGATCATTACGCCGTAGCGATTGGTGAGAAAGATTTCACCGTACATATCAGGAAAGATATTCTGTTGATATTTTAGATGTTCAGCGGCAGGATTTATCACAAAAGTTACTGGATGTTAAATTCTGAAATTCAGAAAGAAGATCAAAGGGGAAAGAAGCAGGTAAGGATATTTACCCCTTGGCACTATCAACTTTGAACGGCTACTAAAAACTTAGGGGCAGCCTGTTTCTGAGTCTGCTCTTTGATAAATTCCAGCTAATTGAAATAAAATTGGCATAAATAATACACCCAATTTAGCGCATGGCGTTGATACGATCGCTCATCTCCTGATAATGAAACAATTTCTTGTATTCTACCATTCCGGCTATAGCTTTGGACTGTATCTTGATGCCTGTCTCCTCGAGAATTGCCACCGGATTGAGCCCACCTATGACAACAATCCCAGTTCTTCCTTCAGTAACCGGAATTTCCAACAGTGGTTGTCCTGGCCACCCGACCAGCAAGAATCCACCTAGGCCGACATGCTTAAATTTATCGATCAGGCCAAGAACACTCTTCCGGCTGTCGGCTGGTACTTCTCTGAAGCCGACTCCAATCCTACCGTTACCATTTTTAATAGCTCCGGCATAGTCCGTCATGCCACTCCTGATAAATACCTCCAGCGGATCGATACTGGTTCCGTCATATTTGATAATTTCGACAAATCGTGTCGGTTTGTGGTTTTGAAGTTCTAAAAGACCTCCGAAACTTGAATGTGTTGGGATGCCATGGGCAAGCAGGACTCCGTTCAAGGTCAGCGAACAGACCGTGCCAAATCCTGTCATCCCCTCTGGAATTATAGTACCCCCCACCCTTTCGCCAGATTTGAATAGGGCCATCAAGGTGCCCATAGAATAGCCCGCTTCATACACCTGGCAGATCATGGGCGCGAGCCGGGGTAATATTGCTGTCTCAATAAAACTTATATTGGTTATGACTGTGCCACGTTTTTTGTAGAGGTCAAAACTCATCTGGTAGGTTAATTGGTCAATTTTTGCGCCTAAAAAACCAACTTTGTCGAAAACTTTGGCCCTGGCAAGTTCATTGAGGCCACGTTCAGTAATGACCCGTCCTTTCTTGCCATGGTTTTCAGTTAAACCTTTCTTGTCAAGTACCTGAAAATAGTGCCTGATCGTTCGTTCGCTGAATTCATGGCCCACTGCCTGCATATTTTCTAATAACTTGGAACTAGACAAAGGAGCTTCCGTGTTTTTCAGAATGCGTAATATCGTCAGTTCTTTTCTTTCAGTTTTTTCACTCATGATAAATAATTTAGTCAAGACATTGATCGTTTGCAATCAAAATAAAACAGCCCAGATGAGGCAACTTTGCCGAATAAGGCAATTAATTTTATTATAATATACTGATAACATCACCTCCCAACTGAAAACTTTCGGCAATTCTGCCAATAATATATATTTTATATCGCATTGGAACACCTAGACGCCTGAGATTAGGCGTTTTTATCGATTGAAAAAACATTTACACATGTTAATGTGGCATGTGGTTGCCGTAAATGGTTTTCTTACACTACTAAGATAGTAGATAAGCGAACCATTATGTTACAAATAAACATATTTCAAGGAGAAAAATACAGTTAACTCAAAGATAGGCAAGAGCATGCCAGAATCTCTGGGAGACACTGAGCAACTGTCTCTCTTGAGACGACACCAAATAACGATACCTACAAAAACCAATTATACATTAAGGAGAAAATCATGAAAAACGTAAAAGAGTTTATGGCGCAGGTTGTTCGAAAAAACCCTGGAGAACCTGAATTTCACCAGGCTGTTGAAGAAGTGGCTGAGTCCATCGCCCCGTTTTTGATCGAAAACCCCCAATACGAAGAAGCTAACGTTATAGAAAGAATGATTGTCCCTGAAAGGGTTATTATTTTCAGGGTACCTTGGCTTGACGACAAACAAAAGGTTCAGGTAAATATAGGCTATCGAATTGAGATGAACAGTGCCATTGGTCCTTATAAAGGCGGATTGCGCTTTCACCCAAGCGTTAACCTTGGCATTCTAAAGTTTCTGGCCTTTGAGCAAGTTTTCAAAAATAGCCTGACCACCTTGCCATTAGGCGGTGGCAAAGGTGGTTCCGATTTCGATCCTAAGGGCAAATCAGATACAGAAGTGATGAAATTCTGTCAGAGTTTCATGTCCGAACTTTTCAGACATATCGGTGAGAACACAGATGTGCCAGCTGGGGATATAGGCGTAGGATCACGAGAAATAGGCTACATGTTTGGCCAGTACAAAAAATTAAGCAACGAGTTTACCGGCATACTTACCGGCAAGGGCGTTAACTGGGGTGGTAGCTTGATTCGGCCCGAAGCCACCGGATATGGGTGCGTTTACTTTGTCCATGAAATGCTGAAAACCAGAGGGGAGGAGTTTGAAGGGAAGATCTGCACAGTATCAGGCTCCGGAAATGTTGCCCAGTACACCACTGAAAAACTTTTGGAACTCGGCGCAAAGGTGGTAACTTTATCAGACTCCGGCGGTTTTATCCATAAACCTGACGGACTGACAGAAGAAGATCTAAAGTTTGTTTTTGAACTAAAAAATGTCAAACGCGGCCGCATCGGCGAATGTGCCGAGGCTCTCAGAGACTGCAGATACTATGAAGGTAAAAGACCATGGGAGGTCCCGTGCGATATCGCCTTCCCAAGCGCCACCCAGAATGAAATCGATGAAAACGATGCAAAAAAGCTTGTCAAGAACGGTTGTTTTGCAATTGGTGAAGGCGCAAACATGCCGACGACCCCAGATGGTGTCAAAGTTTTCCAGAAGGCCAGAATCCTGTATGCTCCCGGCAAGGCTGCTAATGCCGGCGGTGTTTCAACCTCCGGGCTTGAGATGAGCCAGAACAGCATAAGAACAGCCTGGACCCGTGAAGAAGTTGATCAAAAACTCCGTGCTATCAAAATAAATATCCATGAGAGTTGCGTTAAATATGGTAAACAAAAAGATGGATATATCAACTATGTAGACGGTGCCAACATAGCAGGTTTTGTAAAGGTGGCCGACGCAATGCTTGACCAAGGGGTGGTATAGAGTTTTTTGTGGACGATGTGTTTGCTCTTCTGTCACTGTCACCCCTGTTGAAAATAGGGTGATAGTTCACAGGGGTACAACAGCAAAACTTCGTCCCCCCCCTGGCATAGTAATCGTTTACAGGGTGATCAGCTGGACGTCAGTATGCTGGTTGCCCTGAAAACGTGCAGATTCGGTGCTTGTGAACGCTTACCAGGGTGACAGTCAACCAATAGCACACATGCCTGCGAAATGTCTTTCATGAAGACATCTAAAACCATGGTTAAAAAAAAAACAAAGCCCGTATTCAGCTCGGGTATAGAAGCCCTTGACGAGATTCTGCAATGTATCATCGCTGGGGATAATGTTGTCTGGCAGGTTGATGACGTTAAGGATCAGATTCCATTTGTGCATGCATTTTGTAAATGCGCACATCTCGACGAAAAAAAACTGGTATATTTCAGGTTCGCATCACATGTTTCCCTTGTCCCAGATGTGTATGAACCTGATGTTTACAACCTTGACCCAAAAGCAGGGTTTGAACAGTTCATTACTAAAATTCTCAATGTCATCGAGGAAAGTGGCCTGGGTGTTTGCTATGTGTTTGACTGCCTGTCCGTACTGCCTATTGAATGGTATAGCGACAGACTTTTGGGGAATTTTTTCAAACTAGCCTGTCCCTATCTCTACGAATCAGACACAGTTGCCTATTTTTCACTGTTGCGCAACTCACATACCCCTATCTCCATCAATGCGATCCATACAACCGCCCAGGTGGTTCTTGACCTATACAGGATCGATGGAAAAGATTACATTCTTCCACTGAAAGTACTAGGGCGACATACTCCTACCATGTATATGTTTCACGCTATGGAAGGAGATCGTCTTGAACCGGTGACTAGAAGTACAGTTGTTTCCGAAATACTCTCCCATATACCGCAACCCTGGGTCGACAGCAGTATAAGCTTTCAGGACGAATGGACTGAAATCCTGCATGAGGCACAGGATCTCTGTTCAACGAGCAGCAAGGACAAAACTACCCAAAAGAACAAATTCCTTCGAACACAACTTATTCGAATGATGATCACCCGCAGCAAGGCAGTGGAAAGGCTGTGCGAAGAACATTTTAGTCTTTGTGAGCTTGTCTCAATTGGCAAGCGCATGATCGGCACCGGTTTTATCGGCGGAAAATCCACAGGCATGTTGCTGGCCCGCGCAATCCTAAACAATGCCTCCCCAAAATGGAAAGAACGCCTTGAGATACACGATTCATTTTTTATTGGCTCCGATGTCTTCTATACTTTTATAATCAACAATAAATGCTGGTGGGAAAGACACCAGATGAAGATGTCCAGCGATCCTTACGGGGAAGCCAGAAAGATCAGAAGCAAACTTATGCTGGGCAAATTCCCGCAGGACATAATAAATCAATTTAAGGAAATACTGAATTATTTCGGGCAGTCACCCATAATCGTCCGTTCAAGCAGCCTGTTGGAAGACGCTTACGGTAATGCTTTCTCCGGTAAATACGAAAGTGTGTTCTGCGTTAATCAGGGAACGCCCAATGAACGACTGGAACAGTTCAAAGATGCGGTGCGTACTGTCTACGCCAGCTCTCTGAGCGATGACGTTCTAACATACCGCTCGCACCGGGGATTATGGAACCGCTACGAGGAAATGGCTTTGCTAGTGCAAAGAGTGTCTGGGGCCTTTTACGGAAACTACTATATGCCCCAACTTGCCGGGGTTGGCTACTCATTCAATCCTTTCGTCTGGGACAAAGAGATTAAGCAGGAAGACGGGGTTCTTCGACTCGTATTCGGCCTTGGCACACGGGCCGTTGACAGGCATGACAACGATTACACACGCATTGTAGCGCTCAATGCCCCCTTGAAACGTCCGGAAGTAAGCACGGATGACATTCACAGGTACAGTCAGCACACAGTCGACGTTCTTGATCTGAAACAAAATACCCTTGCAAGCACGGATTTTGAAACTGTAGCCAAATCTACTCACGGGTTGCCCCTTGAACTCTTTGCCGACCGTGATCGCAAAATGGAAATGCGAGCCCGTAAACACAATATTAAAAACATATTTTCATGGATGCTGACCTTCAAAAATGTTCTCACCGAAACAGAATTTATCGATGATATGAAGGAGATGCTCAGCACCATTGCCAAGGCTTATAATTATCCGGTTGACATAGAGTTTTCTGTTAATTTTTCAGAGGACAACACCTACCGGATCAACCTTCTGCAGTGCAGGCCATTCCAAGTAAAAATGGAAACAAACGGAGCTAACCTTCCCGAAAACGTCAAGAAAAAGGATACATATATCAAGACAGTCGGACCTATCATTGGAGAAGCAACCGCCAAAAGAATCGATAGAATTATTTACATCATTCCATCAAAATACAGCAAACTGTCAACTTCAGAGCGTTTTTCTGTGGCCAGGCTTATAGGAGATTTAACCAATGAACAGCCGGAAGGCAAAAGTACAATGATCATTGGACCGGGACGATGGGGAAGCAAGATGCCTGAACTTGGGGTGCCGGTGTCCTTCAATGATATACGAAATGCTTCGGTTCTCTGCGAACTTGCCATCATGCATGAAAAACTGGCGCCAGACATTTCCCTTGGCACCCATTTTTTTAATGACATTGTCGAAATGGGAATTGTCTATATGGGTGTTTTCCCCGAAGATGATGGGTATATACTCAATGAAAAACTCATCCGGCATGGGACCAATCTCATTTCTAATATATATGAAAAAAATGATCGTATAGCCAAGGCAATTCATGTTGTGGATATTGACAATGCACAAACCAATGTGTTTGTTCATGCAAATACACTTAGTCAGGAAGGAATTGTTTTTCAAAAAGAAATTACCCAGAAAGCGGATAGCAATAAAGACATAGAGTGAAGAAGTGTTCCTGTTTTTTCGAATGTTTTTTGCGCCATCATTATAAAATCATGGAGATATCAAATGTGTCGTTTAGCATTAAAATCAGCAAGCACCCCCTTTTCCCCATACAGTGTCCTGCAGGCAATGGAGTCCATGCAGGAAGGATATGACGGCAGTGGACTTGGCCTGCTCCTTCGAGGTGTTAATTTTACCGATTTCAACTATAACAAGCATGACCCGATATTGTCTGGTGTCGCACACACGAAGGATGCTTTAGACCGGCTGAATGCATATATGCAGGAAAAAGGTTTTTCAAAAAAATATGATCACGAGTTTACAACTGATCTTTCAGGGCTAGAGGCGAGGGACCGTCATAAACACTTTGTGCGCGTTTATCGGAAGCCAAAGGAGTGGAAGGGATACAGCCAGAGCCGTATCGGAGAGGAATTGATGCTGATGCGGCTTGATTTAAGAAAAAACGGGGAAAACCATGGCGGCGACTTATCCGTATTTTCTCTTTGGCCCGATGTTGTCATGATCAAGGAAATAGGTTGGCCTCTCGTGGTCGGCAAAGCTCTTTCCCTTGATGACGACAGGATAACAGCGCGTATAGTCATGGCCCAGGGAAGACAAAATACCAACTGGGGAATCAATTTGCACGCATGCCATCCATTTTTTCTCCAGGGTATTGCCACGATGACGAACGGTGAAAACACAGCCTTCCAAACGAACAAGCAATGGCTAGAAAGCAGGGGGTTTCCTGGATATGTGGGCTACCAAAGCGACAGCGAGGTTTTTACCCATATTCTTCATTATACTTTTCAACAACTAAAACTTCCACTGCCGGCATTCAAACATGTTATCACCCCTCTGAGCTCCAGCAAACTGAACAATCATCCTCAGGGCGAATTCCTTAAAGGCCTGAGAGATGTCTGTAGAAATCTCATTATAGACGGGCCAAATTGCGTAATAGGGACTATGCCAGATGAAACGACATTTATGATCATGGATCATAAGAAAATGCGTCCTGGTTGCGTAGGAGGTAAGCCGGGTGAATGGGCTATGGCCTCAGAAATATGTGGAGTCGATGCTCTGATTCCAGAAAGGGATAAGTCTCTTGATTTTCAACCTATGTGGGAAAATACCGTAGTGATTCCCTCCCACCGAAAAAATTATGAGGTGTGGTCGCAGTTCGATGAGTATTAGTCGAATCTTCTGGATTTGTTGGTTTTCTGAAAAGATTCCTGGCTACAGGTGGCTGGCAGGGATTTTTCATATTTCAAGCCCTGTCTGAATAGTTAAACATAAATCTAAAGTGGTTAAGTCTGTGAAAGTTTAAAGGAATCCATAAAACCGTCCGATATGTTTTGTAAGGGGGCACATTATGGATAAGAAATTCTTGATACTTACAATACTACTTTCTTTTTCTGCTTTTCTCAGTGGTTCACTGATCGGAGCAATTTGCCACACTCAAAAGCAGAATGATTCCCCACAGTACGTTGAAATAGGAGTGGAGTTACCGGCTGGGGATACAAAGATTCACAAACCTATTCAACTATCAAGTAACAAGGGTTTAAATGGTTTTTTCAACTGGTAGGCTTTCTTCCCCCTTTCTGCTCCTTATTTAGTTCAATATTTTTAAAACTGCCACCCCCTGATTGATCTTACATGAATCAAGAAGGCAACGATTTCGATTTTCAAGTTTATTTGTGTTTTACAAATAGAAAAAGCGATTATCAGCTGCTGTGTAGCAGTACCGATAATCGCTTTTTTTGATGAGGATTTATTCTTCGTTATTTAACCCAGCCTGCTTTTAAGCCAGGAGTTTAAATCTACTATCTTTTTATGCCAAGTGGCCGACTTTTTGAGAAACCTGCTCTTTTGCTTCGGCTGTTACCTTCTCTTCTGCAGATGCAAGTTCCCTCTTAATATTTATGATCCAGACGGGGACAGATATGGCAAACATAACCGAACCTGCCGTGATAGCCCTGGTTGCAACATAACCATGTTCGCTTAATCCGAAAGGCCATGCTAACGCCGCAATGTAAACTGTTGACAACCCAAGACACATAATTGCTTTTCCGAGTACTTCGTTTTTGCTAGTTGTTTTTTGATTAGTCATGTTGTGCCTCCTTGGTATTATTTGTATTTATGCTTGTTGGTCAACTTTCCTGAATTAGAAAGTTGACCTTGGTTACCTTGTCTTTGTCAACTTAGTAGTACACTTTGTGTGCCAAAGTTTTTAAAAAGTCAATTTTTTTGCAAAACTCTGGGGGGGCAAGGGCTAGCGGACCCGGAGAGCCATGTCTGAGTTAATGCTGAAGATTGCAATGTTGCATTTTTAGTATTGCATTGATGCAATGATCGTAATCTCCTCTGCTCTTTGACTACTAGAAAATAATGGGTTGGCTACTGTCATGCAGATCTGTGCCACTACAATCTAATTTATATGCAACAAATTTACTCTCAATTGGGAATTCTTGCCGGGGCTGGGGGATGCGAGTATTTTTGATCTGTTAATTGCCTATGATTTTCACAAGGACTCTTTTTTTGCGTTTGCCATCAAACTCACCATAGAAAATCTGTTCCCAAGTTCCAAAATCAAGTTTTCCATCTGTTATTGCTACAACCACCTCGCGTCCCATGACCTGCCTTTTTAAGTGGGCATCTGCATTATCTTCATAGCCATTATGGCGATATTGGCTTGTGGGTTCATGGGGAGCTAGTTTTTCCAACCACACCTCATAATCATGGTGTAAACCGGATTCGTCATCATTAATAAAGACAGAAGCCGTTATGTGCATTGCGTTGCAAAGGAGAAGTCCTTCGGTGATACCACTCTCTGAAAGGCATTTTTCTATTTCAGGAGTGATATTTATAAAGGCACGTCTTGTCTGGACTTCAAACCACAGTTCTTTTCTGTAAGATTTCATTTCTCTATCCTTTTTTGTATTTTGAGGGCTAGCTTCCAGTGAAGTATCTCAAGTTTCGTTATGCGCTTCCAGGTCAAGGGGGACCAGTGGAGATCATTTCCTGCTTAATGGGGGGTCGAATTAGAATAAAATATAGCATGTTGAGTTAGCGGTCAATTAAGTACACCCAAGATTGCATAACCCTGAGTCCGTATGCGTTTCAGGGGCACCCCGATGTGCGTGGTCGAGCCACGCGATGTATACCCCCTGTATATCACGGGGTTCGATCACGTGCAGCGGGGTGTTCATGGAGCGCTTACCATGTTGACTTAGCACTCTGGGCTATAGATCACAATTTTCTGTCAAAAATCCAATTATTTATAGATGCAGGCATAATTAAAATTTTATCATGGGTATGGTTGTCTTGTCTAGTTTCCTGATATTAGGATTGTATGTTATAATTTACTATCCGTTTTGTGACCTAACTTCTGTTAAACTTTTAGTTCCTCTTTTTTATGCGCATTAAGTGGCGGAATATAAATGAAATATAATATTAAGGATTTTTTGTTCCCTAAAATCACAAAACAATATCTCTTTAGGATATTATTGGTCGCTATTTTCACGTTTTTATTTTTTAGTTTTATTTGTCTTCCCTTCCGCATAAAGGGATATAGCATGGAACCCACATACATGAACGGACAATTAAACTTATGTTTCAAGTTGCGGTATATTTTCGTAAAACCTGAAAGATACAATGTTGTCTGTATCCGTTTAGCAGGTGAAAAAGTCATCCTCTTGAAACGGGTGGTTGCTCTGGAAGGAGATGTTGTGGAAATTAAGAATGGAACTCTTTTGGTAAATGAAAAGAAAATTGACGAAACATATCTTCGCTACTCATCAGACTGGAATCTTTCACCACGCAAGGTTGATAAAAATAATGTTTATGTGATAGGAGACAATCGAAGTGTTTCTATAGATGTACACAAGTTTGGCCAAACATCAATCAATAGAATAGTTGGAGTGCCATTGTGGTAAAGGCAAAACATCTCATTGTTGCTGGAGTAGTCCTGATAGCAGGGATAATCGCAGTTTTTACTTTTTTTCAAAGTGAAGAGGCAAAGGTAAAAAAACAGTTTGAATTTATTGCCGAAAAAATAGAAAAAGAACCCAATGAAAACTCTATTATTGCTGCAGCAAAGGCCAACCGAATAACTGAGTTGATTATCGAGCCATTCAAAATTATTGCACCCGCCTACTCACTCTCCAGAGATATTTCATCCGGTGAACTGTCAACTTTTGTCCTTCTCAAGCGTTCCCAGTATGCAGAAATATTTTTTGAATTCTATGATTTTTCCATTGAGTTCCCAGAAAAAGACACTGCCCGCGTGAACTTAACCGCAAGCATGGAAGGTAAATTGAATCCGGGCGAATTTGTTCAAGATTTTCACGAAATGAGATGCAAGTTGCAGAAAATGGAAGATACTTGGCGGTTAAAAGAAATTGAAATAGTAGAGGTCCTAAGAAAGTAGGTACTGAGGTGTATAAGTTCAAACCTGATATGGTAGTGCAACCGTACTTAGGGGGACCGTCGTATTGTGCAAATAGAAAAAGCGATTATCAGCTGCTGTGTCGCAGTACCGATAATCGCTTTTATTGATGAGGATTAATTCTTCGTTATTCAACCCAGCATGCTTTTAAGCCAGGAGTTTAAATGCGCTATCTTTTTATGCCAAGTGTCCGACTTTTTGAGAAACCTTCTCTTTTGCTTCGGCTTTTGCCTTCTCTTCTGCGGATGCAAGTTCCCTCTTAATATTTATGACCCAGACAGGGACAGATATGGCAAACATAATCGAGCCTGCCAAAATAGCCCTGGTTGCAACATATCCATGTTCGCTCAAGCCGAAAGGCCATGCCAGCGCCGCAATATAAACTGTTGACAACCCAAGACACATAATTGCTTTTCCGAATACTTCGTTTTTGCTAGTTGTTTTTTGATTAGTCATGTTGTGCCTCCTTGGTATTGTTTGCCTTTATGCTTGTGTGGCTAACTTTCCTGAATTAGAAAGTTGACCTTGGTTACCTTGTCTTTGTCAACTTAGTAATACACTTTGTGTGCCAAAGTTAAAAAAAAAGGATTTTTTTTGTGAAACTCCCAGGTGGCAAGGGCTAGCAGAACTGGAGGGGCATATCTAGGTTAATGTTGAAGATTGCAATGTTGCATTTTTAGTATTGCAATGATGCAATCTACGCTACTCCGTGACTACACCCAAAAAAAATAATAGCCCGGCAACTGCCTGGCAGCTCTGTGGCGCTACAATCTAATTTATATACGACAACTTTACCCTCAATTGGAAATCATTGCCGGGACTTCTCTTGTCTTCGTATATTTTCTTTGGGAAGCTTACTGTTAAACAAATCTGACAGTTCCGACGTTGCTGTTTCAATTGCCCCTGACACCTCAGGTTACAAATGCATGTAGTCTCTTTGGCCATATTTTTGAACATTTTCAGGAACAGCTCAAGTTATTGTATGCGATTCTAACCAAGGGGTGTCTGAGGATATCTTTTCCTATTGAATTTCTGGTCGAGTTGGAATTCAACCTATATTAACTTCTATCTGGTCAAAGATTGTAGGGACAAAAGGTTGATTCAAAAAACGGCGGGAAAACAGCAAGGTCAGTGAATTGTCATCTGTCTTGATTGTGCTGAAATCGGTGATGTTTAAGAAAAAATAAAGTTTGTCTAATCACTTCATTATCTTTCATAATAAAAGAGTGGCTGACGGGTACTACTAGAAAATCAGACATGCCTTGCAACTTAGCGCGTTCCAAGGAAACTCTACCATCATCTTCTCCAGGAATCATTAGGGAAAAAATAGGGTTAATCGAAAAATTTCCAGTGATTATGCCAAGTTTAAACTTGGCTGGACCTAAACGGTTTGGAGTACTATTTTTACTGGTTCCCAGTTCTTTTCCCGCCGGACCGTAGATCAACCCAAACAACCAGTAATCTCCTAATGTGTCAACGATTTCGCTCCCTTGATTTGGCGGACTCAGCATGACAACGGCACTTAAGTTTCTAAACTTCTCTTTTGGTAACAAGTCCCTTAAAATGATACCTCCCATGGAATGGGTGACAAAACTCAGTTTGGCATCTTCGTTGGGGAGACATTCTCGGATTTTTGGCAAGACATAATCCTGTGTTAACTTCTCGATCGTATGATGCCTGGAAGGATATGCGATATTACAGGTTCCATAACCTTGTTCAATAAGTGCCTTTTGCATCTTTCCCATTGAAATTTCATCTTTGGCTAAACCATGCAGCAATACCACATATTCATTCTTTGGGAATTGCGCTTGCGTAATCGAAGGTAATGGAGCGCATGCAAAGAAAAAGATGAAAACGGAAAAAGTTAGTAATATTGATTTTAACATAAAACACAGGCCAATTTTTGAGGACACCACCCGGAATAAGGAACACGCTGTTTGAGGTTCATAGCGGAAGTGTAAGCATAAGGCTTGAGGTATATCGATGTTTTTACCCGCTAAGAAATTGTTAGGGGGCCATCCATCAATAATTCTGAATGAATGCAAATAAAATCGATAGCAGTAAAATCATAATACCGGTGGAAAGAGTCAATATTTTTGTAAACAAAAGACGCATAATCAATATCCCCTGTTGTTGATCAGGCAAGATTAAAAAGTTCAGAATGTATTCGGTGCAGCGGTACCCCTTGCCTTTGCAGTGCCTTTTCCACCAAGTCGGTCATTATGATCGGCCCGCAGAGATAGTATTCATGTTGATGAGCGCCGACTGGCAGATAACGGGCGAGCAGGTCAGACGTGATAAAACCGGTCTCCCCCTGCCAATCATTGGGCGGATTTTCCAGGACGTACACAATCCGTAAATTAAGCCGACGTATGCGTAAAACAACAATAGCGCCCGTTCATCTCCCCGGTCCGCAAGAGTACGCAGCATACACATAATTGGGGCGATGCCAATGCCGCCAGCTATAAAAATGTAGTCAGAATAAGGATGGCGATCAATGCTGAAGGCCCCGTAAGGCCCGTCAAGATAAGCTGTTTGCCCGGGAGAAATATCCTTAATTCGCCTCGTGAAGTCACCCAGTTGCTTGATGGTTAAATGGATCGTTTGTGGCTGCATGGCACTTGAAGAGAGGGAGAACGGATGCTCTTTAAGGGCGAAGGGTGAGTTCCTGATAGTCAACCAGGCGAATTGCCCTGGCTTAAAAGTAAACCCCCTATGCCCTTCTGGCCGCAAAACCAGAGTCCAGGAATTTCCCTTTTCTTTACGCACCCGTTCCACCCGGTAGGGATGTCTGAGCAATACCAAAGGTTTTAGCAACCTCACATAAAGCAAAAGAGCCAGGCAAAGATAGATAACAATCCAGAAAAAACCACGCTGAACATAATTCATATTCCACCTTCGGCTAAGGGTCCACTCAAAAATAAATTTGCAATTTCGGAGGATGAAATGTGAAGATTGCCGTGAGATGTGTTGCATCTCGCCCTTGAAAAAAATGGAGTTATTTTTGAGCGGTCCTTTAGTTATTTATCCGCAGCGTCCTTCTTGAAATTTAATTTCACGCAGCCTGCTGTTCATGGTAGTGGTCAATCAAAGACTTGAGGGATCTCGACGATTTTGCCTCGCCAGGGAAGGTGTTGTCTTGTTTAATCAGCAAGACACTGACTAACTTCCTTTAGAAAAGGATAGACGAACATTCGGAAAAACTCAACATTTTCGAGACATTTGGTTTTTCTGGAAAGACAAGGCCTTGTTAATGGAGGCCCTTTTTTAATATGTCTTTTGAGCTTCCCCGTATTTTCGCCTTGTCAGTTTCTGGCGGTCATAAAAGCTACAATAATATAGCATTCACGCTTGACTTATTTTGATGCCCATGTCTACCATTAAGACATAGGGCTATGATATTTGGGGGGGGAGAAAACAAACAGAGTCTCCCTCTTAATATCGTACCACCCACTTCAAACAACTCACTAGTTAAGGAGGCTAAAATCATGGGAATGAGTGATGAAATTAAAAGTGTAGTAAATTGGGATGCGCCAAGCGTTGAGCCAGCAGACAGTCTGCGTGTTGTTATCCAGAAAATGGTCGAATCTAATGTCTGCGCACTCACCGTGAAGTTAAACGAAGAGGTGGTTGGCGTAGTCACCGAGATGGATTTAATGTACAGTATTGATAAAAAAGACGACCTGGATCATACCAATGCCTCCAGCCTTATGAGCGCCTGTGAGTTGATCAGTGACAAGGCCGTGGCAACCCCATGTGTTCAATTAGATGCATCAGAATCCGTGGAAAATGCCCTTGGGGTGATGAACATTGCCGGAGTGCACCACCTTGTAGTTGATGGCGGGGACGATAATAGCGTTGGAATTGTCTCGATCGGTGGTCTTTTGAAATTGGTCATATCATAATTAATGCCCTAACCAAGACAAGCTGCTAAGAGCCTTAAGATTAGACCTAACCTTTTTTAAAATAGTCGCTAACATCGTTAATATCGCAGGGGCGGGTATTAACTCCCTTTAAAACAAGGGTGGAGGAGCATTCGGAAAAAACCAACATGTTTAAAGACGTACGGGATTCCGGGAGAGACGTGATATTGATCACGTAATTCCGGAATAACCCGGCTATTTTCGTCGTTCTCCCTCCAGCTCTTGCCCTCGGCCGGCTATACCGGCAAGTAGAGCCAGTTCCTCGGCGAGTAGCTCAATAAGATCATCCACCGTCAGGATGCCTTCCAGGCCACCGTCTTCATTGACCACCGGCAGGCGGCGAATGCCCTTGCTGCGCATGCGCTGTAGTGTGTCCCATATACCGTCTTTTTCCATGGCCGTTATCAGCTCCAGGCTCATCACATCGCCGCTGGTCACTGAGTCAATATCTACCTGGCCGGCAACGAGCTCCACAACAATATCACGATCGGTGATAATACCAACCGGAACCACAAGATCACCTTGTTTTTCAACCACGATTACATCACCGACATGGTGGTTGCGCATTAGCTGTGCCAACTCAACTATTCCCATATCTTTTTTTGCAATAACCACTTCCCTGTTACAAAATTCTCCGATGGACATAGCACCCTCCTCTATTCATTAAGGGGCTGTTACGAAATAAACGTAACGTTTATTTCGTAACAGCCCCTAAGTTGTTTTTTTCAATCAAGTTTAGGTCGCTCAGGTTTCGACGTACTGGGCCAAACCGGCACCTCATGTCCCTGGTAAAGTTCCTTGATGATTTCCGCATAACGACTTTCTATCTCTCCGCGTTTCAATTTCAAAGTCGGGGTCAACTGGCCGTTTGCAATAGACCAGTCGTCCAAAAGAAGAGCGACTGCACGAATCCTGGCATTACCGGGAAATTCATGCAGCAAGCCTTCAAGTCTTTCGATGACAGCCTGTTTGGCAGCAGGTGCCTGCAGTGACGAAACATCGCCTGGATCCACTCCACATTCCCTGGCCAGTTCTTCCCATGAGGAACGATGCAACACCAGCAGGGCAGCAAGATACGGCATGCCCTCGCCAAGCACCATCACATGGTCAACAAGGGGATCACCGCCAATGGTCAGTTCCAGGTCCATAGGGGGGACCTTTTCACCGGTTGAAGTGACGATTATCTCTTTGAGCCGGCCGCGAATATGGATGTCACCGTTTTTTATTTCCACCACATCGCCGGTATAGAGCCAGCCCTCGCTATCAAAGGCCTCTTTGGACTTATCCGGCAGATTCCAATAACCTGCCATGAGGCCGGGGCTTTTCACCAATAGTTCATTATGATGGCCGATGCGGCATTGGACATCTGGCAGAGGAGGCCCCACCGAGGCTGGGATATTGTGCTCTAGAGTATTGGCACTGACCACGGGCGCCACTTCAGTCAGTCCATAACCCTGGACCAAGGGGAGTCCAAGACTGAGGAAAAACCTGGAAACATCCTCCTGCAGGGGGGCACCGCCGCTCACCGCAAGTCGGATTCTGCCACCAAGCCGGTTAAGTATTTTAGCCGCGACAATACGTTGCAACAGGGGCCAGAGTAACTGTTCCCGCAAAGGTGAGGCCAAATCTCGTCCCTGGGAAGCTTCAAAATGGCGCCAACCGTTGTCAAGAGTGAGCTGAAACAGCCAGCGGGCAAAGCCGCTCTTTTGCTGTAGCTGTTTCCGAACCTTGGCGTATACCTTTTCAAAGATGCGCGGCACTGAGATAATAATCGTCGGTCGTATGCTCCGCAGGTCTTCCCCCATCTCCTCCATGGAACGGGTGTAGGCCACCGAGCTTCCCGCCATCATCGGCGTATAATAACCTACCGTGCGTTCAAAGGTATGGGAGAGGGGAAGAAAGGAGAGCAGGATATCGGAGGTGTAACAGGGGATCACCTTGAGGATAGCCTCGGCGTTCCAGAGTATGTTTTTATGTGAGAGCATCACACCCTTGGGTGGGCCGGTGGTTCCGGAAGTGTAAACGATTGTTGCCAGGCTCTCAGGATCACCTGTATGGATGCTTATCTTGCCACCAACATTAGGCAGCCAGGCGTTAATTGAAGCGGTTGAAATGTCAGGAGCATTGGCAAGGGATTTTTCCTCAAGGCAAAGGACCTTGTTGAGTTCCGGTAAGGAGGCCGCATGGGGGGCAATCTTCAACCATTGTTCGGTTGTTCCTGTCAGCAGCAACCTGCTTCCCGAGTCTTTTAGGAGGTAGGCGATATTTTCAGAACTGTCCCAGGTATAGAGCGGCACTACCACCAGGCCGAGAGCAAGGGCGGCCTGCTCAAAACATACCCACTCTATGGAGTTGGCGAGTAGAAGCGCTACCCGCTCGCCCGGCGCAAGAGACTCCTTTTTTAGGCCATGTTGCCACCTCGCAATCTGCTTGCCGATTTCCTGCCAGCTATAGCTGAGCCATCTGTTCTGCTGCCTGTCATATTGCTGATAGGCCGGAAGGTTCGGTGTCCGTTCAATTCGGCATTTAAGCAGACCGGGAAGGGTGCCAGCCTCAGTAGCGGAAATAGTATCCAGAATCCTGTTGTGAGCTGTATCGTCTTTCATCACTTACTCCTCCTCGGCGTATCGGGTCGTTTAATTTCCATCTGGGAGAGCGAGGTGTAGGCGCTAGCCAAGTCAGGCTCACCGCAGTGGTGCAGTATCTCAGAACGGACATCATCGCGTAGTTTGAGGGCGGCATTCCAGTCGCTGCCCGTTGCTATGAACGGTTTGCCTATGATGACGCTAACCGCACCTTTCCGGGGGAACCAGGAGTCGCCTCGGAGTTTATTTCTGCTGCCGCGGATTGTCAGCGGCAGCACAGGGATTTTGGCCTGGGCCGCTGTGATAAAGGCTCCCATCTGAAAAGGCAGCAGGCCTGGCACCCGCTGCAGAGTGCCTTCGGCAAAGAACAGGGGGCGTTTGCCAGATGCGGCGAGTCGGGCAATCCGGCGGGCATCTTTCACTCCTTTTTCAGGATCAAAGCGCTCGACAAAAATAACATCCAGCCGAGAGAGCAGCATCCTGGTAAAAAAATTTCCTGCCAGTTCTGCCTTGGCCACAAAGCTACAGGTAATGGGTAGGGCGGCAGAAAGGATGAGACTATCCAGGTAGCTGCTATGATTAGATGCCAGGATCATCGGTTGATCAGGGGCTATATTATCAAGGCCGCGTATGCTTATTCTCGTACTTGATAAAAAACCGAGCAGCTTGAGGGCGTAGCGAACCAGCCTCCAGCGTAATTTGATGGAGGGTAGCAAGACAACAAGCAACCAGAGCGGCAGTCCGATGAGGCCAAACAGCAGCCAGCAGTACAATGCGTAGAGATAAGCCCTAGCCCGGCGTATAACCCTGCGAGTCTGCGGCATAATTCCGGCAAGAGAGAGACGGACAAGCTGCAGCCACAGGGCACGTTTTGCTTTGCCTATCGCTCCTTTTTCAAAAAGTTCCCGACTGGCGGCACGTCTTATCTTGCCGCTTGAAGTTTTCAGCACTGTCCCCGGTGGGGCGACGACAACCTCGTCTGGCGGCATGCCCAATAGGTCGACTGCCGTATTGATAATCTGCCGGTGTAACTTTTCTTTTGTTTCCGCATCTTTTTTCCTGGATTCTGCCAACACGATCAGCCGTTCGGTGCCAGACTCCTTGTCGGGACTGGCAAACACAGCAATGCACCCTTTGCGGATGCCAGGTATGTTGCCCACGGCCTCTTCTAATTCATGGGGGTAGACATTTCTGCCGCCGCGGATGATAATGTCCTTAATTCGACTGGTGATAAAGATGTCGCCCTTGGCAATATAGGCGAGGTCACCGGAATCAAGCCATTCACCTCGGAAAAGACTGCGGGTCTTTTCTGGATTGCGGAAGTAGCCGCTGGTGACCGACGGTCCTTTGAATTGCAGCTCTCCCTGCTGCCTGTCAGGCAGTTCTCTGCCACTCTCAGCAACGATCCTGATCTGGTGGCCAATCAGGGGCTGGCCACAAGCCACGAATCTCAGTGATGTGTTGTCATCTTGTGCCGCCGGCACCGCCAGGCCAGATTCGATGAGGGGGGCACGCTTGACCCGGTCAATGAGAGGTCCACGCCCGAGTGGAGGAAAGGCAAGGCCCACCGAGGACTCGGCCAGGCCGTAGACCGGGGCGATAGCTTCAGGACGAAATCCGTAAGGGGCAAAACGTTTGGCAAAGTTGGTGATCGTCTCTGGACTTACCGGTTCTGCACCGTTGAAGGCCAGACGCCAGGAACTGAGGTTAAGCCCCTTTAGCGCTTCGTCGTCTAGTCGTCGGCAGCAGAATTCGTAACCGAAATTGGGAGAGGCCGACATGGTGCCTTGATAGTTGTGTATGGCCCACAGCCAACGTTCCGGCTTGGCGAGAAAGGAGAGCGGCGGCATGATGACAAGGCGGCAGCCGTAATAGAGACTGCTCAACCATGCCCCGATCAATCCCATGTCATGATAGAGAGGCAGCCAGCTGATAAAAACATCGTTAGCTGTGACATCGGTTGCCTGGCCCATGGCCCGGATGTTTGCCAGTAGATTGGCGTGGGTGAGGGCCACGCCCTTGGGGTCGCCGGTGGAACCGGAGGTGTACTGGATAAAGGCAATGTCGCCTGCCTGAATGGGTATGGGGGTAAACTCTCCCGTTTGTTCGGAGAATGCCTCCACCGTGTTAACCTGCTCAAGCGCCTCCACTTGGGCTTTCAACAGACCGGCAATTACTTTTACTTCAGGCATGGTGATCAGGATTTTTGCCCCGGCGTTATCTAAAATTCCCCGGTGTCTTCTGAGGTGTTCTTCAATCTGGGTGGGACGCGCTGGAGGATAGAGCGGTACCGGAATGCCTCCGGCAAGCAGGACGGCAAAAAAGCTGAAGAAATAATCCGAACCGGTGGGCAGCATGATGGCAACGGTTTCCCCCGCTTCAAGGTTATGCTGCTGTAGTCCGGCGGCCAGTTTCAGCGCGCCCTTTTTAAGCTCTGCGTAGCTGAGCTGCGTGGCATCTTTATGGTGACGATCAAGGATGAGATGAATCCGCTCCGGGTGGGACTGGAGATGGCTGTCAAGCACTGCGATGAGAGTATCTGCTCCATGTGGCGCCAGGTCACTCTTACCTGAAACTTCCGACAATACGGGTTGGATGACCTGCGGTGCCGGCGTTGCCTTTTCCGACCTGCCAATATACCCTAACAGGTCTCTGGGGCTCTCCGCCGTTGCCAGCACATGTTCGGACAGGGAAATATCAAATTTCTGTTCCAGACGGGAAAGAAGTTCAGCCAAGGCCAAGCTGTCAAGGCCAAGATCACGGTCCAGAGAGCTGTCCAGACCGATAGGCTGCGAGAAACGCACCTCCGGATGCAGCTCAGCCATAAGTTGCCTGATTAGCAGCAATAAAGCTTCTTGATTACCGGCAGATTGTCCTGACCGGGATTTGGACTCGGAATGCATAGGCCATCCCTTCTCACGGATTATTAGGGGACTGGGATATACAGGATCTATAAATATTCGGCTGACACTGGAAAACAACAACAAAACCAACAAAATGTAAATGTTTGACAACGCTTCAGATGTGTTCGATCAGGTTGGCGAAGCGTAGTAGTTCTACGTGAGTCAGCCTGATCGCACCCCAAGGGCACTTCCGTTGGGCGGGCGCGGGTAAGCGAAACGTAGTGTAGACTCCGTCATGGAGTGTTGCCGAATATTTACCAGGACCTTTTCTTGAACCAGTGCGTATCGTATCATTTCCCCGGATTAAAAGGGAAGAATAAATTTTCTCCAGAAAACTTGGAAAATGCATAAAAGGCGATTCCATAAAAAATGAGCGCTGTGATTATTACCGCAGTAAAGCCAAAGTTGATGGCAAGGAGCATTGCCAGTACAGCACTGATCACCGAGGCATAGCCATTGACCCCCCAGGCCCAGGGAATAAGGGCAGGGCCGGACCTGCTTAAGCTGTTGAGAGCCAGAGGGAAAGGCATGCCCATACAAAAAGCCAGAGGGGCAATCAGCAGGATTGAAACAAGGATTTTGACCAATATGGTGTGGCGCAGAAGAATCTCAACGAGCTGATCAAAAAGTGGGATATAGAGAACCCCTTGGATAAGGAGGAGGCCGAGTACCGTCCTGAGTATTTTTTCAGGTAAATACCTTTGCAGCAGCCTTTTTGTGCAGGCGCTGCCCATACCGGCAAAGACGAGAAATGATGAGACCACCACAGAAGTTGCAAAAAGAGGGTGGTGTAAAAAAAGAAGAAATTTTTGAATGAAAGCAATTTCCAGAAAGATAAAGCCCAAACCTATAGCGGAAAAATAGAGAAAAACGTGGAAATAGAACGTTGGTTTCCCTTTGTAGGTAGGCCTTTCCTGCAATTTCAAGGGAAGTAGGATCAGCACAATACTTGCGCTGACTGCCTGAACAAGAGTGGCAAGCAGAATCAGATAACCCCCTTCCATGAGGGGAAGCCCACCCTTGCCGCGCAATCTAATAATTTCGGGAAAGGTGGATGCCTTGAGAAAATGGTTAAAGTAGGGCCTGTTATCCGTTGCTGGAGCAAGGTTGAATTTGTAGCGTTGCAGAAAATCAGCCTTTTCGCTGAACAGGGCCTGGGCGCCCTGGTAAAAATAAGGCTCTTTGAGCAGATTGTATTGGTTTGCCTCTTTTTCTGACATGCCGGGATAATATGCCAGGTCAAAGGACCTTTCCCTGCAGAATTTTTTGAGCGCCTTGATTTCATCTTCGTTAATCACCCCATTTTTAATAAGCAAAGTACTGGCCTGCCAGCCCCGAATGAGAATAAGGTGCTTCTCCGGGGTATCAGACCCTTTACTTTCTAAAGCAGCCAGCGCTGTTGCAAAGAGTTTTAACGAGTCCCGCGGCGGCACCTTGACCCAGCGGCTAATTGAGAGATACCCTTCCGGAGAGAGGGTTTGTATATATTGCTGCAGCGCCTCTACGGTGTAGAGATAACTTTCATGCAGGGCGTAGAGGCCTGCGGCTGAGGCGTTGAAGGAGTCAAGCAGTTCAACCTGAATGATGTCAAATCTATCTGTTGTCTGACTGACAAAGCCCCTGGCCTCAGCAATGTGGACTTTTGTTTTGCTGTTGTCGAAAATGCTGCCGGAAAAATTCTTATTGTCCTGGCCGATGGCAATGATTTGCGGATTTATTTCTACGCTATCTATATGTTCCACTTGGTGAAAGCCTGCCTGCAACAGCCCGGAACCGCCCCCTGTGCCAATAATGAGCGCTCTCTTGATGGGTCGCAGGTGATATGCCAGGGCCGATGTCTGCTGATCAAGGTAGGCAACCGTGCCGTAGTCGCCATTGAATTTTGTGAGCACGGTCATACTGTCCGCATCACTGAAAAGGGCGAGCTGTTCCGGTGGTTCAATGGAGGCATTGATACTCATTCCCGGAGCGTGGCGCCAGGGTATGACGGGACTTTCAACAACTGATATGAGTCCTAAAGGGCTGGATCTTTGTTCCGTAATGCTGGTTCCCTTAATCTGTAATGCCTGGGGCAAACCTTTGTATGGAGAGATAGCCGGCTGGATAAATTTGCCCGGCAGCAAAAAATGCACCAGGAAAATAAGGCCAATGGCGATGATAAAAGTTGGGGATTTATTCTGCAGTTCCATAATGGCAATCCCTGCTGCAGTGGAGCCAAGTGAGGCAATTATCAGAAGTGCACTGGCAGGAAACACCAGGTAAAGCAAAACTATAATGAAAACGCTGCCGCAGCCAGCCCCGATCAGGTCTGCGGCATAGATTGCCCCACATTTCTGCCTAAATTGCAACAGGGTTATGGCGATGGCACTTGCGGCAAAAAAGAACGGCAGAACCAGAAGCAGATAAATGAGGAACAGTTTGCTCAGCTGGCTTGCATCCCACAGCACCTCCTGGGCGTTGAATTGAATGTGCTGGGCAGTAAGAAAACAGCTGGAACTGGCAACACTGAACAGGAGAACTAAACAGATGAAATTCCTGCGAAAATGGAGAAGAAGTTTTTCCTGAAAGATTGTCACAAAGGTACCGCTTGCCCCGTAGCCAAGCAGGGCAATGCTGATAATCATGTATGCAAAGTGGTGCCATTGAATGATGGAAAACAGACGCATGAGCAGTATTTCATAGGCAAGAGCACTGGCGGAAACAAGGGCGATGGCGATCAGTGGCGGGCGATTTTGCAGAGGAGCTGCTGAACCGTGATTTTTGATCATGTGCCATCCATCCGTTGCTGTAATTTTAAGGAATTAAATTATTTATATCTACTTCCCTTTTATGTTTTATAAAAAATACTCGGCTGGCTACAGCATGCTCGATGCCATTAATGTTTACCAGTCAGTGGCACGAATCTTACAGGTAGAAGCTGACGGGTTTTGCTGATACCGTTCTCATCTTTTTCAACCATGACCAGATGTTGAATCATAAATGGCCCGCCCACCGGGATTATCATTTTACCGCCTCGCCTCAACTGTTTGATCAGAGGGGGAGGAATGTGGCTTGTTGCTGCCGTGACAATGATCGCATCAAAGGGCGCCTTTTCCTCCCAGCCGTGGTAGCCGTCAGCAAGGCGCAAATGAATATTGTCATACCCCAGGTTTTTCAATCTTTTTTTGGCGCTTTTCATAAGGGGCTCAATGATTTCGATGGAAAAAACATCTTTGACCATCTCAGAAAGGATGGCCGCCTGGTACCCGGAACCTGTGCCGATCTCGAGAACTCGGTCGTCCTGATCAACGTTTATGAGATCGGTCATGATCGCCACGATGTACGGCTGGGATATGGTTTGGCCGTGGCCAATTGGTAGAGGCCTGTTCGCGTATGCCACCCGTTTAAGCTGCGAGGGGACAAACTGGTGCCGAGGCACTTTTCTTAAAGCATCCATTACCCGCGCATCAAGTTTGGTTTTGTTAAGGTAATAACTTGTCTCCCGCACATTTATTTCTATTTCTTCGATGAGCTCCTCCACGGCGCGACTGTATATGTCAGAGGCAAGGCTCAGAGGTGGGGGTGTTATGATAAAGCAGAGAACGAGAAGTAGAGAGAAGAAATGTATACTTCGATAGAGCATAAGACATCTCCTGGCGAGAAAGACAATAATTTGGAGTAGGTTATTTAATGTACTTTCCTTACTCAAAGACTATCAGTAAAAAGAAATAAATTGCAACGAATTATAATCCTCAAATTTTACAGACAGCTGAAAAGCTAATTGTTTTTAGCTGAAAGGCAGGTAGATGGATTCCTGCCACTCTTTTGATTTGGATCAAATCTTGCTGGTTATTCAGGATGTTACCAGAAAGAACAACAGTCCCACCCTCTACCTCCTTTTTTAATTTTCCTCACCCACCAAATCCTGCCTGGAAGTTTTCTCCTTGCATTTAAGTATCAAAAAATCGCATCATGAATAGTAAGGGGAAGTTATGTGCCATTATTTTTGTCATCAATCTTGCCGGTCATCTGAAAATACATTTTTTACCTTGATGGAGGTGAAACATGCCGCACAACCTTCTGAGCGATACGCTTATTGTTCTCTGCTGGCTACTAATTTGCTGGGGCTCATCTGCCCACGCTTTGCAGTTCTTTACCAAGGTGCCTGAAATGGTCAAGCTGCCACCGCCCAGATCTGAGGGACACCTCTCAGTTGAGTCAGCTTTGGCGCTACGGAGGTCGGTCCGCAGCTATTCAAAGCAGCCCCTCTCCCTAAACGAGTTATCACAACTTCTCTGGGCCGCCCAGGGGATTAACAGCCAGGATATCCGCCGGACAGCGCCATCGGCTGGGGCGCTTTATCCTCTGGAACTCTATCTGGTTGCTGGGCTGACGACCGATATCTCCCCAGGAGTCTATCGTTACGCATCAGAACAACACTCACTAAATTTGTTTAAAGAGTCCGATCTGCGCCGGGCTCTCTCCGGGGCGGCCTTAAACCAGGAGTGTATCGCCGCAGCCCCTGCCTGTTTCGTGATAACCGGAGTCTATAGCCGCACCGCTAAAAAATACGGCAAGAGAGCCCGGCGCTATGTGCATCTTGAGGCGGGGCACGCAGCGGAAAACATTTTGCTCCAGGCTGTAGCTCTCAAGCTTGGCGCCGTTGTGGTCGGCGCCTTTGATGATCAGGGGGTGCAGCGCGTTCTCGATCTACCGACAGAGCATGAACCGCTTCTGGTTATTCCGGTGGGCTTTCCACCTCAACGGGCGGAGAAGTAATGGTGTGGAAACAGTCAAGCCTGTGCTTATTTATGCTGCTCTGCTTATTCTTTTCAGGAAGTGCAGGTTGTGCGCCACTTCAGCAACCCCTCCTAAAGAGTGAGAAAGAGATCACTCTATATCTTGTTGGTCATGGTTGGCATACAGGCTTAGTGGTTCCAGCGACTGCAATACCAAAGCACCTTTTGCCGGTTCGCCGTTTTTATGACAAATATGAGTACCTTGAGCTGAGCTGGGGAGACGAGGATTTTTTTAAAAGCAATGAGTTTAAAGTCGGCACTCTTTTAAAGGCCGCTCTGATACCTTCTGCCAGCGTCCTGCATGTGGTTGGCTTTAACGGGCAGGTTATGGATTATTTCCCGAGCAGTGGGGTGATCAGACTGTCCCTTGGAGAGCGAAATTTTTTGAGGCTGTGTGAGTTTATCAGCAACAGTTTTGATTATGGTCAGCAGGGGGAAATGGTGAATCTTGGGCCTGGTCTATATGGGGACAGTCACTTTTATCGAAGCCACGAAAAGTACTATCTGCCAAAGACCTGTAACGTCTGGACAGCCAAAGCCTTGCAGCGTGCCGGGTACCCTATCCCTCCATATATGACGATGCGGGCCGAGAGTTTGCTTAAACGGATGGCAGCGTTTGGGGAACGGCTACGCTGACATGTTATTTTTTAGAGGGGCAGATTGGTGTGGGGGCAATGATGCAAGGGCAAAGGAACCGGGTGAAACGGCCAGCCAGTGGCCATGGCTCATATGTGCCAATATTCATAAGGATCGTGATTGCCGCAGTCCTGATTGTCATAACTCTTTACTGGATGCTATTGATGGATAACAAACAGAGTCACCTTTCGTCGCATAAGCGCAATACCACTGTTGGCCTCTCTGAATCTGAAGTAATATTGCGGAACCATCTTGAAGAGCATGTCCGCATCCTTGCTTCCGAAATTGGTGAGAGGAATATGTGGAAGCCGACCAAGATGGCGGCCACCGTGGATTATATAAAAAGCGTCTGGGCTGGGCAGAAGTATGATGTTTTAGAGCAGGAGTACCGGATTGATGGCGCCCCTGTCCAAAATCTTGAAATTGAACTTATGGGGAGCGGGCAGCCTGGGGCCATTATAGTGATTGGTGCACACTATGATTCGGTGCGGGGCTGTCCCGGCGCCAATGATAATGGTTCCGGGATAGCTGCTCTTCTGGAACTCTCCCGCCTGGCTCGCCCAAAATCTTATGAGAAAACAGTTCGTTTCGTCGCCTTTGCCAACGAGGAGCCGCCTTTCTTTCTCTCCCGCAAAATGGGGAGCAGGGTGTATGCAGCCCGGGCACGTGAGCGCAATGAGAACATTCGGGCCATGATTTCTTTGGAAACCATCGGCTACTACTCAGATGTCAAAGGAAGTCAGCGCTACCCTTTCCCTTTCAGTTTCTTCTATCCAGATACCGCAAATTTTATAGGTTTTGTCGGCAACCTCCGGTCGCGTAATTTAGTAAAACAGTCCTTAGATTCGTTTCGGAGTCACACCCGGTTCCCGGCCCACGGAGTTGCGGCTCCGGGGTGGATGACCGGAATCGGCTGGTCGGATCAATGGTCCTTCTGGCAGGAGGGTTACAAGGCTATTATGGTAACCGACACGGCGCTGTTCAGGTACAATTATTACCATACGAGCGCTGACACACCTGACAAACTAGAATACGATCAGATGACAAGAGTCGTGGACGGCTTGTCTCGGCTTATAGCCGAGTTAGCTGGTCCGGAATTGAGATAGCTCAGAATCCGACAAAATGATCGGGACAAATAGACAGCAATTGAATCAAGGTGAATGACACAAGGGGGAGAGAATATGGCAATCTATCTCGTTCAGCACGGAATGAGTTTGGCAAAAAATATTGATCCAGAGCGCGGTCTTTCAGATGAGGGAATTAAAGAGGTTAAAATTATTGCCTCTGTTGCTGAAAATTACAAAGTCCCTGTTAATATTATTGTCCACAGCGGCAAAAAAAGGACAAAACAGACTGCTGATATTTTTGCAAAAGCGCTGTGTCCAAACCAGGGTGTTATTGAGATCGAAGGAATAAAGCCGATGGATGATGTAAATGCCTTTGCCGAAACAGTGGATATCTCAAGAAACATGATGGTGGTTGGTCACCTGCCCTTTATGGAGAAACTGGTCGCATTGGTGGTTGCCGGCAATGAAGAGTTATGTGTCTTTAAATTTCAAAACGGCGGGATCGTCTGTCTGGACAGCAACCAGGAGAACGGTTGGCACATTAAATGGTCGCTGATGCCAAATATACCGTGAATGGAAAATCATGATTTCTCGGCATAGATACGTGGCACAACAAAGGAGGTGGCTAAGGGCCAAAAACTGGCTGAGCTCTTCCCTGACTTAGCCAACCATTTAGACACAATCAGGCAGGCCATCTTTGAACGGAAACCAAAAAAAGAGTCCAAAATCGCCACCGAGCATGAGGACAAGACCTGTTATTCGGATATGACCGTCTATCCGCTCATTGCCAACGGCGTAGATGGGGCGGTAATCCGGGTTGACGATATCACCAACCAAGTGGAGGCCGAAGTTGAAAAGGTAAAACTGTTTGCCCAGCTGCAACAGGCCCATAAGATGGAGGCCATCGCTACCCTGGCCGGTGGTATCGCCCATGATTTTAATAACATTCTAATGCCCATATTCGGCTATACCGAAATGGCGCGGGATGATTTGTCCCTGGATAGTACCGCTTCAGCTAACTTGAATGAGATACTAAATGCTGCTGGACGGGGTGATAAATAGGGTATGGCAGGTTTAAACGACATGGCAAAAGTCATTACCCTGGAAGCTAGAGCGTACCAGACTTGCCCCTTGTTTAAGCCGATCGCCATAATAACTGACCCAAGCAATAACTGGTGTCTATAAGAAAGGAAGCAATGAGGCACGGCATAAAGCCAAATAAAAAAGCCACTTGGGCACCTGGTTAATTTAATTGTTCGGCGATTTTAGCTGTTGATTCATTGGGAGCGATTGGCATAATTTGCCTCCAGCCTCACGCTATACCGTGGTCTGTCCACTATTTACTATTTACCCATTCGTTTTTTTACGACATTGTTAGTCATTGTTCATTTTTTTCGTTTTATACACCAATAATGTCGGAACCTTTCCTGCAGCTTCATTAGTGATGATCATAGTGCCGTCATGCAAAAATGTTATTCCTTCAGCTTTCGTAAAACGCTCAGACTCAAGTTCCTTCATTTGTATGACTTCACCTTTTCGGTTTATGACAAGAAGTAATTTGTCGGTAGCAGAAATGATATAAATATCATCTGATAAAGGATGTACCGCTAAACTTGAAGGACGGAAATTGAATGGTTTTTTCTTGCCTTTTTTTGTCGTAGAATAGGTCGGTATATTGAATTTCTGAGCCTTAATAGCTAATTGGCCAGTGTTTAAGCTGTATAGGGGTTTTTCTAAAAGGGTTTTTTTTGAAATATCAAACGAATAAATAAATCTTTCAGACTTTTTATCATGATCCAAAGGTGTACTTTTGGCTGCTATTAGAATCCGGTTGTGCTTCTTGTCATAGCAAAGTCCTTCATTGTTGGCCGTAAGTAATGGCAATTTATAATGTTTGATGTTGGCCAAATCAGATTTAAAATCATTCCATTCGGTCAATCGCCCATCACTTCTTAAAATAAAAATAGCCTCTCCAGTGTACGTAAGTCCTTCAAAATCTCCATAGGTATCAAATAAGTGCTGCGAAACAATTTTACCGCTAATAAAATTGTAAATGAAAATAGTACCCAGTTCGTCCTGCACACAGGCAACATGAGAAGAGTCTATATCAGTGAGCCCAGAAACTTCATTAAGGATATCCGGAAGTACATTCTGTACGTCAGGGGTATCGAGATTGTAATTAAAAGTCGTTTCTCCGCTACACATAAAAATCAGTCCACTACAAATTAAAATAAGAAGGTTGAATACAATTAATCTAAATAAGAGTTGCATAGTCGTATTTTCCTTTCAGTTTGTGAATTGCTTTGTTGTTATATTAACCGCAGAACGATTTACATCACCAGTCAGCACCAGAATAACTAGTAAAAATAAAGTAGTCTCTTCATTGGCACCTGGTGCATGTGCTGGTTCGGCGATTATTATCGTTTGATTCATTAATGGCGTGATTAAAATAATCTGCCCCCCCCTTTCTCTCTCTCTTTTACTCTCCTGTTTTTCGGACTATTTGTAATAATTTCGATTTGTTGTCGTGGTATTACCCCAGTGTTTAAGTTATGTTATTTTACGTATTACTTGCAACAACCTGGTTACCAGGAGTTAGCCGCCAGTTGCACATCTTTTCTCGGTAACAGTGTGATAGCTTTTTCTGGGCAGACCGCCCGGCAGACCCCGCATCCATAACATTTTCTACTATCTACAGAACACCTTAGTTGTTCCCGTGAGTAATCGACAGCCTCAAACATGCACTGTTTCCGGCATAACTTGCATCCCTTGCAGAGGTCTTTATCGATTGCGGCAACGTACTCCGCCTTCCACATGACCTTGGCCAGTTGTGATCGATATTCGACCCGGTAAGCCATACAGTCATGGTCGCAGTTACAGACGGCGCCAATGAAAGGCGTTTGAAAGGTCCAGACACTATGAGTCATGCCGTTAGCATCGAGATCCCTAATCTCGATTATGGCCGCCTCTGGGGTGGTCTGATCAAAATTGCGAAAATCCGGTAGTTCTTTCAATATCCCGGTGGCGTCCATGCCGACTGCGTAACAGTATCGTTTATCTTCTCCTGTCGCTACCTTACGGCAGATACAGGGCAGTCTCCAGACGGTTCCTACTTCATTGAGGATTTTTTCAACGTCTTCAACAGGTACCATCTGGCCGAAATGGCTTTTCTTGTAACTGCGGGTGAACCAGGGATAGACCAGGAAATCGTAGATGAATGGCAAGCGTCTTTTCCATTTTTCGGCCTTGGGGATGTTATCGTGCATCGACTGGCCGAAGCGGGCGAGGTAGTTTTTCAGGTCCTCGTCGGAACTGACCTGCAGAAAGAGTTCCCGTGAGTAGTTGGTAATGTTTTCATACCATTTCTTGCCTTCACCATGGTTGATGCAGAATTCACACATATAGTTCTCTCCGGCAGAGTGAGGTTTGAGGCAAAAGACAGAAGGGGGAAGATCAGCCAAACCCCATGCTACTGCCCCTGATAACCACAATTTTAAAGCTCATCCTACATTCTCATTAAACTATTTCTTGGGCCACCGTTATAGTTTCTACGTCGAACGAGAGTAACTGGTGCGCCCGGTGTTACTGTGGGATTGACACAGCCTTCTGGCGTCCAGTTGACCCATTTATTAATGGTCATTTCCTTGATAGATCCACATGGATTTTGTTTTACCTGCTTTTTCAAATCCGCACTTTTTGTAAAACTCAATGGCCTCGCCATCTGCTGTCAACATTTGTTGGTGGAAGTTGCCATAAATGTGTTGCATGGCCTCCATGATTTTACTGCCAATACCTTTGCTTTGATATTGTGGGTGTATAAGCATGTGGGGATAGTACACCACAAGGTGGCCATCTGATATGGCGTTTGCTATGCCTACCAATTTTTTGCCAACCCAAGCGGATATTAGTGTGTGTGAATTGGTTAATGCTTGATGTAGCACTTCAGGTTTTGCGGCTGAAGACCATTCATTGAGCCTATAGATTTCGAGAATGGAATCTATAGGGATTTCTTTTGTTTTCTTAATTTCTACTTCCATATCATTTTAATTTTGTTGACTTTATAAGTTGTAAGTTGCTATTTGGCGTATAATCGCCGACAGTTTCAACTTTAATTGGAATTGATATAAAGAAAATTAGCAACCTATTTGCTATTATACTGGTAATATCACGCTTCTGGGCGTTATATATAATAATATTTAGATATGTTGCTTAAAGGGGGATTTCAATGACTTGCCGATCCTGTCAAATTTACAGGGAACAAAAGTTAAACTATTCCATGTAATGGGAAACAACTGAAGGGTTGCAATAAATCAAGATGTTTCCAATCTACCGTTACTGTGATATTATGTTAGGAAAGAATCTAAATGTTTAAGGATAATAGGGGCGATATATAGTCCCAGATATTCACAAAAAAAATAGATGATCCGATGAATCACCTTCCCAAAGCTAAGAAAAAAAGAAAATTGATTTTGGCTATCCTTTTCTTTATCTTGGGCCTACCTCTTTTAATAACGTGGCTTTTCCCTGGTTGCGATGCCCTCTTGTCTCATGAAACTGAAAAGTTCTCAACGCCTCTTTTTGGCCAAAGCATGAAGTGACCTGCCAAACAATATCTTCCATGTGAACCGTTACAGGTATTACACCCCCCATTTCTATTATCGAAAATATCAAGATAGCTGTCTGGAAGTCCGAACCCTTTTAATAGAACGCCAAATTAATCTCTAAAAGGGAGGGTGTTACGAAGATTTCCAAGGCGATAAATTTCTGTTTAAAGTATCAAAAATTAAATTCTAAGATCAACACCGTTGAAAAAAATATAAGTTTGTTCTTGGCAAGTTTGAAATTGCATTTCGTGGCAGTAAACGGAAATCAGTAAAGACTGAAGAAGTTATCTATTGTCTTTCGGGGCTATCAAATGGGAAAAGCAAAATACAAGGCGTGGCCGTAATAGCACCCAATCTGCTTTCTTCAGCTCTTATCATCCCCCTAATTCCTTATACAGATAAGTTCTTTACTTTTGCGATGGCCTGGAAAATTAAGATCGGTAAGATAGTTTGAGCATCGCTCTTTTTCATCATGTTGCTCTGCTTTCCCCCGCTGCCTGACTTTCAATTTCACATCCAGTAATTTTTATGATAATCTTTCTTTAAAGATAGCTTTCGAGTTTAATAAGGAACTGGGACTGATGATTTCTTAGGATGTACGGCGGTAAGTGTAAGCATCCTACTTTCAATAACGATTCATGATATTTTCTTTTGCTGTTTAAAGCACTTGCTCTTTAAGTCATTAGAAAATTTTCGTTCTAAAGGGGTCTATGAAGATTCAATATAAAACAGCTCTCTTAATATTTGCAGTAGGGATCGTTTCATTAAGTGTGATTTCTACTGTTTACTACGTATACAATTATCGCGATTCCATACAGAAAGAGCTACAAGTACTGGAGTCTTTGTCACAAGAAACCGCTCAACACATTCAAACCCACCTGGAAGAGAAGGCAACCACAGCCATTACTATTTCTTCGGCCCCAATCCTTAGAGATACTTTGCGTAATAGCAATGTAGAGTTCGCAGGTCTTCCATCGAATCTACGGCAAAAAAAAATAAAAGGATTGAATAAGAAATGGATGGCAACCAAAGATGCCACTGATCCATTCATCCAGACCCACATGATAAATCCTGCTGCAGATTATCTCAGACAACAGCAGGAACTTTTTCCCGATTTATATGGTGAGATATTTCTCACGAATCGTTTTGGGGTAATGATTGCTACGACTGGAAAGTTGACTACCCTCGCACATGCTCATAAATACTGGTGGATTGCGGGCTATGATGATGGTCAGGGAAGAATATTCTTTGACGACCGTGGATTCGACACCAGTGTGGAAGGATATGTGCTTGGTGTAGTAGTGCCAGTCAGGGATGAGAATGAAATAGTCGGTATCTTGAAATGTAATGTCAATATCCAGGGCCCGTTGAGTCATATTGTAGAAACATTCATTCTAAAGAAGCATGGCATTGCTAAAATTATCCGTTCTGGCGGTATGGTTGTCGTAGAACCTGGCAAGGAACCGCTCTCAACTAAAATTCCAGAGGATATCGCCAAGAGTGTGCATAGAGAGAAGACCCAATCAAAAATCACAATCGAAAACAGTAAGAAGGAGCTTTTTGTAATAACGCCCATAATAATGACCATGGGCTCAGAAAAATATGGATTTGGTGGAAGCTATGAGTCCATTGATCATATCAAAGGGAACACTGGCGAAGGCTGGCATGTTGGAATCTTTCGTGACCAAAGGAAACTCGACATTATTACAGCCAGAGCAACACGTATGCTGATAATGACCGGCATTCTCTTTACTCTTATCATTTCAGCTTTTGCATTAATTTTGGGCAAGAAAATAGCCAAACCTGTAGAAATACTTGTGGATGCCACTAAAAGGATTGGCGAAGGGCATTTTGAATCGAGACTTGCAATTTCCTCTAAAGATGAGATCGGCATGTTGGCTGAATCTTTTAATAGCATGGCCGACAGCCTCCAGAAGGAGATAAATGAACGTATTCGGGCAAGTAAACAGCTAAAAAGTATTGAATGGCTCTTGGAAAGTACGCTTTCTCAATATTCTCCTGGATTGAAGTTTTCTCCACCATATGGCAACCTCGTTGAACTTAACACTAATCGGTTAATATTGGACTCTGTTGGGGAAGAGGTACTCAAAGACATTGTAGGGGATTTTCTTGATCTGCTTGATACCTCTTCGGCTATCTATGAAAAAAATGGCGATTATGCGCTCGGTATCTTTTCTTCAGGATGGTGTAAATTACTTGACAATGCTTCCCGGAATCTATGCCAAACAAATGATAACCAGGAAGCCCTAAACTCAGGGGCATGGCTCTGCCATGAGTCCTGCTGGACAGACGCCTCAAGAGTTGCCATTGAAACTGGCCAGCCTGTGGACATAGAGTGTAATGGTGGCATTCATCTCTATGCCGTACCGATATTCACTGGCCAGGAAGTAATTGGGGCAATCAACTTTGGCTATGGAAATCCTCCTTCAGACCGTCAAAAACTCGAAGAAATTGCTGATAAATATAAAATAAAAATTGAAGATCTTCTCAAAGAAGCTGCTGCCTACGAAACCCGCCCCAAATATATTTTGGATATTGCCCGGAAACGTCTCTTTGTTGCGGCAAGGCTCATTGGTGCAATAGTTGACCGTAAAAAGGCGGAGAAGTTAGTCCAAGAAGCCTATAATGATATGGAGCAACAGGTTAAAGACCGCACAAAACAGTTGGAAGATGCCAACAGCGAATTAGTTTCTGAAGTAACTGAACGGAAACGGATCGAAGAAAAATTGCGGGAGTATGCCGAAAAACAGATTACTCTTTTAGGCGAAGTCAATCACAGGGTGAAAAACAATTTAACAGCCATAATTAGTATGCTTCACCAGGAAGAAGACCGCGCCGAGTATGAAGGCAAGAAGGAGTATAGCGGCCGATTGGCCGAGGTTGTTGGACGCGTCTCAGGGCTTCTCACCGTTCATAGCCTTCTTTCCTCCGCCATGTGGGAGCCCCTCTCACTTGCTCATCTGTGTCAAAATATAATCAAGGAATCTTTAAAAGGAGTACACGCCGACAAGTCAATCCGGGTCAATATCTCTCCTTCTGACGTCCTTGTCGATAGTGACCAGGCTCATTATTTGACTATTGTCTTAAACGAACTGACCACAAACAGTATGAAATATGTCCTGCAAGACAGAGACACGGCCAATATTCAGGTGTCTATTCATCATCAAGACGATTCAATCCATCTCATCTACCACGATGATGGACCAGGATACCCAGAATCAATATTGCACGGGGAAGTTCCAAGTATTTGCTTTGGTTTCAAGCTTATCACTGGGATTGTAAGAAAAAGTTTGCAGGGTAATATCGAATTGCTGAACGATAATGGGGCTAAAACCCAAATAATTTTTCCAAGAATGACTGAGAAATCAGAAAACGAAATGGGGTAAGCAGGATTGAATGATCAAAAAATTAATATCGTAATCGCGGAAGACGACTTTCTTGTCTGTGAAGAGGTTAAACGGATTTTACGAGGGTCGAGGTATACAATTATTGGAGAAGCTTGCAACGGCGAAGAAGCGGTGAAGATGGCATCGGATCTGAATCCTGATGTGATATTAATGGATGTTAAAATGCCCAAGATGGATGGACTGGAAGCCTCTCGTCAGATTACCGAACAAAATCCTCTTCCTATTGTAATTTTAACTGCATATGAATCCTCTGAATTAGTGGAACAGGCAAGCAAGCTTGGGGTTGGCGCTTTTCTTGGCAAACCTCCCCAGTTTGTAGAGATTGACCGTGCCATTACCGTTGCAATGGCACGGCATCATGACCTGATTGAAATGCGCCACTTGAATCGTAAACTTAAAGAGTCTGAAAATACTCTGCGTAATGTCTTTAATTCCTCAATTCCAATTTGTATTACCAATACCGATTATCAAATCGTACTGTCCA
>JAQYVV010000022.1 GCA_030145275.1 Desulfurivibrionaceae bacterium | reverse complement strand
TGCCGATGCCCCGAATTATCGGATATTGGTAGGAACCCTTTGCGCTTGTACGAGGCGAACAATACTGAGGAGCCCTGTGCGGGAAAACCGCACGCAGGGATCTGTGAGAGGGCGGTCGGGTAACTGGCCGTTCTATCTCGATGGGCCTGTAATGAATATGGAAATTCGATCTATCAAAGACCTGCTAGCCATACTGGATTTACACGAAAGTGTCGAAATATTCCGGGGCCAAGCTCGGAATTGGCCTTTAGTTCCAAGTATAGGCAGGATTTCTGACGCTGTAGAGGGTTGGGATGATTGGCGTGGATTTCATGAGGGAATAATAACAAAATTTCGAAGGCTTGCTCACCCCTTCTTAACGAATGAGTCTAAAGAAGCAACCGATATTTGGGTATTAGCCCAACACCATGGCTTACCGACAAGATTAATTGATACTACAACTAACCCTTTAAAAGCATTATTCTTTTCTGTCTGTGACCCAAAGAACGACAAACATGATGGTGTGTTTTGGGCGTTTTCTTTTTGGAGCTGGCGAGAAGAATTAAGTGAAGAACATCGTCATCATTGGGAGTCAGAGTTGGTGCCATTAATGCCAGCACAATTAAATCAGCGACTCATAGCACAAGAAGGTACTTTTATTTCATATCCTTTACCTGCAAACAAAGATCCACTTGTGCCAATTGAGAAAATTGACCAAGATTCTATCGAGTTGAGCAAATTTATTGTTCCAGCAGAAGCAAAGTTTAATTTAAGAAATGAGTTATCAAGGCTAGGGATTCAATACAGGCTACTTTTTCCTGATCTCGATGGTATTTCACGAGGGATAAAATTATCAGACTTTTAGCCCTAACCATGCAATTAACTTGACCTAAAGGGGCCGCGTTTATTGGGTTTGCGCAGTTTGGTGTTTAATTTATTTTTGCCCAATCCCAGCTCCCATTTGGGCAAGTTATCGGTCGTTCGGTGCATATCTCCAATGAGTCGTTCCAAACAAACATCAAAAACCGAATTTGCAAAAAAAACGAGAGAATTTCTTAATATCGCTTACAAAGACTACCTTGCTTCGAGAGTTCTTATAAATGCTCATCTGCCAGTACAGGGTGCCGTTTTAGCTAGCACTGCAATTGAAAAATATTTTAAAGCGATATTGTCATTTCGTGGCAATGAAAGTCGCGGGCATCTAAAAAAAGCTCATTTTAATGCTGTAAAGAATTTCGATACAAATCTATGGGGGCATTTCAATAAAGAATTCTTTATGCTTCTTCAAAAAATTTATTCTCTACGCTACCATGACAATTTAGAAAAGGGTTTTAATGCTGTAATTGCATCTCGAGAGTTTCTTGCAGAATTGGATTTCACTGCGATCAATATACAAGAGAGTTTTTGGATAAAACTAGCAGGGGAAAAGGTTATTTTGATGTACCACCAAGACAAAAAGCAACAAGATCCAAGATTGTTCCATAATAATCATGTTCTTGAAGGTTTTGAGAAACAATCTTTTATTTCAGAAGAACCACAGCTAGTTTATGAAGTTCGCAACTGTAATTTGCGGGGATTTCTTGAAATTAGCTATTTGGCAAAGCCTCAAACAAGTGACGGTAAATTCATGCGCCCAGGTTGTACCCCAAATGGTAGCGACGGGATGCAATATAAGACTGCATTATTACCTCTACAGAAATAAGTACCTATAATTTAATACAGTGGAACCCCAGAGGATATGCGGGTTATAGCAAGTTTTTCCTCCGCAAGTTCCTTTCGTGTTTACCGGGGCCTGTCCACTGATCAAGACGTTCACCGAAAAAAACTTTACTATACTCCCGAACTAAGCGGAGGCAGATTTTAGTTGCGAGAATGGACCCTTAAAAAGTTCGTCGGAGAAACTAAAATCTGCTGTAGCGTTTCGTCAAGCTTCTAACACTCATTTTCCTCCCAAACCCTACCTTTGCAAGCACCTCACATCTCGTTCTACCCCGAACAGGCAGGGGTGTGGCGTGGCACCATTCGCTTATGCGAAGGGGCCGCGTCATGCTCCTGCCTGGTTTGATGCTCAAATCTCGGGAGAATAATAATTTTCCCAAAAAAATATTGACTTACCTAAACAGCTATGGTTCTAATAGTTTTAAAGGTTATAACCTTTAAAACCTACATTGAGGTCACAAATAATGGCACTACCAGATGATAAAGCGATAATCAGTATAGTTGTAGACAAAAAAATAAAAGAAGAACTTGAGAAGTATGCAGAAATATTAGACCTTTCAACTTCAAAGTTCGCCCGTAACATTCTTTATGTCGGGTTAGACCACTTTAGCTTGCTTCGAAAGCTTGGCTTTGTGCATCTTCACCTTGGGATAGAAAGGTTCAAAAAAACATACAACGCATTGATTGATCCAGAAGAAAAAGAAGATAGCTAAAAGAAATAAAAAAAACCTACTGAATGGTCTAAGCCGGCAAGCACGCCCAAACAGTAGGTTCCCTCAACTAAACCTTAAAGAAAAGGAGTAGTCTCATGTCTAAAGTAGATCATTGTTTATCAACTGTCAACCGCCCTCAATCTCCTCCTTCCGTTGTCCTGGATGATGCCACCTCACTTCAAAAGGCACAAACCAGAATAACATGTGCCTCCACAGTAGCCAATTGTCTCGATACTTTGAAAATCACTTTCTGGGTCGATTGGCTTGATTCAAAAGTTTTAGAGCAGCTTGAAGATGCTAAACAAGTTGCTCAATCATCTGTTTTCGATTCTGAGCCAATCGAATTATCCGGTCATACATTCAATTGTCACCGTACTGGAACGAAACTTTTCAAATATCGCCTTGTTAAAGGTGATGTTAGACTTCTTTTTAGTCCTCGAAATCCTGATAGTGATTTTCCTAATACACGCCTTGAAATTGGTTCAATGTCATGTTGGTCACCGGGATACATGCGAATATATTCTGAATTTATTAAATTTGTCGAGTTGCTTGGTGGCGTTGTTAATAAGGAAAGGATATCTGAAGCGCATCTTTGCGCAGATTTTATTGGTTTACCCATAAATGATGTTCCTGTCAGGAATGAGGATCATTGGATAACACTTGCCCATAATTTTAATTACCGTAGCAACAGAAGAAAGTTTTCGTATATTTCATGGGGAAGTGGTGACTTCATGTTGAGAATTTACGACAAAGCTTTAGAACTAGAAAATAATCATCACAAAAAAGAGCTGTTTATGGATGTTTGGGGCCTTGATTCTTTAGTCGATAATTCTGTGACTAGAGTTGAATACCAGATCAGAAGGCCAATCTTTAACAGTTTTTCACCGAAGATTGTTACTGTTGAAGATTTAATTAATTCTCTCAAGGTGTTGTGGGATTATTGTACAAATGATTGGTCTCGTTTGGCTGATTCTCCTGTTGATAGGAATCATCATCAAGCAAGGGCTAAAACCGATACGTGGTGGGAACAAGTCCAAGCAGTAAAGTGGAAAGGTGATAAATCTGTTGAAAGAAAGAAGGAGTATGCTGCAAAAGATTTTATAAGACTTGGCAAACAACTGGCCGGAGTGGGAATGTCACTTGCTGCCCAGGCAGTAAAAAATCCTGATGATATTGATGGTGTGGTTTATTACGCTCAAGGAAATTTAGAAAATGTTATTCGATCAATGGCTGAAAATAAGCCCATAGATTTTTCAAAAAAAATGTCACGGAAAATTAATGAAGCCCGGAATGCATTTTCTGATCATGATTATTGATATTAGTGAGGTTTGATTATGCGAATTCAAAATTCCACAGTATGTCAAGAATTGTTAGCAGACCTAACAGGTTATAATAAACCTGCTGAAATAGCAGCATCACTTGCAAGGAATGGAGTGCCATTTTTCAGAGGGAAACGCGGAAAAGTATGGACAACAGTAGCGGCTATTAATTCAGCCCTTGGAGTGTCACTCAAAAAGCATATTAGCGACTTGGATGAAAGCGATTTAATAGAGGTATTATAATGTCTCCAAAAAAACGGACGAAACAAGTCAACTGGCCCAAATATGTCACGGTTTCAAATGGTCGTGTTGTATATCGGCCAAGAATTAGCAGGGAGTTTCAAAATAGTATCCCGGCAGATAAGTATGGATATCTGAAACCGCCAATTAAATTAGGGAAAGTCGGTGATTCTGACGATCAAATAATTCGGGCTTATGTTGCTGCAAAACATTCTATTGAACATGCAAAAGAGCCTGAAAGAAATACCCTTTCATGGCTATCCGCCAATTACCAGAAATCAAGGAGGTTCTGTAAACTTAATCCAGTTACTCAAAAGAAGTATGGTCAGCTTTTGGAACTGATACTTTCACATCCTTTAAAGGTGAAAGGACATGAAGCAAAACTTGGTGATTTGCTGGCAGGCCAGTTAACAAAGCCGAAACTTCGCCAAATTCTGGATAATAGACTTAAGCGTTATCAAGAGGAAGGGAAAAAGGGAACAGTTCAAGTCAACAGGCAATTTGCTTCATTGTCAGCAATGTTTACTTGGGCGTTGCAGTACGTTGAAGGGCTTGGGATTACCGAAAATCCATGTTTTGGGATTGAGCGTTTTACTGAAAAAGCAAAAGACAGGTATGTAACAGACAAGGAGTATGAAATTCAATATAAGGTTGCAGCTGAGGTTGCGGAATATTTACCGGTGTTTTTTGAGCATGCCTATTTATTAGCCTCACGTGGGGTTGAGGTCAGAACATTAAAAATTTCAGATGTAACCGACACTGGTTACATGGTTCATCGACGTAAAGGATCAAAAGATAATATCATTGAATGGTCAGATCGGCTCCAGGTCGCTTACCAGGCTGCATTATTGCTTCATCAAAAGCGGAAAGTGTCCAGCCTCTATCTGATTGTTTCCAGTACTGGCCGGAACATAACCCAAAATACCTTACAGGCTGCTATGCAGAGATTGAAGAAAAAGATGGGAGAGCGTGGCTTTGCACATGTTTATTGGACTGCTCATGACTTGAAAAGAAAGGGAATATCAGATTCAAAGGATAAAGGGATTGGTGGGCATAAGTCTGAGCGAATGAAAGCTCAATATAATACTAAATTGGAGAAATATGCCCCTCCGAAGTAATTGTTCAAATACAGAATAAAAAAATAAATATTTGCCAAGTCATGAAATATTTTAATTGCCAACCTTGCAGAAAACACTTAATATCAGAGAAATTGGTCGAATTGTCGAAAAAAGTAAGGCTGCGCTTTACTTTTTAGGAAAAAGTGTTATTGTTGAAGGTAGTACAGAATGTTTAATTCGCCTTCAAGGGAGGGGGGGGGAACAATGGAATGGAATGGAGCCAACATAAAATTATTAGCAAAAGAAAAGGGTATAACTCTTAAGCAGCTTGGTGCTGAAATTGGGGTCACACGTCAAAGTGTAGGTGATTGGATAAAAGGGCAATTACCCAAGGGAAATCATCTAGTTGCTCTATGCAAATTTTTTGATACGACCCCAAATGCTTTTTTTGATCTCAAAGAGGCTACGGGGATTACGGTACCATCCCACAGAGCTAAAGGTGTTGCTAAGGTTACCCCAGAACGACAAAAGTTTGCCCTTAAACATGCTACAGAATACAGTGTCTTTTTTAGAAACATTGAAGATCCTCGGATAGTCCCTGTTGTCCGAGCGAAAGATAGGAGTGATGCCAGCGCAAGAACTGTTGCACAAAAGCTCAGGGAATTAGCTGGAGCAAGCAAAAAAGAACCAATCACAATAGAGGAAAGCTTTCGGTTAATGGAAAATCTTGGCATTTATATCATAATAAAAAGATTTCCAGAAACAATCAAAGCTTACGCATTTTATACAAAAATACACTCTTATCGAGCTGTGTTTGTAGACTATAACACCAATGTAATAGACCTGATTTTTGCATTATTACATGAAGCTATTCATGCCATAAGGGATGAAGAGGTTGTCGATCCTTCTTACGACAAGGAGGAAGAGGATTTTTGCGATTTAGTTGCCAACTATGTTCAATTTCCAGATGAATATATAAAATTGGCGTTAAATACCATGTCCGGACTAAAGAAAAGTCATCAAATTAATAAACTTAAATATCTTGGTGGAGAAAACTTACATGCACTCTATGGCATAGCAAAACAAATCAAAAAGATTGACCCAAGCTTCAATCTTAACGTATTTGGTGCAGATACTAATTTCAAAAAAGGATTCAAAAGCATTGGAGACAGACTATTTGCTGAAGATGATGCTAAGAAATACATAGATACCTTACGATTTATCAGCCCTTTATTTGTCGATGCAATTATTGCTCAGATAGAAGGAGCCTCTGATAGGAGGTTGGGTGAATTGCTTGGTATTGATCATATTCTAGATGCAAAAGCCGTTAGGGCAGAGCTGCAAAAATTTAGCTAATGGTACGCAGATTATGATAATTCTTTGTGATACATGCAGCGTATTAATGGTTATCAGGATAGCTCCTACTATGTTTAGTGACAAAAGATTTGGATGCTCTACGATTCCAACCGTGCGCAAGGAAATATTTAGAACGGAAAAATTCAAAAAAAAATACCCCTGGCGAGATAGTTACAAAGCAAAAATTAAAACATTGGGATCAACTGCATTAAACACAAAGGACTTTCATCTTAACCTCTCAACCATTAGCAGTTTAATTGATTCTGGAATTGAAAACACCAAAACGGGACTACTTGTTGATTTGAGCTATACTGACAAAACCATAATAGCTTGTGCCGCTGCCCAGCAATACAACATAACAAGTGGGGATCATAACTTGGTTTATTTTGCAGAAAAAGAATTCGACATTTCGAATGTTTCCCCTCTTGAAATAGTCAATCAGTGGTTAGAGGAAGAGCTAGTTGTTTGGGATGATCAATTGCAAATGGTGATTGAGGATTGGGAAAGGTGCGAAGAAAATAAACAACCAATTGAGGAGATTAAACGTTTTGAAAAATTAACGGGCTATCAGTACGTTGGTCCATAAAAAAAAAGCTGCTAAACTTTTGCAGAAGTTTGGCAGCTCTTGACACAAGGCCATACTGAATTTCTCTAAGTCTTTACCCTAGTTAAGTATGACCTTGCTGTCAAGGAAAATTCCCTGTGAAAGGAGGTGATTTTATTGGCACGCAAGAGGCCTCAACCTGAAACAACACCTAAAGGTGTTCGTTTTGTAAAGAGTTTTCGCCATTGGCGAAGTGGGAAAATTATTCGAGCAGAAGATTATGGCAAGAAAGCATTTGTCTTCTTCGGATAAAATCAAAACAACATGGTGGAGGTTGCTTTTCTATCTCCACCTCTGACTCAACTTAATAAGGGAAATGTTATGACAAAAAAAACATCTTACAGAGTACGTGACGCAAAAGACGGAAGATTCGTGCCAAAAGGAACAGAGAAAAGGCGTCCTGCTACTACTGTTAAAGAAACTATCAAAAAAAAATAACTTCATTAATTAAATGCGCTGAGACCAAACGGAGAAATTTTGTCCTGTTTGGTCTCAGTAATTTTGTAGATGTTTTCGCATAATAAAGAAGACCCTGCGCTTCCTTATTCATCTTTCAGGTAAGAATATCAGACTACTGAAAGTCAAGATGTTGAATAAGGTTTTGTGCCTAAAAGTTTTCATTTTGTGCCTAAAACAAAAAAAATGGGACTCGACAATTTCTGTCAAGTCCCATCGTTATTGGTGCCTAGGGCGAGAATCGAACTCGCACATCCATACGGACGAGGGATTTTAAGTCCCTTGCGTCTACCAGTTCCGCCACCCAGGCAATCAAGCTGTTTTTTAGTTTCTGCTTCATAGCATATTGCATTCTAAAATGCAATATTACTTGTCTGCAATAATGCCTAAATTAGATCCCTCTCTTTATTTAATGGCCTCTATTCTGTTTTTGGCTGATTCAACTTGTTCGCTTTTGGGGTATTCAGCCAATAATTTTTTGTAGACAATTTTGGCAGTGTTATTGTCTTTCAGCTTTTCAAAGGCTAAGCCTTGTTTTAAAAGAGCTGCCGGGGCTTTAGCATCTTTAGGATAATCCGCCAGGACCTTTTGGTATTCCAGAATGGCCAGTTCGTACTCCTGTTGATTGTAGTAGCAGTCACCAAGCCAGAAGCGGGCGTTTGGAGCCATTTTGCCGTTCGGGTATTGTTCAATGTACTCGACGAATGCCCTGTAAGCTTCGTTAAATTTACTGGCTCGGAAAAGAGACAAGGCCCTGTCGTATGTTTCTTTGCCTGGTCCCAGTGCTACTTTAGTCTCCTCTTTTGGTTGCTTGATTTCAGCTTCGACCTTTTTACCATCTCTGTACTTAATTTTTGTATTGTCAGGTGTGATTTCAGGTTTACTAGTTGCTTTTTTTATTGCCTCTGCGGCGGTTTTTTCGGCAGTTGCAGCTCTTTTTTGGGCTTCCGCAATAGAGGCGGCCGCTGCTTTTTCTATCGCTTTAGTCTTCTCTTCGGCCATCTTTGCTTGGGCCATGGCTGATTGACTGTTTTTTTGGACTGCGCTCAGATTGGCTGAAGTTTGGTTCATTTGGTCGGCAAGAAGCATGATTTGCTCAGAGAGATCGCTGATCTTTGTGTTGACTGATTCTTGAAAGTTTTTATTTTCTTTTTTTACATTCTGGTAGAAATGACTGCTCTCCTCAAGTTGGCCTTTTATCTGCAAGAATTCCATGTTGAGCTGGTCGAGGTTCTCACTCATCTCGGCTTGTTTTTTGAGAAGCAGTTCGATGGGGCCGTTTTGAGTGAGTTTGGTTGTTTTTTGTTCAATTTCCAGTACCTTTTTGTCGACCTTTAGCATCTTGTTGTCAATGTTGCGGATGCGTAGGTCAAGATTGGTAATGTCTTGTCCTGTGGGGACACATTGGATGAAAAAAGGTGTGCTAAGGAGAAAAAGTAGTATGTGACGTGGATTAACACTCATAATAAACTCCTAATCCGGATAAACCGGAAATAAGTATCTTAACAGTAGATGCAAAACCTTTAAATAAATACAATTTTTTAATTTTTTGCCATAAAAAACACGATTTATATTACGCCCGTCGTGTTGGCTAATAAAATTATTTCTAAGGTACTAAATAAAAAAAAATAAAATCTAGATTGATAGTCGATCAATATGCAAGTCGTGGTGACCACTGGGGGTATCCCTGGTTTCCTTTGAGCGAGAAAAGAGGAATGACTCCTTTCCCTTCTAGAAAAATAGTGCAGAGTTGTTTTTTCTGGTTTCTCGTTCTGGAGAAAACAATTTGTTTTCCATCTGGAGACCAGCTGGGAGATTCGTAATTCCCCCAATATTTGGTGAGTTTGCTTGGGGAACCACCATCCGGCCTGATTGTAAAAAGGTGGTGGTTGCCATTGTCACGACCGGTGTACGCGATGAGGTCACCTTTTGGCGACCAGCTCGGGGTGGTGTTTTCATTTCCCTCGTAGGTCAGGCGCCTCACCCGTTTACTCTTCATGTTCATTATATAAATTTGGGGAGAGCCGCTGCGGTCTGAGACAAAGGCAAATCGCTTGCCGTCAGGAGCCCAGGACGATGAAATATTAGCACCTTCATTATTGGTCAGTCTCTTCAGTATCTTGCCATTTGGGGTCATTAGGTACAAATCTGGATTACCATCTTTGCTTAATGTTGTTATCAGAGTTTTAGCGTCTGGTGACCAGGCTGGAGCGACGTTGAGGCCGCTATACCAGGATATGGCCTTGGTTTTTTTACTCTGGGATAAGTCGGTGAGGTAAAGGTTGGGGTTGCCGCGGTGATAGGAGGTGTAAATCAGTTTTGTCCCATCGGGGGAAAATCTTGGAGAGGCGGTTATTGATTTGTGCCGGGTAACTTGCCGGATCTGTTTGCTGATAACGTCTACCATATGTACTTCTTTGTGTCCCGTCGTATCAGTGACGTAGGTAATTTTAGTGTTGCTGATTCCCCTTTCCCCCGTTAATTGAAGAATGATCTCATCGCAGAATTTTTTAATGGGGCTGGTGTGATTCTGCCAGGTTGTGCGGTATCTTTTACCAAGTACCATCCTATTGTTTTGCGCATCAATAAATCGTAATTCTAATACGACTTCTTTGAGATTTGACTCATATGATCCAGAAATGGAAAAATCAGCGCCTATTGACTGCCAGTCGGTGGCGCGATCATTATTGTAACTTTCTGGCGGGATGATGGAGATAAAGCCATGAAAGACAAGGGCCTTGCTTAGCAAATCAGCCATTTCTTTGCCCTGTTGAGTTAGGGCGGTTGGGTTTGTTTTATCCGTAAAGGCTGGTACAGCAATGGGCAGCTTGCGGAGATCGGCTGAGGTGATGTCAAGGTATACTCGTGCTGCTTCTGCACTTGTGCCACAAATAAAAGTGGTAAAGAGCAGGAAGGAAATGACGAGAAGTTTTTTTAGCTTAGTTTGCATTGGTTATCTAATTTGTGCTTTTAAAAGAGACCGCTTGGGCGAAATCGAAGGCCTATCTCCAGATTTGTTTTTTTCAAATCTGCAGGGAACTGGGGTAGTGGCGCAGCCTCTTTAATTGTTTTTTCGACAAATTGATTAAAATAGGCGTTGTCGGATCTTTTTTCAAAATAACTTTGTGTGATCGTGCCATCATGGCGGACTATCACAACCAAAAGAGCTTCCAGGGACTCGTCCCAATTTTGTATTTCCGGCAAGATCCAATGGTTATGGATTCTTCTTGAAACAGCAATATAATAACGTTTTAAGGCCATGTCCATAAGTTCAGTGCTGCCGCTTGATGGGGCTGAGGCTTGATCTGTTTGGCTGCCGGACTCAGTGGTAGACTCTGAGGGGGGGGCAGGCTCAGGGGCTGGTTTTGTTTCTGGTTGTGTGATGTGCAGCGATTCTCGTAATTCGGCAAGGTCGTGAATTGCTTTCTGCTCTTCTAGTTTTTTGTTTATCTTGGCTTTAATTCTAGCCAGTTCTTTGAGAAGATCATCTTCAGCAGTTTTTTTCTTTGGCTTTTCAAGAGGTGGGGGGACTTTCTTCTTTACTCTTTTTGGTGTTAGGGACACAACTTTATGGGGTGCTGCCGCTGGCGGTGGTGGCAGTATTTCCTGGGGGATTGAGGTGACAGGTTTTTTAGCAGGCGGTGGCGGTGTTTTTTGGGCCTGTTCTTTTTTAGGCTGTCGTTTAGGGGGGACGACTTTTTTAGGCCGCAGCTCTTCAGTGTTAAAAAGATTAATTGTAATTATTTCTGGAAGCTTAGGGGGACTGTAAAAGAGAGAAGGAGGCAAAAAAGAGAGCATTAAGACGAAAAGATGGAGGCCGACGGCCAGAGCGAAAGGGATTTTCCATTGGTCGTCCTGGATTTTTCCGGGCAGGAGGTTGTAGAAATTGCCTGAGTAAGCCATGCTCGCTAATTATTAATCGCGTGGTTGGGTAATCATCCCAAGCTTGTCGAAGCCAGCTTCTTTGATATCTGCCATGACCGATATCGCCAGTCCGTAAGGGATAGATTTGTCTGCTTTGAGAAATATTGACACGTCGGTGCCGCCTTCCTTTGCCTTTTCCATGAGTTGCTGTTTTAAGACTTTCTGGCTCAGTTCAAATTGGTTAAGTTTGATGACTCCATTTTTAGTGATGCTTACCACAATGGGATTTTCTTTTTGCGGCAGGGGCTTTGATGTTGTTTCAGGAAGGTCTACATCTACTCCCTGGGTCATCATTGGTGCGGTGACCATAAAAATGATTAAGAGAACAAGCATCACGTCTACGAAGGGGGTGACGTTGATGTCTGACATAAGGTTGTTTCTTGAGTTTTTTCGGATTGGGCCCATAATTCTCTTTAGTGAAAGTATTTATACCCCTCAGGTAAGCGAAGACTCCGAGGGGGTACAGAACTGAGTCCCCCTCAGGTAAGCGATAGACTCCGAGGAGAGGAGTGAACTGAGCACCCGTTAGGTAAATGGTATACTCCGGGCGAGTACCAAGCTATGGTCCCCATATGGGGTTATACTTTGGAAATAAGATCTCTTTCCACAAGGTTTAGGAAGTCAGCGGAAAACCGCTGCATATCGTTTTCTAAAGTCGATATTTTACTTGAAAAATAGTTGAAAAAGATAACAGCAGGGATGGCAACAGCGAGTCCTGCCGCAGTTGCAACCAATGCCTCAGAAATACCTGGTGCAACAACGGCAAGTGAAGCTGAACCTCGGCGGCCGATTTCCTGAAATGAGCTCATGATTCCCCAAACAGTACCAAAGAGACCGATAAAAGGGGTGGCACTTCCTGTTGTTGCCAAAAAAGTAAGGGCTTTCGCTAAGCGTCTTGTCTCAACGTTTTCCGCTTTGTCTAGGGCCCTTTTCAAATTGTCCATGCCCGCCATTCGCATTTCAAAGGTGTCCTCAGGCTCAGAAGATGAGGGACCCCGGTTTTTGCCGAGTTTCTGTAGCTCATTATAGCCGGTTTTGAAAATAGAGGCTTCCGGGCTGACAATGTTGTCTTGCGCTACTTTATAGGCCTCTGAAAGATTTTTGCATTTCCAGAAGGTGTCAAGGAACTCTTCTGAATCCTGCCGGACTTTCTTTAGCAGAATAAATTTCATAAATACAATATACCAAGATCCGATGGAAAAGGCCAAAAGGAGCAGCATGACAAATTTGACCATGGGTCCTGCATCAATAAACATTTTGATTATACTGACGTCTTCCACAATACCTGTACCTTTTTGAATTTCTGTTCTAAATGTTTCTGCGTTGAACTGGGGGATTTCGATATTTTTTATTTTCTCTGTGGCACTAAATAATCAAACTGACTAAAGTAAGCAAATGGTTTTTTAATCTACTCTTTTCCTTTGTGAATTGATACTGAAAAGCTGCTCAATATCAATATGTCCAGTTTGTTTCAGCTGTCTCAGCAGAAATTTTATTCTTGCTCTTCAACCTTTGAACTTCTACCCCATCTTTGTCAAAAATATGAATATATATGCCTTTATAATTTTAGCAGCACTTCTGCTTAATTCACTTATCAGTATCATCTCGGAAATGTTGAATCTCAGCTCATTGAAACAGGGTCTTCCCGAGGAGTTTAATGGAGTATATGACTCGGAGGCGTACCGTAAGTCACAGGAGTACACAATGATAAAAACTAAATTTGGCCTTTTGGTTGAATTTTTTGACCTGGGGGTATTGCTTGTCTTCTGGTTTTCTGGAGCCTTTAATGCCCTTGATCAGTTTTTAAGGGGGATTTTGAGTGGCCCGATTCAGTTGGGGCTCGCATATATTGGCATACTTATGCTGCTCAAGTTTATTGTATCGCTACCTTTTTCACTCTACTCCACTTTTGTTATTGAAGAGCGTTTCGGTTTTAATCGAACAACCCCGAAAACCTTTGTCCTTGATGTTTTGAAAGGGTTTTGTCTGGCGATACTCCTCGGGGGAGTGTTTATGTCTCTGGTTTTGGCCCTTTTTGAATACGGAGGCTCTCTGGCCTGGTTGTACTGTTGGGCAGCGGTTACACTTTTTACCCTTTTGGTACAGTTTATAGCGCCAACCTGGATTATGCCTCTCTTTAATAAGTTTGAGGCCTTGGAAGATGGTGATTTGAAGGAGAAGATAATGGCTTATGCCCGTTCGGTCAAATTTTCCTTGGAAAATGTTTTTGTTATAGACGGCTCCAAACGTTCAAATAAATCCAATGCCTTTTTTACCGGTTTTGGAAAACATAAAAGAATTGCCCTCTTTGATACCCTAATTGATAGGCAGACGGATGACGAGTTGGTTGCGGTTTTGGCTCATGAGATAGGGCATTACCAAAAAAAGCATATTTTAAAGGGGATGCTGATAAGTATTCTTCACATGGGTGTGATGTTTTATCTGGTCTCAATATTTTTGACCCACAAAGGGTTATTTGATGCTTTTTACATGGAGCAGGGCTCTATCTACGTGGGTTTGATATTTTTTGGACTGTTGTTTAGCCCCATTGAGATGGTTTTGTCTCTTTTTATAAACAAAATGTCGAGGGTCAATGAATATGAGGCCGATGCCTTTGCTGTTGAAACGAGCAAAGATGGTGAAGCCTTAATCACGGCCTTAAAAAAACTTTCAGTCCATAATCTTGCAAATCTGACCCCGCATCCCTTCTACGTTTTTCTCAATTATTCACACCCCCCTCTTTTGGAACGAATCCGGGCCATTCGCTCACTCTGATAGGGGCAAATGCTCATGGGTCTTGTTTTTGAACCAATAAGCCTGGAGAGACAGGCGGAGTACACGAAACTCTTTGAAAGCTGCTTGCAGTTGGCCTCTGATTATACTTTTGCTAATTTATGGGGATGGGCCGAGGAGTATGAGTTGTCGTGGGCTTGGGACGGGGATATGGTTTGGATCAGACAGGGGAAACCTCCTGTTTGTTACTGGGCTCCTGTTGGTAGATGGGAAGGTGCCGATTGGCCAAAACAGCTCGGCTCCTTTAACAGTGGCAGTAGATTTATAAGGGTCCCAGAACAATTAATGCACATTTGGCAGGGCGGTCAGTTGGCTGATCGCTTGAAAATTAGCGTATCGAGAGAGCATTGGGACTATCTTTATTCGTGTGAGGAATTGACTGAATTAAAAGGGAATCGTTTCCATAGAAAGAAAAATAGGTTCAGCCAGTTCCAAAATAGCTTTGATTTTCAATATGTGCCAATGGAAAAATCCATGCTTGAGAAGACCCTGTGTATGCAGGCTGACTGGTGTGCCTGGAAAAACTGTGAGGCTTCTGCAGGGTTGACCGCTGAAAATAGAGTTATTGAAAGGATATTATGTGACTGGGATAGTTTTGAGCGTCTCGTCGGAGGGGTCATACTTATAGATCAGCAAGTTGCGGCCTTTACCGTGGGAGAGGTTGTTTATCCCGACACCCTTGTTATCCATATAGAGAAGGGGCTTGCCGAGTACAAAGGCATCTATCAGGCGATCAATAAACTCTTTCTTGAAGAAAATCCCATGGCTGTAAAGGTCAACCGGGAGCAGGATTTAGGGAGTGAAGGGTTGCGGAAGGCGAAGATGTCCTACCATCCCATTGATTTTATAAAGAAGTTTACCGTTGAGCTGGATTAACGTTTCCCTGGTAGTTTGATTGCATTTTTGTTCTTGACAACTTAGTGTTTTTGTGAAAGTATGTGTGTTGCTTTTAAGGGATGGATGCATTTTAACTGCCTTGCTGGTCCAAGAAATTGGCAGGGTTACCTTTACTTTTTGAAGACCATGCTGGAAAGAAGACAACATAAACGTTTTAAGGTTAATAAGGATACTTTTGTGTTCAGCAAGGCGCATCCCGGAAGAATTAATGATATAAGCATGGGGGGCATGGCATTTTCTCATTTCTCTAGCAATGATGAGTGTCAGGGTATTGAGAGCTTGAGTCTTTTTGATAAGGAAAATGATTTTTTTCTTGAAGATGTTTCCTGCCGGACCATCGGAAATAGTATCTCACGAAGTAGTTTGCCTTTCAGCGTTATGAAAACTGCTCAAAAAAGTGTAGAATTTTCTCTTTCCCCCTCCCAGGCTATTCAACTGCAACGATATCTTCAATTTCACTCCTGCGGTCATGTTTAACATTTGGCCGATCTGAGTTACACCACCAGAAAGTACGAAAATAGGTTTCATAAAGGTTGTATTATTCCAAAGGGATTGGCCAGCAAGGGTCGTATTTTGTTGGATCAAGAACGATCTGTTTGGCCAGGCGTTTCTCAGCGTTAAAGACCAAAGGGCCGAGAAGATTTGCTGTCATATCCTGTGGCTTTCCTGGCGGGATGGTGATAATCACCATGAGTTCCATGTCCTGCTCTTTTGATATCTGCAGTTCTTTGCGTACAGCAGAGCTTACTTCAGGTTTGAATTGCGGTTTTACAAAATCGGGAGAGATGACAATAAATGCAACTTCTGGGCTGTCTGTGGACTGCAGCCAGAAAAAAGGGGCATTGGGCCCATGTGGCAGGAGGATGAAGAGGTGTTCGTCGGGAAATCCAGGCAGTGGGGTGGTCATCGTGATCAGCTTGTCTTCATCGATCTCTAAGTCGCCAAACCTGCTGGTATGTATTTTTCTGCCCTGCTGGGAATTAGTAGGACTTTTATCTGTGTTTTCCATTCTGCTCCTTAGTACCTTAGAAATAATTTTCGTGTTTTTTATGGCAAAAAATTAAAAAAGTGGATTTATTTAAAGGTGTTGCATCTACTGTTAAGGTACTTATTTCCGGTTTATCCGGATTAGTTAGATAGATCTCTGCTCGTTGCACAGGTTTATTTTTGAATCAATTTGGAAAGGATTGAAAGGTCTGCCGGTTGAGTTGATGAAGTTGATGAGGCCGCCTTTTTATTCTCTTCAACTATTCTGAGGAACACTTCTTCCCGATGGATGGCCATATCACTCGGGGCCTCAACGCCCAGTTTTATTTGGCCGCCTTTTATCTCCAGCAGCCGCACAGTCACCTTTTCTGTGACGACAACAGCTTCTCCGACTTTTCTGCTTAAAATCAGCATTCTCTATGCCCTCCTTGGCTCGCAGTTTAAAATCGGACTATACTCAGCCAGTTATAAATAATCAACAAGGCTGAGCTGCATTGTTTTTGCAGCGGCCGATAGGGTGGCCTGATATGCGGTTTCTTTGGCCTTAAGCTCCATTATTGCTTTTAAAAGGTCGGTGTCCTGGACTTTTGAAAGGTTTTCTGCGGCAGCAAGCTGCAAGCCACTATAAATTTGGGATTGGATATCAATTCTATTGGCCTTTGCCCCAAAGCCGGAAATTTTTTCGGTAATATTGTCCAGCGTGTTGTCCAGGTTGGTCAAGGACTGGCTGAGGGCATTGTACTGCATTGCATAGTCGTCAATGCCGACGGTGCTTAAAAAGTTAGAGGTGTCATATCCAAGGGAGAAGGTATAGCGTTCCGGTTGGTCAGATGTGATTTCTAATTTGCCATCGTCATTCCAGGAGGCAGAGATATTTGGAACTCCATCAATTCTCTGGGTAACGCTGTCCAGACTGTCTACGCTTGTGTCCATTCGAATCGTGACGTCCTTTTCGGTCGGAGGATAATAGTCGTGGTCTGTTACAGTTATGGTGAAACTACCATCTATAAAAGGATCTGTAAGGTCCCTTTCCATCCCGGTCAGTCCGCTGTCGAGCTCCTCGCTTGTGTCTGTCGCACTGTAGGTACTGGTGACAGAGGTGAACTTATTATTTAATAATGCGTCTTCAAGCTGTTTTAACGAGGTGAAAATATCGGTTTCTGCCACACCCGATTGACCATTTTCGCCAATGACCATTGTTTCAACCTTGCCGATTTTAATTTCCAGATCATTTTCTCTATCCCCAGTATAACGAACGGTGCCTGTTTGGTCGTGGATACTGTAGACGTTTATTATTCCATCATCAAGAATATCATCAGGTTCGCCGGTTGTTGCTTCTCCTCCAGTCAGACCGAGGGCCTCAAAGCTAGTTTCCGTACCTGTGTTTAAGGGATCAGTATCTTCCAAGGTAAATACTCTGTCTGACCTAAGCTGGATCGAGCCGTAGGTGACTTCGGGGGCGACCCCGGCTGTAAGGCCGGTCAGGACGGACGTATCTTCGATCTCTATATTCCTTCCGTCTATAGCAGTGAGAATGATTGCACCAGTACTACTGTTCCTGGTGGCTTTGACCCCAGTGCTGGTTAATGGGTCTCCTGTGTCGGTGGCTGCATTTATGGCAGTAACAAGGACATTGTCTATGTCACCTGGCTGAATAGTTGTTGTTGCCCCTGTTGGAAGAATATCAATATTGTTAATTTGAAAAATATGCCCAGTAGGGGCAAGGGGGTCAAAAGTACCTCCTAGAACATTTCCCCCTTCAAGAGTTGCTGGAATAATTTCAGCAGTTACACCGGTGTTCGCAGTTGCGGCATTTATGGCTGTTGCCTTGGCTGCTGCGGAGGCGTCTTCGTCAGCTGTAGAGATCTCGTCGTCAACTGAAGCGTCGATGAAGAACCCATTAATTTTTAAAGTATCTGCGTCTATGGTAGCTGTGGCTGTGGGTGTAGTGCCATTTATCCAGTGGCCGTTGCCTTTATCAATGATAAATGGGGAGGGTTCAGCATCCGTATACCCCGTTGTCCGGTATCCCCCGAAAATGTATTTGCCGTTTACCTGGGTGTTGGCCAGCATAACTGCCTGTTCGTGCAGGTTCTTTATCTCAGCAGCCAAGGCCGTGTGCTCACTGGATGAAAATGCCGGGTTTATTGCTTGAATGGCAAGTTCTTTTGCTCTTACGGTCAACTCCTTCATCTCTCGAAGAGCTGTCTCGGAACCGGAGATGGTGGTTTCACCCATGCTAATATTTTCGGAGTATTGTTCAAGCTCGGTAATGGAGCTGCGAAAACGCAGAGCGCCGACCAGATTCACAGGGTCATCAGATATTTTCGACATTTGCATACCGGAGGAAATCTGATTGTTTATCCTGCTCATGTCCGTGGTAATCCTGTTAATGTTACTTTGGATCATGGTGTAAACTGTATTAAGTGTGGTTCTCATATTATCTCTCCCGGACTATATGTCATTGCCTATGTTACCAATAACGAAAACAAGGTTCGGAACATTTTTAAAGGGTCTGTCAATTTAGTACCAAGATTAGGATTTCAAGTTTAAATTTATACCGAGTTCAGTAAAGTTTGCAGCATTTCGTCTGCAGCCGTTATCAGCTTTGCGGCGGCGGAATAGGCGTGCTGAAATTTAATCAGGTTGGCCATTTCTTCATCAAGAGACACCCCTGAAGTAGCATCTCGCAACTGATTTAACTGGTCGTTGACTTGGGTATTAAACTCAAGGTCGGTGTCAACGCTACGCGTATTCAGGCCGATTTCAGCAACAAGAGAATTGTAATGGCCGTCCAGAGTGTCAGTTGTGCCGTCGGTGAAGGAAATTGCCTCTTTTCGCTGTATGTTGGTAATCTCCAAGACGTTGGAGTTGTCGCCGGAAAATATTTCGCCAAATTGATTAATAGTTCCAGCTGCCAGGTTGTTCAAGTCATTTGATACGACAGAGTTTATGGCAATGGAGTCGGCACTGTTACCGGTGAAAAAGGTATTGAGGCCGGCGGATGCTAAAAAATTTGAGCTGTCCTCGCCAAAGGCAAACTGGTGGTCTGAGTCTGGAGTTAGAATCAGTTTGTTATTAAATACAGTTGCTTTGACCCAGTGGTCTGGGTCGTTAGTGGCGTTCACAATGGAAGCATTGATGGCGTCGGCGACATCGTTGAGGTCATAAGCCCGCTCCATGGAAACATTGACAGGCTGCGGAAGGGCAGGGGTGCCGTTATTGTTGTATAGCCAAATATTGAAACTGCCCCCGTCTGTCACAAGTTGGTCGTTATAATTTAATCCCATAAGGGAATTTGCTACACCATTGTCAGAATAGTCGTAGGATAGTTTTCCGTCTCCGGATATGTCGTCAGCACCAGCTACACTGTATTTTGTGAAATTTGTAAAGCCAAGGACAGCAGCTTCTGTATCATCGATTTCAGAAACTTTAATATTGGCTGAATCACTTGTGAAAACGATGGAACCTGGCGCTTCTCCGTTTGTCCAATCTCCTACATGTGCCTCTACTCCGGTAATGTTGGTTTGTGCGTTTATAGCGACGACTATGGCGTCGGCATCATCTCCTGCTCCGGTGCTTATTGGTGTTCCATTCAAATTGAAAGTGGCACCGGTGGCTCCTGGAGAGACAGCCTGATCAAAATAGCTAATCGAACTTGCCCATCCCAATTGAGAGAGAAAACTGTCATCGGTTCCGCCTTCTATGGAAATGGGGGCATCATTGGAAAAAAGGGATAATTGTCCAGTGTTGTGGGTTGAGTCGGCCACATAAGTGCCATCTGTTAGTCCGAGGTTGCTTTCAGTAGAACCGGCGGTGTTGTCAACTTCGGCAATTATAATATTGGATTCATCGCCGGCATTTGTGTTTTGTAAAATGATGGAGTTGGTTGCTCCCCCGTTCTGACCGGTGCCGACTGTTGCCCTGATCGTCATTTTAGGGATATTTTCCTGGGGCGCAGTCAGGCCGACGTTGTTGTTGTGATCGTCGATGTCACTGTTTATTTCACTGACAACATTTGCTGCCAATGTAGCCGGATTAACATCATCGACCAAATTAATTGTGTAGTCAATGGGGACCCCGTTAATGGTAAACGAGACCGTTATATCTCCTGCAGCCATTGCTGTTACAGGATCTCCTGCAACCAGAGTCGTCAATTTGGCATCTACTCCGGCATAGGCATCGTTAATGGCTTGGGCTGCATTGTATGCTTTTCCCATGGCAAGGCCTAAACTTGCGGTTGCTCCGTCAATTCTACCAATGGCTCGGTCGTTAATTGTTAAGGTTCCTGCCGCGATAGTGTCTATTGCCGTTTTGCTGTCAATAGTCGATTGCAGCAGAACGGCGTCTTCGGCCATTTCGGCGCTTGTGAGGATCTCTGAAAATCTTATAGTTCCAACCCCTTGGGAATGTACTTGGTTTACCTCCCTTATAAGAGAGTTTGCCAGAGCATTGAGGCGGCCAAGGTAATTGTCGGGGTTTCCTTCTGTTAGCTGGTTGTTTACTGCTATCATCCCACCAATAGAGCCGCCAAGGGATGTTTCTTCGTTCAATTCTGTCCTGCTTGTGACCCCTTCAGCGGTAGTGCTGAGCCAGAACATCTTATTATCGGCCCAGGCGACCCCCCAGTTTTCATTTTGTTCCACAAGGGTATGGCCATCCGCAAGCATAACCGTGTAGGCCCCGGTGGATGTTTCAAAATAGTTGATATTTACGAGTCCTGAGAGTTCTTTCAGGATAGTATCTCGCGTGTCACGCAAATCGTTTTGCTGGTGCTGTGATGTTTCTGAGCCACTTATCTGGCCATTGAGGTCTGCAATTTGTTTAGTAAGAGCGTTAATGTCGGACATGCCCGCGTTCAAACTGGTTGAAATGTCGTTGCGGGTGTTGACAATTTCAGAGGTCATCATGCTGAACTGGGTGTTTAAAAGTTCTGCTTGCTGAACGACGGTCTGTCTGGAGGATGAAAGTTCAGGGTTATTAGCCAATCCCTGCCACGCCTCCCAGAACTGGGACATAAGATCATTAACTGCAAGGCCTGGGGCCTCGTTGAAGATGGTTTCCACAACCCGCAGAGATTGCTGCATGGCTTCCAGGTTGTTTATGGTGGAGTTCTGGTCAGTTAGCCGCTTTACCATGAACTGGTCGTACGCGCGGGTTACAGATGTGCCGTTTACCCCGTTGCCGAAAAAACCGGAGCCGCTAGGTGATGCTACAACCGTACTCAGGTTGAGCGTCTGTCTGCTGTAACCAGGGGTGTCAACGTTTGCGATGTTATGCCCGGCAACACTTATGGAAGACTGGTGGGTAAGTAGAGCTTCCTTTGCTATGTTAAGGACGGAACCGATGCCACCCATATTAGACCTCTCTGCTGATCATGCTCGGAGTTTTGTTAGAGTATTGAGCCATTCCCTTGTTGCCGTACAGTTGGTTTTTTTTAGGCTGGACGGTGATAACGGCAATGGCATCATTGATAAAGTGCATTGTGTCGCTGGTGAAATTTTTGTTTATAAGGTTTTTTGTTTGAATGTCCGTCCGGAGTTTGGTCAGATTTTTGTTGTACTGCAAAAGGACAGTAGCCTGATCTTGTGGTAGTGAGGACATCAGGTCGGCTAGTTTTTTTCCTTTTTTATCTGGGACATGTTGCTGGACGGTCGTGGCTATTCGATTGTCCAGGTAGTGGATTTTTACCAGTAGGGTCTCTTTCTGTTTGGTGGTTCTGGTCAAGGATCGTATCTCCATCTTCTGTAGGGCTGCATTTTCTTCAGTAAGAAGAGCGAGAAGTTCTTCTGCCAGATTTTGGCTGATCTGCAGATCCTGAAAAAGTTCCTGGATATCGATTATGTTGGTAGCTTTTGTCATTTTCTTGCCTTAGCCTTTATATGGATTTTTTAACCTGGCCGGATAACTGTCTGTAAAGAGCATCTCCCAGTCCCATTCCTTCTTCTTGGGCCAGGCTTTTGGCGAGTTCTTCGTCCGACATGGATTGATAAATGTCATCGGCGAAATTATTGTTGAAAAGGCCGCTTTTAGGCACACTCTTTCTCATGGTTGTCAGCATCTGCTTGAGGATAATGGCTTCAAAATCTTTACAGGATTTTTGCAGTCTGTTCTCCTTAGCTGTATCGGCAGTCGGTGTACTATTCTTGAGGCTTATTGTCTGGTTGGCAGTAATTTCCATATTAGATAATCTCCAGGTCGGCTTGAAGGGCACCAGATGCTTTAATGGTCTGGAAAATTGCAATGAGATCTTTTGGAGAGACGCCAACTGAATTGAGGGCTCTGACTAGTTCTCCAAGTGTTACTCCCGAGGATAGATTTATGAGTCGTCCATCTTTGCTGTCTCCTCCTTGAGAGGTTATTCCGTCGGTCATTTTTCTAACCATGTCATCTGTTATGATTTGTCCTACCATGTCTCCAGAAATCATTTCTTCCTGCTTGGCTGAGACCTGGACGCTTAAATTGCCATGGGCAAGGGCCAGGTCACTGACCCGGACATTTTCGCCCATGACAATGGTACCAGTCCTTTCGTCAAGTACGACCTTTGCTATTGAGTCGGGAGTAATTTCTAAGTTTTCAATAGCAGCCAGAAAACCTATCTCCCTGTTCTTGAAAGTATTCGGTATTTTTATGGTGACGGTACTTCCGTCTAAGGCCGTGGCATAGCTTCCACCCAGGTAGGCGTCAATAACATTTTGCATTCGTGACACCGTGGTGAAGTCCGGAGATTTGAGGCTTAGGTTAATTGATTCTTTCTCTGCGAAAGAAACCGAGACTTCTTTTTCCACCGAGGCTCCTCCTGGTATGCGGGCTACGGTCAGATGGTTGCTTTGGGCACCGTCAGTTTGGCCTCCCCGGACTGCAAAGCCTCCTATGCTGACAGGGCCCTGGGCCAAGGCGTATATTTTCTCGTCCAGACCTTTTAACGGGGTCGCAATAAGAGTTCCTCCCTGAAGAGAGGATGCGTCTCCCAGGGAAGAGAGGGTCACGTCGATTGTTTGTCCGGCCTTTGCGAAGGGGGGCAGATTTGCTGTGATCATTACTCCGGCCACGTTGCTGACACTTACATCACTCTCATTGACGGGTATCCCCATGTTTTTTAACATGTTGACCAGACCCTGGGTGGTAAAAGCTGCCTTGTTACCGTCTCCCGTGCCATTTAGACCAACGACTAGGCCATAGCCTATGAGCTGGTTGTTTCGCACCCCTTCTATGCTAGCGAGGTCTTTGAGGCGCACGGCATCGGCTTGGCTTGGAAGTCCCAGGCAGAGGGCGGTGAAGCAGCTGATTAATGTCAGGTAAAATGTATTCATAATTTAGTACCTTAGAAATTATTTTCGTGTTTTTTATACCCCTCAAGGGGGTACTGAACTGAGTGGCAAGAAATGAAGAAAGTAGTTTAGTTTTAGTAGGTTGAATCTACTGTTAAGGTACTTATCCTTATTTCGAAGTCTACGCTTATCTTCGGTTCATCTGGGTAAGGTCCTGTTTGGGTGATTATTTTAGATTGCAACTCTTATGCCATGAAATAATAGTGAGTAGTATCCGTTGATTGTCTACTTGCCGCGACCTGTTTGGCTAAAAAAACGAGATTGGGGCAATTTTTGCCGGGTAATCTCTTCCAGTCTAATTTGCCGGTATTAAAACGGCCAAGCCACATCCACCAGGTTTGCAAACCAGCCTGGGTGCTGCTTGTTACTGATAACTCCTGTGCCGCCGTATTCTATCCTGGCATCAGCAATGTGGGAAGAGAGCACGGAGTTGTCTTTTGAGATGTCTTCGGGGCGGACAATTCCTGAGAGGATAATGTGTTGGTTTTCGTTATTGATTTTTATTTCCCGATATCCCCGGATAACCAGATTACCGTCCATACTTTTATCAACAACACGTGCAGAAAGTGTTGCCGTTACGGTACTGTCTCTTTTGGTCTCACCCGTGCCGGTAAAGCCTTTGGCCAGACTAGCACTCATGCTGGTGGAAGAGGGGGTGTGGGCCCCGTCTTTTCCCGCAAATAATTTCTCGTAGCCAAAAAGAGAGGATATGCCGCCGGTAAGAGAAGAGTTTCTGCTTGTGGTTGTCTCAGCCTTTTTGGTGCCGCTGGATGTTTCAACAATTTTTACCATGACAATGTCGCCAATATTTCTGGCCCTGCTGTCTTGGTATATGTTTTTTGTCTTTACACTGTAGATCGAGCCGGTGGTTTTTTCCGGCATGGCTTGGGTGGCTGATGGTAGAGTGAATCTTTCAGGAAGTGCCTGGCCGGACTGGGAACCTTGTTGGGGGGCGGTAGTAACGCACCCTGCACACAATAAAATTATGAGCGTTGAAAAAAATGTTTGTCTGGTTTTCATGATAGGACCTCTTTAAAATTCAACTTGAACTTCATCTTGATTGATTATTTTGGCGTAAATTTCTCTTCTGCTCAGCATGTTTTTTACCTTGATTGTATCACCAAGGGCTCCGGCCGATCGTGCTTTTCCGGGGACTGAAATATGAATCTGTCCAGAATCGGCCAGGATAGTCACAATGTCACCACGTTTTACGATCTGCGGAGTTTTTAGAAGAGAAGTGAATAAAATGCTTCCTGGCTGTAGGGTGGTTTTAAGTTGTTTGCCAATGACCAAGATGGGGGCCTGGGCTAAATTGGCGCCAAGCATGCTGATATTTCTTCGGCTCTGCTTAAGGTCTTGCCGCGTCAGAATAGAGCCTCTCTTGAGCGTGCGGGCTGCGCTCAAAACATTGCCGTATAGCTGAACAGTACCGGACATTTTAACTCTTTCTACCTGCAATCCGTTGACCAGAACATCTAAATAAAAAGTCCTTAACCCCAGGCGTCCTGTCATTGCTCCCATATCAAAAAGATATTCAATTTCACCGGGAGGCAGTTCCAGTGTGTCCGGGCGGCTGGTGAAATTACTGACCTTGAGGTCTTCGCCAGGAAAGGGACTGTCGGCGGCAATAAATTTTTCAAAAAGCCGGGATAGATGTTGGGCATCAATTAATCTCTTATCTCCTGCATGGGCTTGGCACGAAAACAAGAGGCCGACACAGGTGCAAAGGGCAAAGTAAATAAGCAGGCTATGGATAGATCGAGTCGTAATCATAAAAATAAATGGGTTATCGCTTTAATGTATTGGCAATTTCCAGCAACTGGTCAGCCGTGGTAATGGCTTTAGAGTTCACTTCGAACGCTCTCTGGGTGATTATGAGATTGACCATCTCCTCTGAGACATCCACGTTTGAGGTTTCCAGGAATCGGTGCGCCAGCGATCCGACGCCGTTGGTACCTGGATTTGACTCAGTGGGAGCACCTGATGCTTCGGTCTCCGCATAGAGGTTGCCTCCTATACTATTCAGGCCTGCCGGATTGATAAAGGAGCTTATGGTAAGCTGGCTGGAGGCAAGGGTGTTATTGCCTGAGTCCTGTGCCACTATCAAACCTCCGGAATCAATATTAAGATATGTGGTCCCTTCCGGGATAGCAAATTCCGGCTGGAGACGATCACCGTTTGAGGTGACAATATATCCCTCTGAGTCCCTTTTAAAGCTACCGGCTCTCGTGTAAAAATCGTTTCCGTCCCGCAGAATTCTAAAGAAGCCGTCTCCTTCGATGGCCATGTCAAGGTCGCTTCCTGTTTCTGTATAATCTCCTTGGGTGAATATCTTCTGGATAGAGGTAACCCTGGTTCCTAGTCCGACTTGCACCCCAGTGGGAACCTGGCCGCCTCCAGCTGTTTCTGCTCCTGCGGCCCTGGATGTTTGGTAAAAGAGATCTTCAAATTGTGTCCTGCTTTTTTTGAAACCGCCGGTGTTAACGTTGGCCAGGTTATTTGAAATTACGTCCAGCTGGGTTTGCTGGCCGTTGAGGCCGGTGCGGGCCGAATAGAGTGCGCGAATCATTTTTTTCTCCCTATTTTATTTTTACAGCTTCCGTATGAATATAAAAGTTCGGTTATTATCATGATTTTTGTCATTAATCCGATCAGCCCGTCAATTTTCCAACCTTGCTGATGGCTTGAGCGTCGATTTCATCAATGGTCTGGATTATTTTTTGTTGGCTTTGGTAGGCCCTTTGCAGGTCAATCATGGCGGTCATCTCGCTGACAATATTGACATTTGAGCCTTCCAGGAAGCCTTGTTGAATTGAGGGGTTTTCAACTGCTTCCTCTTGTACCGCATCGTCTTCTAAGGAGAACAGGTTTTCTCCTTTTTTCTGCAGGGCACTTGGATCTGAAAAAGTGACCAGGGAAAGTTGGTTAATTGCCTCGCCATTTGCCATGATAAGGCCATCGCGACCAACCTGTATCTGATCACTGCTAAGGGTTATGGCTCCTCCTGCACCCATCACAAGATTACCAGCCATTGTGCTGAGCTGGCCTTCGCTGTTGATGGTAAAATTACCATTTCTGGTATAGCCGGTACCTGTTGGTGTCTGGATCTTAAAAAAACCGTTGCCGTTGATGGCAAAATCAAGGGGGTTTCCTGTTGTTTCGGCATTCCCCTGGCTCTGATCGGTAACAACCTTTAATGCCTTGCCAACTCTCTGTTGATCGTCGTTTGTTTTATACAGCATTTCCCAGAAGGTTATGTCTTCCTTCTTGTAGCCGCTTGTGTCCACATTTGCCAGGTTGTTTGAGATCTGATTCATGCGGCGTTCCTGGGCTAGCATGGTTTCTGTTCCTTCGATGAGTCCTAAACGATTCTGTATATACACGGCAGTGCTCCTTTTCTTGTTTGAACAAGGTTACTGCAATCAGCGTGCCAATGCATAGAATGATTCAAGATGCTGCAAAATAAGGGTGAGTGTGGAAAAGAGGAGGGTGGCGCCAGGATTAGCCAAAAAGGGGTGGGGGGAATTTTTTTCCGCTTTGCCTCCTGGGGCTCAGTTGAGCAAGAAAAAAGGTAAGCGCTCCATGAACACCCCGCTGCACCTGATCGAACCCCGTGATATACAAGGGGTATAATCGCGTGGCTCGATCACGCACATCGGGGTGCCCCTGAAACGCTTACAGACTCGGGTTTATGCAACCTTGGGTGTACTTAAGAGATCGCTAACGAAAAAAGCGTTTAATGAAGAAAAGGGGGGATTTCTCTCTTAAAGAAAAAGAGATAGAAGGGGGCCTTGTGCGGAGAAGGGCAATATACACATAACTTTTGCTTTCTAAGCTCCTGGCTAATTAATGGTGGAGATATAACTTGTGCGTTTTCGCTCCTCTGTCGGCAGGTTTGTCTAGAACCAAAAGATTAGCGCCATTTGGCGGGTATCATGCGGTTGATTTTAGAGTCTACTAATTTTTTGGTATCGGGGTCCACCTCAAGAATATGGGGATACCATGGCTTCATGCGGCAGTCAAAAATAATGGGAGGCGCAAGGCCCACATGAAAACGCTGTACGGTCGTGTCTGCTCCGTGTATATCTGCGGCAGGCTCGAAGCGAGTGAAAAAAGTCCAGAGAAACTCCTTTAGATTTTCGGTGGCAGAAGTGACATTGTCTACCAGGAGGATGGTCGGCCAGTCAGAAAAGGCAGGCCATCTTTTCAGGATCTGCGGCAGCTCCTTGTCGTCGTTAAAGGAGCGGCCTTCCACGACAAGTGTTCCAGGTAGATAGGCTTTAGCCCTTGTGCAGCCACTGGGTAAATCACCATGAAAGGTATTCGGCAGTTCTCGAATTTTTTCTTTACCCAACCCCAGGAGCATGGCCTTTGATCCTTTGTTTACAGAAGGGCCTGTGTAGTCAAGGGTATCCTGGGAAACATTGGCAAAAACAAAGAGGTCGGTTTGCCAGTTGACCCTTTCGAGCACATGGGTCCATAATTGCGGGAAATCGGTAATGTCTATGCTGCCGTCGGTAAGAATAAGAAATTTGGTCAGTGAAAGTTGACCTTCCCCAAGAATACGAAGGCCGGCTGCGAATGCTTCTCTCGGATACCTGTTTTCCACCTTTGCTGCGGCAAGGCTGTGAAATCCGGTGTCTCCAAAAGTTTTTAATTGTTTGACCCCTTTCATCACAAGTGGAAAAAGTGGGGAGAGCAGGTCCTGGAGAAAGTCTCCAATATAGTAATCTTCCTGTCTGGGGCGGCCTACAACTGTTGCCGGGTAAATTGCCCCACTTCGGTGAAACAGGTGTTCTGCCTGGAACACGGGGTAGTCATGGGTCAAGGAGTTGTATCCATAGTGGTCGCCAAAGGGGCCCTCTGGCCTTCTTAGGTGGGGCGGTACAAATCCTTGCACGGCAAATTCTGCATTTGCGACCAGCGGATGCACTGATCCTGGACTGTCAGTTATCTCTAATTTGTTGCCCAAGAGAAGGGAGGCCAGCATAAGTTCTGGGATGTTTTCGGGAAGTGGGGCAATTGCAGCCATCATTAAGGCAGGAGGTCCGCCAATAAACAGGGTAAGCGGCAGGGGCTGATTCAATTTTTCTGCTTCAAAATAATGGTATCCCCCACCTTTATGTATTTGCCAGTGGATGCCGGTGCTCTGATCATCGTATCTCTGGATTCGATACATGCCGAGGTTGTGGCCCTGTCCCTTGGGGTGTTCCGTGTACACTAAAGGGAGGGTGACAAAGGCGCCACCGTCTGACTCCCAAGAGGTTAGCATGGGCAGTTTGCTTAATTTAGCAGGGCTTAAATGGTGTTCTTTAATGGGGGCGTTTGCTACTTTTTTTTGGCCGATCTTTACGGCCTGGCTCATGAGTCCCCGCATCTCCCAGAGGCTGCTTAATGTTGGTGGAATCATGGTTTCGGCGCATTGTACCATGTCGGCAACAAACTTCTGCGGCCGCTTGCCAAAAGCCAGTTCTAGGCGGCGGGCGGTGCCGAAAAGGTTAGTGACCACGGGGAAGCTGCTGCCCTTAACATTGGTAAACAACAAGGCTGGTCCCTGCCTTTCAATCACCCTTCGGTGGATTTCGGCAATTTCAAGGTATGGATCAACCTCGGTGTCTATGACATGGAGCTCTGAGGCTGATTTTAAAATTTTTAGAAAATGACGCAGATCTTTTATTATTTCTGATTTCACAGGATATCTCTCGGGAATGGTGACAAATTGTTTTGCAATTATGACAAGATAGGGTAAAAATCATCTGTCAGATAAGAAAAGATTATGGTACTCTTTCTCGCTGAAATGTTTTCCCATGGTGGACGATAGGAGGTCAAGAAGTTTTTCGATTTCTTGGTCTTGAAGCCTGGGTACCAGGGTGTTTAAAAGGGTGTCATCTGAAAAACGTTTAATAAAAGATGTGATGGCTAGCTCGTCTGTCTCACGGTCCATACCGAAAACAATTTTATGAGCAGGTAGTAGGGTCTTTTCTTTCATGTGTTTTTCCTAATGGTTACATATATAAAATGGTAAATAAAAAAAGCCCGGGAACAGCAAACATTTGGAGATCTGGGGAGGGTGGAAGCGAAATAACCAACTCTCCTGAAATAATATTAAAGACTCTCGCCATGCTTAAGAAAAAGCGGGGTTTTGTCGCATTGCTTCATAAGGGCTACCAGTCTGGTAGTACTGTTCTTGTTGGGCTTGAAAGTACAGGTGTTCTGATTGATAAGCCGGTTGATTGGCCCGGAACTTCAAAGTCGATCAGGGTTGTTTTCAAGGATAAAACGAATGTCTGGAACCATTTCACCGTAAAGGTCATCAATAGCTCCAAAGATACCTTAAAAACCGAATTTCCAACAGAACTTTTTCGTCTGCAGAGACGGAGGCATTTTAGAATTGATGTCCCCATGGGTAGTCTGGCCAGTTTTTCCAGGAAAAGAGAAGCTTTTGCCGATGTAGATGTTGTCAATATTAGTGCTGGGGGGCTGCTGCTTAATTCAGCTAAACTTGCTCCCATCATTGGGGAAAGCGGTGACGATTCAATTCAGGACGTTGTTATCCAGATTGTCGCCGATGCAGGTGATACATCCGGACAGGATGAGCCCATAACCGTCCGCAAAGGAAAAATTGTGCGCGAAACTTATGATAGACAGACTAGTCAACTCACTTTGGCCGTTGAGCTGTTTCCCACAAGCGGTGAGGAAAAAGAACTTTTTAAATACGTCAGATGGAGAGAACTTGAGATGTTGAGGAAGGGGATCAAAAACTAAAAAAGGGGTAACTATTCAGCTGCACTCCATCTTCGCCCATTTCGGAGTCTCGCATACTCGCTTACCTGGTCTTCTCGAATAGCACAAGTATGCTTCGAAGCCCTAAATGAACAAATATGAAGCACATCTGAACAGTTACAGTCTGGAGTTAAGGGGGATTTCCAGCCTACGCTGAATAATTACAAAGGGTCTTTCTTTTCTCCCGGAGTCACAACTGCCGCCTCAAGTCGTATTACTCTATAAGGAATTTCCCCAAAGAAAGTTGGTGAGATAATGTTGAATTGCTAGGAGGCTGTCCGATAATGATCGAAAAAATGGGTCAATTTCTGCGGCTTCGATGTCTGCGCTTATCTGCAGTAGGGTAGCTATTCTCGGACAGCCTCCTAGATCTCAAAAGATCAGGCCGGCATAATTCTCCAATGCATTTTTCTTTTTCTTGGTCCATCAAACTCACAAAAGAAAATTCGCTGCCAGGTCCCAAGATTAAGAGAGCTTTTTTCAAAAAAAACCATTTCAGAGCTGCCGACCATTGAAGTCATCATGTGGGACGGGGAGTTCCCTTCAAGATGCTTATAGGGTAGATCTGAGGGCACAATTTTTTTGAGGGCGGCAAGCATATCTTCTTGGACAGCCGGGTCTGCACCTTCATTGATGGTTAAAGCAGAGGTGGTGTGGGGATTGTAAAGGAAACAGATGCCAGAGTCGTAGTCTGACTCGCTGATTATTTGGTTGATTTGATTTGTTATGTCTATCAATTCCATTCTGCTGGAAGTTACAACGCCTATTGAACCTTGTTTCATTGTCATCAGTGGCCTCTTGTCCCATATTTTTCATAAAATAACTTCTAAGAACTTAATAAAAGATTATAATATAGGCTTAAAAATAACAAGTTAGAGATCAATTAAGTACACCCAAGATTGCATACCCCCGAGTCCGTAAGCGTTTCAGGGGCACCCCGATGTGCGTGGTCGAGCCACGCGATTATACCCCCTGTATATCACGGGGTTCGATCACGTGCAGCGGGGTGTTCATGGAGCGCTTACAATGACAAGGTTTAGGTGCTGGAAAAGTAAGTGGAGAAAATTATGATTGATGAAGTTTTAAAAAATATGAGATGGTTAGGCCATTCGGGTTTTCTGATCCAATCAAAGGGGCAAATTATTTATATTGACCCGTATAAGATAGCGGATGGACTTCCCAAAGCCGATATTATATTGGTAAGCCACGATCATTATGATCACTGCTCAATTGAGGACATTAATAAGCTCAAGAAAAAAGATACTATTTTTATTACCGAAAAGAACTCAGCGGAAAAATTGCAGGGCAAAGTGACGGTTCTGCAGGCTGGTGACAAAATAGATATTGATGGAGTTTCTGTAACTGCTGTCCCTGCCTACAATACGAACAAAAAATTCCACCCGCAACAAAACGGTTGGCTCGGTTTTGTTCTGACCATAGAAGGAGTGAGGATATATCATGCAGGAGACACGGATTATATTCCAGAGATGAAGGATATTGATACGGAGGTTGCTTTATTACCTGTTTCAGGCACCTATGTTATGACCGCAAATGAGGGTGTGCAGGCAGCACTAGATATTAAACCCACGGTTGCGGTTCCTATGCACTGTGGTTCTCTTGTGGGTACTATGGCTGATGCAAAAACATTTGCCGAGGCCTTGGAAGGCAAGATAAGGGTGGAGATATTGTCATGAAATATTATCCTATCTGCCTCGATATAAGGGGGCGGAAATGTCTGGTGGTTGGTGGAGGCCGGGTTGCCGAGCGTAAGGTTAAAGGCTTGCTAGGCAGCGGCGGCATTGTGACGGTTGTTAGTCCAGAATTGACTGAAAATCTTCAAAATCTCTTGTCCAAAGGGCAAGTGTCCTTTTATGAGCGAGGCTATCAATCGGGCGATGTGGAGGGCTTTTTCCTGGTTATTTCTGCAACTGACGATACCAGCATTCAGGAGATGGTCTACTCTGAGGCCGAGAAAATGGGAATTCCGGTAAATGTTGCTGATGTCCCTGATAAATGCAGTTTTATACTCCCCGCCCAGGTCAAAAGGGGCGATTTATCCATTGCTATTTCCACGGCAGGAAAAAGTCCTGCTCTGGCCAAAAAGTTGCGTCAAAACCTGGAAAAAAGATTCGGCAACGAATATACTCTTCTTGTTGAGATCCTCGGGGAAGTTAGACCTATGGTGTTGGCTCGTGGTCTTTCACAAAAAGAAAATGAAACTATTTTCAATAGCCTTTTGGAATCCGATATTCTTGACTGGATAAATATGGAGAATTGGAAGCAGATTCAATCTTCAATTTCTGAAATTTGCGGCTGTGAATTAAGTGAGGCTTCTTTGGCAGCAATCAAAAAGAGTAATTGAATTTGTAAATATTAAGGTGGGGTTGCAGATAGCGTTGGTTTCTAAACGTGCATTCCCGCCAAGCTGTAACTGACAGTTACATGAATTTTTGTTTGAGGGAGTTTCTACATGACGTTTCTTTTTCCCATAACCCTTCTTTCGTACATATTGGCGACCACGGCCTATTTGGTCTATTTCGCCGGTCAAAAAAAAGAAGTTCGTACTGTTGCCCGTGGAATCCTCTTTGCTGCAGGTATTATTCATACCGTCAGTATTGTGGGCCGCTATGTTGAGGTTGGTCATACACCCATAACCAGTATGCATGAATCTGTTTCTTTTTTTGCCTGGGCCATGACCTGGGGGTTTTTATCTTTCAGGTGGAGGTATCAAGTCAAGAACTTTGGGACTTTCGTTAGTATCATGGTGACAATCCTGATGATACTCTCGGCCTTGTTCTCCCAGGCAGTTGTACCGTTGCCTCCCGCTCTCAGAAGCAATTGGCTGCCTATTCACGCCTCAATTGCACTCATGGCAAATGCTTTTTTGGCCATGGGATTTTGTGGAGGCATCATGTACCTCTTGCAAGAGAGGGAGATTAAATCGAGGAAATTCGGGATCTTTTACAAGCGATTGCCCTCTCTTGAGGCCTTAGACAACCTCAATCATCATTGCCTCTCCATAGGGTTTGTTTTGCTCACCTTGGGTATCATAACCGGATCTCTATGGGCAGAACAGGCCTGGGGGGCTTATTGGCAATGGGACCCAAAAGAGACGTGGGCGCTTATTACCTGGTTTATTTATGCAGCTCTTCTTCATTTTCGCTTAACCATGGGGTGGAGGCGCAGGCGTGCTGCCATCATCTCCATCATAGGTTTTTCAGCGGCGATGTTCACCTTATGGGGGGTGACTTATTTGCTGGGAGGGATCCATTCCTATGCAGGTTGATCAGATCATGATTGTTGGGGTTAACCATAAGGTGGCTCCAGTTGAGGTGCGTGAAAAATTGGCCTATACCGGTGATTGTGCTCATCCAGTCATTGAGATTGGTAAGATCCCTGGCTGCAAGGAGTGTTGTTTTCTGGGGACTTGTAATCGAGTTGAAGTTATTTTCAGCGGTGTTGACAGCGAAGAGACTGTTAAGGCTGTGCGGAAATTTCTGTTTTCCCGCAGTAATCTAAGTGATGAAGAGGCGAAAAAATACAGTTATTCATATACTGGTAAGGATGCCGTTAACCACCTTTTTCGTGTGGCTGCAAGCCTTGACTCCATGATTGTAGGTGAGCCTCAAATTCTTGGACAGTTAAAAGGGGCTTACCGTGAGGCTCGTGAACATAAAAGTGTTAGTCTCATCTTAAATAAATTCATTAATAAATCCTTTACAGTTGCAAAACGGACCAGGACAGAGACTAATATTGGCGGTTCGGCTGTGTCCATCAGCTATGCTGCCGTCCAACTTGCCAAGAAAATTTTCGGTAAATTAGATAATAAAAAGGTCATGATTGTTGGAGCGGGCGAAATGGCCGAGCTTGCGGCCGAACACTTAATAGCCCAAGGGATCAGTGAAGTGGTGGTGGCCAATCGTACCCTGGCAAATGCGATTACACTGGCAGAACGCTTTAATGGCTCCGCTGTTTCTCTTGAAGAGTTGACGGCTGAACTGGAAAGCGTCGATATATTGATTAGTTCCACCGGCGCCACTGATTTGGTCTTAAAAAAAGAGGATTTGAAACCGCTTATGCGGCAAAGGATGGAGAGCCCTCTATTTTTGATTGATATAGCAGTGCCCCGTGATCTTGATCCAAAACTGAATGATCTTGATAATGTTTATCTATATGATATTGATAATCTAAAAGATGTTGTGGATGTCAATAAATCAGAAAGGCAGAATGAGGCAGGCAAGGCGGAAAGGATAGTTGAGGAAGAAACCCTGAAATTTATGCAATGGCTTGATGGGATGGAGGTTACACCAACCATTGTGGAAATGCGCCAGAAAATCGATGATATCCGCCAGGCAGAAATTGACAAAACTATGGCAGGCCTCGGTGAGCTGAGCAGTAAGCAGAAAAGGTCAATTGAGGCGATGGCCGGTGCAATTACCAATAAAATTTTGCATAATCCCATTCTTTTTCTTAAGTCAGATACGGCCTCAGTGGATCAACAGATGAAGCTGCAAATCGTCAGGGAAATTTTCGGAATGGATTCTGATTCGTAAGATCACCTATTATTCTTAAAGTGGGGCGTTCTCCCCCTCCTTTCTACCTCCTTCTTGTGCCTCCAGTTCCTTTATTGTAGCGCGGTTTTTGGCCTGGGCGTTTATGTGCAGGTGGCTTTTTCTTGTAATTGGATTTTATCGGGGCTGAACCTCGTGGAGGTGGAGTAAGCAGGGACTCTTCAGGACTCATGCATTCCAGCTTTCTGCCGATATATTCCTCAATGTCTGGCAGATAAAAAGCCCCTTCATCACAGGCAAAACTTATGGAGATTCCTTCCGCTCCGGCTCTTCCGGTTCTGCCGATTCGATGCACATAGTCTTCCGGTTCATATGGCAGGGTGTAATTCACCACATGGCTGATCCCCTCAATATGGATGCCTCGTCCAGCAACATCGGTTGCCACCAGAACATGTATTTTCCCTGCCCTGAAATTTTCCAAGCGGCTGGTTCGCTGTTTCTGATCAACATCTCCGGAAAGCATGGCGCAATTGATGCCATTACGTTTTAATCGATCAGTTAATTTGCGGGTTTCGTCTTTTCTGTTGGTGAAAACCATGACCCGTTTGAGATTTTGTTTGGTCAGCAGGTTATAGAGAACGGTGTATTTCTCCTGACTGGTGGTCAGATAAACGATCTGCTCAACTGTATCAACGGTGACTTGTTCCGGTTCTATTTCAACCGTGTATGGTTTTTTGCACCATTGAGAGGCAAGGTGCTTAACCTCTGCAGTTATGGTGGCTGAAAACATCATTGTTTGCCGTTTGCTCTTGTCTGCGGTTTGGGAGACAATTCTTCTTACGTCGGGGATAAAACCCATGTCCAGCATCCGGTCGGCTTCGTCCAAGACCAAAACTTCAACCTTGTCTAGTCGTACGGCGCGTTTGCCTATGAAATCAAGCAGTCTGCCTGGAGTTGCAATCAAAAGGTCAACGGGTTTTTGCTGCAGTTCGTCTTTCTGCTTCTGATAATCTACTCCTCCAAAAACCGGTAAAACCCGGATGTTGGTATACTTGATCAGACCTTTGGCATCTCTCATTATCTGCATTACCAGTTCTCTGGTGGGAGCGATAATGAGAGCTCTGGGTTCGGCCACTGCTCGTTTAGGATCAGGTTTCTCGGAGAGCATTCTGGCAAACATGCTGATTAAAAATGCAGCCGACTTTCCAGTTCCGGTCTGGGCTCTGCCTATCAAGTCCTTTCCTAGCAGGGTTTCAGGCAGTGCTTTCGCCTGGATTGGCGTACAGTATTCAAATTTTAGATCGGCAACGGCATGCATGATGGGGAGGGGCAGGTCAAGATCATGGAATCTTGTCTTATTTTCAGCAGGTGGAACTTCAAAACTGGCAGGGTCCCATGCCTTCTTTTTTTTCTTGGGTGGGCGGGGACGGTATTTTTCCTTAGGGGTACTGACGTCCAGGGGCTGAGCTTTTTGTACTTTGGCAACAGATTCTGTTTGCTCAGAGGCGGGTTTTTGTTCTTTTGTTCTGGTCGCGTGTCTTTGTCGCTCAGGTATGTCGACTTTTTTTGTTTTTTTACCGGTTCTGGCAATGTTTTTTAATTTTCTACCGACTAGCTTAATAAGGTTTTTAATCATTTTAGTGCCTTAAAGTTTAATTAATTGTAATCCTTGCATGAAATCAAAAAAAATGAGTAGTGGTAAAGAGTTGGGCCCTAATGTTAAGGCTCTTTACCCGTCAAGCGAGTGCTAAGCAGTTGTAAAAAAATAACATGGCCAACGAAATGCCCGTAGCTGCATAAGGGGCCGTAAAGAAATTGATATAAATGGTCAAGTTATTTCTTAACGGACCCTAAACTGAGTCCCTTCACGAGAATGGGTTATTTATCCGTGAAAAGGAGGTGAGGAAAAAGGTGGGGTGATGTTATTGAACCACTTTCTACTGCCTCCATATCTTGTCTGAAATTTTTAAGGATTGGTTCCATATACTTTTCTGCATATTGGATATCTGCATTGTTAGAAAAAAGATCTGCATAATGAGGCGCTATGACCGCTTTAATTTTGTCAATATTGATGAGTGGGAAAATCTGAGGCCATTGTCTCCTTGGGATAGGCATTATTGACCATGATCCTTGCCATATTTCCCTAACTGCTGCGGTAATGACCAGGCTTCCGAGGGTAATTGAATCGAGGCTCCGGTGCTGAGCTTTCGTCCAGAGGGCGCGCTCGATATCGTCCCAACTAGATTCGGGTGCAGGATTAACTAAAGCATATAGGGGTGATAAATGTGTCAGCATACAAAGGTATGTTTCGGCCTGTTGCAGGTCCTTTTTTGTGCGGATGAGGTCTTCTGAACTCTCCCGTCCCGAGGCTGTCTGTCGGAAAATCATGGGTGGTTCGGCGAGTAGAATGGAGGCATGCTCATACCACTCACGGTCGAGAAGGTTGAGCCCATAGGGCCAATGGGAAAGCCATCCTGTTTTTAAGAGTTGATCTAACTGGAGATAGAGCGATTTTATTTTTGTATGGGCCAAACGAAAGAGATCATCAATGTAAGCATTTTTAAGGAGTGCTCCTGCCTGAGTGGCCTCTCCATGGCTTACTTCTTCAAGGGCAAGATTAACGTAGGCGGTTGCCTTGTCGGCGGCTTTTCTGAGGTTTTCAGGATTATCTGGCACTGATTCATCAGCAATAATAATTTTGTTGGCTAGAGAGGCAAATTCAATTTGCAGGGTTTTTCTGACCGCAGGATTGTCAATCTGAATCAGCGCCTCGGTGAGAAGATCATGTTTTGGTACAAGCATCATGGCGAAAAAGGGCGCTGCAATCATATCGGCGTCGTCATCTATTACTGTTTTGTTTTTAGCTAATTTATAAGATGCTAGAGGACGATAGATTGATACGGCCTCTTCAAAGTCTGGTATGGCATTGTCGGCCAGTCGCCCGTGATGAAAACGGTAGGCTAGTTCTTCCATCTCGGTTTCCAGAGAAGTCAGAATATGACTCATTAGTTCCCTATAAAAATCATGGTGGGTTTCAAAAAGAAAGCCAAGTACCGACTTAAGAAGTTCTGTATGCTGGGGATATTTGACCGTAAAGTAAAACTGGTCATCGATGGTCTCAGAGGGAAAAGAGTCATCTACTTCAATGTATTCTGTGTCTTCTGGAAGGATCTGCACATCAAGCCATTTCTTGAAAAGAATAACTAGAAGTTCAAAATCGACTTTATAGAGCCATTCTAAAAATTTCTGATTGCTGGACTTAAGAATAGCCTCAAGCCAAACTAGAGTCTTTCCAGCCTTTACCTGATCACGCTTCCAGCATTCAAGATCCAGAATGTGGTTGATCTGTTCTATCCTTGCCAAACCAAGGAGAGAGGGGGCATTTTCACCACCTACATCTTTTAAAAAGAGATAGAAGTCTTGCTCTGGCAAGCTTTGAACGACCTCTTTTGCATCTGCTCGGTCAAGGAGAATATCAAGGCCTTCTGAAGGAGGGAGGGCCATAAGGCGAGCTCCAAACTCATTGGCAGGCAGCTTTGCCATTATTTTTGTGTCGATGTTAATTATATTTTTCATACAACTTAAAAAAAAAGGTAAAAGAGTTAGTCTAGATGAAGATTAGTGCCTTAGCGCTGAATTTCTGCCACTCAGTTCAGTACCCCCTTGAGGGGTGTAAAAACCACGATATGCTTAAAAGTATTTTGAAATAAACATGTTACACTCTACTGTTAAGGCACTTATTTCCGGTATATCAGGATTAGATAATAAGACGAATGAAGAAAAATGTCAAAAGAGTGTCTTACTTCTCCTTGCTGAGAAGTAGGAATACCCCAGCTGATATACCGGCTGATCCAAAAATCATGCACATGACCATAATTTGATAACGGGCCGCGATAAGCGGCGAGATTCCAGAAAGTATTTGGCCTGTCATCATGCCAGGCAGCGAGACAATGCCAACAGCAAATAGGGAATTAGTGATGGGGATTAAAGCCGCCTGTAAAGCAGTAGAACGAGCTTCGGTATATGGTTTGCCGTTGGTTGTTTCTGATTTAAATCGTTCCGCAGCAAGGCTCACTGAGTTCATTGAATTGGCAAAGATCATCCCTGCCAGAGGTATTATATAACGAGGCTCATACCATGTTGTTAGAGACAATACAAGCTGTGTGACAATAATCAGGGTGAAAACACTGCCGCAAACAATTGCCATAAGAGATTTAAGATAGAGGGATTTGTTTCGTTCAGCAAGTGGACGAAGTGCAATAAGTGCGGCTGTAGCCAGCATAACACTGAGGATAGCGAGAACAAAAGTGGGCTGGTCTACAGTAAAGATAAAATTAAGTGCATAACCGATCAAAAAAAGCTGGATAAACATTCGGATAATACCATTTAGGGTCGATCCAACCCCTATTGACCATTTGATCAACAGGAAAATTACTATACCAACGGGAATAAAGATCCAGAGAAGGTTTACTAGAGAGATGGAATATATATTTGGATTCATAAAAAATTGTTTCTAAAGCTAGGATATAATTTTACAGAAACTGGACCCATGTTAATTCCATCTATCATGGCATATTTAAAATCGCAACATTTAACGGCCTATCTATATTTTCTAGTAATAAGTAAGAAAACAAAAAAAAAGGCAGCCTTGAAAGGGGCTGCCTTAAAGTACTAAGTTTAATCTTAACTTTTTTCTATAATATTCCTTGAACAGCAGTAGTAGCAATTGCGAGAATCTTAGAAGGCATGACACCCATAAGTATTATCGCAAGTATCAATCCTATGCTAACTGTTTTTGTCATGAGAGGAACAGTAATATCCTCATGGCCATCGGGGCTGTTACAATAGGTAACTTTCACAACAGAAAGATAGTAGTAGATGGCTATGGCGGTATTTAGCGCTGCCAGGATAACCAGAGTGAGTTGTCCATCCTGTAAGGCGCCGGTCAGCAGCATAAATTTACCCATAAAGCCGACGAAAGGTGGAATCCCTGCAAGGGCAAACATGCCAATAGCCATGGTCAAGGCCAAAAGAGGCGCCCGTTTATGCAAACCGCTCAGATCATTAATAGTTACATTCTCCCCTTTGCTGGAGACAGAACAGATAACCAGAAAACAGGCAAGATTCATGACTAAGTAACCAAAAATGTAATAAATGGAGGTGGCATAGCCCGTGTCCTTCATGGTTAAGAGACCGAGGAGTATAAAACCTGCATGGGCAATACCAGAAAAACCAAGCATTCTTTTAATGTCTTTCTGCACCAAGGCACTGAGGTTGCCGTAAAACATAGAGCATACTGCGAGCACCACAAACATGGTCACAAGGGCTTCACTTTGAGGTGCTGCCAGGGTTGTGATTCTGATGAGCATTGCAACTGCGCCGAGTTTTGGTACGGAGGCGATAAAGGCTGTGGTCTCATTTGATGCACCTTGATAGACATCTGGTACCCAAAAGTGGAAAGGAAAGACAGCCAGTTTAAAGAAAAATCCACATAGAACCATAGCAATTCCTGCAATGGCAGCAGGCTCGCTTCCAAGAGTGTGTAGTTTGGGTATAAGTTCATTAAGGTAAGTTGTGCCGGTCAGCCCGAACAGATAACTCATGCCAAAGAGCATAATACCTGTGGCGATAACCCCATAGAAAATATACTTGATGGCGGACTCCATTTGGGTGCGAAGGCCTTGCTGGTCATCGCGCATCGGTACTAAGAGGTAGAGACAGAATGAGGAGAGTTCAAGAGCGATAAACAAGGAGATCAGTTCCACAGAACTAACCAGCATCATCAGGCCAAGGCTGCTTAAGATAAGGAAGAGATAATATTCTGGCCTTATTTTTTCCTGAATACCTTTTAAATCACGGCTAAAAAGGATAACCGCAGCCGTTCCTATGGCAATTGTTAGCTTGAACAGTTGTGAGAATAGATCAATCTGGTATGCCTTGAAGAATAGAAGTCCGCTTTTGTTTAAGCATATAAAACAAAGGATAATTGCACCTATTGAAGTGGCAATAGCGACGCTTCTGCTTTTCTTCCCATCATCATTTGCTAGGCTGAAAAAGAAGATTAACAGGCTGCCAAGCAGCATAAATAACTCAGGCGCGAACAACATGAGTTTCATAGATTATTCCTTTAAGAAATTTATTTTCCAATCATTTGGGCTAAAGCAGATGGACCTTGATCTACCCCCACTTGATTAAGCAAATGGGCTACGGAGGTATGCATAACATCCATAAAAGGCTGTGGAGCTAATCCAATCCAGAATACAAATGCTAACAATGGTGCAAGGACTACAATCTCACGCATTCCAAGATCTGACAATGTGTGGGTTGGGTTATTGGTTCCGCCCCAGATGACTTTCTGCAACATACGGAGCATGTAAGCTGCGGCAAGGACTGCGCCAGGGATAGCGAAGGCTGCAATAATTTTATTGTGAGTAAAAGCGCCGGCAAGAATAAGAAACTCGCCTACAAATGAGTTGGTTGCAGGAAAAGCAAGGGACGAAAGGGAGAAAAAGGCAAGGAATGTCACAAAAATAGGCATGTGCTTGCCAATACCAGCTGCGTCGGCAAGTTCCCGGCTATGAGTTCTTTCATAGATCATTCCCACACAGAGAAAAAGGGCTCCGGTGGTTACACCATGATTGATCATTTGAATAATTGCTCCTTCAACCCCATTAGTGTTGAGAACAAAAATCCCTAGAGTTACAAAACCCATGTGACCTACACTGGAATAGGCAATGAGTTTTTTCATATCCTTTTGCGCCAAGGCTGTAAAACCTCCGTATAAAATTCCTGCAATGGATAGCCATAGTACATAAGGCATCATGGTAATTGTAGCTTCTGGAGTTATAGGCAGGCAAAAGCGAAGGAAACCGTATGTTCCCATCTTAAGCAAGACAGAGGCAAGGATAACAGAGCCAGCAGTCGGTGCTTCAACGTGTGCTGCTGGAAGCCATGTGTGAAATGGAAACATGGGAACTTTAATAGCAAAAGCAAGAAAGAAGGCAAGGAAGACCCAAATCTGAAAGGTTGAGGAGTATGCTTGGCCCATCATATTAGGAATACTGAAGGATCCGGTGTGAAGATATAGGGCAATAATTGCCACAAGAAGCATCACTGAGCCGGCTAAGGTATAGAGGAAGAATTTAATTGAAGCATAGACCTTGCGAGGTCCTCCCCAAATACCAATAAGCAGGTACATTGGGATCAGCATTGCCTCCCAGAGAATGTAGAAGAGGGCGAAGTCAAGGGCACAGAAGACACCGAGCATCGAGGTTTCCATAATCATTAAGCAAATCATGAAAGGTTTAACCCTGGTCTTAATGTAATTCCAGGATCCCAAAACACAAAGAGGCATAATTAGGGTGGTAAGCAGGACAAGAAGAAGGCTTATGCCATCAACTCCAATAGTGTAGTAAATATCAAAGGAGGGAATCCATTCGTAATGTTCTGCGAATTGATACTTGGCGGTATCTAAATTAAAGCTGCTAAATAGAGGGATGGAGATAAGGGCGTTGACTGTTGTAACAAATAGAGCCCAAAGCCTTGAAGCATCGTCATTATTAAGGAGCAAAGCGACAAGAGCACCAGCCAGTGGCAAAAAGATGAGCACACTTAGCAGTGGAAAGCCCTCATTAAGAATCAAAAAGTCCATTTTTTAGAAAACCTCGTGATAGATTAGACTAAAACGTAAGCAATAAGTACTACAGTAATTAACGAAACAGCCCAAAATAGGTTGTATTGCATCTGACCACTCTGTACCCGGCGCACACTGCTGCCAAGACCTCGAACCGAACGGGCAATCCCATCAATAACGCCGTCAATAGCATGCCAATCGAACCAGGACCAGAAGCGACTTATTGTCATCAAAGGAATCAAACCAACGGCTCGATATGCTTCACTGACACAACTGTCTACAAACTGAATTGGTCGGCTGGCAAGCCAGAAAAAACCTCTTCCACCCATACGATAGAACCAGTCTATATCTAAGGTAATGACGTTCAGTGGGGTTAGTTTTTCTCTCAGTAAATAAAATCCCAGTCCTGTAAAAAGTAGAAGTTGCATGGTTTCTGAGAGGTGATAGGCAGAATATGGGTGATAATCAACCTGATACGGCAGCATACTGTATAGATACGGGGTATATGATCCGATCAATACGCAGAGGAAGGCCGCAACACCCATGGCAGCAAGCATATTCCATGGTGGTTCTCCTGCTTTTTCCCAGGTCTCATCACTACATCTGTTTTCGCCAAAAAAGATAAAATATGGAATCCTGAGGCCGGTGAGCAGAAAGGTACCGGCGGAGACCATCGTCAGGAGGAAACCTACCCAAAGTAGATGTTCACTGAATCCAGCCGAAATTATCATGGATTTGGTCACAAAGCCGGAGAAGAATGGAAAGGCTGAAATAGCCAGGCCGCCTATTAAAGTCAAAGCAAAGGCCATGGGCATCTTTTTATATAGGCCGCCAAGTTCAGAGAATTTGCTTTTTCCAGTCATGTAGAGGACTGAACCGCAGCCCATAAACAAGAGACCTTTATAGAGAATATGGGCAAAAGCGTGTGCACATGTTCCGTTTATCGCGAGTTCAGTGCCTATCCCGACACCAACAACCATGTAGCCAACCTGACTGACAATTTCCCAGGCCAGGAGTTTACGACAGTCATTTTGTAAAATGGCATATATAATACCATAAACTGCCATAATGACTCCAAGGGGAATCAGGATTTCCATACCGGAAAAGCCGCGGGCTAGGGCGTAAATGGCAGTCTTCGTGGTAAATGCACACATAAAGACTGCACCGGTAACCGTTGCCTCACTGTATGCATCCGGTAGCCAGGAATGGAGCGGTGGAACCGCTGCATTTAACATAAAGCCTATGAGAATGAGATAGGTATATAATTGAGGATTTGTAACATCCAGGTGGTTGAAACTAAGGTCTCCAACGGCCTGGTAGCGGAGCATAAAGCCACCTAGCAGGACAAGACCTCCTAATGTGTGTATAAGAAGATATCTGAAACCAACTGCGGTTGAGTCTTTACTTTTTCTAAACCAGATAAGAAAGACGGAGGCAAAAGCCATCAATTCCCAGAAGAGAAAAAGGACCAGATAGTCACCAGCATAGATAACACCAAGTGAACCGGCAACATAAAACCAGGCAGCAATATGCTGAACGTCATCCTTAACATGTAGACTATATAGGGTTCCAATAATGCACATCAGGCCCATAATATAGGCAAAGACCTGACTTAGACTATCAACTCGGCCAAAGGTAAGAGTCCAATCCATAAACTGAACTACACCAAAGGTGCCATGGGGAGTAAATTGCCAGATGTTAATGAAAGCAAGTACAGGTACCATAAGAAGAAAAAACTTTCTTGGGTATCCTTTGATTAGCGGTAAAAGTAAACCGCCGGCAATAAGAATTAGGGAAGGATGCAACCAGCTATCAATCATAAAAATCCTCCCGGGTTTCAATTCCCTGTCTGCCGAACCATTTAGCTACTAGGATCAAAACACAGCAAGAGAGAAAACCAAAAAGAGACCAGAAACCAGGAATATGCTCAGCCATGGTATGGGCATGGTGTTTGTCCACAAATGCATCTATGACCACAAGAGATGCTAAAACACCAAAACATATTTTAAGCATCGTCCCGGAACGGGCTCTGATAAATTCAATAAACTCTAATATCATCCTGTCACCGCCTTGACAAAATTCATCATGAAATCCGGAAATATACCAATAATTATGGAGATTAAAGCCGCAATCATCAATGGGATTAACATTGATAGTGGAGCCTCCTTGATACCCTCAAACTTTTCACCTGCTGGCCGTTTTCCAAAAAAAGCCTGATAGGTGACCGGAGCAAAATATCCAACATTCAGCATGGTTGAAGTTAACAGAACCAGGAGGATGCCAATCTGGTGGGCCTCCATGGAGCCGACCAGCAGATACCATTTTGTTACAAATCCTGCCACCGGCGGGACCCCTATCATAGATAGGGAGGCAATGCCAAACGCCGCAAAGGTAAAAGGCATGGTTCTTCCGAGCCCGCCCATCTCTGTAATGTCCTTTTTGTGGCTGGCAACATAGATTGCGCCAGCACAAAAGAAGAGGGTTATTTTAGAAAAGGCGTGGTTGGCAATGTGAACGAGTCCACCTTCGATTGCGGTTGGAGTCAAAAGCGCCACACCTAGAATGATATAGGATAATTGGCTAATCGTTGAATAGGCGAGCCGAGCCTTGAGGTTTGTCTTGCTCAGTGCGATAATTGAAGCAGCTAGGATAGTAAAAGAAACAAAATAGGCAGTTGGAATGCCTAAGTTAAGGGCGGACATTGTATCAACACCAAAAACGTAGAGCATAACTCGGGTGGTTGAGAAGACCCCTACTTTAACAACAGCCACCGCATGAAGAAGGGCTGAAACAGGTGTCGGGGCAACCATTGCACCCGGCAGCCAGTTGTGGAATGGCATAATACCGTTTTTTGCAAAACCGAAGATGCAGCAAATATATAGAATAGTGACTACGGTTGAGTTAATCTCCGGAGATAAAATACCAGTTGATATATTGTTGGCAAAATCAAGGGTTCCTGTGAGCACATATATTAAGATCATGGCAGGCAGGAGAAAAAATTTGGCAGTGGTGGTCAAGTAGACAATATACTTGCGGGCCCCGGCGTACCCCTCTTTATCTTGATGGTGGGCAACCAGAGGATAGGTACATATGGATACTATCTCGTAAAAGAGATACAGGGTGAAGAGATTATCGGCAAAGGCGCAGCCTATCGCACCAAACAATGACAGGGCAAAACAGGCATTAAATCTGGTTTGGGCGTGTTCTTGTAGGCCCCGCATATATCCCATTGAATAAAATGCTGCCAAAATCCAAAGGAAAGATGCAACCAGGGCAAATATCATTGAGAAAGCATCTGCTCTCAGGGTGACACTAACTCCAGGCAAGATGTTGAACATGTTGAACAGGAGAGTTTTCCCTCCAAGGACGTCAGGGACTAAAGAGAAAATAATGCTAAACATGATTACTGCGCCAACCACGGAGCAAGATTCTCTGAGATTTGGTTTTTGCCCGGTCAGCATGACGGCTACTGCTGTAACAAGTGGTACCAGTATTGCTAGCAGTAGCTTAATGGAAACGACAATTTCTGGGGTAGTAGATACGTCCATAATTTCCTCGCTCTATCCTTTGAGATCGGTTAGATCGTCGGCGTCAATGGATTGGTAGTTTCGATAAACCGCAATAACGATGCTTAATGCTATTGCTGCCTCGGCTGCGGCTATTCCCATAATAAAGAGGGTGAAGATCTGCCCGACCGTGGGGTCTGGAGCAAGAAAATGATTAAATGCCATAAAGTTAACAGAAGCTCCGCTGAGAATAAGTTCCACAGAGATAAGCATTCCAATCAGACTCGGACGGTGTAACAGTCCAAAAATACCAAAACCGAACAATATTGCCCCAATGATAAGATAGGTATTGAGGTGCGCACTAATAGTTAACATTATTGTTTTCTCCTCCCAACTCTTGCCAATGCCAGGGAGCCTATGATAGAAACCAACAGGACAATGGAGATAAGTTCGAAAACCATGCTGTATTCATTTAATAGGCTCATTCCTAGATCTTTAACTGAACCGCTATTGATTTTTTCTGCTGGGGCGAGCCATTGCCCTTGAATAGCAAGGCGACTAAGGCCATATGCAATTAAACCGCCTAGCGGTGCAGCAGCCCAGGTGCTTACACTTTTATACTTGCGGGACGCTTTTTCATCGTCAGGCTCTGCAAGCATGATTGCAAAAGTCATGGTAATGCAGACAGCCCCAACGTAAATTAAGAGCTGCATCATCGCTACAAATGGGCTGTTCAGAAAATAGTAGAGTCCGCCAACCCCAAGAAAGCAGATAGCAAGACCAATGACGCTGCGAATAAGTCTCTTGGATAGGGTTGCAATGGATGCTCCGAGAATCGTTGTGCCTATCAGGATCAGGAATATGACCTCGGCGAGGCCTTCCGGCGAAAACAGTGATGGGTTCATCAGCTTTTTTCCTCTGCTGTGGCTTCGCCGCCTTTCTCTGCAGCAGCGTCTTCAGCCGCTTTTTTCTCAGCGGCGGCTTTTTTCTCAGCTGCTTTTTGCGCTGCGGCAGCTTTTTTCTCTTTCTCTTTTTTTAGTAACTCAGGATCTACAACAGGTTCTGGAACACCTTCTGGGTGCAGACGTTCTAGGAGATTGAAAATAAAATCTTCTTTTCTGGTACTGGCCAGATTATATGCATTGGAAAAGTCAATGGCAGCTGGTTTGCAGTTTTCGACACATTGGCCGCAGAGGCTGCAGGTGGTGAAATCTAGTATATAGGAGGTCAGAACCTTGCCTTTTACTCCTGGTACCTTTTTTGATTTGATCGTGATGCTCTTTGATGGGCAGCCGTTGGCGCACATCCCGCAGGAAATACAGGTGTGCGTCCCTGTCTCTGGATTTTTAAGCAACTCAATATGACCCCTATAGCGTGGCGTCATTTTGAGAGCCTCGTGGGGATACTGCAGGGTGATCGGTTTTTTAAGAAATTCCCTATTGGTAATCCCTAAACCGATGGCGAGACTTTTTAACCCGTCAATGATATTTGTAAAGTAGCCGGACATAATCAAAAGACCTTTATGAATAAGGCGGTAAGCAGCAGATTTACCAGTGAAAAGGGAATAAGGTATTTCCAAGACAGGTTAAGCAGTCCCCATAGTGTCACACGGGGGAATGTCCAACGCATCCAGACAAAACACCAAATAAGGAAATACATCTTTATAAAAAACCAGTGAGGACCCGGTAAAATACCAAAAGGACACTGCCAGCCACCGAGAAAGAGAATCGTGGTCAAGCTACAGCCAATAACTATATTAGCGTACTCTGCCATCATAAAGATGCCAAATCCCATGCCACCGTATTCTGTTAGGTAACCCGCGACTAATTCACTTTCTGCCTCACCAAGGTCAAATGGAGCCCTGTTGGTTTCTGCCATTGAACAGATGTAGAAAATAAGAAAAGAAACGGGCATAAGGAGGGAACTGTCAAACCGTGGGAAGATATTCCAGTGCCAGAAACCGCCAGCCTGGTGTCTGACAATTTCGCTGAGATCCATGGTGCCGGTGATCATGACTACAGTAATGGCCGTGATCAGCATCGGGATTTCAAAGGCGATATTTTGAGAAACGACCCTTGTTCCAGCTATAAGTGAATACTTATTTCCTGAGCCCCAGCCCGCCATTAGAACTGCGAGTCCAGCAAAAGCTGCGAAGGCGAAGATCATCAAAAGTCCGAAGTCGAATTGGCGTGGAACAATTCCCTCGCCAAAGGGAATGGCGACAAAAAGAAGGACTGCCGGAACCATGGCGAGAATTGGAGCTGCCATGTACAATGGTTTGTCGGCAGCGGCTGGCACAATAAGCTGTTTGGACATGAGCTTAAGTCCGTCAGCCAGTGGTTGGATCAGGCCGTATGGCCCCACCTCTTTTGGTCCATTACGGCGTTGAATATGACCAGCGCCTTTTCTTTCTACCCAGCCAAGATATGCAAGGTTGAAACCCAGGAAGGCTGCAATCCCAACAAAATAACTGAGTAGTCGAATTAATTCATCCATATAGATTACTCCTTAACGATCCATTTCCGGAATTACGAGGTCAAGGCTTGACATAAAAGCCAAGGCGTCTGGGAGTAGCATACC
>JAQYVV010000021.1 GCA_030145275.1 Desulfurivibrionaceae bacterium | reverse complement strand
GATGGCAGCATTGCGCTAACTGATAAAAGCCCACCGGAAGAGATCTACGCCCTGTTTGGGGTAAGTAAAAAAGCCTTCAAAAAAGCAATAGGTGCTCTCTACAAAAGAAATCTTATAACGATCAACAAAGATGGTATCAAACTTGTGAAAAAACGAGAGTAGGGTGAGCAGACAGTAAAGTCACTACTCACCCTTGCTTGAACTATTCTAATCCGGATAAACCGGAAATAAGTGCCTTAACAGTGGCCTGCAACATACTGGAAGCATTGTTCTTTTTTGGAATGCTCGAAGTCTTCGCTTATCCGAAGTCTTCGCTTATCCGAAGTCTTCGCTTATCTGTTTTTTGGTTAGCGATCAATTAAGTACACCCAAGATTGCATAACCCAGATTCCGTAAGCGTTTCAGGGGCACCCCGATGTGCGTGATCGAGCCACGCGATTATACCCCCTGTATATCACGGGGTTCGATCACGTACAGCGGGGTGTTCATGGAGCGCTTACGTTTTTTGTGACAGAATTTCAGTTATAAGGCACTAAGAGCAACCGCAACCTCCGCCCTTGTCTTGACCGTCAGCGGCACAGGCACAGTCCGTCCCACAGGAAGCCGCTTGGCTTTCAGAACCACAGCCGCAACCAGCGGCAGTCAGTCGAGCTATCTCTTCCGAGTTTGCCTCCCTGGCTTCGACAATCTTTACGTCAAAAACGAGAGTCTTGCCCGCCAGCGGATGATTGAGATCAATGGTAACCGATTCATCACCTTTAACCTCAACAATATTGATCATTAACGGCCCCTGAGGTCCCTCGGTCTGAAAGGACATACCCGCTTCAAGTTTTTCTTCGGGGGGGAACTGGTCTCTGGGGATCTCCTGGATCAACTCCTGATTAAAAGTACCATAACCATCTTCTGGCTCAATGGTCACCTTTGAAGACTCACCGACCTTCATTGCCATAAGGGACTTTTCCAGACTTGGAATAATCTGCTCCTGGCCTGTAATAAAATCAAGGGGCTCATTCTCCTCGGAACGATCAATTTCCTCACCAGAATCAAGGGTCAGGACATAATCAAATGCAATAAATTGTTTCTCTGCAACGCTCATACTTTCCTCTCTTTGACGAATTCAGCTCATCATCTATATAGTAAGCGCTCCATGAACACCCCGCTGCACGTGATCGAACCCCGTGATATACAGGGGGTATAATCGCGTGGCTCGACCACGCATATCGGGGTGCCCCTGAAACGCTTACGGACTTGGGGTTATGCAATCTTGGGGGTACTTAATTGATCTCTAACTCTATATAAATAAAATTATGGCAACGAATAATGCCGTTACCTTTCATCTTACAACTTTCAACTATTATCTACTATGCTGCCTGCCTATCCCTACTAGAGTCCTCAGCTGCCTGACTCTCTTCTTTCATTTCCAGGTACTCATCAAAGTCCATCATGACATCAATTATGCCGTCTGGAGTAATTTCGACGATCCTGTTTGCCACAGTGGAGACAAACTGATGATCGTGGGAGGCGAAAAGCACAACCTCCGAAAAGTCAATGAGACCGTTATTCAAAGATGTGATTGACTCAAGATCGAGGTGGTTGGTGGGTTCATCGAGAATGAGGGCATTGGCGCCGGATAGCATCATCCTGGAGAGCATACAGCGCACCCGTTCGCCACCGGAAAGAACAGAGGTCTTTTTCAAGGCCTCCTCTCCTTTGAAAAGCATTTTACCAAGGAAACCTCGGACAAAGCTCTCAGTCTCCTTCACCGGCGCGTACTGGCGCAGCCAGCCGACAAGATCAAGATCATCATTATTGAAATAGGCACTGTTCTCCTTGGGGAAATAGGAATTACTAATGGTCACCCCCCAGCGGAAGCTCCCCGCGTCTGCTTCAAGTTCGCCGGCAAGAATCTGAAACAGGGTGGTCTTAGCAAGGCTATTGTCTCCAACAAAGGCGATCTTATCACCCTTATTGACATTGAGGCTAAGATCCTTAAACATGGGAACCCCATCGATCTCTTTGGAAAGCCCCTTGATCTCAAGAATAACGTCACCACATGGCCGTTCTGCATTAAAAACAATGTAGGGATATTTACGAGAGGAAACAGGCATATCTTCGAGGGTGAGTTTATCAAGCAATTTCTTCCGTGAAGTTGCCTGCTTGGCCTTGGAGGCATTTGAACTGAAGCGCCGGATGAAATCTTTAAGCTCAGCCGCTTTGGCATTGGCCTTCTTGCTCTCAGTCTCCTTCTGGCTGAAACGCAGCTGACTGGCCTCATACCAGAAATCGTAGTTACCGACATAGGCCTGAAGTTTGCCATAATCAATGTCGGCCATATGGGTGCAAACCTGGTTGAGGAAATGACGATCATGGGAAACAATGATCACTGTGTTCTGGAAGCGGGAGAGAAAATACTCCAACCAATTAATGGTCTTCAGGTCAAGCTGATTAGTGGGCTCATCGAGAAGCAGGATATCTGGGTTACCAAACAGGGCCTGGGCCAACAACACCCGCACCTTATCGCTGCCCTCAAGTTCCTTCATCTTTTTCTGACGCATATCTTCAGGGATACCGAGACCGTTTAGCAGGGTTGCCGCCTCTGCCTCTGCCTCATAACCATTCATTTCGCCAAATGTTGCCTCAAGCTCTCCGGAACGAATGCCGTCTTCCTCGGTAAAATCGGCTTTAGCGTATATTACTTCACGCTCGGCCATCACCTTATAGAGTTTCTTATGCCCCATGATAACGGTATTAAAAACGGTGTGCTCGTCAAAGGCAAACTGATCCTGGCTCAACATGGCGATACGCTGTCGCGACCCCTTACTAACTTCGCCACGATCAGGCTCAAGCTGACCTGCCAAAATCTTCAAAAAGGTGGATTTTCCAGCGCCGTTCGCCCCGATCAGGCCGTAGCAGTTTCCTGGGGTGAACTTGATATTAACGTCCTGGAAGATGATCCTCTTGCCATAGGAGAGTGCAACATTAGATGCGGTAATCATGGTCGTGTCCTTATATTACAAAGCCACAAAAAATAGCTGTGGCATGGTGTGTTCTCTGTTTTGAAAAATTGGGGTTTAAAGCTATTCATCTTCCAAGGGAGAAAGATTCTCATTTTCCCCGGCAGAATTGTTCTGTTTCTCTAGCTTACGCTGCCTTTTTTCCTCTTTCTTTTTTTTCTTTGCCAATTCTTTCTGGCGCTTTTCAAATGAGTAGTTTGTTCTGGCCAAGACTCAGTCCTCATCAATGATTTGGGTTTGGGATCAAAGGCACTGCATAAAAAAAAAGACCCCGCGAAGCGCGGGGCCTTTGCAATGTTCGATATCAGCAATTCTTACTGCTGTACAACATTCTCTGCAGCTGGGCCTTTAGGACCATCGACAATGTCGAAAGTAACACGAGCGCCTTCCTTCAAAGTTTTAAAACCATCAGCCTGGATTGCTGTGTGGTGAACGAAAACATCTGCTCCACCATCCTGCTCAACAAAACCAAAACCCTTTGAATCATTAAACCATTTTACTGTACCTTCAGCCATCTTATACTACTCCTTACTGTTCGTGATTCTCTTTCAGAACCACTTAAATGAAAAAATGCCGGCGTATGAAAATATAAACCGGCGGCAGCCCTTGTGTTCAAACAAAAAAACCGCACTCCCTCTTTCTGAGGATTGTGCGGCTAGCTTTTCCATAATTCATGAACTACAAATTAGTGACTACACAACGTAGTCCAACACAATAACCGAAAAGCACAGAAAATCAACACTTTTTTACTGAAACTAACTTTTTCAAGACAAAGATGTCTTGTCAACATCTTTCAGGTCCTTGCTCTTCCGAGATCGGAACAGCTTAAGGTGGCGAACCCCATACCCCAATCCAACTTTATCGTTTTCAGGAGCAAGGAAGTCAGAAAAATTCTGCTCTAATGAAAGAGCTGTGAGGACCTGCATGCAAATGCCAAGACTAACAGAAGGACGACCTTTTTCTAACTTTAACAATTTATAATTTCACAACAATAGTACTTTGTTTAACTATATCTGCACATATCAACCGAGCATCATCAAATTCCTAGCTGATCAACAACCCAACATGACCTTTTGCCTCTTTTTGAATGATGACACAGAAAAACCAACTTCTTACAGTGATGCCACTTTGAGCGTTACCGCAGGGTAACGGTTTCGCCAAAGCCGCGTCACCTTGCGGTTACATACCCCTTAATACTTCATTTTATTATTGAGATTACCGACAGGCTCCACAACTATAAACCGTTTAATTTCGGCGAGTTATCTTTATATGTTTCATGACAATTACTTTTTATTACTTTTGGTATGGGCTTTGCTATTTCATGAGTAAAAAAGATACAACCTGATTTTTTTTTTGCTTTACTTCTAAAATATGTTCTGCCTATCATAAAATGTAAGGCCTTTTTCAGGTAGAAACTTGTTTTAGTCGTGTATCTTTTTTTGCAAGATTAATGACCTACCAAAAATAAAAAGAAAGTCGCTGAATGACGAGCAAGGTAGGAAAGACAAAATTGGAGGACTAACGGGAGGTTAAATGGACGAAAAAAGAATTGAAGGGGCGAGAATGCCAACAAGAGAAAATCAACAAGGAAAAGTGATCAATGGAAACAGGCAAAGCGATGAAATATGTTGCAACCCTTAGTGTTGTTGTGGCTATTGGACTCTTTGCTTACGTAGTAAAAGCGTCCAACATGATTTCGTATCTTTCCAGCGACCCGAAAGTATGTATCAACTGCCATACCATGAACACTCACTATGCAACCTGGCAGCATAGCTCACACCAGAATCGGGCTACCTGTGTGGAGTGCCATCTGCCAAGGGATACCTTCTCAAATAAAATGCTCGCAAAGTCACGGGATGGCTTCAAACACTCCGTGGCCATGACACTTCGCACATACGGCCTTAACATCAGGACAACAGAAAATGCGGCTGACAGGATCCAGGCCAACTGCATCATGTGCCACCAGGAAATGGTTTCGCAAATGGCGATCAACAGCGGTTTATACCAAGCTGCAGGCGATGAAACCGTTGTCGATAGAAAATGCTGGAGCTGCCACCGGGACATCCCGCATGGCGCCAACACAAATCTGACCGCCACACCTGATAATATAGGCGTTAAAGAATTATAATCCAACGTAAGAGGAGAATGAAAGATGAAGAAATCCACAGTGGTGACAATTGGCGCAGTGACCGTAATTGTACCTCTATTTTTACTGGCCCTAAACATCAACGAAAACAAGGCAGAGCAGCAAACCATAAATGCCGTTCCCAAAATAGCCCGCATGGAATCAAAAAGCGCCGAGTGGGGCAAACATTATCCAAGGCAATACGATTCATACCTGCAGACCAAAAAAAGTGATAAAATTGACGACATGCTGGAAAGCAACCCGGCCCTGGTGGTGATGTGGGCAGGCTATGGCTTCGCCAAGGACTATAATGCGCCGCGCGGCCATACCTATATTTTGGAGGACAATATCAATACATTGCGTACGGGCGGCCCGATCGATGACAAAACCGGCCCCATGCCCACTGCCTGCTGGACCTGTAAATCCCCGGACGTGCCCCGTCTGATGGATAAAATGGGTGAGCTGGACTATTTCACCGGAAAATGGGCCAGACACGGCAATGAAATTGTCAATCCAATTGGCTGTGCCGACTGCCATGACAACGAGACCATGAAACTCACTATCACCAGGCCCCACCTGAAAAGAGGCCTTGATGCGGAAGGCACCTTGAAAGCGGCTGATGCAACCCACCAGGATATGCGCAGCCTGGTCTGTGCCCAGTGCCATTCCGAATATTACTTCAAGCCTACAGAGTGGACGGATAATAACGGCAACAAGAAAACGGCCAAGGTCGTTACTTTTCCATGGGCAAACGGTTTAGGTGTTGAGGACATGGAAAAATACTATGATGATATAAATTTTGTCGACTGGACCCATAAAGTAAGCAAGACTCCAATGCTGAAAGCGCAACATCCGGGATATGAAATTTACAAGACCGGCGCCCACGGTTTAAATAACGTCTCTTGCGCTGATTGTCATATGCCATACGTTCGTGAAGGTGGTGTCAAATACTCATCCCATAATGTCGGAAACCCCATGGATGACATTGCCAACACCTGTCTCAATTGCCACCGTGAAGATGAAAAAACCTTTCGTGATAATGTTAAAAGAAAACTTGCCAGGAAAAATGAACTGCATAAAACAGCAATGGATGTAATTGGCAAAGCCCATCTTGAAGCAGGAAAGGCGTTGGAACTTGGCGCAACAGCGGCAGAGATGCAGCCAATTCAGCAGGATATCAGGCATGCCCAGTGGAGATGGGATTACTCCATTGCCAGCCACGGCTCATTCTTTCACGCCCCTGAAGAAACCTTGAGAATTTTAGGGTCCGCCATTAATAAGGGTCAGGATGCACGTGTTAAGTTGCGTATTGTTTTGGCCCGCTACAATGCCGCTGAGTATGTGGCCCCGGATTTTTCAACCAAGGAAAAAGCCCAGCAGGTCATTGGCTTGCCATACGACAAACTGGTTAATGAGAAGAACAGTTTTCTCAATTCCTTAAGAGAAGAATGGATCAAAGAAGGTGCAGCTAAGGGTCTCTACGATCCGAAGACAAGAGAAGGGATAGAATTTAAAACATCTTATCAATAAACCCATCTTTTATAATACCTCACAACTATAGTCCCCCCTGTCTCGTCCGCCGCAAGGTGGGCGGGACTTTTTTTATGGCTTAAAAAATGGGTAAAGAACTATTTTTTGACATTATTTCACCTTAATGTTAAAAATTTTTCATGCCTTATCAAGCACACATAATCTTTCAAAATTGCCCAGATCACATTAATCGTATTGGAATTGAGCAGGTTGCTCCCTAACATTGAGAACCTGCTTAAGGAACTTATTGTTAATTTTTTGTTATTAGGTAGCCTAAGGGTTCGCCCAAAAATAACTTCGCAGAATTGAGGTGTAAATGTGACAGAGGTTAAATCGATTTGATTGCGTGAAACCGCAGGCGTAGCAGGGCTACGTTGAGGATTTCGCGATTGAAAATCGGCTTAATATATGTTGTAGTTGCGACTCAAAATGTGATTTTTTTTGTGCGAGCCCTAAGTTTGACTGGAGGGATTGATGACCCAATTAGATCTACTTGCAAAAATAGAACGTTTAAGTGCAATCGGGATTGATCTTTCAGCTGAAAAAGATCACGATCAGCTGCTGGAATCTATTCTGATGGGGGCCAAAGAGATTGCCGGCTCTGACGGAGGGACCCTCTATCTATTACAAGATGACAACAGCTTGCATTTTGAAATAATCATATCCGACTCACTCAATATTCTCATGGGTGGAAAAAGTGGTAACCCGGTCACTCTCTCTCCTGTTCCACTTTATGACCTCAATGGTAATCCTAATAAAAGGAATGTAGTCAGCTGCGCAGCCCTTGAAAATTGCATTATCAATATAGAGGATGCCTATATCAGTAGTGATTATGATTTTTCCGGCACAAGAAAATTCGATGCAAAGTCAGGGTATAGATCAAAATCTTTTCTCAGTGTCCCAATGAAAAACCATGAGGACAAGCTTATCGGTGTCCTGCAATTGATCAACGCTATCGACCCTGCAACCTCTGGTGTCACCACCTTTACCAAAGAAGACGAAAAACTGGTTTCATCATTAGCTTCACAGGCAGCGGTAGCTCTGACCCGAAAGGACCTAATTGATGGCCTTGAAAATCTCCTTCAGGCTCTAGTGAAGCTTGTTGCAACAGCGATTGATGAAAAATCACCCTATACTGGGGGACACTGCAAACGTGTGCCGGAATTGACCATGCTGATGGCTGAAGCGGTTAATGCCGAAAACACAGGTTCGTATGGCGACATACTACTTTCCGACGCTGACCTGCATGAACTGGAAATGGCTGCCTGGTTGCATGACTGCGGCAAAATCACGACCCCGGAATATGTGGTAGACAAGAGCACCAAACTGGAGACAATATTTGATCGTATCGCCCTTGTCGATGCTCGTATCAACCTGCTTGAACATGAAGCAGAAATTGACTATCTGAGCAGTCATGCCGAATCAAACACCAACCTGGATTCTAAAGAGGCTGCTCTTCACAAAAAGCAAGAAAAGTTGAACGAACTCGCTGAAATCAGATCGTATCTGCATCGCGTCAATACCGGTGGTGAATTCCTTTCACCAGAAGAGAGCGAGCAAATCAAAAAATTGGCAAATCTATCAACCAAGTACTCAAAAACCGGCCAGGCTAGCCCCCTGCTGACCAGCGAGGAAACAGAGAACCTTTGCATCTCCAAAGGAACTCTGAATGATAAAGAGAGAGCTTCGATCCAGAACCATATTGTCGCAACCATTAACATGCTTAATTCTCTACCATTCCCTGAACATTTAAAACGGGTTCCATCAATTGCCGGGGCACACCATGAAAGACTTGACGGAAAAGGCTATCCCAATGGCCTGACGGCAGAGCAATTACCACTACAAGCCAGAATTCTCGCCCTGGCAGACATTTTTGAAGCCCTGACGGCATCCGACCGACCCTACAGAGCAAGAATGCCGCTATCAAAAGCATTGTCTATCCTGGGCTATATGACCAAGGAGGGGCATCTTGACCCTGATATGTTCAGGTTATTTGTTGACCGGAAACTTTACCTTAACTATGCCGAGAAATACTTGGTTCCCGAGCAGATCGACCCTGTCGACCACGAATCACTTCCCGGCTATAGATGCAATGCTGGATCTGGGGTGAAATAATGGCTTTGCGTTATCTCCATTCTTGAGGCTGTCCGAGAATAGCGACCCTACTGCAGATAAGCGCAGACATCGAAGCCGTAGAAATTGGCCCATTTTTTCGTTAACCATATTTCATCTTGACAACACTCTGTCTATTTTTTAAATAAAGGCCAATTAATTGATAGTTGTTCAGTTAACGGAACACGGTTCAAATCCGTGGCATATCCCGATGCTGTAACCCCTTATATATCTATTTTTTTGGCATTTATAGTCACTGTTTCTCGGTCCTTCGTCGTATAAAAGCGATACCACTGAAATGGGAAGACTGCCAAAGACTGGGGAAGCCAGAAGACGAGCTGAACAATTAAAAAATAACGGTTAGAACGTAATGGTAAAAGGTTCTGATGGGCAACATGCCCCGTCAGGACTTTTTTTATTTCTGGCGGGGTATATTAAGGAGAACAGATGAAAACCCAGCTGGAACTTGCAAGAGAAGGAATTATCACAAAACAGGTAGAGACAATCGCCCTTAATGAAGATTTCGATCCTGAAGTCATCAGAAAACGTGTTGCTCTAGGCGAAATAGTTGTCGCCAATCATCCCAAAAGGCCACAACAAAAAGTTGTCGGCATCGGCACCGGACTTCGTACAAAAGTTAATGCCTCCATAGGGACTTCTTCTGACATCTGTGATATTGAAATGGAGATGCGAAAAGCAAAAATTGCTGAAGAAGAAGGCGCCGACACCTTAATGGAGCTTTCAGCAGGCGGTGATCTTGACACCATTCGCAGGGCGGTCTTAGCCAGCACCAATCTACCCGTCGGCACCGTCCCCCTGTATCAGGCCTTCAAAGAGACAACAGCCAAATACGCCAACCCCGGAAAACTTGACCCTGAGTACTTGTTCGATCTCATTGAAAAACAACTAGAAGACGGTATCAGTTTTATGGCCATTCACTGCGGCATAAACCAGTATACCATCGAGCGTTTGCGCAAACAGGGGTATCGATACGGGGGCTTGGTTTCCAAGGGTGGAACATTCATGGTTTCATGGATGGATATTAACGGTAAAGAGAATCCTCTCTACGAACAATTTGACCGGGTTTGCGCCCTGATGAAAAAATATGATGCCATTCTTTCCCTGGGCAATGGTATTCGGGCTGGCGCTATTCATGACAGCCACGATAGAGCCCAGATGGCAGAAATGATCATAAATTGTGAGCTTGCCGAGCTGGGCCGGGAAATGGGTTGCCAGATGATGGTTGAAGGCCCTGGGCACGTACCCCTTGATGAAATCGAAGGCAACATCATGCTGGAAAAAAGGATGAGCGGCAACGCCCCCTACTATGTCCTCGGCCCAATCCCTCTGGATACCGGGGCGGGATATGACCATATTACCGCAGCCATAGGGGCGGCCAATTCCTCCCGACATGGCGCCGATCTGGTCTGTTATATTACCCCGGCAGAACATCTTGCCCTGCCAAACGAGCAGGATGTCCGTGAAGGTGTGCGGGCTACTCGCCTTGCCGTTCGTATAGGAGATATTGCCAAATATCCAGAACGTCGAGAGGGGGAAAAATTAGCAGCCATGGCAAGACGAGACATGCGCTGGCAAGACCTGGAAGAACTGCTCATGTTTCCCGAAGCTGCCAAAAACTTACGCCAGAGCAGAATGCCGGAACACAAAGATACCTGCACCATGTGCGGTGACTTCTGCGCCATGAAAAAAGGGATGGAGGTCTTTAAGGATGACATATCAGGGGATAAGATTTCCTGATAAAGCTATTCCAGGTTCAAAGGTGGGAATGAGAGTTGGCGCTGATAAAAACAGTAACTTTACGGGCGAAAAGAGTTTAGATGAAAGTCCTGCACAGAGCACAAAAAGGTGCTGGAGCAATCCGGATAAACCGGAAATAAGTGCCTTAACAGTGGTCTGCAACATATTGGGAGCATTGTTCTTTTTTGGAATTCTCGAAGTCTTCGCTTATCCGAAGTCTTCGCTTATCTGTTTTTTGTGACAGGATTTCAGTTATAAGGCACTAAAACGCAGGACTTTCATGATTCGTCCGGACTGCTCTAGTCCTGCTGATTATTTGACTTGAAAAGGAAACAAAATGAGAGATAAAAAGCCTTGTCTCTGCAATTCCGGCAAATTATTTGCCGAGTGTTGTGAGCCGCTACACGTCGGGACCAAAGACGCCGGAACCGCTGAAGCCCTGATGCGCTCACGATATTCAGCATACGTCGAAGGCAAGGTTGATTATCTGCTCAAAACCTGGCATCCATCAAGCAGACCGGCACAGATTGCTGCCGCCACTATTCCTCAATGGTGCGGCCTGCACATAGTTGACACACAAGAAGGGGGAGAATCAGACAAGCAGGGAATTGTTGAGTTTAAGGCAACATTTCTCTCCCAGGGAAAAGCACAAGTCCTCCATGAAATAAGTCGTTTCGTTAAAGAAGAGGGCTTATGGTTCTACCTTGATGGAGAAATCCAGGCTGACTCTTTCCCTGCTGCGGTGAGCAAGAAAGCTGGAAGAAATGAGCCCTGCCCATGCGGCAGCGGCAGAAAATTCAAAAAATGTTGCGGTCCATGATCGACATTTCATCTGCCATACCAACCATCCTGGCAAAACTGAAAAAAATGCCCAATGGTCATTACATTGAGTTGTTGACCTACAAAAAAGACCGATCCATAAAAATTGTCAGAGTAGCCAGTGACAATTTGTCGGAGTTACACTACCTACTGATCCAGAAGGGTTATAAGCAGGAGCACTTCCAGATCACTCCAGAGAAGTTGAAGAAGACCTTGAAGGATCTCTTGAAAAAAGAGTTTCCTCGTTCAAATAAAGCCCATATAAGTTCTGGCATTTATGAGGGATAAGCTACCTCATAACTCCGGTTCCCCTTTGACCAACATCTCAGCTATAGTCATTTTCACCTTTGGAAGAATATGTCTTTTATGACCGAGAAATTCATGCTCTAACCCTACCATCTCCCTGAAAAATTTGGTCCGGTCCATGGTTGGAAGCTTCTCGCTCCCTGCTGTCAGATCCTGACATCTGAAACAACCTGGAAAAGATTTCTTCTCCCCGTTAGGCAGGGTGAAACTGGTAGGAACCCCGTGCATCCGGCAAATAAGCAGCCTGTGGGCGTATAGGGAGCACCGTCCATCATCATTTAACGGACACATTATGACCGGTCGTTGCTCTTTGCTCAGGTCCTCCTCGCTCTGCTTGACATATTCGGCAGCTCTCTGGAGGCACAAAATTCTTTTTTCTTCCGGCAATTGCCTGAAGCCTTCCCATAAGTACGCCCATTCAAGATAGGTATGGTGGGTAAAATAGGAATCACAACAATTATCCGGGCAGCCATCACAGGTAAAATCGAGCAATGTAGCGACTTTACCGTAGGCCTCTTCCATCTGACTGTACAGTTTTGCTAGTTCTTGAAACAGTGGTTCCATACTCCTTTTCTCACTCCTTTTATTTTTCACAAATAGTACAAAATATCGGCCCTGAAAGAAACAGAGAAAAACGAAATAATTCGTATCACAATCTCTTATCATGAAGATAAAAACTTACATCCACTTTGGAAGAAATATTTTTTATATTTTCCCCTTTTTTATATTTTAAATATGATAGACTCATTAAAAACAATATTTTCCTGACAACAAAAAATAAAATTTGGAGTTTATATGGAAACCCTGGGACAAGACATTGCAAATTGGCTGATGGTGTATTCTGGCAAAATAATGGCAGCCATCGCCATCTTTATCATTGGTCGCTGGCTGAGCGGAAAACTGACAAATCTGCTTTCCCATGTCCTTGAAAAAAACAAGGTGGAGCAGACCCTGATCAATTTTCTGAAAAACATTGCCTACTATTCCCTCCTGGTTGTGGTCATTATTGCTGCCCTCAATCAACTGGGCATCAATACCACTTCATTTTTGGCCATTGTCGGTGCGGCAGGCCTTGCTATAGGTTTGGCCCTGAAAGACTCTTTGAGTAATTTTTCATCGGGAGTCATGCTTATACTGTTTAGACCCTTCAAGATCGGGGATGCCATAACAGCTGCCGGTGTAACCGGGGCAGTAAAGGAAATCGGCATTTTTTGCACCGAACTTGCAACCCCGGACAACCAGAAAATCATTGTACCTAATAGCGCCATTATGGGAGATGTCATAACCAACATCACGGCAAATGATACCAGAAGAATAGACCTGACTATAGGCATCGCATACACAGACAGTATTGCCCTGGCAAAAGAGGTTTTGGAAAAAATCCTGGCCCAGGAAGCGCGGCTGCTCAATACCCCGGCTCCAACAATAGCGGTGGCAGAATTGGCTGACAGCAGTATTAACTTAGTGGTGCGGCCCTGGGTCAATACCGGGGATTATTGGACCGTCCGCTTTGACCTCACTGAAAAAATAAAAGTGGGGTTTGATGAGGCTGGATTGAACTTTCCATTCCCTCAACAGGATGTTCATCTCTTTGTAGAAAAAAATTCTCCCATGTAACAAATGGGATAAATGATTAAAAATAAAAAGGAGGAAGTTATGAGTAAAATTGTTCGAACAATAGGAATCTTATTTTTGTGTCTCTTTCTGGCGTCCTGTGTCCAGAAAAATATCCAACCACCATTTGAGCCAGTCGATCTGTCTCAGAAATTCGGCGGCAAATATCAAGCAAAGGTGGATAAATTCCTGGTTATCTTTGACGCTTCATCATCCATGTTCATGGATTTCAACAAAGAGATGAAGTTTAAACAGTCTAAACGTACCTTGAACAACATGAACCAGACCATCCCCCCAATTGATATTGTTGGCGGCATTCGGGCCTTTGGACCGAACCCGTACGCCTTGAACGAAAAAAACCCACTATTGTATGGAATGAACAAATATGCCAGAGCCGATTTTGCTTCCGCACTTAATACGGTAGCAACAACCGGCGGCGGAACGCCACTGACCACGGCCATGAGCATTGCTCCAGGAGACCTTGGCGACACAGGCAAAGCTGCATTAATTGTAATCAGCGATGCTGAAGATGTCGGACAAGGACCCGTTGAAGCAGCAAAAGCATTAAAGGCCTCATACAAAGATCAACTCTGCATCTACACCATCCTGATCGGTGATGCTCCAGGAAGCAAAGAGATCATGGCCGATATCGCAAATGCAAGCGGCTGTGGTTTCGCCACTGATTACACCGCACTGAACAGTCCCGCAGGCATGGCTGATTTCGTTGAAAAAGTTTTCCTTGAGAAAGCCGCCAGAAAAATTGTACCACCACCTGCCCCCGCTACGCAGATTGATTCAGACAAGGACGGAGTTTTTGACCGGTTTGACAAGTGTCCTGGCACACCTGTGGGTCTCAAGGTGGATAAGCATGGTTGTCCTCTGCCAATTACCCAAAAGACATCCATTGAATTACGAGTCGAGTTTGACGTTGACAAATATTTCATCCGTCCCGAGTATAAAAACACCCTGAAAGAGTTCGCCGATTTCATGAACAACAATCCTGACCTGGTCATAACTATAGAGGGGCACACTGACAACGCTGGCGCAGAGCAATACAACCAGAAACTTTCTGATAAACGGGCACAAAGTGTCGCCCGATATCTTACCTCCTATTTTAAGATAGAAGCAAATCGTCTTAAATCAGTGGGCTATGGAGAATCAAAACCTGAAACGACCAATAATACAAAATCAGGAAGACAAAAAAATAGAAGGGTTATGGCTGTTATCGATACTGCTAGATAAGAGATCAGAAGATGAAGAAATATGAATGTCCGTGCGGTTACGTTTATGACCCTGCAGAAGGAGATATTGATAATGCTATAGAGCCTGGCACAGCATTTGCGGATTTGCCGGCTGATTGGGCCTGTCCAATCTGCCAGGCTGAAAAAGAAGATTTTTTTGAAGCAGATTAATTAAATGTCTTTTCAAGGGTCTCATCTCATATTGCTACATACAGCAGACATTGAGTCTGCCACAAAGGCCGTAGGCAAATTTTTTGATGAGACCCTTTTGCTTCAGTATGATTCAGTGCAGTGTCAGAGGGGGCAGTCGTTTTCTGCTGCCCAGCCGCATTTTTGGCAGGAGATGGAAGATGCTATTGAGCAGAATAGACAGGTGTTGCACCGATTTCTGGCGGAATTAGCAGAAGATGGGGTTCGGGCTCTTGGAGACCTAAAGAATGTTACGCCTGGATATCAAAGTAAATTATTGCATATCATTGCCCATTTTCTGGATGGTTTTATCGGTATCGACACAGTTTTTTACAATCTACTGGAAGAGTCGCACTGGCTGACTGAAATGAGCAGAAAATCAATTTTGGCTGACCCTGATCACTATTGGCTTATTCACGTTGACACAACTTTTAGGGATCGGAAAACAGCGTCGTTTGTCTGATAATTTCGCTGGCGTTGCAGAATAGCGCAGACTTAAAAGTTTGGAGAAGGAACATGTGTATAGATATTAGAAAATCCTGTGAGTGCGGCAAACGACGCGTTCAATTTCACCTGCGAGACAATATTTTACTCCCTGAGGTTATTATACACCTCTATTGTCCTGAATGTCATGGCCCGGAAAAGTTCGACGGATCCACAATGATCAGCGATAATAGCTGGATCATTGAATATGATATGGCCTTGGCAAAGATGATGGTTGTGCAGAAATTGATGCTGGGTGTCGATACAGTGCGCCCTGAATTTCTTTTTGATCAAGGCTATGCCTGTTGGCAGGAAATGTATCCAGGAGAACAGGACGAGATTAAATCTGAGAAGACAAAAATTGTTGCGCTCCTAAAAAGAGACCAGAAAACATATCTGGAAACGATTCAAAACTGGAATGTCAATCGGATAAAAGAATTAACACCCCACAAGGGGGTATAAGTACCTTCACGAAATTCTTTTCAAAAAACAAGAAAAGAATATCTAAGATACTAAAGGCCCAAGGCTGGAGGAAGGCGCAGGGGGGCCTAGGAGGCTGTCCGAGAATAGATAACCTACTCCTGTTCACCTCAGGCGCTTTTTTTCCCTAAAAGCGCTTTCACTTCTTTGGCCAAGATCTCGCCTTCGTAAGGTTTTTTGAGGGCAACATAGGCCCCTTCGATGTTTTCTGTTTTGACCAACTCTGCATGGTAACCAGTACAGAGTATTGCCGGAAAGTCCTTACTGATCTGTCTGATTTCCCGAATCAATTTGTCCCCTTGCATTTTTGGCATGGAAAAGTCTGTGATGAGAAGGTCAAACTTGGTTGGTTCTTTCTGGAAAATTTCTAGCGCTTCTGTTGAACTGGTTGTGCTGGTTACTTTATAACCAAGACCTTCCAGGTTTTTCTGCCCCAATGTTGCAAGTGCTTCCTCGTCATCAACAAAAAGTATGCACTCCCCTTTCCCTTGTAATAACTTATTGAAGGCTAGGGAAGTAGAAGGCGATTTCTGCTCTCCATCTTTGCTCATGGTTGGAAATAGGAGGGTGAACGTCGTTCCCACGTCCACCTTGCTTTCGACAAAGATATGGCCATGCAGGCTTTTTATCATGCCATGCACAACGGCCAGACCCAGGCCAGTTCCCTGCGTAGCCGTCTTTTTTGTAAAAAAAGGATCGAATATGCGATTAAGATCAGCATCTTTAATCCCATGACCAGTATCACAAATATCAAGCTTTACATAGCTTCCCTGGGGCACTCCTTGATATAGACCGGAACTGAGCTCGGTTACCTCTTCATTGTTTAGTTTGACGGTCAGGGTGCCATACTCTCCAATTGCGTGGATTGCGTTGCTGCATAAATTCATTATAATTTGTTGAATTTGGCTTGGGTCAGCTATTATTGTACTGCAATCCTGATTGATCTGCTGCGAGATTTCAATGGAAGCCGGGGTGGAGGACTTGAGCATCTTGATGATCTCTTTGAGAACAGGGATCATGGAAATTTCCATTTTCGCATGGGATCCTTGTCTACTGAACTCCAAAAGCTGCTGCACAAGATTTTTTGCCCGGTTGCTGGCAGCTAAAATCTGCTCCAGTGATTTTTTATTGTCTTCATCCTTTATTGTATAATTTAAAATTTGGCTATAGCCGATAATGATAGTTAGTATATTGTTAAAGTCGTGCGCAATACCGTTTGCAAGAGTTCCCACGGTTTCGAGACGCTGCGCATTGTTTAGTTGGGTTATCAGCTTCTCTTTCTCTTTTTCTATCTCTTTTCTTGCTCTTATGTCTAGTGCCAGACAGACAAGGCCCTGCTCGTCGCCAGATGTACTCTTTAGAAACGAGCGGTGAAAAACAATTGGAATTTCTTCCTGCTGAAAGGTCACAAAAGAGGTTTCTATTGCCTCCTGGACCGGGTCATGGGCAAAGTAGGAGTCAATGTCAAATTCTTTCGGAAGAATCGCACCGATGTGCAGGCCGACAAGCTGCTCTTCGCTGCAGCCAAGAAGATTGAAGGTCATCTGGTTAGCCGATTCGATTGTGCCGTTAAGGCTGGTAACAATAAGACACTCTTTCAGTGAATTGACTATATTGTCCAGGTAGTTTTTGGAAATTGAGGTTTCTCTGAGTTCAAAGGACATGCTATTGAATGCATCAACCAGGTTGTCCAGTTCTTCAATATTATGCGGCTGAAGAATTTCTGCTTTTTCACCGCTTGCTATCAATTTTACTGCTTTGGTCAAGTCGATCAAGGGTGCGTTAATTCTTCGGCTAATGTAGGAGACCACAAAAAAACCAAGCAAGAGGATAGTACAGATCATCCCAAAAACTATTTTTGCATATTTGATCGGGGCCTCCATGTAGCTGTCAAAAGGCAGGATCTCAACTATTTTCCAGGCAGGAGAAGAGAGTATGCGAGCGCTGTATGGCCCTTTCATTCCGAGTTTTTCTATTTCCCCGAATCCTTGATCCTGCTCGGGAAACTGGAGTTTTGTCAGGATCAATTCTTGGCGCGGGTGGATTAGAATTGTGTTTTCGCTATCTGTCACAATTAGGAAATCCGATACCCCTCCCGCAAAGCGTGCCAAATATTGATCGAGAGTTGCAAGAGGCAATGTGGCTTTGATGACGTGGAGTATCTGGTCATCGAAGTAATGCTGTTTGGCAAGCATAAAAACTATGGTTGTCGGAGGTAAACCCTGCTTCTGGTGTCCTACGTGTAAGAAAACTTCTCCTGGATTTTCAATTGCTTGCCAGAAGCATTTTGTCGTGCTCAAATCAGGTACAGAGTTATTTGTTTTGCCTTTGCCGACTCGGACTTCTTCCTGTCCGGATGGAGATATATAGCTCAATGAGCCAAACTCATTTTTAAAGTCAGCGAAATAGGCAGCAAGAGCTACCTCCGAAAGGTTTTTGGCGTAAATCTCTGTTTCTCTGCTCTCGGAGATTCTTTTCAGCATAGACTCTTTACTAGCAATGAAATTCTGGATGCTGATGGAGTTGATCAGGGTCGTTCTCTGTAAATTGGCAAATGTTGACTCGTTATAAATTTGGATTCCAATCCAGTATGTAATTAAAGCGAGGATAGAAGCCGTGCCGAAAATGGCGCCAAGATGAGAAAAGGAAAGTTTTGTTTTGAGAGATGCAAACATATTGGATTTATTGAGCCGGAATGGCTCCTGTTTGGAGGATAATCTTTGTCCCTTGGGGGCCTTCAATAAATTGCACAAATTCTTTACTGATACCACTTAACTCACCCTTCCAAACCAACCCAAGGGGGCTGAGCAAAGGGTATAAACCTGCCTGAATACTTTCTGGCGTTGCTGCAACGCTGTTATAGGTCAGGATACGGACTTTCTGTAAGTAAGCCATGGTCTTGGGGGCGAAGGATAAAGTCCCTTTATATTTGCTCACAGTATCGACCGTTTCCGGGGTTGAGAATGTTGTTTCCCCAACAAATTTTTCGATCTCGTTTAGTTGGGGAATATTTTTGCTGATAACTTCTCTGCTTGAGTCCCCCTCCTCCCTTTTGGCAACATATATTTTCATATCTGGGCCACCTACTTCTTGCCAATTCTTAATTTTCCCAGCTAAAATGGCGACTACCTGCTCGGATGTCAGGTCTGAGATGGAGACACTTTCATGGACAATAAAAACCACTGGGCTCAAGGCAAAAAGCCTATATTTAAGCTTATATTTCCCTTCCTTTTCCTTCAGAGGACGAGCTGTTCTCCCCAGGTCGCATTGTCCTTCTGCGGTCATTCTGATCCCCCCGCTGGAACCTATGCTATCGGGCACCAAAACGGTCATATCTGGGTTAGACTTTTCAAATGCCCGAGCCAGAACTTGAAGCAAATGCTGACTGTCACCGCTACCGCATACGATTATTTTTTCATGCCCGAAAGAGGGCACTGAGCTGAGGAGAAAGAAGAAGATGACCAGAAGACGAAAACAGTGGAGCATGGAGTTTGCCTTTTGTGAAATGAGAAAAGAATGTAATTCCTAAACGAAGATTTAATAAATCTAGACGTTTATTACAAATAAAATCTCAAAAATGCGGGCCTCGCCTTATCATTTAACAGCTTTCTTGAATCGTAATCCGGATAAACCGGAAATAAGTACCTTAACAGTAGATGCAACGCCTTTAAATGAATCTACTTTTTCATTCCTTTCCATAAAAAACACGAGATAAGCGCAGACTTCGAAATGATTTCTAAGGTACTAAAAGTTACTTTTTCAATATATCTCGATGAGCTACAGTAACGTCCTTGTTGTGGGGTGCAAGTATTTCCGCCAATTTCTCGGCAACGGCAACAGATCGGTGCCGTCCTCCGGTGCAGCCAATGCATATGGTTATCGAATCTCTTTTTGACTCCGAAAACTGTTTCATTAAAAAGTGCAGGAGAGGGGTAAGGAGGTTGAAAAAGGTAGAGGATGCATCATTGTCGAGCACATGAGATGCCGTGACTGATTCGAGCCCAGTTGTTTCTTGCAGTTCTGGGATATAGTAGGGGTTGGGAAGAAATCTGACATCGAAGAGAAGATCAGATTCTACCGGCGGCTCATGCTTGAAGCCAAAGGAGTGAATATAAACTATCAATGTTTACTCATATGCTTAAAAGTTACATCTTTGGCTTTCTTCGGTATTTTGAAGGTAGGACCCCAATCTGTTCACGGTATTTTGCGATAGTTCTTCTGGCTACTTTAATACCGTCTTCCTCAAAAATTTTGGCCAAAGCCATGTCGCTGAATGGTTTTTCCGGATTTTCTTTTTGGACAATTGATTTTATGCGAACCTTGATACTTTCAGAGGCGACAGAATCACCACCATCCGTTCTGCCAAGAGAAGAGTTGAAAAAGTATTTCAATTCATGAATACCCTGGGGGGTGTGAACATACTTATTGGTGGTCACACGACTTATTGTCGATTCGTGCATTTCAATATCATCAGCCACATCTCGCAGGATAAGAGGTTTCAGGTAAGCGGGGCCTTTATCAAAGAACTCTCGCTGAAATTTAACCAGGCTTTCAACAACCCTGTAGATAGTGCGCTGACGCTGCTGGATACTCTTGATTAGCCACAGGGCCGATTTAACTTTATCCTGAATGTAGTCTTTTGTTTCACTTCCGACCCCTGAATTATTGCCTTTTCCTTTCATGATATCTTTATAAAAAGAACTAATTCTGAGCCGGGGCAGGCCCTCGTCATTGAGCTGGATAACATACTCACCATCAACCAAATATACGTAAACATCCGGGAGAATGTATTGGGGTTCTTCATCTGAGTAAGCTCGCCCAGGATGTGGATTTAACTCCTGGATTACCTCGATGGCGGCCAAAACATCTCTAAGAGAGGACTTTGTCCCCTTTACAATGGCTGCGTAGTTCTTTGTTTCCAGAAGATGTAAGTGGTCACGAATAATGTCATAGGGAAGAGATTCGCCCAGATTGATGTGAGCCAGTTGCAGGAGCAAACACTCTTTTATTGATCGGGCACAGATGCCTGGCGGATCCATATCCTGAATTATGGCCAACATTTTCTGGAACGATTCAGGGCTGCATCCGGTTTCCGCTATCGTGTCTTCTTCACTTGCTTCCAGAAAACCGTCCCGGTTGAGATTGCCGATGATGAAATCACCAATATCCCTGTCTTTAGTGCTTACCTCAATAAATTTAAACTGCCAGGAAAGATGGTCCTCGAGGCTCAGTTTTTTGGTGAGGATATCAATTCTAGAGGGGAGGTCGTCACTGTCCCTCTGCTTAAAAGATGAAGTTGTCTCGTACTCATTTTCATAGTCTGCCCAGTTGATTTCCTCGAGAGACGAGCTGTCTTTCATGCTAACTTCGGCGGTCTGATCAGTTGGGGCAGGAGGCTCTGGATTCTCTTGGGATTTTTCGGAGGCGCTTTCATCTCCGGCGCTTTCAGGCGAAGAGGTCTCTTCTTCCAGAACTGGATTTTGTTCAATCTCCTGCTGAACAGTTTCCGTCAGCTCAAGTCTGGAGAGCTGCAGCAACTTGATAGCCTGCTGCAACTGTGGCGTCATGACAAGCTGCTGGGCAAGTTTTAGTTGTTGTCTAAGTTCCAGTCCCATATTTGTTTTTTAGTACCTTATAATTTGTTTTATTGTCGAAAATAGCAATAAATCCGAAAACAGTTATGTATTGAATTTTACCCCAACTACATACTAAAATTTTCACCGAGATACATTTTTCTGGCTGACTCACTGTTGATTATATCATCAGATGTGCCTTGAGCCAAGATTTTCCCATTACTGACGATATAGGCGTAGTCGCAGACGGTAAGTGTTTCTCGTACATTGTGGTCTGAAATTAATACCCCCATGCCCTTATCCTTTAACTCACTGATAATTTTTTGCAGATCGGCAATGGAAAGAGGGTCAATGCCTGCAAATGGCTCATCCAGGAGGATAAATCTTGGCTGGGTGGCCAGGGCTCTCATTATTTCTACGCGGCGGCGCTCACCTCCGGAAAGGGAATAGGCTTTGTTCTTGGCAAGGTGGGTGAGCCTCAGATCCTCCATAAGCCTCGTGGTCCGCTCGAAAATTTCTTTTTTGGGCAAACCTTGGGTTTCAAGAATAATCTGGACGTTTTCCTGCACTGTCAGCTTTTTAAACACAGACGGGTCCTGGGCCAGATAGGATAATCCTCTGAGGGCTCTCTTGTGAATAGGCAGGGGGGTAAGATCCTCACCGTCTAGCAAGATTCTTCCGGTGTCGGGGCGCACAAAACCGGCAATGGAATAGAACGTGGTTGTTTTACCTGCTCCATTGGGACCGAGAAGCCCAACCACACTGCCTGTCTCAACCTCAAGGCTAATACCGTCGACAACTCGTCTCTTCTTGTACTTCTTGCTTATGTTAATGGTTTGTAGAATTGACACAACGATTTTTTACTCTTTTTTCTCGGAATCCGGGTAGAAAAAGGCCTTTACCCTCTCGTTTTTCTGGGAATTTCGTTCAACAATGCTTTTCCCTTCATCCAGGTACATAATGAATGTATCGCCGGTAATAAGATTATTGTTCTGCCAGACCTTGGTGTTACCAACAAGTACCACCTTCCGCTCATCTTCAAAATACTCGGCCGTATCACCGGTTGCAGTCCACTCTTCTTTGGTAATTTCAACATTCCCAACTGCCCAGATGCGTTGGATATTTCGTGAATTTTTCACCCCTGCTCTTTCTGCTGCTTTGCCTTTATGGTCCTGCGTACCCTTGTTTATGTAATAGACCGTCATCTCATCGGCGTGAATAACAACATCTCCCTGCTCGGCCTCTACCTTGCCTGAGAAAAAGACAGAGTTGTCCTTCTGATTACTAAGCATATGATCTGCCTCAATCTGGATAGGAGCTGCGGGCTTTTTCTCTTCTGTGGCCTCAATAGCGATGGCGGAAGAGATACCCGTAATAACAAAAAAGACAAACAAAGCGGCAAAGGTGAATATTTTTTTATACAAGTTCATAGAACCTTCAAGTTTCAAGTTTAGAATGTCGAGTTTCGTGCTTTTCCAATTTATCCGGTTCAAGCCAAATCGGCATACATTGCACAGATATCACGCTCATTGGCAGCGGTAATACCCCGTTCTGTTATTAGGCCGCGAACCAGTCTGGCCGGAGTCACATCAAATCCGTAATTTGCGCCCTTGGTTTCGGGGGGAGCGATAAGCACGGTTTCGTTGCGGCCATCTTCAGTCAGCCCGCTAATAAATTTTATTTCATCGGCTGACCGTTCTTCAATGGGTATATCCTTGACCCCATCTCGAATTGTCCAATCAAAGGTTGATGAGGGGAGAGCAACATAAAAAGGGACGTCGTTGTCTTTGGCAGCCAGGGCTTTCAGATATGTGCCAATTTTATTGGCAACATCACCGCTTCTGGTGGTCCGATCTGTTCCTACGATAACCATGTCTACCATACCATGCTGCATAAGGTGGCCGCCAGTATTATCTGGAATTAGAGTATGGGGCACATTTTCCTGGCCCAATTCCCAGGCGGTCAGTTTCGCACCCTGTAGCCATGGCCTGGTCTCATCAACCCAGACATGCACCCCTATTCCGGCTTTATGTGCCGCATAGATGGGTGCGGTTGCCGAGCCATAATCAACAAAGGCGAGCCAGCCAGCGTTGCAGTGGGTAAGTATATTGACCGGTTTACCCTTTTTTTGTTTGCTTATTTGGGCGATGAGTTCTTTACCGTGTTCTCCGAGTCTACGACAGAAATCCGCATCTTCATCGGCTATTTCACATGCGGTTGCAAAGGCTTTGCTGATTTTTGCCTCGATACTGCTCTCTGTTGCAATGGCCTCCTGTTGACGCTTAACGGCCCATAAGAGATTGCTTGCAGTCGGACGTGTGGCGATAAGTTGGGCGGCCGCCTTTTCCATATCGGCCTCAAAATGATTCGGGGAGGCATGCAAAAGGGCGCTGTAAAAACCAAATCCGGCAGTAGCGCCAATCAGTCCTGCCCCTCGTACATGCATCTCGAAAATAGCCTTGGCAAAATCATCGACCCTGCACAGGTCCTCAATCACAAATTTATGGGGAAGATGCCGCTGGTCAATAATCTTGACGACCTTAGGGTTTTTAGGGTCGGGCCAGATTGTCCGGTAGTTTGTATTGTTTACTTTCATATGTTCCTTTGGCCCAGACAAACTGGACTCTGGGCAGTACTAAAATATAAATTTTAAAAGGTAAAAAGAACCGAGCCCCACACCTAGGGCTCCATAGATAAGAAGTCAGGGAGAACAATACTCTACCTTTTTCTTGGAAAATAGCCAGAGGGCAAGTGAGGCAATGGCAATTGCCGTAGCTATTAAGATGATGTCTTTCATCATATCTCCTTTTTAGTGCCTTATCGCATAATTTCTTCCATAAAAAACACGAAAAGCTAAAAAACAATGTGAATCTAAGTCCAGCGTATTTCAATAATAAGCACCAAAGTGGTACGGAACAATTTAATAATTTTATTATGTTAATGGTTGCACTTTGTGGTATTTTATTTCATATAATTCTTTTTTTGACACGCTAACAATAAAGAGGACACCAGCATGGCTATAAGGACGACCAATCCATTGGCAGGGTTATTACGTAGATCTCCCTTTGAACCGATCCAGGCCCATATGCGTAAAGTTTTTACCTGTGTAGCGCTTATCCCCTCGCTGTTTGATGCCCTGTTTGAGAGACAGCAGGAGCAAATTGTCGAAATAGCTGAGCAGATCAGCAATTTGGAAACTGAGGCAGACATGATAAAAAGCAGTTTCCGCCTGCACATGCCAGCAACATTACTTTTGCCTGTGGCGAGGCGGGATCTTCTTAGTCTGATTAGTCACCAGGATTCTCTTGCCGACAACGCCGAGAGTATAGGTCTTATTCTTCTCTCAAGAGAGATGGAGGTGCCTGAAGAGCTCAAAAAACACCTCGATGATCTTCTCGAGGCGGTTATGGCAATAACCTTACAGGCCTTAAAGATGATCGAAGAACTAGATGAGCTTCTGGTTGTAGGTTTTGGGGTGTCACGGGAGCGAAATATGGTCAAAGAGATGATTGCCACTGTTAGGAGAGAGGAAAACAACATTGACAACTTGCTCCTAAAAATCAATCGGAATCTTTTTTCCATTGAGAAAACAATGGACCCAGTGAACGTAATGTTCTGGTATAAGATTCTCGAACATCTGGGTAATATATCCAATGATGCTGAAGACATGGGCGACCGCGTCCTGTTGTTCATGTCTAAATAGGGGAGAAAAAGTGGAAATTATTGCAGCGTACGGAACATACATGATCATCCTAGCCATTATTTTTGGCCTCTACATGACTTGGGGCGTTGGGGCTAATGACCTGGCAAACGCCATGGGAACGTCCGTCGGGGCTGGTGCGGTTTCAGTTAAACAGGCTATCTTTATCGCCATTGTTTTTGAGTTTGCTGGAGCTGTTTTAGCTGGTGGCCATGTTACAAATACAATACGTAAAGGAATTATAGATCCAAGCAGTATTGTTGCAACACCGGAAATTCTAGTTTACGGCATGCTGGCATCTCTCCTTGCTGCGGCCTGCTGGTTGATGATAGCATCAAACAAAGGCTGGCCCGTCTCCACCACTCATTCTATTATCGGTGCCTTGATAGGCTTTGCCATTGTCGGTATCAGTCCCGAGGCCGTTAAGTGGGGAAAGGTAGGTAAGGTTGTTGGCAGCTGGATTATTTCACCGGCGGTCGGCGGAACCATTGCTTTTTTGCTGGTTATGAGTACAAGGAAACTCATCTTTGATACGGAAGATCCTTTGAAAAACGCCAAAAAATATGCCCCCTATTACATATTCCTGGTTGGTTTTATGATTTCGCTGGTCACTCTTTTTAAAGGGCTAAAGCACCTTGATATTGATATGAGCGGCCCTCAGAGTTTCGTTGCTGCCATAGCATGCGGTGCTTTGGCAGCCTCCATTGGCTGGCTCTTTATTCGCAAGGTGAAAGAGGATCCGGCTACCAGAAGACGGCATCACTTTGCAGCGGTTGAAAAAGTTTTCACCCCCATGATGCTTTTTACTGCCTGCGCCATGGCTTTTGCCCATGGTTCAAACGATGTGGCCAATGGAATTGGCCCATTGGCGGCCGTTATAAGTATTGTCAATTCGGGTGGGGAAGTTATGCAAGAATCGAGGATGCCTATCTGGGTATTACTGCTTGGTGGTTGTGGTATTGTCCTTGGCCTTATTACTATGGGCTACAGGGTCATGCTTACGGTCGGCAAGAAAATCACAGAACTGACGCCATCAAGTGGCTTTTGTGCAGAATTAGCGGCAGCAACCACGGTTGTCCTTGCTTCCCGTACTGGACTACCCGTTTCCACCACCCATATCCTGGTCGGCTCCGTACTGGGTGTCGGCTTGGCCCGGGGCATCGGCGCAATCGATTTAAGAGTCGTTCTAAATATCGTTATTTCATGGGTAGTAACCCTGCCCATCGGTGCAGTTTTGGCGATGTTTTTCTTTTTTACCCTGAAAGGGATGTTTGGCTAATATTTATTATTGCTAACTATTCAGGTAGGGCCCAAAAACTGGCATAACCACCGAATTGTAACTGTTTAGATGTGCCCCAGGTAAGCGTAGACTCCGGGTGTGTGTGAACAGGACTTCCAGCAGATAAGCGAACAAGGTGAGACTTCGATACATCGGTATGCTGGAAGTCCTGTTCGCACCCCAAGGGTACTTCCGTTGGGCGCGCGCAGGTAAGCGCAGACTCCGGATGGGGTGCAGCTAAACAGTTACATTATTGTTCATACATGACCGAACCACAGCTTTGTAAATCGTAGCCGCCAAGGTTTTGCACCGTTTGTTTAAATTTATTGTTATTGCGAATGGTCTCAAAAAGGGCCGTCACCCTGTAGTCATCACGAAGTGATGCCGGAACAATAATATCGTATCTCTCCTGTGCAACCGGGATAAAATCAAGGCCAAGGGCGATTGCCGCAGCCCTGATTGCCAGTCCCGTATCTGCTGATTCTGAGGCCACCGCTGAGGCAATGTTCATATGGGTGTACTCTTCACGCTCATAGCCATTAATCTTTCCCGGATCAATAACCAATTTCTTGAGGTTGAGGTCGGTCAAAATCCTGGTGCCGGCCCCACGCTGCCGGTTAATAAAGAAGACATCGTCTCTTGCCAGATCCTCAAACCCTTTAATGTTTTTCGGATTCCCTTTTGGCACCAAAAGGCCCTGCTCACGATAAGCTAAATTAATCAACTGCAAAGGCAGGCTGCCAAGATATTGCTTTATGAAGGGAACATTGTATTCACCGCTTGCCTCGTCAATGAGGTGGGTGCCAGCTATGTGAGCTTCACCTCTGCGGATGGCCATTATGCCGCCCATACTGCCAACATGGGCAGAAGAGAGCCGAATAACAGGACGATACAGATGCAGCATATTGGCAAGGACATCTAAAATATTGTCATGGCTGCCGATGAAAACAAGGGTGTTTTCCACTTCGGAAAGTGGCCTCAGAAGTTCCACCAAAATCTTTTCTTCAGCGCCTATCCCCTCACTTCCTGCCGGCACGGTCAGAATAGCATCGGCCAGCACAAGTGACATAACTTGTCCGGCACCTCGCCCAGACGGTGTTGCCATCAAGTTGTTGCCGACACGACCCAGCTTTACCCTAACAAAATCCTCGACCCCCATTTTGGAAGAGAGGGGGCGGGAGAGAATTGCTTCAATCTGGGAGGTTTTCTCCGTTTCCTTGCCAAGAGCTGCAAAAATAAGCTCTTTGACAAAAAGGCGCATGGTCAGGACGGCTGAAACCGGATAACCGGGCAATCCTATGACCGGCTTACCCTGAACAATTGCCAAGATTACCGGTTTTCCAGGCTTAATATTGACCCCGTGCACAACTATTTCACCTATTTCTCCAAGGACCTGGGCGGTGAAATCTTTTGAGCCGGCCGAAGCCCCCGCATTTATAATGACCAGATCATGGCTGGCAGTCGCTTTGAGCAGAGCGCTCTTGATGGCCTCAGGATCGTCCATAACTATCTGACCGCGCTCCGCCTTCGCTCCCCATTCAGACAGATAACCCGCCAGAATTCTGGAGTTAAACTCGATAATATTGCCGGGGCGAATTGCCTCACCGGGCTGCACAACATCACTGCCGGTGGGAATGACAAGCACTGAAGGAATTGCATGTACGGAAATGGTGCTGACTCCGGTGGCCAGCATGGCTCCAATGTCAATTGGCCGAATCTGGTGGCCTTCCGGCAGGATGAGCTCTGTGGCGACAATATCTTCACCAATGGTGCGTATGTGCTGCCATGGATTTGCCGAACTGATAATCTCAACCCCGTTTTGCAGCTGATGTACATCCTCGATCATTATGACGGCGTCATATCCTTCTAAGATCTCATTGCCAGTGTTAATCTCCTTGTATTGCTCCTGAGAGAGGAAAACAGGCTGCGATTCACTTGCGCCTACGGTGTCAGCAAAACGGACCGCAATACCATCCATGGCGGCGGCATTGTAAAAAGGGGAAGAGTGGGCCGCAAACACAGGTTCTGAGGTAATTCTGCCCAGAGAATCGTCCACCAAAACTTCGTCCACTCTTTTTGCCAGAAATGCAAGTTCGGCGACGGCCTTTTGCCATCGATCCAAGGCCTCGGAAAGAGGCATATTGTTGATATAGATATTTCTCATCTTTTAAATTCTCAAAATATTTATGCTCTCTGCCTGTAACTATTCAGGTAGGGGCATAACCACCGAATTGTAACTGTTTAGATGTGCTCCAGATGTGTTCGATTGGGCCTTTCAGCGATACATCAGTATGCTGAAAGGCCCAATCGGGCGCAGATGGGGTACAGCTGAATAGTTACATCTGCCCGGCATCAATCAAAAAGAAAGACATCCACCGTATCATCTTCGTATAGTCCTTGGCTATTTTCTGCAATGATAACATATCCGTCCGCTTTAACCATGGTCGATAAGGCCCCAGACTTGCCAAGGACGGGGTGCGCCTCATATGATTGAGCTTCAGGAGAGCTTGATAAACGAATCCTTACAAAGTCAGTTCGGCCCGCAGCTGAATTGAGGTTTCTCTTTAATTGTGCCTGAACCACCCTTTTTTGGGGCAATAGTTGGCCTCTTTGGCCGGACAGATCTGTTATGGCTGGCCGGACAAAAAGGTCAAAGGCAACGGCCGCCGAAACAGGGTGACCAGGAAGGCCAAATATTGGCTTATTTCCCGAAAAAGCAATTATGACGGGTTTTCCAGGCTTTATGGCAACGCCATGAACTATAACCCCGGGCTCGGCCAGCCTGGCTATGATCTGCTCTCCAAGGTCACGGGTACCGACGGAACTGCTGCCCGAGAATAAAACAAGATCATTTTCATCCAGGGCCTCTTGCATCACAGCGGCAAAAGAACTCTCAACATCTGCAGCTATACCGTAATATTTAGGAGAAGCCCCCAGCTGCCTGCTCATGGCCCCCAGGTTCACTCCGTTCATATCTCGGATCTTGCCGGGCCCTGGTGTTTCCTGAAAGGGCACAATTTCATCACCGGTGGAAAAAATCCCGATCCGGATATTTTTATGAACCGCTATCTTCGTATAACCAAGTCCAGCCAACAGACCTAGTTCTTGGGGTCGCAGTTTCTTGCCGGCGGTAAGAACAATATCTCCCTTTTGCAAGTCATCACCGGCTGCCAGGACATTTTCCCCCGGAGAGACCGCTTTAATCAATTCAATGAGAGTTGAGTCTACCTCGATGGTGTGTTCAAGCATGATCACCGCATCAGTACCTGGCGGCAAGAATCCTCCCGTGGCAATCTTGTAACACTCCAAACTAGCAGGACCTGAGCCGGGCATTGTCCCCATGGGCACCTCACCACTTATTTTCAGGTAGACCGGTCGGCTTTCTGCCGCACCAAAACTATCTGCCGCTTTGACTGCAAACCCGTCCATGGTGGAGCGGGGATGGGGCGGCAGGTCCTCTTCGGCGGTAATGGCTTGAGCAAGGAACCTGTTGAGCCCCTCCTCAAGTGGAACAATTTCTTCACCTGTCGCGGCAACCAGATCAAGATGCTGACGCAGCTTCTCCAGGGCTACTTTAAGGGGAAGAATGGCAGAACGGCCCAGCATGTCCTTTTGGCTTGTCTTCTTATTTTGCATCGTTGATTTAATTATAATTAGTAACTGTACAGGAGTGGGTAGTTTACAGCCCTACCTGAACATTTAGGTTAGGTTGTCAAAAACCACGCCACATGGGTGGGTATAAATATTCATCCTATTACCCCGGGCAAAGCCAATGAGGGTCACACCATTATCTTCGGCATAATTTATGGACATGCAGGTTGGGGCCGTCCTGGTAATAAGAACGGGAATCTTGTTTTGAACTATTTTTGTCATAATTTCCCCTGATATCCTGCCGCTGGACAGGAGAATTTTGTCCAGCATGGAGATGGAGTTGAGGAATGCCTTGCCGATGAGCTTGTCCACGGCATTGTGGCGGCCAATATCTTCGGAAAAGAGAATAATACCTGTATGATCGGCAAGGGCAGCACTGTGCACCCCTCCTGTCGTAATATACAGTTTTGATTGTTCTCTAAAATTAGAAAGTAGGGTTCTGACCCGATTTGTAGTCAGATGAATGGGCTCTCTTTGAACATTGAGACCCGGCAGTTTTTTTGGATCGGTAAAGGTTATGCCTTTACCGCATCCTGAGGTGATGGTTTTTTTATGAAAACCATCCTGCCAATCGTCAGGCAGGTCTTTTAAGACAACCCGGACTATTGAATTTTTCTGGTCAAGGCTTATTTCTTGAAGAGACTCCCTGGCGCTCAAGAGTCCTTCGGAAAGAAGAAAACCTAAGGCCATATTTTCAAGTTCAATGGGACTGCAGAGAAGAGAGACAAGAATCTCTCCATTTACGATGAGCGTGCAGGCTGTTTCAGCGGCAACCTGGTCGAGTATTTCCTCCGAGGTATCACCGTTTATCCGAATCAAAAGTGAATCGCTGACTGATTTCATAATTTTTTGTTTAACCCAGGTAAACCGGGAATAAGTGCCTTAACAGTAGAGTGTAGCATGTTTATTTCAAAATACTTTGTATCTATTCAGATGTGCTTAGGGGGTTCTCTTAAGTTTTGCGATTTTCGCTGAATAGATACAATACTTTTTAGTATTTCGTGTTTTTTATCCCCCTCAGGTAAGCGTTAGACTCCGAGGGGGTACTGAACTGAGTGACAGGAATTAAGCGTTAAGGCACTAAAAACAGCCGAGTTCGCATTGGCTGATCTTTATGCTTAGGTCGTCGGCAATTATTCCAACCGATTTTATCGGCAGACCCAGAGATTTGGCTATTCCCCTGGCCTTACCGCATCCAATTCTGCCATCAACCGCCTGTCCCATAATCATCTCTTCAACTACTTCCCGTTGTTTTTCTGTAAGCTCACCCATTTTCGCACCTTTTCAGGCTGGGCTGCAAACTACCCTTAACTCCGAAATGTAACTGTTTAGGAGTGCCCCATATTTGTTCATTCGGAGTCTGTCGCTTACCTGGGACTTCGAAAAATACTAGTGCTATTTGAGAAGGCCGAAATGGGCGAAGATGGGGTGCTCCTGAATAGTTACTCATTTTCGATGTACTCTCTGGCCCAAGAAAGAGCTGCGGCAATGGTTGGAAAGCCAACGGTGCTGACAAGAAGCAGGAGGGTGTGATAGACTTCCTCCGGTGTGGCGCCAGCCTTGATGGCCCTTTTGATGTGGGAGTGTACCGCCCCCTCTGAGCGGCTTGCAGCGGCAGCGCCCAACTTGATCAGTTGTGAGGTTTTGCTATCTAAGGGACCGGCATTTTGCAGTTCCTTGCCAAGTTTCTGATGGGCGCTCATAACCTCACCGAAGGTCTCGGTGATCCACTTGTAGTTGTCAGGAAATTGAGACATAAAAAACCTCCTTTGCTGATGCTTATTCTGAGGGACTCTTGGCTACCTCCTAAGGCGGAGTGCCTTATTACACTTTACTTCTTTAAGCTATTTCAGGAAAGGCAAAAATATTTACACCGCAGCAAATATTAACCATTATTTAACGATATTGGTTAATATTCGGCTAACACTGGGAAACAACAATAACCAATAAAATGTAAATGTTTGACAGGTAAGCGAAGACTCCGTCTGCTTCAGATGTGTTCGAACAGGTTGGCGAAGCGTAGTTAGTTCTACGTGAGTCAGCCTGATCGCACCCCAAGGGCACTTCCGTTGGGCAGGCGCATCTGGAGTGTTGCCAAACATTTACCGATATTGAACTCGTGCTAAGGTCAAGGCCTGCACATCTTCAGCCCCCATGGCTATAAGGGTTTTGGCACACTCGTTGAGTGTTGTTCCAGTTGTGAGAACGTCATCCACCAAAAGGATTTTTTTTGATGCGACCTGAGCGGGATGACTTACAGCAAAGGCCCCCTGGACATTTCTTCTCCGCTCAAGTCCCTTCAAGCCGGTTTGTGGAGGAGTATTTTTGACCCGGGTAAGCAGGAAAGGGTTAATCTTTTCTTTCTGCTCATGAAAAAAAAGGTCTGCCAGAAGTAAGGCTTGGTTATAGCCGCGCCATCGGAGCCTTTCAAGGTGAAGGGGGACAGGCAGAATCAAGTCCGAGAGGCAAAACTCCTGCTTCAGTCCGCTTCTTTCCCAAAAGGCATTGAAAGTGGAGAGCGCGGCCGTTTTTCTGCCATATTTAATAGAATGGATGAGTTGGGCGGCATTATCATTATATGAGAGAAGAGATCTCGCTTTACTGAAGGAATAAGGGGTTGTCAAACAGGTTGAGCAGAGGTGGTTTACTCCCCTTTCTGAAATAAATTTATCTCCGCAGCAGCTACAAACTGGCGGATGGATAAAACGAAAACCATCAAGACAATTTTCGCAGAGATGCATATCGGTAATATCTTGTAAATGTGTATTGCAGACGAGACAGACAGCTGGGTAAAAAAGTTCTCTTAGAGATGTTACAAAGTTTCGCATAAGGTGCAACCACTTAAATTAGCACGGGAACCAAACAAGCCTGCATGGCTAGCTCCCTGATTGTATTGCTGATATTTATTTTTTTTGGGTGACACACGGCCATTACCTTTGTTATTCTTCTTTATCTTGAAAAGATAGAGTCTCCCTTTAGTGCCTTATAACTGAAATTCTGTCACAAAAAACAGATAAGCGTAGACTTCGGATAAGCGTAGACTTCGGATAAGCGAAGACTTCGAAAATTCAAAAAAGAACAATGCTCCCAATATGTTGTAGACCACTGTTAAGGCACTTATTTCCGGTTTATCCGGATTAGCCTTATGTCGTAGTTAAACTCTTGAGGATATTACCTTTTAGATGCCCTTTTGTCACTACCCGCAATATTGATGCTCGCGCAAAAAGTCTTATCTGCGGTGAAAATATAGTTTTTTACGAGAGTATCGTCACAATGTCTTTTATTCCTTATTATAGGCAAACCGATCAGCGCATGAAACAGTAGCGTTGGAGAAGTAACTATGCAACAATCCGTTTTTTTCAAGAAAAAAGAAAAAATTGGCCAAATACTGGTACGAAAAGGCAAGATCCAGGAGGCCGAAATGGAAAGGGCCCTTCTCCACATGCAGCAAGTGCCTCAAGGTCTTGGGGAGATCTTAATCTCTTTGGGTTTTATCAGCGAGGACGACCTTGTGGAAACCCTGGCTGAGCAGATGGACATCGAAGTCTATTTGCCAAATCCAACCGATGAATTCCTACCCATAACCATTTCACACCTCTTTCACCGAGACCACCCTTTTGCCATGCTGCAAAGGGATGGGGGAAATATCCTGATAACCAATGACCCAATGGACGGTGATAGCCTCTCAACTGCCGAGCTACTTTTTCCTGAAACATTTGAAATACAGGTTGCCTCTGAATCAACAATCAAAGATATTCTCTCAAAGCATTATGATCTGACCTTAGAAGCAATAAGCACCGACCCAACGCACCTTAATGAGTCTGACATTGACAAACTCAAAGACATGGCTTCCGAGGCCCCGGTTATTAAATATGTCAATGCGCTTATTGACAATGCAGTTAAAAAAAGGGCGAGCGATATTCACCTGGAGCCCTATGAGGAAGGCCTAAATATTCGTCTGAGGATTGACGGCATTCTACAGGCGTACGAGATTACTCCTATTGCCATGCAGGCAGCGATAATCTCACGAACAAAACTGTTGGCCGGTCTTGATATTGCCGAAAGACGCCTGCCCCAAGACGGTAAGATCGGCATGCGTGTTTCCGGCAAGGAAATTGACCTCAGGGTCTCAACCATGCCAACGGTGCATGGAGAGGGCCTGGTCATCCGTATTCTGGAAAAAGGCAACATTATTCTCGATATGAGTCATCTGGGGATGGATGAAAAGGTTGAAAAAAGCTTTAAAGAGATGATCTCCGTGCCAGACGGCATCGTACTGGTAACCGGCCCGACAGGCAGTGGTAAAACAACAACCCTCTACTGCGCTCTCAACCACATAAACTCCGGAAGCAATAAAATAATTACCCTGGAAGATCCGGTCGAATATCAGCTGCGCGGTATCAATCAAATCCAAGTCCGTCCAGAAATTGAACTGACCTTTGCAAAAGGTCTGCGTTCCATCGTCCGGCAAGATCCAGACATTATCATGGTGGGCGAGATCCGCGACCTGGAAACAGCAGAAATCGCGGTGCAATCTTCCCTCACCGGGCATCTTGTTTTTTCCACCCTACACACAAACGATGCTATTTCAGCCGTGGCTCGTATGATTGATATGGGAGTGGAACGTTTTCTTATCTCCTCTTCCCTAAGGGCCATCCTGGCCCAGCGCCTGGTGCGCTGCATCTGCCCAAACTGCAGGATAAGAAGAGGCCTGGCCTCTGAATATCTAGGCTACAAACCCACCGATGAAGACTTCGACTTTTTTAAGGGGGAAGGGTGTGATTCTTGTTCAGGAACCGGATACACCGGCAGAAAAGGACTGTATGAATTCCTGCTCATTAATGAACCGTTGAGAAGGGGAATTTCGAAGGGCCTTGATCTTATTGAGCTCAGAAAAATAGCCGAGCAAAATGGCTTTCAAGGCATGTATATTGACGGGCTGCAAAAAGTCAAAAATGGCATAACCACTTTTGCAGAGGTGATGCGGGTAACTCGAGGCGAACTCCATGAGTCTCTTTAGATACAGCGCCCTTGAAGCGGACAACAAGATACGTAAAGGAGTCATTGAGGAGCTCGACAAAAGCCGTGCCGCCAGGCGATTAATGTCACAAGGATTGCGACCCCTTGAAATAAGACCGCATAAAGAAGAAAAAAAACTTTCCATCTCACTGGATCATTTCAGCAGTAAAAAACTGAGCCGCTCCGACATAGATTTTTTTACCACCCAGATAGCCCTCCTTATAAATACAGGCCTTTCTCTGGATGCGTCCCTGCGGATCATGAGGCAAAACAGTCAAAAAAAGGCCTTTCAGGATTTCACCTGGGAAATTGAACATAAGCTGAAAGAGGGAAAATCTTTTTCCGAGGCCCTCTCCGACTACCCCATGTTTTCCTCCATGTATATTAATATTGCCCGGGCAGGAGAAGAAGGGGGCATTCTGCCGGCAATGCTGGTGAAAATATCTGAGTATCAAAAAACCTTCCAAGAACTGACCCAGTTTGTTATCTCTGCCTCAATCTACCCTCTGGTGCTCATGGCTGTTGGTATGATTGCGATCATAATCCTGATCACAACAATACTGCCCCGCTTTGAAGTGCTTTTCCAGGGCATGGGCCAGCAGCTCCCCCTCCATGTCACCATCTTGATGGATTGTGCAAAATTTGTCTCAAACAACATTCTTCTCACTATTGCCGCGTTTGCCCTGCCACCCATACTTATCTTCTATTACTTAAGAACAGAGCAGGGCAAAAAGTTCTACGACGCACAGACCATCAGACTGCCAATTATTTCTGGATATATAAAAAATCTTGAGACAACCAGGATCTTTCGTACCCTTGAAGTGTTGGTCAACAACGGCGTTCACCTTGCAACCTCGCTGAAGATATGCGCAGGAGTTGCAACCAATATTGAGTTCCAAAAACTCTTACAAAACGCCACCAGAGCTCTGAAAGAGGGCCAGAAAATCGCCCCGAAGCTCCAAGGCAAGGGGCTTTTTCCCGATCTGGCGGTAGATCTTCTGGCCATTGGCGAGGAGTCTGGAAGCGTCGGTAAAGTATGCGGTCAGATTGCAGACCACTACGAACAGGAGTTGCGGGTCAGAATCAAGAGACTGGTTGCTTTAATCGAGCCGGTATTTATTCTGATGATTGCCGTTGTTGCGGGTTACATAGTAATTTCAATGCTGTCGGTCATCTTAAGTATTAACGAGATTGCAGGATAAACCCTGGTGCGCTGCTGCAAAGTAAAAGGGTTCTCCCTCATGGAACTCCTTGTTGTCTTGATTATCCTGGGTTTCATGGCGGGAATCACAGGCCCTTCAATGGGCCGCTTCTTAAATACCCTTGAGTATAAAGAACAGACTGGTAAAATTCTGGCCGCATTTCGCTTTGCGCGCCTCAAGGCCGTTTCAGCAGGAAAGATCGTTGAGCTCAGATTGTCGGAAGACGCAAAAAAAGTCGAGCTCTCCGGTGCTGTAAAAGAAAGCAGAGACTTTAATCTTGAAGATGACGACTCTTTGGAACTAACCCCGGAAATAGTCATTTTTTATCCGGAAGGGCAAGTTACTCCAGGATCAATTGTTTTTAACAAGGGAGAGAAACAAAGGACTTTTCTTCTGGACCCATTGACGGGTCTAACCGTTGAAGAGTGATGGCGTCGACTGGACTTTTCGAAGTCTACGCCATCTTGAGGCAGATCCATACTTTTCGAAGTCTACGCTATCTACGAGTGTATCAAGGGTGATATTGTGACAAAAAATACTCTTTGCAGAAATAATCAAGCTGGTTTTACCATGTTTGAGTTGCTGATCGCCATGACCTTGCTCTCCATGGTCTCGGTGATGATCTACTCCATTCTCAATGTGGGAATACAGTTTTCCTCAAAAGGTGAGGCAAAAATTCTGGCCCTGGAACGCCAATACGGTTTTTTAAGCCTACTGAAACTTCAGGTAAGCAGTGCCCTCTACGACGCCAAAGAAAAAAAACTGCTGATCAGCGCAGATGGCACATTTTTTAGCATAGTGACAAGATCCCCCTTTATTTACCGTTCAGCCGGGGTTGTTCTCGCCGTCTATCGCTATGATTCCGGCTCACAGACAATCTTCTATACAGAAAAAAAAGATTACTACAACAGCGGCTATGATGAAGATTATCTGCCGGATTGGGATGAAATGATAGAATTAACCCATAACGAGGAGTCATTTTCAATAAACTATGATGAGACGCTTGGTCCTGAGGTTATATTGGAGTACCGCGGCGAAGAGTACGTTTTTCTGCCAAAATGCCTTAACGATAACCTTTTAGCAAGCCTTGAGAGGTAAGCCAATCTTACGCACCCCCGAAAAGGAAAAGGGTTTCACTCTCATTGAAATTATGATTGCTGTTGTCATTATGGGGATGGCCTATATCGTTATTCTGCAGAACTTTTCCCTTTCAAGCAGAAACATTTCCAAGGTTGAGTCACATCGAAATCATTTGCTCCGAAATACTCTTGAATTTGAGCAACGCTCTTTTGCCAGTAGATTGGCTAATGAAGAAACTAGCGAAATGACAGAGTCCATTTTTATGGAAGGAAGCAGTTATCAACTTATTTTAGTTTCAGATGAAAGTGAAAGTTTTATGAGCTTGCGCCTTAAAAAGTTATAGCCCCTGGAAAATGTTAATAAATTTTATAAAACCACATCTACATCTAGGCGAAAAAAAGGGGTTTGCCCTTATGGTCGTTATTGTGGTTATGCTGCTTGCCAGCTTGCTGGCATCCCAGCTTATCTTTAAGGTTAAGACCGAACTGCTTATCTCGCAGAATATCGAGACCCGGGTTATCGGCAACTATCTAGCTGAAGCCGGTGTTAATATGGCCACCTTCAGGGTCCTTGGACAAAAACCGATTGACCTTCCAGACTTTGCTGATGAGGACGAGTGGCTACACTTCTTTGAAGGGTTCCTATACGAATTTTTCCTGCCAACAGGGAGAGTGAGCTACTACGCTGTCAACGAATCTGGTAAAATTGACTTAAATAAGTCACCACAACGCCTGATTGAATTGTTTCTCGAATACCAGTTAGGAGCAGAAAAAAAAGCAGAGATTGATATAATCCTGGACTCCCTGCAGGACTGGCGTGACCCTGATGACCTGCACCGCCTCAATGGCGCAGAATCCGAGTTTTACGAGGCACTTGATCCTCCCTATATTGCCCGCAACGAGAGGATTGAGGATGTCAGTGAATTCTTCCTGATCAACGGAACAGAGGTCTTGTCTGGGCAATTTGATGCAATGGACATTTTTTCGGTGTACAATACTGGTGGCAAAATAAATTTTAACAGTCTCACCCCCGCAATGCTCAATTTTGTGACCAATAATAACAGTGAGATGATCGTGGCCTACAGGGAAGCAAAAAAAGAGTTCAATGGTCGGCTCACCTCGGCCTTAGCCGCCGAAATCCTAGGAGAAGAGCGCTTCGGAGAATTGCTGCCCTTTATGACTTTTACCTCCGGCACCAATAAATACTTTTTTATTGTCGGCAGCGGCCAACCAGGGCTTAAAGAAAACGAATCCCTTGACGCAGAAACGCCCCAAAAGGCTCCAAGATCACAAAACAGCATCCTCATTCAAAAAAATGGCACCAATTACACCTTCCTGAGCTGGCAGGAACGCTACATATGAAAGACTATCTCGAAATTGTCATTTATAAAAATGGTTTAAAGCTCTGCCATCCCACGGACAACAGCGTCTTTGAGTTTGTTCCCAAGGAGGAAGGCTCAGTCGCAGTTAAGATAGCTGACTTCATTAGAACAATCTCTGCACCCGCTGGCACTATCCACCTTTTTGTGGCAGAAGATCTGCTCTTTTTCAAGACTTTTCAACTGCCAACAGACACAATGGACCTAAAAGAAGCTGTCAGCTATCAGATGGAAATGCTGACTCCTTTTGATGAAACGACCTGGCATAGTTTCGACTCCATCAGAGAGGAAGAGGTCTACCGAATTACCCTATTTGCGGCCCGCAGCCAGTTTATTGATATCTATATCCAGGAGATAATTGACGCCGGTTACACGATTTCAGGTCTCTACCCCGAAAGTCAAAGATTTGTGAACAAGCTCAACCGAAAAACACCGTGGGCCCTTCTACTTCCTGGTAATTTTGTTAAGGCATACATTTTTACCGGCACAGAAATGGTGGAGAGACTTCTATGTAGTGCCAAGCCCTCTTTCTCCGAGGCAGTCGAGGTCTGTAATACCGACACGATTTTCAAACTTGAGGCAAATGTGCGGGACAAACCCCTCGGGAATGCCCAGATGCCGACAGAAAAGCCCCCTTTTGACTTTATTGATGCCCGCTTTCTGCTGCGCGAAAAACCACTGCTCAAAAGCTTCAACATGCTTCCCGCCAACTACCAGAAGCCTGATTATACAAAAATTATTATTGCCGTGCTTATTGTCCTCAACATTATTACCTTTCTGTCACTAGGCGCTGTTAAGGTCTATCGCCTTAAATCCATGGATAATCAGGTTGAACGAGAAATAGGAAAAATAATGCCTCTGGTCAATGAGATGAAAGAGATGCGTTTAAAGGAAGAAGAGTATCTCCAATCATTTGCCTATTTTGAAGAATTTGGTGGCAATTTTGACCTTATCTCTTTCCTTGCAAAGCTGACAGCCAAGCTACCCAAATCATCTTATTTGGATCAGATGCGAATGGACCCAAAAAACAATTCTATCCACATCCAAGGGTATACTGATGACATAAATGAGCTGACCAGCAACTTGTCAGATTTTGGCAATGCCCAATTGAAATCGACCAGCAAACGCCAAAACAAAACATATTTTCACGTGGAGATCACCCTGCCGTGAACCATTTAAGTCAAATCATAACCAGGCTGCGCAGCAGATCTGTCCTGATAATAATTGCTATCGGCCTCGTGATTCTTAATGTTGGCAGGATGGCCAGTAGCCAATATAATGAATATTACCAAGGGATCGAAAGTAAACAGGACTTATTAGGTCAATATCAAATCTCCACCAAAAATATTGACTCCATGCGAAAACGCATAAAGCAGCTTGAAGGCAAAAAAAAGCAAATGGATTCACTCATGTTTACGGGGGCTTCAAAACAAGAAATTACCTCAGCTATCCAGATTAAGATACAGGAATTGCTCGGCAGGGCTAACCTCACCCCTGAGTCATTGGCACCTGCAAGAGATAGCAATAAAAACAAAGACAAACAATATGGCGATGTTTCTGTGAAAATCCGCCTGACCGCACAATATGCTGATATTATTCAATTTTTGAAAGAACTATACCAGCTTGACTACCTGTTAAAAGTAGACAATTTCACCCTAAAACCTTTTAAAGGTTCACAACTTAAGGTATTTCTCGAGTTGAAAGGTTTTTATAAATTAACAACTGCTCCCGAAGAGAACCATTCGGATAATTAATGCCTTGTTAGACTGGGCCAGGAATAGATGACCAGATACGGTGCAATAGCTATCTTAGTTCTTTCTGTTTTTCTTATGATCCGGGGAATTTCCGAAACCTGGGAGGATAGAACTATGCCCAGCAGCGAGGTCAGCCGCAAACCACCGTCTCCAGGTAAAAACATTGTGGGAGATATCGTTTTCAACCCCACTGTTTCTGCAAACCAGTCCGAGTTCAAAGACGGTTATCTATTTAACCCCCAAAGGGCCTTGGCACTTGAGACAGGGCTTGCCGCCGGGGAAGACAACCTTGCCGGAAATAACGTGGGCATTCAGACCAATATACACCAAACAACCTTTTCAGGGGCAATCATTACAGACAGTTTTAAAAAAGCGATAATTACCTACACCTCGGTCGCTGTGACAAAGACACAAAAAAATTACCCTTCAGTTTTATCGCGAAGAAGTAAGGTGCCAGCAAAATTACAGACTACCATCAAAACAACTCAACTGATGGAAGGAAATCTGATCAGCGGTTATACCGTCACCTCCATCGAAGCAGATAAGATTGTCTTTACAAAGAAAGGGGAAATAATAGAAAAATATCTTTATGACCCCAATAAAGAGCGGCTTAAAGCAGCGGTAAGTGCAAAACCATCAAGTGTCACACCACCAAGACCTAGACCAAAATCTGTCTCAGCGCCAAATACCGCTACACGCAAGCAAACTCAAACACTTGTCCGAAAACCGAGTACCGCCAACAGAGCCGTTTTTTCCAGAAGAAACAGAATAAATAGCACCGGCCCGATCGGTTCTCCGCCAGGAGCTCCACCAATAGCACCTCAGCAACATGAGTAAACGACCACGCATAAAAAAACTTTGGTAACTATTCAGCTGCACTCCATCTTCGCCCATTTCGGAGTCTACGCTTACCTGGTCTTCTCGAATAGCACAAGTATACTTCGAAGCCTTAGGCAAGCGAGGAACGAGACTCCGAATGAACGAGGTAAGCGTAGACTCCGATATGAAGCACATCCGGAGTCTGCGCTTACCTGAACAGTTACAGCCCGGAGTTAAGGGTAATTTCCAGCCTACGCTGAATAATTAAAAACTATGAAGAACAGGCTCAGTTCGAGAGAGTCTGTGAATATAATAGGTGATATATGATTTTCAAAAATGTTCTTGTCAGTACTCTTTGTCTGGCCTTTATTATACTTATCAGCAGCTGTGCCTCTAAAGAAGGTCGCAGCCCTCGAACCTGGATAGATTTAGCCAAGGCTAAAGAGAGCATTCAAGAGGTCAAAGAAAAACCTGCGCTGGATCTTCCCGATGATATTGATTATGGCATTTCCCAAGACGAAGGCCCCAGAGTAAGAGATCTTTCTAAGAAAAAGGGCGCAGATAACCCTTTTCTCAAAGATGTGGCCAAGCAAGCGACCTCTAATCAGGGTGAATCCATTGAGGGCGAAGGGGTCATGCTGAATTTCGACAATGCAGATATCTACGAAGTCATCCAGGTAATCGCAGAAGTACTTGATATTAGCTATATAATTGAGCCACAAGTCAAAGGGGTGGTCAATATTCGCTCCGGCAAAAAAATCCCCAACAACCAGCTCTACACTACGTTCAAAAAGATTCTTAACATTAACGGGATCGATATCAGGCCAGAGGGCGAGCACTACTACATTCACATGGCCGGTAAACCTACGTCCGAAAAGTTGTACACAAAGGAACAGATTGGTGAGTTAAAAAACTCCTCCCGTCTGATCACCCAAGTTGTCCCGGTCATCCATATTTCCTCAACAGAGGCCCAGAAACTAGTTGAGCCTTACCTCTCTACCCATGCGACCGTCTACAATCTGCCGGAGCAAAACACCCTGATTATTGCAGATTTTGAAAGTAAAATAATCGATGGCCTGATGATTCTAAAACGACTTGATGTCTCATCCCTGTCGGCGCTCAAGGTTAAACTGATAAAAATAGATGAGGCTCCTCTTTTTGATCTAAAAGACGAGCTCACAGAAATCCTGGCTGCCCTGAAGATAAACAAAAAAGACTACCAGGGGATCCAGATCATGCCCCTTGAGAGGGTCAACGCCCTGCTCTTGATTGGCTATGACGAGTTACTGATGGAAAGTGCTGAAGAGTGGATTCTAGAACTTGACAGGACCCCGACTGAAGGTCGCGATAGCATCTATATCTATAATGTCCGTAACTCCGTGGCCTCAGAGCTCACCAACCTTGTCAGCTCTCTGATTATTGATGATAATTTTTCAAGCTCGCAAAGCAGAAAAACCACCCAGAAAAATCCCGCCACAAGTACCCCGGCCAGGCGCCCTGGAACCGTTGAGAAACCCCCGACCAGGACGACAACGTTAAGTAGCAGCAAATCAATGGATACCATGCAGTTTGCAGGTGAACCAACTCTTATTGCTGATGATGCCCGAAATATTATCCTGATCAGGGCCCTAATGCCAGATTACAGAAGAGTCTTAAAACTTTTGGAACGACTGGACAACATCCCCATGCAGGTCCTGATCGAGGTCCTGGTGGCAGAGGTTTCTCTCACTGACGCTTGGCAGTACGGGGTGGAGTGGTTTTTGAAAAACCATGAAATGGGAGTACACAGTGCCGATGCCTCTTTTACCTCGTCAGGTCTGGACTTCAACCTAACCTTCGATAACCAGGGTGATATCTTCAAACTTATGAATCTCCTGGCAACAAATAATGGTTTTTCAATATTGTCATCCCCCCAGGTCCTGGTTTTGAACAATGAAACTGCTTCCGTAAATGTGGGTGAACAGGTGCCTATTGTCACAAGTCAGACCAGTGATACGGTAGGAACTGCCACAACCACTTCAAATCAGACGGTACAGTATAAAGATACCGGGGTAATCTTAAATGTTACCCCCAGAATTAACTACGATGGAATTATCATAATCGACATAGACCAGCAGGTCAGTTCTGTAAAAGACCAGACAACTGAAGGCATTAACTCTCCAACCATTTCCACAAAATCGGTCAAGACGAAACTCGCAGTCAAAGACGGGCAGTCCATACTTATGGGAGGGTTGATTTCAAAAGAGACCACAAATAATGAATCTGGCATTCCCTTCTTAAAGGATATGCCGGGCTTGGGATGGGTTTTTAAGAATGAATCAGAAAATATAACGAAGAAAGAACTACTGATTATGGTGACACCCTACGTTATTGAATCTGAGGATGTTCTTGATCAATACATTAGAAGCTTTAAAGAGAAGATGGGTGATTTAAGAATGGAGCTGGAAGAGTAGAAGACTACTCACTCCCTCTTTTTTTCCCCATCAAAGATCGGACAACGGAGCCGGGAATATAGTGGTGACCAGGCGTCATAACTAAAAAATCGTCGTCCTGCTCACTCTTTTTCCGTTGGTTTTCAATATTTGTAATTTTACCTTTTAAAAACTCGATCTCGCCATGCAGATCGGAGATTTCCTGGCGTGCCTCTGTAAGGGTCCCCAGCAGGTCATTTTTTTCTTTGAGTAGTCCAGCAAGTTCTTCTTCTTTTTCCTGCAGAGTTAGTTGTAGTTCAGTTATTGCAGCTCTATCTACAGTACAGCGCTGCTCAGTTTCCTCAACCTTGTCGGCCTTTTCAGCATAAGCGACAATTATCTCTTCAAGTTCTTTTACTTTTGTCTCAGAGATGAGAGCGGCTTCTTCGTATCCTGCTATTTGCAAATGCGCATCAGCAATTTCCCTGCGACATTCAATCGTTTCCTTCTCCCATTTAGCATCCAGTTCTTTGATAATCTCTTGGGATTTTGCCCTCTCAGCAATATCAAGAGCCCTTAATTTGCGGCGCTCCCGGAGAAACCTTTCCTGCAAATAGATGAGGGTGACTCCAACACCGAGTGAGAACCCTAAAACAATATAGAGACTGGACCTGATTAACATTGAGTTCTATTCTTCATAAATATTCGGCGTGCTACCGAAAAACAATTTAAACCACCCAAGTGTAACTACTATTCCCCGGCAAACCCAACCTTATCCCAATGTTCAGGCGGCAGGTCTTCGGTTAACTTCAGTGCTCCTCCGCAGCCGGTAAAGTCAGGGTCGTCAACACAGGTTACTTTAATCTCACCATATTCATGCAGTCGACTTTCTATCGCAGCAGCCAACCCCTTTATTTGGGAACCGCCTCCGGCAAGGTATATGCTTTTCAGAACCTCAGGCTGGTCCTCCGGGTCATACCCTTTCATTATGTTAATAATACTTTCACAAATATCAGGAATTATACTTTCACACACCGTGCGCATCTCGTTGGTTATATCATATGAGCCTGGTTTCCCTTCACATCGCAAGGTCACCTCAAGAGGTCCGTCAGGCTCGCCAACAAAAGCATGTTGTTCTTTAATGGTGCGGACAAGGTTCCTGGTAATCTGCACGTCATAGAATTTCTGATTCATCGCCGATTCAAGCCGCTCATCGATATAATCACCACCTTTGAGGATAGTGACCTGGTCCTTGGCAGCAGGAATAGCCCCCTTAACCCCACAAATATCAACGGTTCCGGCGCCAATATCCACGATAATGGTATTGTTCAGCTTGTTCAATTTATAGGCAACCATGAAGGGTTCTGAGACTATCATTGCAATAGAGACAATCTCTCTGGCAATTTTCAGCAAGATTTCCTTGTTCATCAGAGAGGCACGGGATGGTACCCCAAGAATGCAGGAAACTTCAACATCTTCTCCCTGCTTAGCCTCTTCAACCACATATCTAAGAAGTTCCAGCGCGGCATTATAATCCCGTTCACTTGCCTCCCTAATCACCCCGTCCTCAAGAGGTCGGTACAAGGTCAAGGCAGAACGGTTTTTCAGGGCCTCATCCCCAAAAACCTGCGCTTTTCCTAAAAGCTTTATGCCGATGATATCTTTCGGGTACCCCACCACAGAATTAGTGATGGATTGATACCCTCTGTTTGACATAACAGCCGTTCTTGAGGTCCCAAAATCAATCCCTAATAAAAGTTGGTTCTCTTTTTCTTCCAGATCTTCTGACATGGTATCGTCCCCTAACTTATTAGCACCTAAATTATGCGATTTTCATACTCGCTCTGCACTCAGCTTTTGCACTTATCTTCTTAATAAAACCGCATATTTCAGGCATGAAATGTGTCTTCGATACATACAATGGCCTAGCAAAGCTTGTCAAGTGAATTGCTAGCCATGGACATTGATTCAATTGAAAAGTCAGGTGTTTCCAGAAAAAACAGAACCATACACATAACTTCTTTGACGAACAAGCCCCTCCATGATATGGTGTGAGCCGTTTCGTCAGCAAGACCTGTTGCATGGTTTTTGGCAACTATTCAGCTGCACCCCATCTTCGCCCATCTAGGTCTTCTCGAATAGCACAAGTATACTTCGAAGCCCTAAATGAACGAGGTAAGCGTAGACTCCGGTATGAAGCACATCTGAACAGTTACAGCCCGGAGTTAAGGGTAATTTCCAGCCTACGCTGAATAATTCCGGTTTTCGCTCCACCTTTCCGGCGAAAAAAGATATCCTCAACCTTGATAAAACAACTATCTACAAATTAATGGGACTTCATTATGAACACAGATAAATCCATCTCATTTTTCAAAAGGGCTCTAAAATCTATTCCAGGCGGCGTGAGCAGTCCAGTCAGAGCTTGTAAATCCGTAGGGTGCGACCCCGTTTTCATTGAAAGAGCCAATGGTTCGAAAGTCTATGATGTTGACGGAAATGAATATATCGATTTTGTCTGTTCATGGGGCCCGATGATTCTGGGGCACAATCACCCTGCCATCGTTGCAGCCGTTCAGGACGCCCTTGGAAGAGGAACAAGCTTTGGAGCCCCCACCCCGTTGGAGGTGGAATTGGCAGAATTAGTAGTTGATGCCATGCCATCAGTTGAGAAAGTACGTTTCGTCAGCTCTGGAACAGAAGCAACCATGAGTGCGATACGACTAGCCCGAGGCTACACCCAGAAAAGCAAGGTGATCAAATTTGACGGCGGTTACCACGGTCACGCAGACTCCTTTTTAGTCAAAGCAGGTTCCGGCGTTATTACCCTTGGAATTCCAGGAAGTCCCGGTGTTCCGGAGGACATCGTTAAAAACACCATTTCCATCCCTTTTAATGACTTGGAAATCCTGGAAAAAACCCTGCGGGACGAATCCTTAGACATAGCCTGTGTCATTGTGGAGCCCGTTCCAGCTAACATGGGAGTTATACTGCCCTCAGAAGGTTATCTGAAAAAATTACGCGCCTTGACCGCAGAACTTAACATTGTGCTTATTTTTGATGAGGTCATCACCGGTTTTCGTTTAAGCCTTGGTGGCGCCCAGGCAAAATTTGGCATAAATCCTGACCTTACTTGCATGGGGAAAATTATAGGAGGCGGCCTGCCTGTTGGCGCTTATGGCGGCAAAAAAGAGATTATGGCCATGATAGCCCCGGAAGGACCAGTGTACCAGGCAGGGACCTTATCAGGGAACCCATTGGCCATGGCTGCTGGAATTGCCACCCTTAAGACCCTGGCCGAACCAGGTTTTTATGACAAATTGGACCAAAAGGCCGCAGCGTACGCTGATGAACTTGAAAGATTGGCCGCAAAATATTCCTTAGAAACCACCCTGAATCGAGCCGGTTCCGTCATGACCACTTTTTTCACGAAAAATCCAGTCACCGACTTCAACTCGGCAATGGATGCCGATACCAATAAATTTTCCCTCTTCTATCAAGATATGCTGGCACAGGGAATATACCTGGCACCATCCCAATTTGAAGGCGCTTTCATTTCTGCCGCCCATACGTCTGAAGACTTGGAAAAGGCACTTGAAAAAACTGAATGCTCATTCAGAAAGTTGGCCAATTCGTGAAAAACCCATTGACTTTGCCAAAAGAGTATGATAATTCGACTTCTTATCTATACTTAGATAATAAGGCGATTGAAGGACTATAAAGAATGGCCGGGACCAGCAAGGAAGCGATTAAACTGCTTACGGTTTTTGGAACCATTGGCCTGACAATGGCCTCCAGTGTCTTTATAGGCTTTGGGATGGGTTATTTTCTAGACCATAAAATATTTGACGGTAAAACGTCTCCCTGGCTGACATTTATATTTCTGGGGTTTGGAATCTTTGCCGGCTTTAAAAATCTATACCAGATGTCAAAACGTAAGGATTTGTAGTGAAGCCGATAATACTTGAAGGGAAAGATGAGTTTCCCCTTCACCGAGTAGAGCTGTTCAACTGGGTAATTTCAGGGGTACTTACTCTTATAGTTGCTTTGAAATTCCCGTTTTTTATAGCAAAAAGTGTTTTCGTTGGCTGCTTGGTCGCAAATATCAGTTTTCTTTTTCTTAAAAAAGATCTGGTAGACTTTCTTCAGGGAAAGTTGCTGCTGAGCGGAAAGGTCGACAAAGCGAAAAGGATATTTTATTTAAAATATTATATCCGGCTGACGATAATTGCCGTGGTCTTATACGTCCTGGTCAGCAGGCACATTATCCATCCGCTTGGTCTTCTGGTCGGCCTGTCAGTAGTTGTGCTTAGTATCGGTATAACTTTAGCAAGCGTTGTTAAAAAGTTTTATTTAAATACCAAAGAGGAATAGGAGCATCTTATGGAACATCCAATTTTATTTATCTCTGTCATCCTAGAATTTCTGGGGTTGCCCGTACCACACACTCTGGTTGGTGATACACTCCTTGCCAAACTTGTCTCCCCCCACATGACCTACACCTGGATGGTAATGGGCTTTTTGATCCTTATGCCAAAACTGACCATGGGCAAACTTGAGCTTGTTCCTGGCACCAGTCAGAACTTCTGGGAAACCTGTGTCGGAGGCCTTGAAGATTTCATGTCAGAACATATGGGGGCCGAACGTGCTGCCATGATGTTTCCTATGATAGCAACTTTCGCGTTCTATATTTTCCTCGCCAATATCATCGGTTTGATCCCAGGGTTCATGTCACCAACTTCAAATCTGAATATTACCTTAGCCATGACTCTGATTGTCTGGCTTACTCATCATTTTCTCGGCCTCAAATATCACGGTTTGGGATACATCAAACACTTCTTAGGACCCATGTGGTGGCTGGTACCGCTGATGCTGCCAATTGAGATTATTTCAAACATTGCCCGGATCCTGTCTCTCTCAATCAGGCTTTTTGGTAACATTATGGCAAAAGAGACACTGCTGGCGATTCTTTTCATGCTAGTTGGCGCCTACTTTGGCCCTCTGCCAATTCTCTGTCTCGGTGTCCTGGTCTCTGTTGTACAGACCATGGTTTTCGTTCTTCTCTCCGTACTGTATTGTGCAGGAGCCATGGAGCATGCCCACTAATATTTAAAATATGTAATTATACATTTTTATAAAGAAGGCCAATTTTTTATTCAAAGTTTAAGGAGGAAGTAAGAAGATGAAAAAAGTACTCGGAGTTGTAACAGCAGTGGTATCTGTTCTTTGTGTTGCCGGCGTAGCAATGGCATCTGATGCAGGAGCAGTGTCAGTATTCGCTCAATACAAAGAG
>JAQYVV010000042.1 GCA_030145275.1 Desulfurivibrionaceae bacterium | reverse complement strand
TGACCTCGAAGTATATATGGGGGACATTGGCCGCAAGAAAGAGATTTGCCCCTTGCCGGTCAAGAAGTTTTCCGGCCGCACCAGGGCCTATGTCAAGATCCAGGACGGTTGTAATAATTTCTGCTCCTATTGCATTGTGCCATATGCGCGTGGTCGTATTCGGAGTCTTGCACCAGTAGATGTATTCCAGCAGCTTGATGTCTTTGTTGGGGAAGGATACAGGGAGATGGTCTTGACCGGTATTCATGTTGGCATGTATGGTCGTGATTTGGTGCCGCAAGAGAGCCTTACTTCACTTGTCAGGCAGATTTCTGAGAGGAAAGATGGGGTTCGTTACCGGATCAGCTCTTTGGAGCCTGGTGAGCTAACAGACGAGATGCTCGACTGTTTGGCTGGGTCGGACAATTTTATGCCCCATTTTCATTTGCCCCTCCAAAGTGGAGATGATGCTATTCTTGCCAAAATGAACCGGAAATATTCGGTTAATGAGTTTGAGAAAACCATTGAGAGAATTCTATCTGTTATGCCGGATTCCGCCATTGGTCTGGACGTTTTGGTCGGTTTTCCTGGAGAGGATGACAGGGCTTTTGCTAACACCTTGGAGCTTATTGAACGGCTGCCTGTCACTTATTTACATGTTTTCCCCTACTCGAAAAGACCCGGAACCATGGCAGAAGCAATGAATAACCATCTGCCTAAAATGGTCAAAGATGAACGGGCCTCGCTTCTGCGGGAACTTGATCATAAAAAAAGGACCGCTTTTTACAGCAAATATATTGGCACCACCAGAAGGGTCTTGGCTGAGAGCAAAAAAAATAAGTTTAAGATGATGCGGGGGTTTTCCGGCAACTATATTCCAATCCATTTTGAGGCCCCGGCCTCACTGAGCAATCAGGTGGTAAAGGTGAAAATTGAGAGGATCATGGACCAGAATGTCTTTGGAACAATGCTGGATAGCCCCGATGTTTCCAGGACGGGGCGGCAGGGGAGACTTTTCTGATGATTGGAGAAATTATTGCCATTGGCGATGAACTGACTTCCGGCCGTATCCTTAATTCCACCAGCCAGTTTGCTGCCCACCATCTCTTTGCTTTGGGGCATGAGATTGTTGCAATGTCCACCATCGGTGATTCACCCGAGCTTATTGGCGCTGCTGTCCGCAAAGCTTTGGGCCGGGCTGATTTTGTCATTGTCACGGGGGGATTAGGCCCCACCAGTGATGATTTGACAAATGAGGCGGTTTCCTCGGCCCTGGGTCTACCATCTACCTTTCACCCTGAGGTTTTAAATCAGATTGAGATGTTTCTGGCTGGGGGAAAAAAGGTTGCCCAGAATATAAAGCTTGAAAAAATGGCCTGGTTGCCCGCCGGCGCCGAAGTTCTAAAGCCGGAGGCGAATATGGCGGGATATCTGCTGGTTCATGAGCAGAAGCCGATATTTATCCTTCCCGGTGTGCCCCATGAGATGCGAGAGCTTCTCAAAGATGTAGTTATTCCAAAGCTTGCAACATTTAAGGGGCAGGAAAAAAGACATGTGCAAAGGCAGCTCTACCGGATCTTCGGGATCCCGGAGTCAGAGGTAAACCAAAGGTTAAAACATCTTGAGGATGACAACTCCCTGGTCAGGATCGGTTATTATCCGGTCTACCCCGAGGTCCATCTCAGCTTGACGGTTTTGGGGGGAGATGACAAGGAGACGCTGGCACTTTTTGAGATTTTTGAGCAAAAAATAAAAGAGGTGATTGGCGAATACATTTACGGTTGCGGTGAAGAGAGTCTGGCAGAACTTGTTGGTTCACTGCTAAAGCAGCAAGGAAAGAGCCTGGCTGTTGCTGAGTCATGCACTGGAGGCTTGTTAGCCCACCAGGTAACTTCTGCGGCTGGTAGTTCTGACTATTTTATAGGCGGTGTGACTGCCTATAGCAACGAGATGAAAAACACCTTACTGCACGTTGATGCAAAGATTATAGAAAAACATGGCGCCGTTAGTGCTGAAACGGCCAGGGCGATGGCACAAGGTGTTCAAGAGATCTGCGGCACCGATGTCGGGATCTCCATTACCGGGGTCGCAGGGCCAGGTGGCGGCACTGATGAAAAACCTGTAGGTACCGTCTATTTTGGTTTGGCGGTTGGAGATATGCTGTATGACTACCTGTTTCATTTTAGCGGTAAGCGCGACATGGTCCAGGCTGTTTCAGCCCATACCGGACTCGATCTTATCCGCCGTAAACTACTTGAGGAAAGATAAGCTTTAGGGTATTTACATCAGCTTTTAAAAAAAATCCTTAAAAGGACAAATATAAGAGGACAAATCATATGGCTATTTCGGAAGGAAAGCAAAAGACTCTTGATTCTGCACTGTTTCAGATTCAAAAACAATTTGGCAAAGGCTCTATAATGAGACTCGGAACGGACGAGGTCGAGAAGGTGCCGGCAATTTCCACCGGTACCTTGAGTATAGATCTTGCCACCGGGATTGGCGGTATTCCCCGGGGTAGGGTAACTGAAATTTATGGGCCGGAATCATCGGGAAAGACTACTTTGGCGCTGCATGCCTTGGCCGAGGCCCAGAAAGCGGGGGGCGTTGCTGCCTTTATTGATGCGGAGCATGCCTTGGATATTCAGTATGCATCCAGGTTGGGTGTCAATGTTGATGATTTACTTGTCTCTCAGCCCGATTACGGTGAGCAGGCCTTAGAGATTGCCGAAATCCTGATTAGAAGCAGTGCAGTTGATATAATTGTTATTGATTCAGTTGCGGCTCTTGTTCCCAAAGCTGAGATTGATGGGAATATCGGCGACTCTCATGTTGGCTTGCAAGCCAGACTCATGTCCCAAACCATGAGAAAATTGTCCGGCATTTTGAGTAAGACCAATACCGCTATTATTTTTATCAATCAGATTCGCATGAAGATTGGGGTCATGTACGGAAACCCTGAAACAACATCCGGCGGTAATGCCTTGAAGTTTTATGCCTCCATGCGCTTTGATATCCGTAAATCCACCGCCATTAAAGATGGTACCGATGTTATCGGCAATCGCACCAAGATCAAGATGGTGAAAAACAAAATGGCCCCCCCTTTTAAGATTGTCGAGTTTGACATCATTTATGGGGAAGGTATTTCAAAAGAGGGTGATCTTCTCGACTTGGCTGTTGATCAGGATATTGTCGAAAAAAGCGGTGCCTGGTACTCCTATAATGGCGAAAGAATCGGTCAGGGGCGGGAAAATGCCAAGGCCTTTATCAAAGAACATACTGATATTTTTGACGATATAAACCAAAAGGTCAGGATGGGCTGCGGCCTTGCGGTTGCAGAAAAGAAGAAAGATGAGACAAAATAGGCAGAGATAATGAATGGTAATGAAATACGGACAAAATTTTTAGATTATTTTGCACAAAGGGGACATAAGGTGGTGGAAAGTTCATCCCTGGTTCCCCATAATGACCCAACTCTGCTTTTTGTAAACTCCGGCATGGTCCAGTTTAAGAAGGTTTTTACCGGCGAGGAGAAAAGGGATTATAGCATGGCTGTAAGCTCTCAGCGCTGCGTGCGGGCCGGAGGCAAACATAACGATTTGGAAAATGTTGGCTATACAGCCAGGCACCACACCTTTTTTGAGATGCTGGGAAATTTTTCCTTTGGCGATTATTTCAAAGAGGAGGCTATTCACTACGCCTGGGAATTTTTGACCGAGGTAGTTGGGGTTGCTAGAGAGCACCTCTGGGTCTCGGTTTTTGATGACGATGACGAGGCCTTTGCCTTGTGGGAAAAAGTGGATGGGCTCCTTGATGGCAGAATAGTCAGAATGGGTGCCTCGGAGAACTTTTGGGCAATGGGGGATACCGGGCCCTGCGGACCGTGTTCGGAGATCCATTTTGATCAGGGCCCTGAGGCCGGCTGCGGTAAACCTGAGTGTAAGTTGGGATGTGACTGTGACCGCTTCCTGGAGTTGTGGAATCTTGTCTTTATGCAGTTTGAGCGGGATGAACAAGGGACTCTCACCCCCTTGCCGAAACCCAGTATTGATACCGGAATGGGGCTTGAGCGGATTACCGCAGTCATGCAGGGGAAGTTCACCAATTATGACTCGGACACTTTTACCTCCGTCATGAAGATAATTTCCAAGGTAAGCGGGGTTGAATACGGTGGTGGAGAAAAATCTGACACAGCCTTCAAAGTTATTGTCGACCACTGCCGGGCTGCAACTTTTTTGATTGCTGATGGAGTTATGCCTTCCAACGAGGGTCGGGGCTACGTATTGCGCCGGATTATGAGAAGGGCAATCCGCTATGGCCGCACCCTTGGCCTGAAAAAACCATTTCTGGCAGAGATCTCCGCTGAAATAGTCCAGCAGATGCAAGGGGCATATCCGCATCTGTCCAATGCCAAGGAACTCCTTGCCAAAGTAATTACAAAAGAAGAAGAGCGCTTCCTGGAGACCATTGATCATGGCCTTGCTCTTTTGGCTGAGGAGATTGACCGCTTGCAGAAAGCCGGGGATACGGTTGTTGGCGGTGAATTTATCTTTAAACTCTATGATACCTTTGGCTTTCCTAAAGACATTGTTCGGGATATGGCCATGGAAGTGGGTCTTGAACTTGACGAAGCAGGATTTAACAGAGCCATGGAGCAGCAGCGGGCCCAATCCAAAAAATCGTGGCATGGAACCCTTGCAAAGACCACGAAAGGAATGCTTGAGCTCCTTGAAAAAGCGGGTCAAACAAAATTTTCAGGTTATGATACGGGGCAGGTGCAGTCTACAGTAAAGGCCATTTTAGATGAAAAAAGTGAGGCCGCGCCTTTTGCCGAAAAGGGTACAAAAATTATGTTTGCCTGTGCTGAAACCCCATTTTATGGGGAATCAGGGGGGCAAACCGGTGACCACGGTGAAATAATTGCCCCAGAAGGAAGGGCAATTATTATTGATACTATCAAGACAGACGAGGGCGTTATCCTTCATAAAGCGGAGGTTACTGAGGGCAGGCTTTCAGAAGGAGAGAGCGTAAAACTTAGCATAGATCTGGATCGCCGCAGCAGGATCGAATGCAACCACTCCGCAACCCATTTACTGCAGGCAGCCTTGCGAGAGGTTCTTGGAGAGCATGTGAAACAGTCCGGCTCCCTGGTAGAGGAGGGCCGGCTGCGGTTTGATTTCACCCATTTTTCACCCCTCAGCGGCGAAGAGTTGCGAGCGGTTGAAGATCATATTAATAGGGGCATCAGGGCAAATTTTGCCTGTGGTGTAAAATATATGGAGAAGGAAGAGGCCCAGAAATCCGGGGCAACTGCCTTGTTCGGCGAAAAATATGATCAGGAGGTTCGGGTTGTCTCTTTTGGTGATGACAGCAGGGAGTTGTGCGGCGGGACCCATGTTGGCGCAACTGGCGAGATAGGCATGTTCAAGATCATCAGTGAGACGGGAATTGCCGCCGGAGTGCGCAGGATCATGGCGGTGACAGCTGCAGGGGCCTTTGCCCGAGGCAGGGAGACCGACATGCTGGTTACAGATCTGGCAGAGCTGATCAAAGCCAAACCGGAAGAGCTTAAAGGAAAAGTAGAGGCATTGCTCAAGCGCCAGAAAGAGTTAGAAAAAGAGGTGAGTGAGTTGACCGCTCAACTGTCGCTTTCTGATTTGGACGGAATTATTGGCCAGGCCCAAGATATACAGGGTATTCAAGTTATTTCTGCCAAGGTTTTTCTGGACTCTCCTAAAACAATGCGTGAAATAGGTGACAAGATCAGGGACAAAATGGGATCTGGGGTCGCTGTTCTGGGAGGGGAATTGCAGGGTAAAGTGGCACTGCTTGCCCTTGTCAGTAAAGATCTAACCAAAAGATGTCATGCCGGTAAGATTATCAAGCAGGTAGCAGGGATTGTGGGTGGTGGCGGGGGTGGTCGTCCTGACATGGCCCAGGCTGGTGGCACGATGGCGGACAAACTTCCTGAAGCACTTGGGGCCGTGTATCAGATTGTGGAAAAGCAGCTGCAAGGCTCGTAAACTATTCATAATTGACACGCCTGCATTTTTTAAAAAATAAACTTCCTTGGTTTTGTTTCGTCGATAACCGCTTTAAATCGACTGGAAAGAGGGGGAAATATTTTCGGTTAAATAAATGCGGTATTTTTATCTTCCACGCTGTAGAGTGGTTTTTCGAAGTCTATGCTTGTCTGCGATTTAATCAATGCGAGCATGTGAGGTTTTGCTATACAGGCTAAACATTAATGCTCATCTTAATGAGTTGGGCCATAAAGCACAAAAAAAACACTACCCAATGGAATGTGGATGTCGGCTGATTTTTCAGCTTTAGGTACCAAGTTCAAGTAAGACAAGATGCTTGGTTCTCCCTGTATTTCTTGTAAAAACAATAGTTTGCGACTGCTTGTGGCCATTTGTAGTATGGGTATATTTACGCACATAAAAGATAGCCTTGGTTTCTGTTGTTCTTAAGATTAAAGGGTTGACAGGCCAAATATTATTTGATAAACAAATTTTTGTTTTTTGAATGACCATTCATTTTTTTTATTTTTGATTATGTCAGAAATACTTTTTTTAGAGAGGGGTACGCATGATAACAATTGATCTAACCATGCCGCTGCACATACTGAACATTCTTATCCTGATAGCGGTAATGAATGCAGTTTTGTACAGGCCGGTAAGAGGCATTCTTCGTAAAAGAAAAGAAGAAATCGCCACTATGGAAAATGACATAGTGAATTTCGAAAAAAATGCCAAGCTTCGGGTCGAAGAGTTCGATCAGAAACTCAATGAAGCAAGGAGCAAGGCAAAAGACCAGTTCGATGGGGTAAAAAAAGAGGCACAGGATATAAGCAACTCAGAGGTTGCTGAAGTCAGAAAAGCCTCGGATGCCCATAAAGCTGAAGAACTTGATAAGGTTAAGAGTCAGGTTGCCAGCGCGGAACAGTCTTTAAAGGGTGAACTAGAGGGCTTTGCTAACGAAATGGCCGGTAAAATTTTAGGGAGGGCATTGACATAATGAGACTCCATAATACGAAATATAAAGTATCCATTGCACTTCTGACATGTGTTTTGGTACTTGGAACGGCTACTTTGCTGTATGCCGCAAGTGGAGAGGGAAGTCTTTCTCCTGCAAAACTGAAGGATTTTGGCTGGAGGGTTATGAACTTTGCGGCCCTTATGATAATCCTTATCAAATTTTTGAAGCAGCCTCTGGTTAATGCGCTTGCCGCAAGAAAACAGGGTATAGCTGACCAATTTGAAGGGCTCAACGAACGTCGTGCTGAGGTTGAAAAAAACTACCAGAAATGCGAAGAGAAACTGAGTCTTATAGATCAGGAAGTAACAAGAATAATAGAGAACGCCAAGGCCCAGGGTGAAACCGAAAAAGCGCGCATCATTGAAGATGCAAGTCGGGCCGCAGAAGATATCAAACGGAAGGCAGAAATGTCCATTCAATTTGAGTTGAGTGAATCGCGTCAACGTTTGCAGACTGAGATCGCCGAAGAGGCTGCAAGAATGGCGGAAGCGTTGATAAAACAGAACCTACAGGAATCCGATCAGAATAAGATTGTAGAGGATTATCTTGATAAAGTGGGAGCGTTGCAATGAGAAATACCATTTTAGCAAACAGGTATGCAAAGGCACTTTTTGCCGTTGCCAAAGAGGAAGACGCTTTTAATGAGTACGCAGGAGCTTTAAATAGTCTGGCGGAAACGTTTCGTAGCGTACCTGAGGTAGAAGATGCCTTGATTAATCCCGTCTACCCAGCCGAGGTCCGGGAAAAGGTTATGGAGCATATTGTTCAGGCAATGGATGCATCATCTATAATGAGTAATTTTTTGCTCTTGGTCGTTCGCAAGAAACGATCAGCGGTTCTGCCGGAAATTGCCGAGGCCTTTCAGGCGTTGGTCGATGAAAGGAGCAATATTTGTCAGGGGACAGTGGTCTCCGCGACAGAGCTCAATGATACATTGAAAAATAAAGTTCAAGATACATTAGAAAAATTGACAGGTAAAACAGTCGTATTAACTGCCGAGGTTGATCCTAGCATTATCGGTGGGATTATTGCCAAGGTTGGCGATTTAGTGCTGGATGGCTGTATTAAAACACAGCTCACGGGCTTAAAAGAATCTATCAAAGGGAGTAATAGTTAAAATGCAGATCAAAGCCGAAGAGATTAGTCAGATTATTAAAGGGCAGATTAAGGACTATGAGTCCAAGGTCGATTTAAGCGAAACCGGAACCGTTATCTCAGTTGGTGATGGTATTGCTCGTGTTCATGGAGTTGAGAACTGCATGGCGATGGAGTTGCTTGAATTCGAGAACGGAACATTGGGACTAGCTCTTAACCTTGAGACGGATAACGTGGGTTGTGCTGTACTTGGAAGTGTTGAGGGAATCAAGGAAGGCGATACCGTAAAACGAACAGGTAAAATTGCCGAAGTTCCTGTTGGCCCAGAGATGGAAGGCCGTGTTGTTGATGGTGTTGGAGCGCCAATTGACGGCCAGGGTCCCATTACTGCAAAAAAGAGTTCAAAAATAGAAGTGATAGCCCCAGGCGTTATTGCAAGAAAGGGTGTGCATCAGCCTTGCTACACAGGTTTGAAGGCAATCGATGCAATGACCCCGGTTGGCAAGGGACAGCGTGAGCTTATTATCGGCGATCGCCAGATCGGTAAAACAGCCGTTTGTATTGATGCGATTATCGCCCAGAAAACAACAGGGGTTCACTGTATATATGTCGCCATCGGTCAGAAAAAATCTACTGTAGCCCTGGTTGTTGAAGCCCTTAGAAAACATGGTGCCATGGAGTATACCACCGTTGTTGCTGCTTGTGCCTCTGACCCTGCTCCATTGCAGTATGTTGCAGCTTTTGCAGGATGTGCAATGGGTGAGTATTTCAGAGATAATGGTGAGCACTCTTTGATTATATATGATGATCTTTCCAAGCAGGCAGTTGCTTATCGTCAGCTTTCACTTCTTCTTCGTCGCCCACCAGGTCGTGAAGCATATCCTGGTGATATTTTCTTCAACCATTCAAGGTTGCTTGAAAGATCCGCAAAAGTAAGTGATGAATTAGGTGCAGGTTCTTTGACCGCGCTGCCTATTATTGAAACACAAGCAGGTGATGTTTCTGCTTATATCCCCACAAACGTTATTTCAATTACAGATGGTCAGGTCTATCTTGAGCCGAACCTCTTTTTTGCCGGTGTAAGACCAGCTATTAACGTTGGACTTTCCGTGTCAAGGGTTGGTGGTGCTGCGCAGGTAAAAGCAATGAAACAAGTTGCTGGTACACTTCGACTTGATCTTGCCCAGTATAGGGAGCTTGCAGCCTTTGCCCAGTTTGGTTCTGACCTTGATGCCGCAACCCAGGCGCAGTTGACACGCGGTGAGCGTCTTGTTGAGATTTTGAAACAACCACAGTATCAGCCATTAGCAATGGAAAAACAGGTAACCATCCTGTTTGCAGGTACTAAAGGATTTCTTGACGAGTTAGCTATAACTGATCTAGCTACTTACGAGTCTGAACTCTATGATCATATTGAAAGAAGTGCCTCAGATGTATTTGATACCCTGCGCGATAAAGAGGCAATTGATGATGCCCTTGATGCAAGGATGAAAGAAGTTTTGACCGCCTTTACTAATGATTTTAAACAAAGTAAGAGCATCAACTAGTCGAGAGGGTTTAAGTAATGCCAAATCTGAAGGATGTTAAAGATAAGATAGGCGGGGTTAAAAAAACCGCGCAGATCACCAGCGCCATGAATATGGTCGCGGCGTCTAAGCTGCGAGGCGCTCAGCAAAAAATGGAAGATTTCCGCGATTATGCGGATAAATTCAATGGAGCGATGGGTAATCTTGCTCCAAGTATGAATCCCAGCCAGTTTCCTCTGATGGAACAGCGTGAGGTCAAGTCTGTAGAAATTGTCCTTGTTACCTCGGACAGAGGACTCTGTGGAAGCTTTAATTCCAATGTTATTTCAAAAGCAGAAAAACTGATTAAAAAATATCAACAAGAGGGCAAAAAAGTCAGTGTTGTCTGTGTTGGTAAAAAAGGAAATCAGAAGCTCAAGAAAACTGGTTTGGTCAGGAAAGCGTACGCGGATTTAATGGGTACCTTCCAGATGTTTAATGCCAGAGAAATCGCCCAAGATGTTGCTGAAAACTTTCTCACGGGTGAGGCAGATGAAGTTAAGGTGCTTTTCGGTAATTTTATTTCAGTAGCGGTGCAAAGGCCGAAGGAGTTAACCCTCCTTCCCATTAAGCCTATCGAAGTTGAAGGCGAAGAGAAGGATGAAGCATCTACTGTTGCCTATACCTACGAGCCTGAACCAGAGCAAATTATGGAGGTTCTCTTACCTTTATATTTAAATGTCATGATATATCACGCCATGCTCGAGGTATCAGCGGGTGAACATGCGGCTCGGATGACTGCTATGGATAATGCAACCAGCGCCTGTAAAGATATGATACATGATCTGACCAGGGTTTATAATAAAGTTCGACAAGGCAGTATTACAGCAGAACTTATGGATATTGTCGGTGGTGCGGAAGCGCTAAAGGGCTAAAAAACAATTAGTTTTGGGCTGAGTTAAGCCAAAAAATTATACAGCGAAAGTTTTAGGAGGCTATGAGCCAATGAGTGCAGAACAGACAACAGCAGGGAGTGGAAAAATTGTACAGGTTATTGGACCTGTCGTCGACGTTGAGTTTGATTCAGGGAATTTACCAAATATAGGTAATGCCCTTTTACTAACAAAC
>JAQYVV010000041.1 GCA_030145275.1 Desulfurivibrionaceae bacterium | reverse complement strand
TGTTCCCAGGCAAAATGAAGTGCGGTGATGTTAATGAAGAAAGAAAAAAAACTTGACGGACAGGACAAACATAACAATAATATACTAAACATAACAAATTGATTTAAAAAGAAAAAACAGGATTTGTTACGTATACACAGATAGACCTCGTACCCGTTCAGTTGGATTGTCCTATTGCTTCATATTCCCATGCTAGTTGTGGGTTTTGTTCTTATTTTCTAAGTACTCATGAAAATTCTCATAATAATCCGTAGAATGTTCTACAAGCATCTTTTTGTATTCCGACATGAAATAGTTAAGTGAATTTTCTTTACGTGAAGCATAATCTTCTGCCGAACTTGATTCCGATGCGGTAATATATGTATTAAATCTTGCAGCTGCATACAAAAATGCTGCGCTGACTTTGCCTGGATTTGTACTTTTACTTTGTTCATTGGCTAGGGCGACGTAGGCATCCGCCATCTCATAAAACTCTTTATCCTTGTTTTGTTGGCTTATAGTTTGTTTAATCCGTGAAGTCCATATATCTCCTGATTAAGATGTTTGGAACATGTTTGACTTTTGTCCCTGGTAGACTTGACAAGATAGCCAAATCATTACCATCCTTGCCTAAAGAAACATATATCATTTTGTAAATATAATTAATATCAAGCTCAGGAGCGGGATGTTACCAGTATAGTAGTAAATAGGTAACCATGTGCTTCATATCAATTTTCATTAAAGTTCAACATGGCGGTGTTTAACCGCTAAAACGCCACCTACTACATGTTATGAGGAGATAAATATTGAAAGATAATAAATTAGACAAACATTTCTGGAATCGAGCAGACCAATTCATTAACCTTGCTAATGAACAAAGCAAAAAAGCTACTCCTGGAGAAGTCAGTTCTTCCTTATTATACGCAGCAGCTCGCTATAATGCGTTCATAGCCGCAGCAACAGCGAGAAATATCGATGAGTTAAAAAAGAACAAAGAGGAAACAATTAGGTATTTTTCTAACCAATACTACGAAATGTTTGTTGAGAATATCGAAGATTGGATAGAAAATTTCGAGAAACACATTGATAATAATGGCTCATAACAATGTGGTGGAGAGGGACCGGAAGAAACACGGGTGCTTTTGCTTAAAGGCTTTTGGCCGGCCCCTCACCCCTGGCGTTCGGCAAACAAATAATATGACTACGAAAATGACACTAGATGAGTAACTATTCGGTAACGGCTCCCAGGGAGGTGATCAGGCTGCTTCACATACAGGTGTATAGCCTCAGCAGCCCGCTTCCCTCCCTGAAAACCGTTACCAAACATTTACTACTTGGGTGGTTTTTGTTACTTTTAATGTCAAGCCGAATATTTACCCAGATGAAGCGGTAGACCGAACCTTTTTGGGCCGGTCTTGACTCTTTTGCGTTTTCGTTTTTCAGGTTTGCGGTAATGGGACAACTGTACAATATCTTGTTGTTGCATAATTTCTCCCTATTCCGCTTTTCTCGGCACCTCCTTTTTTTATTTGTTCAGATATCACTTTTCAACACCCTTATTTAGTCCTTTTTTTTTGTTATTTTTTATATTTATTCCTCCTTTGATTGCTGTTGTAAGGGGTTCAAACTTATACTTATTGGGTTGAATGGAAGTATTATGGAAATGGTATAAAACACGCTGATCATGGTCAGTTTAGATTATTTAGTTTGTATTGTGTTTCTATATATCAATTGTGCTTTTCCAGTGTCGGTATAATTATTGACGACATAAATTCTTATGTATACTTTGGCTGTTATTGCTTTATACTAGAAAGACATGACCTACTCAAAAACGATAAAAACCGTTCAAGCCATGAAAAACGCTTTGGTTTTCATGGTTTTCGTTCTTTGCATGGGCTTTCCTCTGAGCCTGACGGCAAAAGACACGTCTTTTGTTTCGCCCCCAAACTTATCAAAGACCACTATGGTTTTCGTGATACCGGTGACCGGCGATGTGGAGCCGGTGATGGCAGCCTATATTAAAAGAGCAGTTGCTGTTGCCGTGGCCTCCGGTCCCGATCCTCTTATTATTCTTGAAATGGATACCTTTGGCGGCCGTGTTGATGCGGCTTTGAATATCGTCGATACCATGACCAATATCACAAATGGACAAACTTTGGCCTTTGTGAAAACTAAGGCAATTTCTGCGGGGGCTCTTATCTCTCTTTCTTGTAATTTGCTTGTGATGAAGCAACATACCACCCTGGGAGATTGCGCTCCCATTTCATTTGCCGGCAATGAGGCCAAGATGCTTGGCGAAAAATTTCAATCGCCGCTTCGAGCTAAATTCAGAACCTTGGCCCGCAAAAATGGCTATCCACCGGAACTGGCCGAATCAATGGTTACCGCCAGGATGGAGGTCTTCAAGGTTTCATTTCCGGATAAAACCGTTTATCTCGATGCAGAGGCACTGGCCGACCTCCCTGAGGCCAAAAGCAAACAGATACTTGAAAAAACCACGATCGTTGCCAAGGGTGAACTTTTGACCATGGACGATACCGAGGCTCTTGAGCTTGGTTTTTCTCGGATGACCTCCGGAAGCATTGAGGAAATGCTCGATAAAATGGGCATCAAAGATTTCGAGTTGGTCCGGGAAGAACAGAACTGGGTAGAATCATGGGGCAGAAAAATAGCCATGATTTCACCAATCTTGATGATTATCGGGATGGCGGCACTTTACACTGAATTTAAAGTACCCGGCTTTGGTCTGCCGGGGATTGTTGGATTGATCTGCCTGGGCCTTGTTCTTTTTAATCAGCATATAGTTGGCCTTGCTGACAACCTTGAGCTTATTTTGATAGCCTTGGGCCTAGTTATGCTCGGTTTTGAAATTTTCGTCATACCTGGATTTGGCATCGCTGGAATAGCCGGTTTCTTGTTGATTGGGGCCGGGTTAATTCTGTCATTTCAGGATTTTGTCTGGCCTGATCCGGCAATGCCCTGGCAGGCAGACCTTTTCGTTGCAAATCTGACCAAGGTATTGGGCGCTTTGATGGGCTCCTTTCTAATTTCCCTGGCCTTTATCCGCTATGGCCTGCCCAGGCTAGGCAATGTCGTTGAGGGCCCATATCTGGAAAGCACCCTTGCTGATTCACATGCTGATTCCCATGAAGCAATGGTTGTTGCGGTGGGGCAAACGGGCCTGGCTGCCACTTCTTTGCGCCCTGCCGGTAAGATGGATATTGGCGATAGGAATATTGACGTGGTAACAGAGGGCGATTTTATTGAAAAAGATCGTGCCGTGAAGGTTATTGCTATAAAAGGCAATCGGGTCGTGGTAACCCTCTTATCTGACGACTGTGGCTGAGGAATAAAACATGAAACCGTAACTGTTCAGCTGCCCCCCCATCTGCGCGCGAACAGGACTTCCAGCATACCGATGTATAGCTGAAAGGCCTGTTCACACACACCTGGGGCACATCTGAACAGTTACAATGCGGTGGTTATGTCCAGTTTTTTGGCCCTACCTGAATAATTACATGAAACCTTTTATTATGCCCATTATCCTGCAACTTGCCGGTGTTGCGGTTATTTTTGCGGAAATTTTCATTCCTTCCGGAGGACTACTTGGACTGATCGCTTTCGGGCTGTTCGGCTACTCGTTGTTTGTTGTTTTTACAGATATTTCAACGACAGCTGGAGGGCTTTTGCTGGCTGTGGATATGATCGGGCTACCATTTTTAATCTATTGGGGCCTGCAAGTGTTGGCCCGTTCTCCTGCCACACTTAGCCAAACTCTTTCAAGCCAAGAGGGTGTTGTATCCCAGAGCCCAAACCTGGAATTATTCATCAATCAAAAAGGTGAGGCCCTTGCTGATCTTCGGCCCAGTGGTCCAGCCCTTATTGAAAACCAACGTGTGGACGTGGTCAGTCGTGGCGAATATATTGATAAGGGTAGTGAAATAATTGTAGTTAAAGTAACTGGAAACCAGGTAGTGGTATCGCTACCATACAAAGATCGTAAATAAAAAAAGGGTGAATGAGCATGACTATTAGCAATATTGGAATGTTAGTACTTGGAGTGGCAGTTCTTGTGCTGGTTTATTTTGTCTGGTCGGCATTGGCCCTGTGGATTCAGGCTTTAGTTTCTGGAGCACGGATTGGTCTGCTCAGTATAATCTTTATGCGCTTCAGAAAGGTGCCTCCTCAAATGGTGGTTGAAGCCAAAATAATGGGGGTAAAAGCCGGGATTGATCTTTCTACCGATAACCTCGAATCCCATTATCTGGCAGGTGGCAATGTCTTGCGGGTTGTTCAGTCTCTTATTGCCGCAGATAAGGCAAATATCGAGCTTGTTTTCAATCAGTCAGCCGCAATAGATCTTGCGGGTCGGAATGTTCTTGAGGCCGTGCAGATGAGCGTCAATCCTAAAGTAATTGAAACTCCGAACGTTACAGCCATGGCCAAGGATGGCATACAGCTGAAGGCAATTGCACTGATCACGGTTCGGGCCAATATTGATAGATTGGTTGGCGGCGCAGGAGAAGAAACAATCTTAGCCCGCGTCGGCGAGGGAATTGTTTCAACTATCGGTTCAGCCATTTCCCATAAATCTGTGCTTGAGAACCCCGACATGATTTCTAAAACTGTCCTTGCCAAGGGCCTGGATGCTGGAACTGCATATGAAATCCTCTCCATTGACATTGCCGACGTGGATGTTGGTAAAAATATCGGCGCAGAACTTGAAACCGACAGAGCCGAAGCCGACAAGAAAATTGCCCAGGCCAAGGCCGAGGAAAGAAGGGCTATGGCCTTTGCCGTTGAGCAGGAAATGACAGCCAGAGTTCAAGAGATGCAGGCAAAGGTGGTCGAAGCTGAAGCTCAGGTACCGCTTGCTATGGCAGAGGCCTTCCGCAGCGGCAATCTCGGGGTGATGGATTACTATAAAATGAAAAATATCGTGGCTGACACCAAAATGCGAAGTGCCATTGGCGGTGAAGACGAGACTGAACGCAGCTGCGATGATGATAAAAAAAATTAAGTAATTCAGTAACTGTTCAGCAGCACCCCATCTCGGAGTCTACGCTACCTCACCCATTCTGGCCTTCTTGAATACACAAGTATGCTTCGAAGTCCCGAATGAACGAACCTGGAGCACTGCTGAACAGTTACATTTCGGTGGTTATTGTTATTCCCGGGCATCATGCTGAATAGTTACGTAATTCAGTCGTCGTAAAACAGAGATACCACTCATTGACAGGGGCCTAAACATGGAAAAAAAAGAAGTTATATTTTTAGTTATATTCTTGGCCTACTGGGTGTTTTCTTTTCTCGCCAAGAAGTTTATGCCGAAACAGGACCAGGAACAGGCAGAAACGAAGGGGTTTACCCTACGAGTTTTAGAATTTATTGCTTCCTTTAAAGAGTCAAGTGAAAATGAGCAGAACCGGATAGGACCGCAAATGAATGCTCAGCCACAGGTTGAAATCCAACAGGTGCCTTTGACAGTCAAAAAGGAAGAATATGTTGCTCCAACTGCTGTCAGGCGGTCAGCCATGGAGCAGCATCTGAAGTCCAGCGCAACGCCACCGATGAAACAGGCTCATAAAAAAACAACAGTTTTACCCAAATCACCTGTGGTAGCACAAATGGAAAAGAGAGCTGGTAGAAAATTTCCTAAACAGAAATTGCGGGATGCCATTATCTGGTCTGAGATTATTGGCAAACCCGTTGCTCTGCGTGATAATTAGCAAAATGGTAAATCTCCTTATAGTATCGAGCTGATGGGCAGTGGTTTTGGTCGCGTAGATAAGGAATAGTGAGAAGACGTAAGCTGTATGAGCCAAATGATTTTTTTCAAAGAAAAAGCGACGACTCTAAAACTATAGACTCTTTCAGGAGCTTTACAGACTAATCCGGATAAACCGGAAATAAGTGCCTTAACAGTAGTCGAGAACCTACCAGCAACATGGTCTTTCTTTAATTCTCATGTTTTTTGTTGCAGAATTCCAGCGCTAAAGCACTAATCTGCAAGTAAATTGTGACTTTGTTAAAGTGCGTGGACATAAGGCCTCTAGTCAAAAAGATGTTATCGATAGCCTTTTCACTCTTGGGGATCGTCTCCCATTTCCACTGCAAAAATGGACTGAATGTCCCGGCTAGTTTCCCTTTATTAGGTGTTAAAAAAACATATAGGTGTATTAGTGGCGCTAAAACCAACAATTTATAAATTAAAAATCACGATAGCTGATACCGACCGAAATAATTATGACACGCTCAATTTAACGATTGCTCAACACCCTTCAGAAACACTTGAGAGAATGATGGTTCGTGTTTTGGCATTTTGTATTAATGCTCAGGAATATCTGGTGTTCACGAAAGGGCTTTGTGCCGTGGAAGAACCGGATATATGGGCTCGCTCATTGGATGATCAAATATCATTATGGATTGATGTAGGTGAGCCAACAGTCGATAGAATAAGAAAAGCAACACGACTTTCACCAAAAGTTAAGGTTTATAGTTTTAATTCAAAATCGGATACTTGGTGGTCTCAGGGAGGAGTAAAGTTTAAGGAACTGCCGGTATCTGTTTTTCAATTTCAGTGGAGGAGTATACAAGCATTGGCAGCACTGGTAAAACGGACTATGGACCTTTCCATCACTATTACTGGCGACACTGCTTATGTCGCAACTGACTCTGTTGAATGCGAGGTGCCATGGAGGACATTACAAGTTCCATAATCTTATCAATCAAGTTAGAATCGAGTGTTTAAATTTAGTACCTTAGGAATCTTTTCGAAGTCTGCGCTTATCTCGTGTATTTAATGGCAAGAAATGAAAAGAGTAGAATCATCTAAATGCCTTGTTGCGTCTACTGTTAAGGTACTTATTTCCGGTTTATCCGGATTAGGATGTGGAATACGGGATTAGGTCTATTTTAAGTCAGCATGTCGCATAATCAGATTTCCGTGTATTTGGAAATGTGGTGACTAGACTTGGGAAAAAAATAATTAAGTAATGTACCCCCGAAACTAACAAATATGATTCCCATTCAGGACTTACTTAACAGAATCAAATGGGACGAGGACTTCGGTCAAGGCAGTTTTGAGATTGGCTACTACGACCGTGTCGATGAAAAAATAATCATCGTTCCATTTCAGCAGATTGAGTTTAAGGAAGGGGACCACTTTTCATTTATAGTCACAGGTTCCTTTGATGAAATGGTTTCAATTCCCTTTCACAGAGTGAGGCAAGTTTTTAAAGAAGGTCAACTGATATGGGAAAGACCTTCAACCAAGAATTAATATGTCACAATTCAAACTCAAACCAAATCAAGCGGCTTTGATACTGGACGTTTCTCCAGAAAGTGAAGTCACTGTTGAAGCTGTCTTCCACAAAAATACTGATGGATCTGGTGATCTTGCTGCTGCTATTTGTACTGCGATCGGACAGAAGTTGACTGAGGATGAGAATTTTCAGGCTGAGGTAATGGGAGCCCTAGATGACGGGGCGGAATAGTGTTTGGAAATAGTGCGCCACGGGGCTGCACGAAAGATGAGGGTAGGTCCCTCGGAGTCGGCTTGCAGGAGCGGGCTCCAAACCACCTTAAGCTGCTGTGGTAAAGAGCCATGGTGGTGAGCGTTAAGGAAAAGGCCTGGCATGACCAGGTCAGGTATGAATCATGGAGACGAGTAACACCGAACGAACCACTGATGAGGTGTCGAAAAACTAGAGATGTCGTCAAAACTGGGAACTATTTCCATCCCAGGATAAGTTCGGGGGGTGCCTGTTTATTGCCCGAGCGGCGTTCGGCATAAAGGTGGCGTGAACATGATTTTGGCTTTCGTGGGGAACGTGGGAACCTGTCGTTCTGATGCTAAGGGAGAAATCCAAGTGGAGACCCCATGAGGATGAGAGTACCGATGCGGAGCACAGGGGCGGATCAGCTCGTAGTAGCGATGAAGTTTTTGTAATGGGAATGGAGCAAAGGGGCTGACATGTCCAAAATAAATTTCTGGTCAACCAGTAATGGGAGGAACCAGTAATTTATGCAAACTTGGTAATTTGTGAGGGACATGAAGAGCCGTATGAGACGAGAGTTTCACGTCCGTGTCTGTGAGAGCCTGGGGGTGAGATTCCCCGGGCGACTCGACTCTTCACTTTCTGCTACGCTTGAATTTTCACCAGTTTTATGGAAGGTGTTGCCTTTGGTGGGTAGGAAGGCAGAAGGGCATATCTTTACAGAGAGCCAGCCTCACTTTAGAGACTTGAACTTATGATGTTCATAGGCATAGTTGAAAATGTGTAATGTTACGTATATGGCAAGGATATATAAGAATCAGATGTGACTAATTCTCTTAATAAATCGCACATCAAAAACCGTTTTATAACTGGTTATTTAACCTGCTGAATCTTCTCTATCCAACACTTGTCTGATCTTCTTAGCGAGTTCCCTTTTATCAACTGGCTTCATAATGAAGCCACTGACACCAATATAATTGGCTTTTTCTCCATCCATTTTGGAACTGTATCCAGTACAGATAATAATCGGGATATTCGATCTAATCTCCATTAACTTCTCTGCCAACTTCTCCCCTGTCAAACCGGGCATTGTCTGATCGGTAATCACGAGATCGAAGGCATCAGGCTGAGAGTTAAATAATTCCAGAGCTTCCATGCTGCTTGTTTTCGCCGTCACCTGGTAGCCAAGTCGCTCAACTCTCTGTTTAGTCATGTCAACCATGCTCTCTTCATCATCGACAACGAGGATTTTTTCTGTACCCGTAGGAAGGGGTTCGGTCTCATCTATAACTTCCTGAATATGCTCTTCAATTTTAGGGAAATACACATTAAAAGTTGTTCCTACACCTGGTTTACTGTCAACCGTAATCATCCCGTCATGGCCTTTAACAATACCAATCACTACGGCCAAGCCCATACCCGAACCTTTGCCAACTTCTTTAGTTGTGAAGTATGGATCGAAAATTTTATCAAGATATTTTTGATCAATGCCTATGCCACTATCCTTGACAGAAAGCTGCACATAGTGACCCGGCTTCAGGTTTGGCTCAGTAGCCAGATCATCCGTGCTAAGTTGAGAAGAAATCAGCCTAATCTCTAAGACACCTCCCTTCTCATCCATAGATTGGGCGGCATTAGTACAGAGATTCATCAGTACTTGATGGATTTGATTCGGGTTTGCCAGTATGTTTCCGCATTGGGAATCGATATTTTGCTTAATTTCTATAGTAGTGGGGATTGTTGATCGGAGGAGATTGAGGACCTCTTTAACTAATCGCTGAATTTGCACAGGAGACCGATCCTGGGCCTCTTTGCGACTAAAGGATAAAATATGTTTTACCAGTTCTTTGGCACGGTTCCCAGCCTTTAAAACTTGCTCAATCTGATATTTTGCAGGGCTATGAACTGGGATGTCATCCATAGCCATATCAGCATAGCCGAGAATTGCTGCCAAGATATTGTTGAAGTCATGGGCGATACCGCCTGCCAATGTGCCGATTGCCTCCATTTTATGTGCTTGACGAAGATCATCTTCGACCTTTTTGCTTCTGGTAATATCAGTAGCGATTTCAAGCCGCACCATTCTGCCGTCAACCCACTTAACCGCACGATCAATGATGTGATACCAGCAACCATTAAGAGTATTCTGAAATTCCCACTTGTAGGTGGGCGCTGCTTCTCCGCTCGGCGTCAGCAGTTTATCATTTGTACAGAAAGGGCAAGGGCCGTCCTGTCCTATCTGGAGGGATTGCCAACAAATCTTGCCGGTTATGTCGCCAAAATTGTCTCGGACATACTTGTTTATAAAGAGAGTCTCATAGGTGTCCATGTCTGCAACATAGACTATGGCATCAAGACCATCGAGAATGGTTAGCAATCGCTGATGGGATTCTGCGACTGTCTCAGCCTGTTTTTCTAACTGGAGCACCATTCGGTTGAAGGAGTGTGCGACAACACCAAGCTCATCTTCCTCTCTATAATCTATTCGGGCTTTCCAGTTCCCTGCCGAGATTTCAGAAACCTTCTTGCTGATGACATTAAGTGGCTCAGTCGCCTTCTTTGCTGAAAAGTAGGAGAAGATACCAATGAGAGCTAAAGAAATAAAAGCGATAACCGCAAGCATGAGGTAAAACCGCTGCAGCGGTTGCAGTACTAGCTGTTCCGGCACAACAATACCCAGTCCATAGCCAGCTGCATGAACCGGAGCAAAAAAGAGGTCCATTGTTTCTGAAGATTGAGACTCGATATAAGAAACATGTCCGGCATGACCCGCCAGGAGTTTTTTCCCGGCAGCGACAATTTCCTCTAAGGGGTCCTCTGTAATCTTATTGACAACCGTGGTCTTTTCGCCAATTTCGTTCAGGATCGGACGGCCCTCCTTGTCGGTAAGCAGATGGATGGCTTTCTTTTCATCGTAGTGATAGACATAGGTGCCGTTTTGGGAGACCAGAAACATTTTTGCACCTTCCCCAAACCCATGCAGAATACGATTCTTAATGCCATTTATCACTCGATCAAGTTCAGCCCATGCAATTGAGCCGGACACCATCCCCAATACGTCAGTGTTATCCTCAGAGAGGATTGTGGCTGCGACCATGGTTTGCCTGACGCCAGTGAAATAGGAAACCATCGGGTTTGAGACATATACTCTGGCTTCTTCCTCGGTATTGTTGCCAGCAGTATATTGCCAGTAATCACGTTGTGCGATGGACTTCAGCCTGGCAGTCGGAGAACTGTTGTCAAAACTGAGTAGGCCGTCAAAGTGAGGGTTACCATCTGTCGTTATATAGTAATTTGCAGGGAGATCCGCTAAGCCAAGGAGCATTTTTTCATATGTGCCGCCATGTCTTGCCTCTTCTGCTTTCAGGAAGGGGCCAATCTTAGCCCAATTCATGGTCCGAAAGAGCGGCATATTTGCATAGGTTGAAATTTCAGCCTTTCGCGTATCAAAATAGCCGGAGAGGACATGGGCACTTAACTTTGCAAGCTCATCGCCCATCTTCAGAGTTGTCGTTTCGAGCTGTCTGGCATTAAAAAGAAGTGAAACGGCAACAAAGAGGCCCAGTGAAAAGATTCCTATCGAGAGGAATCTTATTGTTATCTTCGTCTTGAATTTCATCTTGTCATTATGAGCAATTGTTAATGTTCATGGGACAAAAGAAGAACTGCATATTTAAAATTATTGGCATCTTAATATCACTGCTGTCCGGTTAAGGAATTTAATAATATAAAAACAGGTCTGAATCACTCCTTTATTGTATAATGAAGTTACCACTAACTCATTAAAATAAAAAAGGATTCAGACCATGGCGCACAATAACACAGTACTGCATCAAAT
>JAQYVV010000020.1 GCA_030145275.1 Desulfurivibrionaceae bacterium | reverse complement strand
TCTTTGCCCATAGGAAACTTACAACCCCTGATTACCCAAACGCTGCTTCCCGGTGCTAAAGAGGTGTACGGACAACTCCCCTCACAGGACTTTAACCTGCTAGAACAACAGCCGATTACGGCATACGGACACAATACTTAATTAGGGAATCGGCAAGAAAAGGGAACCACACCTTTTCTTGCTTAGGATATACTCTGATAGGTAGGTCAGTGTTCAAGGGGCAAATCTCCGTTTAACCTTTATTCTACTTTCTTGGCTCTGGCCAATAATGCCTGATAATGTTTTGTTGCTAGGGTTTTGTCTCAAGTAAAACGAAATATGGAATATTGTATGAATGAACCAGCTAAATTCTGCCATAAGAAGATAATGGTCATGTGAATGCGGCTTGACTCTATATCTAATATGATATACCATTGTATATACTTGTTTGATTAAAAGGAGATGGCTATGGGTACTGTAAAAAAACTTTTCGCACTTGATGAAGGTATCGCAAGGGAACTTGACATTGTTGCAGTTGCTTTACATAAATCGCAAAAGGAGGTGGTTGAGACAGCTTTGGACTTTTATTTTGATTACACAGACGGAATTATTGCTGACAAGACAACCGAACTGATCAAAAGTGGCAAAATGAAAACCCATGACAGTGCAAGTGTGTATCAGGAACTTGGTATCGATCTGTGAAAGTAAGGTATTCTGATCAAGCGGTCAGTGATCTTAAATGTTTCAATGAAGTTGATCGATGTTTGGTTGCAAAAAAAATTCATTACCTTGCAGCCAATTTTGAACAACTAAAACAGACGAAAAAAGTACGGGAGCTGAAAGGAACTAAATTCCCAGGCCAATATCGATATACCATTGCTAGAAAAATTAGGGCGATATTCCGATTGGAAAATGGAAATTTAGTTTTGTTGATATTGCGTGTCGGGCTAAGGAGAAATATGTATTGAAGTTCGAAAGTCAATTAGAGGACATAGTTCAGCATAGTTCCGGGGACACAATTCTTAATTGTGAGAAATAGCATGATAAATATGGCGCAGAAAGTGGTCCCCTTTACGCTATACGCTTCTTGAAGGTATATTGAAATGAATCCTGTTGATGACCTTATGCCGCCCTTACAAAGGGCACAGGATTTCGCTAAAGCAGGGCGTTTTGAAGAAATGTTGAAGGTCTGCCGCCAGATAATCAACAATAATGGCGATAGCATTAACATTTTGCTTGATGTTGGTACACTACTCTCGAATTTCGGCTTTCTTTCAGATGCACATGAATGTTATGAACGAGCTTGTATCCTTTCTCCAGATGATCTGCGAGGAGTGGGAAATCTTGCTAATCTTGCCCGAGATGCCGGTAATCATACAGAGTCTCGCACCCTGTATAAAACCCTGCGCGACCGTCTGCCCAACCATCCAGTTATACGTCGAAACTCCTTGCTAAGTCTCGAGTACGATCCGGAAGTATCTGATCTCGATCGCCTTGCTGAAGCAAAGGCATGGGGGGCATGGGCAGTCAAACAGTCTGGTGGTATTCGGCCACGCCCCGAGATCTTACCTCTTGCTGGCCGGCCCTTGCGCCTTGGCTATCTCTCTGCAGACTTTTGCCAGCACACAGTCGGTCTATTCGTCATGGAGGTGCTTAAAAGCCTCAATCATGAGCGTATCACCGCTTTTACCTACAGCGCCGGTCAGGTAAAAGACTGGGTCACCGATGCTATCAGTATTTGTAGCAATTTCCGTGATATCTCTTTGCTTGACGATACCGCCCTGGCCAAGCAAATTCGCTCAGATTCCATTGATATTCTTATTGACCTCTCGGGACATACCGCTGGCTCCCGACTGAGTGTCTTCGCCCATCGACCTGCACCGGTGCAGCTTTCTTGGCTTGGTTATTTTGCCAGCACCGGTCTTTCTTGCATGGATGCAGTTTTGCTGGACCAGTGGCATGTCTCCTCCACAGGTGAGGCACAATTTGTGGAACCGGTGGTACGTTTGCCAATGGGCCGCTTCTGTTATACCCCTGTGCCCTTTGCCCCTCCAGTCTCGCCAGCGCCGACTTTGGCCAAAGGGTATATTACCTTCGGTTGCTTCAATAATACCTCCAAGTTAAATGATGCCGTTTTTGATGTGTGGGCTGCCATCTTATGCCAAATACCGGAGAGTCGCCTTATTCTTAAATGGCGTACTTTTAATGACAGTGCATTGGGTGACAAGGTTAAAGATGCTTTTAATTCACGTGGCGTAGCCGTAGATCGTCTTGAACTTCGCGGCCCCTCGTTTCATGTGGACTTGCTTAAAGAATATGCCGATATTGACATTGCCCTGGATCCTTTTCCTTTTACTGGGGGGTTGACTAGTTGTGAGGCACTATGGATGGGAGTGCCAGTGGTGACCTGGCCTCAATCCAGAGTGGTGAGCCGCCAGACTTTTGCATTTCTCTCGGCCATTGGTTTAGCGGAACTGGCGGCCAGGGATGCAGATGACTATGTGCGTATAGCTGTAGAGATGGCAGGGGATTGTGGGCGGCTGCTTACATTGAGAAAGCAGATGCGTGAGAAAATGCAGAATTCACCGTTGATGGATGTGCCAGGATTTGCTAGCGGCTTTGAGCAGTGCCTAATTGAACTTTACCAAGAGATTTACACCCGGGAGAAAAATTACCCAATGAACAGTAAAACTGTCCTCCATGTCGGAGCTGGCCACAAACAAAATGGCGCCAAACTGCCGCCATTTTTCCAGACGCCTGAATGGCGGGAGCTGCGCCTTGATATCGATCCTGTCAATGAACCCGATATTATCGGTACTATGCTCGACATGGCAGCGGTAGAAAGCGGAAGTGTGGATGCCCTATACTCTGCACACAATATCGAACATGTGTATGCCCACGAAGTGCCAGTAGTTCTAAAGGAATTTTTTCGTGTGTTGAGGCATGATGGGTTTTTAGTGATTACCTGCCCGGATTTACAGTCGATTTGCGCCTTGGTTGCTGAAGATAAACTGCGTGACCCTGCGTATCAATCTCCTGCCGGGCCTATTACGCCTTTGGATATTCTTTACGGTCATGGTGAAGCATTAGCCCATGGGCATTTTTTTATGGCGCATAAGTGCGGCTTCACGCTGAAAACCTTAACTCAGTCTTTACAGGAAGCAGGATTTCAGTCTATCGCCGGAAAACGTCGTGTGAAGGGCCTGGATTTATGGTTGCTAGCAGTTAAGGAGCAAATGACAGAAAAGCAAATAAGAGAACTGGCGGGCAGGATATTGCCAGGATAATCCAGTGGTTATGCCCGTTTTTGAGCCCTACATTCTAAGTAACAACTTTTCTGGATTCCGGCTCAAAACATGCCGGAAAGACGGCATAAACACCTAGGTAGTCATCCCTGAGGTAAGCGCAGACTCCGATGTCTTTATCAGGGATCCATGTTACTGTTAAAATAGAGGCCGGGTCCGCCTGGTTAGTACGCTGAATAGTTACAAAAAACGTAGAAATTGGAACACAAATGGTTTAATTTGTTACATCTCCTCAGCGCAACAACCTGGGGGTAAGATTCCGACATTAAAAGTAAAACAATTAACCTTTAAAAGGAGCTTCAAAATGGCCGAACAAACAATAAAGATTGATAATAAAGAATATAAGCTAGATGATTTGACTGAGGGTGCAAAAGCGCAGCTCGTTTCAATCCATGCTGTTGATGCCGAGGTCAAGCGCCTGCAAATGCAACTGGCCATATGTCAAACAGCAAAAAACGCGTATAGTGCTGCGCTACAACAGGAGTTAGCCCCTAAATAACTGAAACGCATACGGCCTCGGGGTTATGCAATCTTGGGTGTACCTAATTCCTCGCTTACCTGGGGCTTTGAAGCGTACTGATGCCGAGTTGGCGGGGAAGGGGCGGCTACAGGTAAAGAGATACATAATAACATAATATGGCTGTAAGCTTGTCGGATGCTGTGAAATCGACCTAATTGTATTGATTGAAGCTATCAAGGGATAGGCATTGTAAAAATGAAGGTATTGATCACTGGTATCACTGGTTTTGTTGGTCATGCCCTTGGCGAATCTTTGTTAGGACATGGCTGGGATGTCACAGGGAGTGTTCGTTTTGCCAATGACAAGCCCCCTTTGGCTGAGGCCGGCGTCCAAATATTTCCAACCGGTGAGATCAATGGGCAAACCGCCTGGCGCCAAGCGCTGTATAAGGTTGATGTTGTTGTTCACCTTGCCGCTCGTACTCATGTAATGCGGGAATATTCGCAAGATCCGCTTTCAGAATTCCGCTTGGTCAATACCTTAGGCACAGAAAGGCTGGCAAAACAGGCCGCTGAAGCCGGGGTGAAGCGCTTTGTTTATCTTAGTTCCATAAAGGTGAATGGGGAAGAGACAGGGCTGAGAATTGACGACTTAGGACAACATGGGAGTAAGGGCAAATCAGCTTTTGCTGAAAGTGATAGTGTCAATCCTCTAGATCCATACGCTTTATCAAAGTGGGAAGCAGAGCAGTCGCTGCAAAAAATTTCCCAAGAGACAGAGATGGAGGTGGTCATTGTTCGCCCCCCTTTAATTTATGGCCCTGGCGTTAAAGCAAATTTTCTTCGCTTGTTGCATTTGGTATCTAAAGGTATTCCTCTTCCCCTCAATTCGGTAACCAACTGTCGGAGCATGGTGTATCTTGATAATCTGGTTGATTTTCTTAATACCTGCATTGTACACCCAAGGGCGGGAGGCGAAGTTTTGTTTGTCTCTGATGACGAAGACCTCTCCACAGCAGAACTCATTCGGCGAATAGCTTTCCATATGTCCAAAAGTGCGCGGTTATTGCCTTGTCCTGTTATGATGCTTCGGGCTGGAGCCCGTTTATTGGGCAAAAAGGCAGAAGTTGACAGATTATGTGGTTCCTTGCAAGTCGACATCAGTAAGGCCATAAGCTTACTTGGCTGGCAACCACCATTTACGGTTGATGAAGGGCTTAAAAAGACGGTTGAGTGGTACAAACAACAGGACTAAGGATCGAGGTTTGGGTCTGTGAGCTTAATGGCTAAGGGGCTTAAAAACATGCTTGGGGGAGAAATATGGTTTTGGCGGTTTTAAGCAAATGAAAAGACTCTTTGATATTTTTTTGAGTTGTTTGCTCCTTCTATTTTTCAACATACCTATTTTGCTTGTTGCCCTGATGGTGAAAATAACCTCTGCAGGGCCTGCTTTATATAAATCGGACAGAGTTGGAGTCAATAACTTAATATTCAAGATGTATAAGTTTCGGACAATGAAACGAGATACCCCGCCAGTTGCGACGCATTTAATGAAAAATCCTGAGCAGTACCTGACTCCCATTGGACAATTTTTAAGGAAATCAAGTCTTGACGAATTACCGCAACTTTTTAATATCTTAAAAGGAGATATGAGTTTTGTCGGGCCCAGGCCAGCTCTCTTTAATCAGCACAATCTGATAGAGTTAAGGACAAAAAAAGGAATACATTCTCTTCTGCCTGGCCTAACAGGATGGGCACAGATAAACGGCAGGGACGAACTGCCTATTCCTGTTAAAGTTAGCTTTGATGAGTATTATTATAGAAATAAATCTTTTTTTTTGGATTTGAAGATCCTTTTTTTGACTTTTGTTAAAGTAATAGGTCGTGAAGGGATAGATCACTGAGTATCAAAGCGCTGCCAGGTTGACTGAAGCTGCATTCTTTTGCCATTTTCACCATCTATTCAAAAAATCAATTTTGATGGCATTTTAGCTAAACCCCAACTTCGAAAAGTTCCCAATGGGCATAAACTCAGCCTACGCCTTGATCACATTCGCTAAATTTTTCCTGTAAACCCCACGGGTGTCAATGACCAATGGAGCCTTTGCCGCAATATGCTCATAATCAAACTCATCATGATCCGTAACAATCAGGACACAATCTGATTCACATAATTTCTCCGTGGAGAGCTCAACCGATTCGAGATCAAAGGAGTATTTTCGCATCTTAGGGATTTTAGCTACATAAGGATCAGAGTAGGATATTTCAGCGCCCTTTTTCTGCAGCAATTTCATAAGTTCAAGAGCTGGCGATTCCCGCATATCATCAACATTCTTCTTATATGCAATACCCAGGAGCAACACCTTGGCCCCTTGTAACGGCTTTGCTCTTTGGTTAAGTGCGTCAGCCACCTTGGTAATCACCCAATCCGGCATGGCTGTGTTAATTTCACCAGCAAGTTCGATAAATTTTGTATGGATTCCATATTCCCGCGCCTTCCAGGTCAGATAGAAAGGGTCAATGGGGATGCAGTGGCCGCCTAATCCAGGCCCCGGGTAGAAAGGAGTGTATCCGAATGGTTTTGTGGCCGCCGCGTTAATCACCTCCCAGATATCGATGCCCATGCGGTCAGCGACAATTTTCAGTTCATTCACCAGGCCGATATTGACTGCCCGGTAGATATTTTCCAGCAATTTTGTCATCTCGGCGGCTTTTGTTGACGACACGGGGACAACCTGGCTAATCACTTGTCCGTAGAGGGCCAGGCCCACCTCCAAACATACTTTGCTATGACCGCCGCAGACCTTGGGGATTGTCTGGGTGGAAAACTTCTGATTACCGGGATCTTCACGTTCCGGCGAATAAACAAGAAAGATATTTTCTCCGACCCGTAATCCGCCTTGCTCGATCTTTGGTCTGATTATTTCATCCGTAGTGCCTGGATAGGTGGTGCTCTCAAGACTCACAACCTGACCTTCCCTGAGATACGGGAGCAGATTATCCATGGTCTTTTCCACATACGAAAGATCCGGTTCCCTATATTTTGAGAGTGGTGTGGGCACACAAATAATCAGGGCATCCGCCTCAGAAGATCGGCTAAAATCTGTGCTTACCTGTAGTTTTTCGGCTTGTAGTGCTTTTGCAACCCCGGATGAGGGTATATGTTTAAAATAACTCCTCCCAGCAAGTAACTGGTCGACCTTGCCCTGATCAATATCAAGTCCAAGAACCGGAAACCCAACTTCTGCAAAGCGGAGAAGCAGAGGTAACCCCACATAACCAAGCCCAATTACCCCGATTACGGCAGAGTGATCCTTTATTTTACTAACAAGCTGTTTCAAATGATTACTGTCCATATTGCCTCAATTGAGAGTTATTAAAGGAATTAGTGTCAAGTGCTGAGAGTATTTAAGCTCCCCCTTTTTTCTCTTGTTCTTTCTTCTCAACCACACAATAGATGCCGCCTTCTTTCAGACCAGGCTTGAAGCAGCCGTTGCATGAAATGCATCGAGCAGGTTCCATATCACCAGTTTCCCATCTTTTTGCCAGACCTGGTTCCCTGATAAAGGGACGAGCCAGAGAGATATAATCAGAAACCCCGCTGTTTAATACCTTTTCGATAACATCCCTACTTCTAAAACCGCCAACAAGCATCACCGGACAAGAGACCGCCTTTCTGACCTCCTTAGCCAATTCCAGATTATATGCCTCCTGTTCCGCTTTGACAATTTTGGTACGGATCGCCCCTTTTTCACCAGATGCAGGCGTGCCACCGCTTACTTCAATGGCATCAATCCCCTCTTTGTCCAACATCTTTGCGGCATAAACAGCATCGCTGATCTCCAAGCCGCCCTCCAAAAAATCCGAGCCATTCAGCTTTATCATGACTGGATAAGAGGCTCCACACGTCTTGCGGACTGTTCTGTATACCTCCTGCATGAATCGGCAACGGTTTTCAATACTGCCGCCATATTCATCTTCGCGATTGTTGGTCAGGGGAGAAAGAAACTGGTTGATGAGATATCCGTGGGCTCCATGAAGCTGCACTGCGTCAAAGCCGCACCCTTTTGCCCGCCGTGCCCCCTCTCCAAAGGCTTCAATCACCTCATCAATATCTTTTTTGCTCATTTCTTTAGGAGTTTCGGCAAACTGCTCAACCTTGATAGCTGAAGGGGCAAGGGGCTGCTGTCCCGCATTGGCAGAGTCGGTCTGCCCGCCAGCATGAACCAGCTGAACACAGATTCTGCCCCCTTCTTCATGGACCGCTTTGGTTATCTGTTTCATCTCTGGGGCAAAGTCATCCGTATGAATCCCCATTTTCCCGGGCAACTGCTTTCCTTCCGGGCGCACAAAGGTATATCCTGTGATTATCAGAGCAACTCCTCCCCGGGCAAGTTTCTTATAAAATTGCACAAGTCTCTCCGTTGGTCTGCCATCCTCTTCACACATTCCTTCCCAGGTCGCAGAGCGGACCAGCCTGTTTTTTAAAACCATTCCATTTATGCTCGTTTCATCAAATAACCCTGCCATGGCATTTCTCCTGTTGATTCTATGCATCTTTTCAAGAAACCGTTACATCTGGATATTTAAGGCACCCAAACATTTACCCCTCTAAATATACTCCCCAGTCAAAAGAATATCCACCTTTCATCTTTCACCTTTATGGATTATAAAAAACCTCTACCCACCCATATAACTATAAAGACAAATCAGATCCCCCTTCCTGCTATCATGCTCTACCGACGCTTCGGAAAAACAGAAATTCAAATGCCGGTGCTTAGCCTTGGCTTTATGCGGAGTATGCACCAATGGCAAGATTTGCCAGTAAAAGAAATTCCCCAGGCGAGTCAAAACAATTTGCGGGCAATTGTTGAAAGAGCAATGCAACTTGGCATCAATCATTTTGAAACCGCCAGGGGGTACGGCTCCTCGGAACGACAACTAGGCCTGATTCTTCAGGACCTGCAGGGCAGCGAAATCACCGTTCAGACTAAAATTTCAGCCAATCCAGACCCTGATGATTTTAGCCGCCAGTTCCTCGATTCCCTAGAGCGTCTTGGTCTTGAGCGTGTCGATCTTCTGGCAATCCATGGTATTAACGACCATAGGACCCTATGGTACTCGTGTCGTAAAAATGGCTGTCTTGCCGCCGCCCGTCGCCTGCAGGCACAGGGAAAAGTCGGTCATATAGGCTTTTCAGGCCACGGCAGCAACGAAATAATGCTTGCAGCGATACGCCATGAAAAAGATGGGGGCTTTGACTACCTCAACCTGCACTGGTACTACATCTTCCAAATTCACCGGCAGGCAATCCAGGAAGCAAAGCAGAGAGATCTGGGCGTTTTTATTATAAGTCCTACCGACAAAGGAGGCATGCTCAATACCCCTTCAGCGCAAATTAAAAAAGGGTGCGCTCCCCTTTCAGCCATGCTTTTTAACGATCTTTTCTGCCTCTCCAACCCAGAGGTACAAACAATAAGTATCGGCGCTTCCTCTCCAAATGATTTTGCCGAACATATCAAGGTCCTGGATCTTCTCAACGAAGGGAATGGCCGTCAATTAGAGCAGATTGACACAAGACTGAAGAAATTGATGCAAGAGGAAACAGGGTACGCTCGACCCGATTGGATGTGGCAGACCCTCCCTGAATGGGAGAAATCACCAGGTTACATTAATATCCCGATGATTATCTGGCTCTTCAATCTTGCCAGGGGATGGGGACTTCTTGATTTTGCTAGACGGCGCTATCAGCAGCTTGGCCATGACATGCCCTGGGTTCCAGGATGCAATGCAGCCGAAGTAGACAGATATGATCTTGCAAAGGTATTACAAAATGCCCCACTTCCAGCCGAAAAGATTATCGACCTTCTCAAGAAAGCACATGCCTTGCTGGGAGAGGAGAAAGGGACGAATAATAAAAAGTCGTAACTCCTGAACCCTAAGCAAACCCTGCTGAAACAATCATCATAGCCCCTAAGGCGATAAGGAGTAAGAGCATTATCCGAATGTAGGTTTCCTGCTTGATTCTATTGTATAAGAGTGAGCCCGTGTAGACACCGGCACAGGTAAACAAGAATGAAACCGAAAAATAACCCAATACGGTCATTGTGATCAAGCCACTCACCGCGTGGGCCGCAGAGGTTATCAACCCTGTTGTAAAGAAAAAAATCGACAGGGTCGCCTTAATCTCGTCCTTTTTCCAGCCGGTCAACGAAACATAAATGATGCTGGGCGGGCCGCCGGCGCTAAAAGCTCCCCCAATAACCCCTGAGGCAAAGCCAGCCAAATAGGCCCACCTGGATTTGAGTCTTGCTTCCTGCACTTTCCAGTTCAAGCGGTATATAGAATAGAGAATAATCAGACCGCCAAGTAAAAATTTCAACACCTCGCTCTCTGTCCCTTTCAGTAGCCATACCCCAATAAATATTCCGGGAATACAGCCAAAAAAAAGCGGCCTTATTTTCGCCCAGTCAATATGTCTTTTTAGCTGCAGGGAAAGAAAAAGGGTGATGAGAAGTCCATTTAACATGCACAGTGGCGCGGCTGTTTTCACATCCAGAAAGAGAGTCAACAGCGGCATGGCAACCAGGGCCGCACCAAATCCGGAAACACCCTGGGTGAATCCGGCCGCAAAAAATATGGCCCCTAAAAAAAGAAAATATGTGTACATATTTGGGAATTCCCTCTTGCAAAAATTGCTTTTTTTATTGCCTTTATCCCCCTTCTACAGTTAAAAAACAAGGTAACTATTCAGGAACAAAACTATCCATTCTATACCATAAGAAAATTTCAAATGCCTGTACCAATCAAAGCCAATCCCGGATCACCCACCCAGCAGCTCACAAAATTACTGCAAGCACCGGGTATTTTACAAATGCCTTGCTGTTATGATGCTTTATCTGCCAAACTTGTTGAACAGGCCGGTTTTCCCCTCACCTTCATGAGCGGCTTTGCCGTCAGTGCAACACGACTGGCCCTGCCCGACACCGGCCTTATCTCCTACAGTGAAATGGTTGAGCAAGGGCGAAATATTTGCGGCGCCGTCTCAATCCCTGTCATTGGCGACGCAGACACAGGCTACGGCAATGCAGTCAATGTAAAGAGAACTATTCAAGGATATGCCTCGGCAGGATTCGCCTGTGCTATGATTGAAGACCAGATTTTCCCGAAAAGATGCGGACACACCGCCGGAAAACAGGTAGTGGACAGAAACGAAGCCTGTGCCAGAATAAGGGCCGCCGTAGATGCCAAAGAGGAGGGCGCGGACGTCCTCATCATGGCCAGGACCGATGCCCGTGGCACTAACGGCATCCAAGAGGCCCTCTGGCGTTGTAAGGCCTTTGCTGACCTCGGCGCTGATATTGTTTTTCTGGAAGCCCCTGAATCCGTTGAGGAAATGGAACTTTTCTGTGCAGAAGTTCCCGGCCCCAAAATGGCAAACATGCTCTGGCAAGGAGCAACCCCTATTCTCTCTCCCCAAATCCTTGAGGAGATTGGCTACAAAATAGTGGCCTATCCCTTGGCCCTGCTAAATGCCTCAATTATAGCTATGCGAAAAACCCTGGGGCAAATAAGCAACGCCTCCCTACAGGAAGAACTAGATTTCAGTGATTTAAGAGATTTGGTTGGCTTTAACCGCTACTCACAAGAAGAGAAAAGGTACGGGTTTACCAGCACCTTAGATTCGTCCGTTTAGGCCTTCTCACGTACAGGGAGTACGCTTCGAAGTCCTAAACGGACGAATCTAAGGCACTGGTAAACCCGTACACTTCGGATATCCCTTAATTGAAGTGCCCTTGGTGAACTATTACGAGAAAAAAATATGAATAAAGACGAAGTATGTGATTGGCTCACACCATATAGGGATATTAAAGTGGTCATTGATCTTGATACCGGTCACATCCTGATCGGTACCCTACTAGATTTCAGCAGGGAACATCTTCTTTTCGATGACACTGATCTGCATGACTCAAAAAAGGCGAACAGTACAAAAGAAGTCTATCTTTCCGAAGCTTATCGTTATGGCATAAATGTGAATAGAAAACAGGTGGCGATTCCACGCAGCAGAGTGCTGGCAGTGGCAAAACTTGAAGATACAATTATCTGACAGATTTATTGCGGCAAATCTCATTTTTTCTCTTATTCAGGTAGGGCCCCAAAACTGGCATAACCACCGAATTGTTTAGATGTGCCCCAGGTAAGCGCAGACTCCGGGTGTGTGTGAACAGGCCTTTCAGCAGATAAGCGAACAAAGTGAGACTTCGATACATCGGTACGCTGGAAGGCCTGTTCGCACCCCAAGGGTACTTCCGTTGGGCGCGCGCAGGTAAGCGTAGACTCCGGATGGGGTGCAGCTAAACAATTACTTTTTCTCAGTTATTGCCAGGAACCAACATCGGCGTCTTCGCCATCGCCACCAGATTGTCCATCGGCACCCAACGAGATAATATCAACTTCACCGTGTTCACCCGGATTCTGATAAATATAATCGTTCTCCCAAGGGTCCTTAGGGACTTCTTTTCCTTTAGGCAGATAGGGGCCATCCCATTTATCAGCAGCGCCATTCACCAGGGCCTCTAGGCCGTCCTGGGAGGCTGGGTATTTACCCACATCAAGTCGATATGAATCTAAAGCGGTCATCAGCATCTCAATCTGGGTTTTTGCGGTCTTTTGCTTTGCCATCCCCAATTTACCAAACATACGCGGGCCAACCAGAGAGGCCAATAGCCCCAGAATAATCATAACGATGAGCAACTCGATGAGGGAAAAGCCTCTGGCATTTCTCAGATCAGAAAAGTTTCCAATTGCATTTATAAGGTTCGTAACTTTTTTCTTAAAATTCATCCAAACTCCCATGCATTCATCTTAATGATACGGCCTTAAGGCACGCATAGTAACTAGAAATAACCAAGGAGGCCATACAAAGCAAATAAATTCACCGCTGCCGGCCGCTACTTATTTCTTCTTAGTTAATTCCCTATACCTCTTGACTGCCTTATTATGCTCCCTTAGAGATTTCGAAAAAGAGTGGCTTCCATCATTTTGGGAGACAAAATAGTAGTACGAACCCTCGGAGGATTGGAATACCGCTCTGATAGAGGCCTGGCCCGGACTGCAGATCGGCCCGGGTGGAAGTCCCTTGTTTAAATATGTGTTGTAAGGCCCGGGTGTTTTAAGATCAACTCTCGTCAATGGTTCGCCAAATTTTTGCAAACCGTAGATCAGGGTTGGATCAGCCTGGAGTCTCATGTTTATATCCAAACGGTTCAAAAAAACTCTCGACACCAAGGGCCTCTCATTTTCCAGGGAAGCCTCTTTTTCTATAATGGAGGCAAGGGTGAGAATTTGGTGCGTAGAAAGGGTTCGCTCAACCCCCTTTTTTTGGGTGCCGATATGGGTCTTCTTTTTTAAAGACTCCTTGCCTGAACAGGCAAAGAAAAATTCATTGGCACTATTTTGACACTCTTCATCCATCACCTGCCGCCCTTTTTCGACCATTTTTCTGACTATTGCACGGATATCTTCCCCCTTTGGGAAAAAATAGGTGTCGGGAAACAGATATCCTTCCAGACTGTCAACATTGAGGTCAAGGGAGCGGATAAAGTCTTGGGATTGGAGCAGTGCCAGAAAAGATTCCTTTGGGCTCCAACCCTGCTCTGCAAAGATATCGGCCATCTGGAAGATATTGAATCCTTCGGCAATGGTTACGGAGCGCAGAACGGTTTTACCTGCAGCTAAATCTTCTATTATTTGGAGTGGGGAGCTGCCTGGAGCGAAAAGATATTCACCAGCCTTTAGTTTTTTTGCCGCCCCCAGAACCTTGGTCAGTAAAACAAATCGGATATCATCATCAATGACACCCGATTCACTTAAAAGAGACTTTATTTGGCTAACCCCACTTCTGGGGGGGATATAGACCCGTATCTCCGAATCACCGTGAAGCGCTCCAGGAGATACAGCATAAAAGTAGAGCCAGCAGACAGAAAAAAGCGACAAGAGCAGCGCAGCTACAACCACAATACCTAAATACTGCTTTTTCCTTGCTGGTTCGGCCGGTTGAACCGGCCCATTCTCATTTTCTACCATCAGAGAAGAAACTCTGGCCCAGTACTACTTCATCAATGAAAAGCCTGGGCCACACGGTTTATTTTTTAAAAGCAAGACCGAGAATCTGATCCACATTCTTAACCGGCACAAATTTCAGTTTTTTCCTTATATCTTCAGGAATTTCAATAAGATCCTTTTTGTTCTCTTCCGGGATAAATATTGTGGTGATCTTGGCTCGGAGAGCGGCAAGCGCCTTCTCTTTTAGACCGCCAATGGGCAAGACTCTTCCACGTAGGGTGATCTCCCCTGTCATGGCAATATCTTTCCTGACTTGTTTGCCGGAAAGGGCTGAATACAGCGCTGTTGCCATGGTTACCCCGGCGGACGGGCCATCTTTTGGAATTGCTCCGGCCGGCACATGCACATGGATATCAATTTCCTCAAAATAGGTATCCGGCAGTTCCAACTCCTCAAGTTTTGTCCGGCAGAAGCTTAAGGCGGCCTGGGCTGACTCTTTCATAACATCACCAAGTTGTCCGGTCAGAGTAATTTTGCCCTTTCCTTTCAAAATTGACACCTCTATAAAGAGAATTTCCCCCCCCACTTCGGTCCAGGCGAGACCAGTTGCCAAACCGGGCTGGTCAATGGAATCTGTTTCCATTTCCGGCAGAACTTTGGGAGGTCCAAGATAGGAGATAATAGTCCTGTCAGATATTTTATAAGGCCCTTTTCCTCCTTCAGCCACTCGCCGAGCTATCTTTCTGCAGACCTTGCCAATCTCCCGCTCGAGATTTCGCAATCCCGACTCTCTGGTATAATGGGTGATGATCTGTTCCAAAATCTTATCGCTCATTTTTAAATGAGACCCTTTAATGCCATTTTCTTTGATCTGCCGGGGCATAAGATAGCGCTTGGCAATAACCATTTTCTCCTCAAGAGTATAGCCGCTCAAGCGAATAACTTCCATGCGGTCCAAAAGAGGCGAAGGAATAGTATCGGTCATATTGGCGGTTACAATAAACATAACCTTGGAAAGATCGTAGGGCATGTTGAGATAATGGTCTGAAAAGGCAAAATTCTGCTCCGGGTCAAGTACTTCCAGAAGAGCAGATGATGGATCGCCACGATAGTCGGAACCAACCTTGTCAATCTCATCCATCATAAAGACCGGATTGTTTGCCCCCACCGTCTTGAGACCCTGAATAATTCGTCCAGGCATGGCGCCAATGTAAGTTCTACGGTGACCACGAATCTCGGCCTCATCGTGCATGCCGCCAAGAGAGATACGGTGAAACTTCCTGCCAATGGCCCGCGCAATTGATTGCCCCAAAGACGTTTTTCCAACACCCGGAGGTCCAACAAAACAAAGAATGGGGCCCTTTGGATTTTTATTTAATTTCCGTACGGCGAGATATTCAAGAATTCGCTCTTTGATTTTCTCAAGGCCATAATGGTCTGCATCTAACACCTCTTTGGCATGGATAAGATCAAGTTTGTCTTTACTGCCGCGCAACCAGGGAACCTCGATAATCCAGTCAAGATAGGTCCTGACAATGCTCGCCTCTGAAGCATCTGGATGCATCATCTCGTAGCGTTTAAGCTGTTTCATGCCCTCTTTGCGCACAGATTTGGGCATACGCATTTTTTTAAGTTTGGCCCGCAATTCATCAATTTCTTCTGAGCGGTCATCGATATCGCCAAGCTCTTTTTTAAGGGCCTGCATCTGCTCCCTCAGGTAATACTCCCTTTGATTCCGCCCCATCTCCTCTTTGGCATCGGACTCAATTTTTGCCTGCACGGTGGATACTTCCAACTCCTTGCGTAAAAATTCTGCGACTATGCTTAAGCGGGCAACAGGGTCAAAGGTTTCCAAAACTTTCTGCGATTCAGGTGTCTTAAGGCGCAGATTAGAGACAACCAAATCTGCCAAACGCCCCGGCTCTTCAATATTGTTGAGAATGACCATTAAATCAGAAGACATGATCCCTTTGAGAGAAAGAATTTTTTCTGTATTCTCCCTAACGGTGCGCATCAACGCCTCTTCTTTGACCGATATACTCTTTTTTTCTTCATCGATAATGGTGGTAATTTTGGCCACAAAATGAGGCTCTTCCTTGACAATTTCGTCAATTTGAGCCTTGCAAAGGGCCTGCACCAGTACCTTTAGACGACCATCAGGCAGTTTCAGGGTGCGCATGATCATACTGACCATGCCGACCTGGTAGACATCGCCAGAACCAGGCTCGTCTATTGATGAGTCTTTCTGAGTAACCAGCAAAATTAGCTTATCTTTCAGCATGGCTTCATTTATCGCGGCCACAGAAGCCGCCCGGCCCACAAAAAGAGGTATGATCATATAGTTAAAAACGACCACATCTCTCACGGCCATCATGGGCAGTTCATTGGGAATATTTTCTGTCTCTATATCAAAAAAGTCGCCCATTCCAGTGGTTAGGGTGTCTCCAAAATCCAAAGTCGTTCTCCTCGTTTCATGTTCCTTGTTTGTGTGAAATACTCGGTTCTTTTAATCGCTGCACACTAATCATGATGCCTGGTGAAGTCAATCATGACTCATCTCTTTAGTGCCTTAGGGCTGGAATTCTGCAACAAAAAGCAGGTAAGCGAGATAAGCGTAAGACTTCGAGACTCCGAGAAAATTAAATAAGGTCAATATTGCTGGAAGATTGTCGACTTTTGTTAAGGCACCTATTTCCGGTTTATCCGGATTAGCCAATGACGCGGGAAAATTTGTTGAATTATCCAGCATATTACTTTATTGAAGTATCACCTGGATGCAATCCAGAACATCTTGTCTTATATGATGCGTAACTATTTAGCGAGAATTGCATAACATGGGTAAACTCCCAAGCGTAACTGTTCAGCGTATTAACTGAGGCTCGGCCTCTATTTTAGCAGTAACATGGATCCCTGATAAAGAATTCAGGGATGACGACTTAGGGATTTATTTCGTCTTTCCGGCATGTTTTGAGCCGGAATCCAGAATTTTGTTACTTAACAGCTGCACCATTTTCGTTCACTAAATCTAGAAGAAAATATCGGCCAGAGAACATGTTAACGACAGAATCATTTTTCGACCTATCAGAGTTTGACCATAAAGATGTTTTTCGCAAATCAGTAAACGTCTGGGACTCCTTAAAATATCTTAAGGAGTACATGAATGGCTTTGATTATACCTTCGCGAATACCTCCATGCCGAAAAACCAGCCCCTGCCTCACAGCTTTGTCTTTTTTAAGGGTGACATTTTTCAAGTTACAGAAGATTTTCAGATAAATTTGGGCGATGCGACAAAGGGAAAAATGCAGATCTTTCGTGACAATGAACCCCTTGAAGGCGCTTCCCTCATTATGGCGGGAGTAATTCTGGATGGCGGACCATTGTCGCTGGGAAAAGGTGTACTAGTAGAATCAGGGGCATTCATCAAATCTCCCGTAATCTTAGGAGATTATACTGAAGTGCGCCAGGGTGCCTACCTGAGAGGGTATTGCCTGGTTGGAAAGCGGTGTGTTGTGGGTCACGTAACCGAAGTTAAGCACTCTATTTTTCTAGATGACGCAAAAGCTGGGCACTTCGCCTACCTGGGAGACTCTATTCTTGGCAACCAGGTCAATCTTGGCGCCGGCACAAAATTGGCGAATTTACGGTTCACCGGAGGTGATGTGCCGATACGGACCGATCAAGGCCAAGTTTCCACCGGATTACGGAAATTGGGCGCCATTCTTGGTGACCATGTCCAGACCGGCTGCAACTCAGTCACAAATCCAGGCACACTGCTTGGCAAAAAATCCATGATCCTGCCAAATACCACGGCCCCATCTGGATATCATGCCAACAGCAGTTTGGTGAGAGGATAACGAGGATCGATCTCTTACCCCTGGCCAAGGTAATTCTGTAGGCCTAAGATAACCTCAAAAAGAAGAGCCATCATCAAAAATAGCCGAGCGACTCTGTCCCACGGCAGCTTTGCCCTGGACATTTTTTGAAGAATAATAACCAGCAGCATGGTGCAGCCAATTGTAAACGGGGCAAAACTTACCACGTGTAAAGCTGTCTCCAAAGCAGTCCGAGCCAACTCACCGGGGAAATAGCGTACACTGGCCAACAAGTAGAGAATTGCTAAAATAATCAAAGAAATATATTGCATACGCACCTTTATACAGCCTGAATTGGGTGACTGAGCACAATCCCCCATCCATTCAGCTAAAAATAAGTTTTACCTAAACCTTGATACACTCGTAAAAAGTATGGATCTGCCTCAAGATGGCTAAGCACAAAAGTTCGATATACAAGGCGTGGTATTTTTTAGCGGGCTTCGGTCATACATATGGTATACCGAAGGTCGGTAAAAAATCCACAACGCAGTAGATCGGACTTTTTGCGACGCCATCAAACCTTACCATCAAAACTAATGCGAGACCGACTATAGATCCGTTAGTCTCATAGCTCAGCAGGAACAACAGAGGAGTTTCACGTGCAAAAAATAACCAGTCTTCACTTTCCAGAGACTATTGCCCAATATTCCGGTTTTCGTCAACTACTTCTTTTTTTTGACAGCATGACCCAGCTGCTACCGGCCGAAGACAGTTTTCAGTCTGAAAATCATCTGGTCACAGCTGGGATGCTCGAACAATACGCCCCCCTGCCTTTTGGTGATGATCTTGCAAAATTCAAACGGCTTATTCAGGATATCCAGAGGCACAGCCCTGATTTTTATGGCAGTTCCTTCTCTTCTCTTTCCGCTTCAAACACCTTGCAAGTGGACGAATCCTCTGTCCTGAACCTGATCGCCCAGATGAACCCAAAAGATGAAACAAGGGCGAACGCCCAACGGGCAGAAGCCCTTCTTCAGGCCCGTCTCCTCTTAAAGCTAGCTGAAATTAGTGAGATTGAGGAAGAAGAACTGCGGGAGAATATTCAATCTATAAACTTGAAAAAATCCCTTCTTTTATCAACCCTGAAAGGGGATGAGGAAGAAGTGGGAGCCCTGCTCGATGCTCTTGCTGAAGCGAACATAAGCTCGGAATCACCTGGCCGGTTTAAACAAAGACTCAAGGCCTGGACCGCCTTGCTCCTGGCCGACCCAAAAGCCCCGAATTGGCTTGTAACATCGGGGCCCAATGATGCATTTTACCTGCTCAAGGATGCCGTCGAAACAAAAACCAAGCCCGAACACCTCTTTACTATACCACTGGCCGGAGCAATATCAGGCCTAGAAGATGATCAAGAGTATTCGACTTTTCTGGCTGATTTTCAGAATAAAACAAAGGCATGCCGCGAGATCCTCTTCTCTCATCTCAGCAAAGCGGCAGAAACAGGCGTCTTTCAGAAAAACAAAACCGTAACTGAAGCCCTTGAGGTTTGGGAACAAGCTGTCCAAGCCCTTCCTGCCCACGACACCAATAAATTGGAATTTTACCTTTTTAAAATGCCGTTTTCAGACCTCCTGATCGAAGGGCTTGGCCTGAAAAACGTGGCCCCCCAAGAAACATCAATGCAAAACACGGTGTTCGCTGTCTTGAAATAATTGTAACTATTCAGCTGCACTCCATCTTCGCCCATTTCGGAGTCTACGCTTACCTGGTCTTCTCGAATAGCACAAGTATGCTTCGAATCCCTAGGTAAGCGAGGGACGAGACTCCGATATGAAGCACATCCGGAGTCTGCGCTTACCTGAACAGTTACAGTCTGGAGTTAAGGGTAATTTCCAGCCTATGCTGAATAGTTACAAATAATTTAGGATAAAGGACTACTCCCAGACAAGTCCGCCGCCATCACTTATACGGGTTAATCGTCAAAGTTGGGCAGGGAGAATTTTTCACCACCTGCTCCGCAATGCTGCCAAATAAAATTCTCTCAAGACCTTTATATCCGTGGGTTCCCATGATTATAAGATCCATCTGCTCTTTTTCAGCGTATCCAAGGATCTCTTCGGCCACATCGCCTGCGACAACCTGAGCGTTTACCTTCAATTCACCCAGGTGATCTTCCACAAAATCAGCCATTTTCTTTCGGGCTCCGATGAGCATCTCGTCTGCCAACTGGTCCAAGGGCATATGAGGCACAAAAAAACCGGAATAGTCCTCAAAACTTTGGACCACAAAAATCAAGGAGAGATCTGCGGAAAAAGTTTCAGCCATATAGCGGGCAGATTTCAAGATCTTCTTTGAGTTTTCGGAAAAATCAACCGGCACCAGAATTTTCTTTATCTCTTTCATAAGATACCTCTCCCATACAATTAATTTAATTGGCGGCAAGATATTAGAAATATTGTAACTATTCAGCAACACCTCATCTGCGCCCGATCAAGCCGGTCAGCAGATAAGCGAATAAAGTGAAACTTCGATACATCAGTATGCTGACCGGCCTGATCGAACACATCTAAGGCACATCTGAACAGTTACGCTTGGGAGTTTACCCACGTTATGCAATTCTCGTCGAATAGTTACCTAATTCGGATAAACCGGAAATAAGTACCTTAACAGTAGATATAACACCTTTAAATGAATCTAATTTTTTCATTTCTTGCCATAAAAAACACGAAAATTATTTCTAAGGTACTAAATTCTATCATTTTGATTTTTTTTGTGTCAAGTAGATTGACTTATTTACCTTAAATCACTTATTATCCCCAGCCATGCAAGCAGACAACGACATAGAAAAAATATTTGGTAACAATGGTCTTCTCGCCAACTCCCTGCCTTTTTTTGAACTCAGACCGGGACAGCTGAAAATGGCTGCCGCTGTTAACGGTATCATAAATATCAGCTCAGATGAAAATGCTTGGTCTGCTAGCCTGACAGAAAGCCAAATGCTTGCCGTTGAGGCAGAAACAGGGATCGGCAAAACCCTGGCCTATCTGGTTCCGGCAGCCCTGAGCGGCAAAAAGGTCATTGTGTCAACCGGCACCATCAACCTACAGGACCAGATACTTGACAAAGAGATCCCCTTTATTCAAAAACATATAGCTCCCGACCTGAAAGCACTCTGCGTCAAAGGACGGGAGAATTACCTTTGCTTATTCCGCGCCAAACAGTTTATTCTCTCGCCACAAATGAGTCTGTTTGAAAAGAGTCAGGAAATACAACTGCTGCACAATTGGATGAATGAAACAAAGACTGGGGACCGCAGTGAACTGGACTGGTTGCCGGACAATTCCGACCTCTGGCGACAGCTCAGTTCAACAACCAGGGCCTGCCTCGGTAACACCTGCCCGGACTGGACGAACTGTTTCGTCACCCAGCTCCGCAAAAAAGCCGCCAAAGCACAGCTGCTCATAGTCAACCACCACCTCTTTTTTTCCGATCTCGGCCTGCGTAGATTCGGACATGCCGAAGTCCTACCCCGCTACGAGTCCGTTATTTTCGATGAGGCTCACCACCTTGAAAGCATCGCCACCCGCTATTTTGGCACCAGCTTCAGCCATTACCAATTGCTGGACCTGGCCAAAGATATTGAAAAAATTGCCCAAACCACCGGACAGAAAAAAAAGGACAAGACGACCCAGATTGCCAGAAGTCTGGCAACCCAAGCCGAACTATTTGCCCATATTTTTCCCAAAGAACTGGGTCGTTTCCCTCTGCTGGAGATAATAAATCGGGTCGAAAACTGGTCCAAACACCTGGAAGATCTATTCAAATCTCTGCAGATGATGATTGCCCATCTTGACACCCTTGCTCCAGCCAATGAGATATGGAACGGGCCTGCCCAACGCTGCCTTGATATAAAAATAAGCCTGGAAATAATAACCAAAAAGCAGGATCCTGCTTCCGTATACTGGTGTGAGCGCCGTGCCAAAACGGTCAGTTTGTCGGCCACCCCCATCGATATCGCAACAGAGCTTCAAGATCATCTCTATGATCAATGCAAAAGCATTATTTTTACTTCAGCAACTCTCACCACCGGCGGTACCTTTAACTATTTTTTTGAACGAATGGGCTTGGGCCAGGAGACTGAAACTCTCAAGCTTGCTTCGCCTTTTGATTACCCTAAGCGCACCAGGCTGTATATTCCGCCGACACATTTTCCTGAGCCGAATGCGCCTGAGTACCAAGAAACCCTGGAAAAACAGATACTTTCGATCCTAGAACAGACAAAAGGCCGGGCCCTTCTGTTATTTACCAGTATCAAAGCCATGAAAACCATGCATACCTTTTTGCAATCATCCCTCTCATACCCGATCCTGGTCCAGGGAGAAGCCCCGAAGCACCTGCTTCTTGAAACCTTCCAGCAGCAGACAGAGTCAGTTCTCCTTGCCGTTGCAAGTTTCTGGGAAGGCGTTAATGTCCCGGGTGATTCCTTAAGTTGTGTCATAATTGATAAACTGCCCTTTGAAGTACCGAGCGACCCTGTTATCATGGCCCGAATCAATAAAATAAAAGGTGAAGGAGGAAACCCCTTCTTTGATTTTCAGGTACCCAGAGCAATTCTCAGCCTGCGCCAAGGAATTGGCCGGCTGATGAGGGCGGCCTCAGACCATGGCATCATAGCTATCATGGACATTCGCTTATACAGTAAAGGTTATGGCAGAGTCTTTCGTAAAAGCTTGCCGGAAAGTCCGATCATCAGAAATATAGACGAGATCCAAACATTTTTTAGAGGAATAAAGTAGTGGAGCAAAACACCCTTCTCAGCAAACTAAAGTCCGAGGCCGTACAAATTGATGCAGTTATTAGCGATGATCTGCGCTCAGTACAAAATCCGCAACTGTTTGAGGTCTTGGAATATGCCCTTCTCAGCGGCGGTAAAAGAATCAGACCCCTTCTAACCGTTCTTGCCGCACGCTTATGTCGAAAAGAAAAAACGCAAAGCAGGGAAGCTGAAAACGGCCTGTATAAATTGGCTATTTCCTTTGAATACCTCCATGCCGCAAGCCTTCTGCACGACGATGTAATCGACCATGCCGACATGAGGCGCGGTCGTCCGGCGGCAAACACGGTCTGGGGCAATACCCCTGTCATTCTGGCTGGTGATTACCTGCATAGCAGAGCGATGCTTTTGGCCGGAACCATCGGCAAAGAGCAAATTCTTGCCCAAATATCCGGCGCCGCAGCATCCATGGTTGAATCCGAATTTATCCAGATGCAGAGCGCCCTAAATAAAGACCGCTCTGAAACGAGCTATTTCAACGTACTGCTCGGCAAAACAGCAGCTCTCATCTCAGCCGCCTGTGAAACAGGGGCAATATACGCCGGGGGAGAAAAGGAAAAAAGAGAGGCATTAAAACTCTTCGGCAGCAACCTCGGCCTTGCCTTCCAAATCGTTGATGATCTTCTGGACTACCTGGGAGATTCGCGCAAGACCGGCAAAGCTGTGGGGAATGATTTTGTTGAAGGTAAAATGACCCTGCCCCTTATCACCGCACTGGAAGCATGCCAGGATTCAGACAGACAATTTCTGACCAACCTGCTAGAGAACACTCCTGAAGAGAGAGAAAAAAACCTTTCCACAGTCAGGGACATAATTGAGAAATATAACGGGTTTAGCTATTCCAGAAAAAGGGCCCAAACGCTTATAGAAGATGCCTCAAAAGGCCTCAATCTCTTCCAGGATTGCCCGGGAAAAGATATTTTACTGGGATTGGGCCAATACGTTTTAAAGAGAAACAAATAATGATGGCGTCGCAAAAAGCACCCAAAGGGTATAGCAATCCGATCTACTGCGTTGCGGATTTTTTACAGACCTTCGGTATACCATATGTATAACCGAAGCCCTGTAAAAAATACCACGCCTCGGAGTCTGCGCTTACCTGTATATCGAACTTTTGTGCTTAGCCATCTTGGCGATTACTCAGACTTTTTACGAGAGCATCAATAATGTCACGAAATAGAAAAGCATCCCGGCGTCAAATAAAAAAATCTCCTTTCTTAAGATTATTCTTTCTTGGCCTGCTTATATGCGTCAGCATGGCGGCAACGGTCTACCTCATTTTTTTAAGACCCGGAACACACCCTCAAGCCGAAAAAAATTCCGTCATCGCGCCTGCCAAGATGGCTCAAGAAAGTTTGATCCCTGCGCCTCCAGCCTCACCTGTTCCTGTCCCGCAAGAGAAAGTCATCCCAATTATTGCAAAGGAGACAGTTGCAGAACATACTAAAGGCCCCCAAATAGCCATAATAATTGATGACATTGGTAACTTGAGAAAAATGGGAGAAAAGTTTATTGATCTGGACCTCAATTTAAACTTTTCAATCCTGCCGCACTCAGCTCATGGCTTGAAACTGGCCCAAAAAGCCCACAGTAAAGGAAGAGATATTCTTCTGCATCTCCCAATGGAACCAATAGGCCAAAAGTGGGATCCCGGCCCCGGAGCCCTTTTTCTGAAAATGGATGCCCAGACGATGCGCAGCACCTTGTTAAAAGATTTAGCTGCCGTGCCGCTGGCCATTGGCATCAACAACCATATGGGCTCCCGCTATTCAGAGAACGAAGAGGCGATGACTGCCTTTCTTACAGAAATAAAACCCACAAATCTCTTTTTCATTGATAGCCTAACCTCCTCAAAAAGCGTCGGCTATAAGCTGGCCAAAAACATGGCTGTGAAAACAGCCAAAAGAAACATATTTTTGGATAACGAAAAAGATCCGGCCAAAATAATCAAACAGCTTGAACAGCTTATCAAAATTGCTCAAAAACACGGCAAGGCAATCGCCATCGGCCACCCCTATCCAGAAACCCTTGAGGCCCTGAGCAAATCTATCCCCCTGTTACAGAAGGACGTAACCCTTACTTCAGTTCACAACCTAGTCGAGTAAACAAAAAAAGCCGCTGAAATTGTATAAACACCTTCAGCGGCTTTTCGTATATATGGAGGGATGCAGGCACTTGAATTAAACAGATTACTACTTGTTATAATACAATTATTACCGCACTTCTACTTACTATTCCCCTCAAAGTTACCCCCGCGCTATATCTGGTACCCTCCTGGGGTTGCACGTTCTTTAGATACTATGGCAGCTCAAAGCACCCATTCTTGCACCACTAACTAGCCTGGATCCCTGATAAAAACATTCAGGGATGACGATGAAAGTGGTTATGCCGTCATCCGGCATGTTGTTAGACGGAGGTAGCGCAGACTCCGAACCCGTTAACTAAGCTGAGTTTGCTATAGAGCCACAATAAACAAGGAGTGAAAAGTGCTCCTATCACGCCGTCTTGACAGGATTTTTATGATATGTGATGCTGGGTACTCCGTCAACATAGATGCCTTCTAGATAGGAGAGTTTTCTTGGCAGCTGTTTCACCGTGCCCCTGGCAATCAGGAATGTTGCTTTCCGTCCGACAACAAGCGTTCCCAGCTTCTCCATGCCAAAGAATCTGGCTCCATTTTCCGATGCGCACCGGATGGTCTCCTCCAGTGAATAGCCGGCCTTGATGAACAATTTCATCTCCTCGACCATCGACTCGCCATGGAGTATGCCAACACTGCCGGCACCGGTTCCCACAGCCGTTGTCACGCCCAATTTTCTGGCAAAACGCAGTTGCGTTAGTTGTTCGGCGAGCATCTTTTTCCAAAAAGCCTCCGCGCCGGGGACCGGCTTTCCCGGGGCCACATAGCGCAGGGAGAAACGGCAACACACATCCCCGCCAGTGCCCGCACCGTTCAAGGCATTCTTGGCCCGCAGTACGCTGGGAATCCACAGCACACCCTTCTCCGCCATTTTCCTGAGATTGTCCTCGCCCATAGCGTATCCCTGTTCGATGGCATCACACCCCGCCTCAAGCGCTTCCGCAACCTGTTGCAGGCCATTGGCCACCACCACCGCCTTTTTCCCACCTTTGTGCTGCAGAATACGGAACAGGTCTTCATGGTTAAAGCTGAGTTGAGCCGCTTGTCGGCTCAAACGAAACTTATGCCCTTGCGGTATAAGCCGAGGATATGGGGCTTCTTCGTCTTCGATATTGTCGGAATAACCGAGTCTAAGAAAATCACCGCCTGCCGAGTTGCCAGCTGCACAATCTTGCCTGCTCCGGCAGAGACGGCCGGATGTTCGAATGTCAATTATGCTCCCCTGTGCCATCCCCTCTTGATAACGTTCCACTAGGCCGGTTATGTCATCGCTGTCGGCCACTCCCTGCACTCCGTGTGCATGGCAGTAGCGGATATGCTGCTCCAACATGGCTGCCTTTTTCGCAAAGCCAGCCTCTTCAGTGGATAACCTCAACTTCCTGTCCACGGCGGGCGATCGCGACAGGGAGACGCTGCAGTCAACCAGTGCCGGCAAAATAGTACAGTGCGAGAAGTCATCGATTGCAGCCCCGTCATTGCGGAGAAGGTCTGCTGCGGAGCCAATGGCGGTAATAATACCGTCCTTCACTGCCAGAAAGACATTTCTGCGCACATCTGCGCCACTGCCGTCGATAAAGCGTCCCGCCACTATGAATCGTGTTCCGCTCATGACGTTTGTTCCCTTATGTATGCGGTCGTGCTTTTGATGAGGTTTTGCTAAAGTAAAGAGACTTCCAAAGATTCGGGATAGTTCATCTTGTTAATCTCTTCCATGTATACAAGAAGTGAGAAGAGAGTAGAGGGAAGTTTTCATATTCTTTTCATTTGATGTCCACCGGTTCAACAAAGTGACAGCTCACATATTTACCTCGCACCAACTGTACGACAGCTTTACTCTTATTGCCTGGTCTGCCTGTTTGGGGATCTATGAAATTCACTTGGACTTTCTGGCCTTTACTCAAACATTGTTGTCCCTTACAAATAAAATCAATACAATTGGGAGTCAATTGTTGGACGGAGATATTCTTGAAAGTTTGATTGTTTGATATGTCGGTAATGGAAACTTGTAGAGTTTCCATCCTTCGAGGCTTTACTTCAACTTGCACTAAAAAACGTTTTTCACATAAATGACATGTTAACTCACAGCCTTTCCCGCTAAGACGCTTAACCATTGATGAAGAGAGTGGAAATTTCTTTTTGCAGCAGGGACAGGTGAAAACTGTTTTTTCACCGGAAACCACACTGACTTTGAGGGGAACTAATTTGGTTAAATCTTCTGTAAAATGAATGGCCATAATTGAATATACAAAGAAAATCAGAGAAACTGACAATTTTTTCCCAATTCCTGAAAAGAAGAACCGAAAATGAAGGCTGATCTTATAGCATCTCGCCAAAGATCAAAATGTGATTTCTGTTATTGACACCTCTCGAAATTAATCTCTCTCCATGTAAGTTTGAAAAATGCATAAACCCTCAGCGGTCAAGATTACCAACGGAAATCCGAATCGTTTTATAAAAGGAGCATTTTAACTTTATGACAGGAGGAAGGGATCTGGAATCAATAAAAACTGAGGAGATTATCTCCTTTCTTGCAGAACTTACCATTGGCAGAGAGCAAAACACAAAACGTAGTCGATATATGACAATATCAGCTTTTTTCAACTTGATTATCAATACAATTCAACCAGACATGAGAAACTCCTGCCAATCTCCTGCAGCCAGAAATCTTTCCAGAAAACCTAAAGCTCATCAATGGACCATTTTTGATAAGGATACAATTGACGAAGCAATTTTTAGGGCCTTACATGCTCTTAACAGACTAATGCTTGAGCTTATGGCTAGAGGTGGAATGAGAATCAGCGAAGTTCTCGGACTTAAACCAGCCGATATTGACGATAGAAAGTTTCTTTTGCATGAACCAAAGAGTGGCCCAGGTTTTTTAATAAGCTTCTGCTATCTGGCAACAGGCTTTACCCATAGCAATTATTTTCCTCAAAAGAGATCCTTTTTTAATTTCTATATTTTGCATTGTAAAAAAGAACTGGTTGAATAATTAGCTTTATATCGCTACCACTTTGTGGTATTACCTTGAAAGTAATCTTTGGGATAGGTAAGGATTTTGATATCTTAATTTTAATGGTAGTTTGTATGAGATCCTCCGCCTTTTTCGGACCTAAGATGTCATATCAAACCCAATTCTAATCTTTCTTCTTATTCCAACTCATAATCAAAATAAACAGGGCTTTTCAACTTTTTAAGTTGAGGATTTTACAATGAGTGACAAACCAACACACGAAGAACTCACACAAGGAGTCAAAGATTTAGAGAAAAAAGTCATTGAGCTTGCTCGGGCGGAAGAAAAATTTGCAAAAGTATTTCATGCCAGTCCGTTGCTCATGATTATAAGTGCCATTGAAGATGGGAAATTAATTGAGGTTAACGATAATTTTGTTCATGTCACTGGTTATAGTCGTGAAGAGGCTATAGGCACTACCTCTGCCAATTTAGGATTGATTTCACAAGAAGACCGTAATGTCCTGAAAAATGAGTTGCGGACGACAAACCATATTCATGATATGGAGCTGACTCTCAAAAAGAAAAATGGTGAGACTATTTATTGCTTATATTCCGGAGAGATTATTACAGCTGAGGGAAAACAAAGATTGTTGTCTCTTGCAAAAGACATTAGCGGTCGTAAGCAGGCGGAAGAGAAGCTTCAAGAAGCACATGATAAACTGGAGTTGCGGGTTGAGGAACGAACAGCAGAACTTGTAAGAGCCAACCATAATTTACAAGCTGAGATCACCGAGCGTAAGCGAATAGAGGAGAAGGTAAAAAAGCTCGGCCAGCAGAATGAATTAATTTTAAACTCCGCTGGAGAAGGAATTTTCGGGCTCGATACTGAGGGAAGACACACCTTCGTAAATCCAACCGCGGCCAAAATACTTGGCTATACGACAGAAGAGTTAATAGGCCGGCAAAGTCATACGCTAATCCATCATACTAGAGCGGATGGGCGCCCTTACACTGATGATAAATGTCCAATCTACCAAGCATTCAAGGACGGCAGGATTCATCATAAAGATGATGAAATATTTTGGCGGAAAAATGGCTTGAGTTTTCCTGTTGATTATACAAGCACCCCGATGTTTGAAGGTGGAGAATTAGTAGGCGCAGTTGTTTCTTTCCTGGATATCACTTTTCGCAAGCAGGCGGAAGAGCAGTTGCGGGAGAGCGAGGAACGTTACCGGAGTGTATACAACAGCGCTCCTCTTGCTTTTGTGATCTGGGATTGCGATTGCAAAATCACCGACTGGAATATACAGGCACAAAGGATATTCGGTTGGCCGAAAGAAGAGGTTTTAGGGCGGAATTTCTTTAAGTTCCTTATTCCAGAAGCAACTCGGCCCCAAGTTGATGAAGTCGTTAAAGTTTTGCTTAAAGGGGATCTCTCACACCACAGCATTAATGAAAATCTCACTAAATCAGGGGAAGTCATCCTCTGTGAGTGGAATAATTCAACCATTTATGACAATAAAGGGCATGTGCGGGGCGCCATATCTTTGGCTCTCGACATCACCGAGCGAAAGAGGACGGAAGAAGCATTAACGGTGAGTGAGAAAAAATACCGGAGCTTATTTGAAAATGCCAATGATGCCATCTTTATCATCGACCCGGTTCATTTAACCATTCTGGATGCCAACGAAAATGCATATAACCGACTTGGCTATAGCCTTGAAGAACTCCGCCGGTTAAAAATTAACAACATCACAGGCTCAAGCTCTGTCAGCAGCAACAAGTCCAAGGTTTGGGAACTCATGCAAAAAGACAGCATGATATTTGAGCACACCCAGAAACACAAAGACGGTCTGGAAATTCCAGTTGAAATAAGTAGCAAGATCATTAATTATCATGGCAGAAAGATCATCCAAGCTTTCGTGCGTGATATTACAGAACGCAAACAAGATCAAGAGAAGTTAAGGAAAAGTGCTGAAAAAATTCAACACTTTGCTTATTCGGTTGCTCATGACCTCAAGAACCCGTCTATTGCAATATATGGACTGACAAAGCGTCTCCAAAAGAATTTTGGAGACAGTCTCAATGCAAAAGGTAAAAGTTACTGTGAGCAAATACAAAAATCTTCTGAACAAATCGCAGCACTTGTTGAAACGATTAATCTTTATATTGCTACCAAAGAGAGACCTCTGTGCCTTGAAGAGGTAAATTCTAAAGAAATCCTCCAAATAATTCACGAAGAATTTTCCGCTCAATTTAATATCCGCCAAATAAATATGTTTGAACCGGAAGATATTCCAGCAATTCAGGCCGATAAACTGTCAATGTTGAGAGTCTTTAGAAACTTTGTCGATAATGCCTTAAAATATGGTGGCGACACTTTAAGTAAGGTTGAAATCGGCTATAAAGATGTTGACGATTTTCACATTTTTTCCGTCAGTGATGATGGGGTTGGCTTAAAGAAGGAAGAATCCAAAGGTATATTTGGGCTGTTCAAACGGAAAGAAACTTCAAGAGGCATCGAGGGAACGGGATTGGGGCTGGCTATAGTAAAAGAAATCGCCGAACGACACCAAGGTAAAGTATGGATTGAACCCGGTTCTAAGAAAGGGGTAACTTTTAATATGTCAATCTCAAAATTTCTATAAAGATGCTTTACAATGATCAGCCACCAAAAGCTGTCTAAGTATTTTCTGAATTGAAGATGTCTTGCCAACATCTTTCCGAAGTTCCTTATTTTCAAAGCTTAAGATAACCTACAGATTATGGCTTGGAAAAACTTCAAAGCCATTTGAAGATTCGTTCTGAGCTTCAAAAGTAGCGACAAAATAGCCGCCTCTCAGAGTCAACATATTTCCAAACCAAGTCAACTCCCATTCCTCCTGTCTCACAACAACCTTCCATCTGGATGAAACGTCACTATCTTCCTGGCCCTTAACATCATATCTTCACATGTCTGTGGATTCCGGTCACGTCTGCAGTCTGTGTTGCCTTAAGCATTTAATTTACACCAAAAAGGGAGCCAGGAATATCGGGGTGCCTCTGGTAATAGGTGATAACTCTACAAAGCATGCTGTTTAAGCCGATTGCCAGCCGGGTAGGAGAAGAGACACCATGGGCAGAATCTGAAGAAGATCCCTAAAGAAAAACGATTTTTTTTGTATTCATTTGACAAGAAAGAGTTTTGTGTAGTGTACTGAATAATATGGAGAACAGTTTAATTTTACTTTGGTTTTTTGCTTTATTGGAAAATACCATCTAAAAATGGAGGTCGTCTGTTTATGAAGGATGAGGTCTTTGCTTTAGGAGACGAAATGGGACCGGCAAAGGTAATTCATGTTAACGAACCGGCATGTGGCCTGAAAGGCGTTCTTGTTATAGATAATGTGGCTACCGGGCCATCCATCGGCGGTCTGAGAATGGCCCGGGATGTGAGCACTGTGGAGTGTGCCAGGCTTGCCAGGGCCATGACGCTGAAAAATGCCTCGGCGGGCTTACAGCATGGCGGAGGAAAGTCAGTAATCTATGGCGATCCTAAAATGGCCAGAAAGGAAAAGGAAAGGCTTGTCAGGACCTTTGCTCACGCTCTTCGTCATGAGTCCGACTATATATTTGGCCCGGATATGGGCACAGATGAAGTCTGCATGGCTTGGATCAAGGATGAAATAGGTCGGGCCGTGGGTCTCCCCAGGGAAATAGGAGGCATTCCGCTGGATAAAATTGGTGCTACCGGCTGGGGACTGCTTTATGCCGTTGAGGTGGCAATGAAATATTGTAATTTTGAATTAGACGGTGCCAGGATGGTAGTGCAGGGATTTGGCGCTGTGGGGCGTCACGCCGCCCGCTTTTTGGCTGACAAAGGGGTTATCTTGGTTGGGGCCGCCGACTCGCTTGGAACAGTTTATGATCCACATGGGCTTGATATCGAAGCATTAACAGAATTGAAAAGAGAGGGCAAAAGCGTTATCGACCACCCGAAAGGCCGAAAGCTTGAGCGTGAGGATATAATAGATATTGAATGTGAAATCTGGATACCTGCGGCTCGGCCGGATGTGGTGCATGAGGACAATGTTAGCCGCCTGAAGTGCAAGCTGGTCCCCCAAGGTGCAAATATCCCTTTCACCTACGGTGCGGAGAAATATTTATATGATAAAGGAATTCTCTGCCTACCTGATTTTATCGCCAATGCCGGTGGGGTGATCTGTGCTGCCATGGAATATCACAATGCCGATCAGATCACGGTTTTTCAGACCATTAAAGAAAAATTGCGGACCAATATGACGATGGTGCTTGAAGAGGCCGACGCCCAAAAGATAATGCCCAGAGATGCCGCTGTAAAACTCGCTATCAGGCGGGTCAAAAAAGCGATGTCGTACCGGCGTTATTCGATTTTATAATTTTTTTCCGAATGGGGCATGAATTCTTTTGCAATATTTAGCGCCTTCTAAGTAACAACATATTGAATACTTGCGTAAATATCGTAAAATCAACATGATAAATAAAAACATACCAGACCCGTCATTCCGGTATGTTTTTAACCGTAATCCAGGAGATAAGGCTGGTTTCTGGATTCCGGGTCAAGCCCGGAAAGACAACGGAGCCTGTTGTTACTTAGAAAATAAATGTCGAACTATTCACCCCGGTTAGTTCGCTGAATAGTTACACTATGGAGTTAAAGGTAGTTTACAACTCTACCTGAAGTTACAGTGGTGATTAGATTAGCCTACAGTGCTGCTGATGTACGGTGACGCAGCGGCAGAATATAAAAATCTTGTTTTTTATACCCCACAGGGGGGTACTGAACTGAGTGGCAATAAATCAACAAGGTGCACATTATTTTATAATCTTAATGACTAATGGTAAGGCAGTTAGCCAACTTGTCTTGGTTAGGAGTGGATAGAATGTATCGGATACGTTTCCATGGCCGCGGTGGTCAAGGCATGAAGACGGCAAGCAGAATTCTTGGCAAGGCCTTCTTCCTCGAAGGATATGAGGTGCAAGACGCTCCCCGTTATGGGGCCGAGCGCCGCGGGGCCCCTATGTTCGCCTATGTGCGTGCCTCAAAAGAGCAGATAAATGAACGTGGCATTATCCGTCATCCGGGCCTGGTTGTTGTTGCCGATGAAAGTTTGATTGCCGTTCCGGCTGCCGGCGTTATGCAGGCTTTGCGCTCCGACTCCATACTCCTGATAAATAGCATGGAGAAGACAAAACTGTGGCAGGACAGACTGAACTTTAAGGGTAGAATAATTGCCTTGACCCAAAGCCCGTCTGGAAAAGGTTGGGATGAAATGCGCTTTATTGGCGCCATATGTGCCGGGGGTGCGGCGAGGCTGGCAGGGGTAATTCAAGAGACAACGCTTACCCTGGCAATAAACGAGGAATTGGCCCATTTGGGGTCGGATGTTGTCCAAACTAACCTTGAGATGGCTTTAACCGCCTTTAATGAACTGAAAAATGATACAGGGATAGTCAAGGAAGGCAAACCTGTAAGGGCCGATGATTATCGACCTCCTTCCTGGATAGAACTTTCCTGGGAAGACCCTAAACTCTCGGCTCCGGCCATCCATGCCGCAGCCACCAGCGAAAAATTAATAACCGGTCAGTGGCGGACCATGCGGCCCGTAATTGACTATTCACGGTGCAATCGTTGTTGGTGGCTGTGCAGTACCTTTTGTCCGGATGGCGCGATTCATCTAGATAAAGAGCGATATCCCCAGATAGACTATAACCATTGCAAGGGGTGTTTGATTTGCCTGGCCCAGTGCCCGCCCCATGCGGTGAGCGCGGTGGCTGAACCGGTAGCGGAAGCGCAAAAAAGAGAAGGGGAGTGAGCGTGAAACGAGAATTATTGACCGGAAATAGAGCTGCCGCCTTAGGTGCATTGTTGGCCCGGGTTGATTATCTGCCTGCCTTTCCAATTACGCCGCAAACCGAGATTATCGAGACCATTGGCGCCTGGATCGAGGACGGCAAAATGGACTGCAGGATGGTGACCATGGAATCAGAGCATTCCATGATCACTGCCGCCGGGGCGGCAGCAGTGACCGGAGTACGGGTTTTCAGCGCCACTTCCAGCCAGGGCCTTCTTTATGGCACGGAGATGCTTTATACCGTTGCCGGTTGGCGTGCCCCTTTTGTGCTGGTCAATGTTTCGCGTGGATTGTCGGCCCCAATCACGCTTGAACCGGACCATAACGATATCATGGCGGTGCGGGACTGCGGTTTTCTGCAGGTTCACTGCGCCACCTGCCAGGAAGTTTTGGACAGCATGATTATGGCCTATCGGCTGGCAGAGGATGAGAAGGTCCGTCTGCCTGTGATCGTTAATTTTGATGGGTTTTATCTATCTTTTACCCGGGAGCCCGTGGAAGTCCCGACCCCTGATGCGGTGGACAGTTTTCTGCCCCCTTTTGATCCCGGCAGTATCCGCTTCCGGGCCAATGAACCGCTCAGCGAAGGAGTAGCTGTATTAGGTGGAGCGGCATACTCTTATTTTCGCTATGAAGCCCACCTTGCCTCTGAGCAGGGCATAGAGGTTTTTGAAAAAATAGCTGCAGAATTTTCCGACTGCTTTGGCAGAAGTTATGGCGTGCTGGAAACCTATAAATCCGAAGACGCAGAGTTTACCTTTGTGATGATTGGCTCTTTTGCCACCAAGGCAAAGGACGCCGTAGATCGCCTGCGGGATGTCGGCTGGTCAATAGGTCTGGTTCGGCCCCGGCTCTTGCGGCCTTTTCCAAAAGAGGCCATTGCAAAGGCCCTAAAGAACAAAAAAGGAGTTGCGGTAATCGATCAAAACCTGGCCGCAGGGCTTGGCGGTGTCCTTTATACTGAATTATCGTCGGTCCTTTATAACCAAAAAGGTGCACCCGATGTTTTGCTCAGCTTTATTGGGGGACTGGGCGGTCGTGACATTACCCCGGAAGATTTTTACCAGATTGCAGCCGTTACCCGCAAGGCTGTGGAAGATGGCGAAACGCCACCGCCGCGCCTGTTGTACAGCGAGGAGGAACTGCTGGAGGTCAGAAAGCTGCAAAGCGTTGCCAGAGCGGCTCGGCAAACCAGAGGAGGTGGAAAATGATATCGGCATTTCAACGCCTGAAAGACCTTCCCTCTTCCCATATTCTTGGAAGCGGTACTCCCATGTGTGCCGGGTGCGGCGGCCTGGAAGCCCTGCATGAAATATATGATATAATCGGCGAGAAAAATGTCATTGTCAATGCGGCTGGCTGCATGACCCTGCTCTCCATTTATCCGTTCACCCCCTTTCGCGGCTCTTGGCTTTATACCGCAATGGCCTCGGCGCCGGCCGGGGCCCAGGGAGTCAGGGATGCCTTGGATATTTTACAGAAAAAAGGCGAGATTGATACTGCGGAAGACCTTGAAGTTCTTGTGCTCACCGGGGACGGCTCAGCAAACGGCATGGGTCTTTCCTCCACCTCTGCAGCCATCGACCGTAATCTGGATTTCTTCTATGTCTGTTACGACAACGAAGGGTATGGCAATACCGGGCAGCAATATTCGGCAGCCACTCCCCACGCCGCAAGAACTGCGACAAGCCGCGGCGTCCACGGTTATCCGGGTTATAAAAAAGATCTCTTTGCCATCTGGGCAGCCCACCGGCCTGAATATGTGGCAACGGCAGTGGGTGCGGAACCCCTCGATCTGGCCCGAAAGATTGAAAAGGCAAAAAAAATGAAAGGTCCCCGTTTGATTATTGTCCTTTCTCCGTGTCCAACCGGTTGGGGCTACGATCCGCAGGAATCGGTAGAAATAGGCCGACTGGCAGTCAAAACCGGGATTTGGCCTTTGAAAGAGTATGAGGATGGCAAAGTGGTCCACACAAAAATCTCTCGCCCCCGGTTGCCGGTGGAAGAGTACCTTAGTCGCCAGGAGCGTTTCCAACACCTCTTCAGGCCACAGCGGGACGAGCAGTTGCTTGCCGAGATCCAGAATAGGGTTGATGCCTATTGGCAGGCTATTGAAGGGAGATAAAAATAAGAGGACGACCCCATGAGCCAAGATGGCATGAGCTATTATCGGACAAATGGTGACATATCTCTTCTGGAGCGGACTATCCCCCGCCATTTCGCCGAAGTGGCAAAGCGATTCCCGAACCATGAAGCGGTGGTCTCCATTCCGCAAGGTAAAAGATTGACCTATGCGGAGCTTGCCGGCAGAGTGGCACAACTGGCCTTGGGTTTGCTCGCCATGGGGTTTGGCAAAGGGGATCGGATCGGTATCTGGTCGACCAACAATCTCGAATGGCTGCTGCTCCAGCTTGCTACGGCCCGTATCGGCGCCATACTGGTCACGATCAATCCCGCCTATCTAAGCAAAGAGCTGACTTACGCCCTACAGCACTCAGAAGTACAAGGGCTTTTCATGATCCCTGCCTTCAAATCGAACAACTACATTGAAACCATCAAGAAATTGCTGCCGGAACTTCAAAAGAGCGGGGGGGCTCGGCTGAACAGTGAAAAGTTTCCATTTTTGGGCTACGTGGTTATTTATGACCCTGGCTGTCCTGCCAAGACCATGCGCCCGGCACCCGGATTTACAACCTGGTCCGAAGTGATTGACCGAGGCGCCAATCTTACTCCCCAGAAACTCAACAGCATTGATGCGGTTTTAGCAAGCCGCGACCAGATCAATATTCAGTATACTTCGGGAACCACCGGTTTTCCCAAGGCCGTTGTTTTGAGCCATTATAATATCTTAAACAATGCCTACTTTTCTGCCTTGGCAATGCATTTTACCGAAAGGGACCGGCTTTGCGTCCCAGTCCCTTTTTATCACTGTTTCGGCATGGTGCTGGCCAACCTTCTTTGTCTTTCAGTGGGGGCTTGCATTGTCATTGCCTGCGAACATTTTGATGCTCTGGAGGTTCTTAAGGCGCTTAATGACGAGAAATGCAGCGCCATTCATGGTGTCCCCACCATGTTTATTGCCGCCTTGGAACATCCCCGTTTTGACGATTTTAACTTAAGCACTTTGCGGACAGGGATCATGGCCGGTGCTCCCTGCCCGCCTGCATTGATGAAAAGGATTCAGTTGGATATGCATTGTGAAGAGATCCTAATCGGCTATGGCGAGACCGAGGCATCCCCGCTAACCCATCTTACCAGCAGAGATGACAGCTTAGAGCGTCGGCTGGAAACAGTGGGCCGGAATTTACCCCATCAGGAGGTAAAAATAGTGGATTCGATCTCAGAAGAGATTGTGCCCCTTGGATCTGTTGGCGAGATTTGTTTCCGAGGCTACCATGTTATGCAGGGCTACTACGGTGATCAAAAGGCAACGGCGCAAGCAATTGATAAAGAAGGTTGGCTCAAATCCGGTGATCTTGGCAAGATGGATGCTGACGGGTACGTGCAGATTACCGGACGCTTGAAAGAGATGATCATCCGCGGCGGCGAGAATATCTATCCTCGGGAGATCGAAGATCTGATCTTTTCCCATCCAAAGGTTGCTGCAGTATCAGTCTTCGGAATACCGGATAATTTTTACGGCGAGGAAATCATGGCGTGGATCAAACCCCATGCCGGTGAAACTGTGAAGGAGCCGGAGATCCAGGATTATTGCCGGCAGAACCTGGCCCATTTCAAGGTTCCCCGTCATGTCTGGATCGTGGAAGAATTTCCCATGACGGTTACTGGTAAAATTCAAAAATTCAGGATGAGGGAATTGGCTATGGCTAAGTTAGCCGATAAACCAAGCTAGAAACTGGTCGAAAAAGATGAAAAAAATAATTGTTACAGGTGCAACCGGCCAGATCGGTTCCGTGCTTACTCCGGCTTTGCGGCAGCGATACGGAGCGGAAAATGTTGTTGCTGCCGGTCATAAAAGGAAACCGGGGGGCACTTTGCTCACTTCCGGAGCTTATATTACTCTTGACGTGAGAGACAGGGGGGCCCTTGATACATATGTTCGGGAATATAATGTCGGCACCATCTACCATTTGGCGGCCTTATTATCGGCCTCAGCGGAAAAGCAGCCCCAACTGGCCTGGGAAATAAACATGGGAGGCCTGACCAATGTTCTGGAGGTTGCGCGGATTTATGGCTGTGCTGTTTTTCATCCCAGTTCCATCGGTGCCTTCGGTCCGACTGCTCCCCGAATCAATACCCCGCAAGAGAGCATACAGCGGCCCCAAACCATGTATGGCATTACGAAAGTAAGCGCTGAACTCCTTTGCGATTACTATTTTGAGAGATTCGGTGTCGATACCAGAGGAGTCCGCTATCCCGGTCTTATTTCCCACGAAACGTCCCCTGGAGGCGGTACGACAGATTATGCCGTCGACATCTTTTATGCCGCCCTGCGGCAAGAAAGCTATACCTGTTATCTGGCGCCAGGAACCTGCCTGGATATGATGTACATGCCGGATGCCGTTCGGGCTGCAGTAGACCTTATGGAGGCAGATCCGAAAAGGCTTCGTTTCCGCAATGCCTACAATATCACGGCCATGAGTTTTGCGCCGGAAGAGATATACAGTGCTATCAAAAAACATATCCCGGATTTTATAATGAACTATGAGGTCGATGCGGTGAGGCAGGCTGTGGCCGACTCCTGGCCCGACAGGATGGACGACAGCGCAGCCCGGAGCCAGTGGGGTTGGCAACCAGAATATGATCTGGCAAGCTTGACGGCGGACATGCTTGCCAGACTGTCGGCAAAGCTTTCGTTATCATAAATGGCTGGAAAACTGGGGTCGTTGCTGCTTAGGCCTGAAGGAGAGGAAAATGTCGCTTGACAGACTTAAGAAATCTTTGTCCGAAAGCCTCCATGAGCTGCAAACTAGAGGGGCCCTGAAAGGTAGGGAAAATGTGGTCACCGGCATTCAACCGCCCCAAAAGGGGAATGGTCCCCGCTATTTTCTGGCCGGTTATGGAGAGCGAGAATTCCTGCGAATGAATTCCAACTCATATCTTGGTCTTTCCTTGCACCCTGCGGTAATAAAGGCGGAGGAGATGGCAGTCAGGTCCTTTGGGACAGGGCCCGGGGCGGTTCGGTTCATCAGCGGCACTTGTGAGCACCACGTCCAGCTTGAGAAAAGCCTTGCTAAGTTCCATGGCCGCAAGGCCGGGATGATTTTCAGTGCGGCTTATGCGGCGGTCTTGGGCGTACTGCCTCAGTTGATCAGCGACGATACCATTGTTTTAAGTGATGCCCTCAATCATAATTGCATCATCAACGCCATCCGCTTGGCAAGACCTGCTCAAAAACTTGCTTATAAGCATCTGGATATGAATGACCTGGAAGATAAGCTAAAAGGTTGTTTAGGACAGGCCAGACGAATTCTGGTGGTGACGGATGGCATCTTCAGCATGCGGGGGGATTTTGTTCCCCTGGATAAATTGTCAGCGCTTTGCCGGCAATATGATGCGAAGTTTGCAGAAGGAGTCATCAGCATCGTAGATGACTCCCACGGGGTAGGTGCGTTCGGACAGAGCGGCAAAGGGGTGGAGGAGTATACAAAGAGTCGGGCCGATATCCTGGTCTCTACCCTTGGCAAGGCTCTGGGAGTCAACGGTGGGTACGTGGTGGCCGATACCACAGTAATTGACTATCTGCGGGAGACAGCGCCATTTTACATTTATTCAAACCCAATCACTGCCGCCGAAGCGGCTGCTGCCAAGCAGGCACTTGAACTGCTTGACAGCTCTGACGGCCTGAAACTGCTCGATGGGCTGCGGCAACTGACCCGCCGTTTTGAGACAGGGCTCTTGGAATTGGACTGTGAAATCATTGCTGGAGAGCATCCCATTGTGCCGCTTATCGCAAGGGTTAGCGGCGAGACTCAGGCCCTGGTACGATACCTTTTTGAGCATGGCGTTTTGGCCACCGGCCTGAGTTATCCGGTGGTGCCCAGAGGTGAGGAAGAGGTCAGGTTCCAGATTTCGGCAAGCCATACGGAAAAAGACATCGATTATGTCCTGGCAAAGCTTGCCGAATTTACTCGGTCTAGCTCTTTTAGTTAACGCTAAGAAAAACGACATAATCAATAATCTTCGTAGCTATTCAGGTAGAGCCCAAAAACGGGCATAACCAGCGAATTGTAACTGTTTAGATGTGCCCCAGGTGTGTGTGAACAGGCCTTTCAGCTATACATCGGTATGCTGGAAGTCCTGTTCGCGCGCAGATGGGGTGCAGCTGAATAGTTACTAATCTTCAAGGTGTTTTTTCAAAATTATTCAGGAGGCCTTATTTTATGTTTTGGGGAATAGAGTGATCAGATATCCGGTAATCAAAAATTGTGCTTATTGCTTGGCCCATACCCCGGATCTTGTCCGTTATGGCTCCAAGCCGCGGCGGGAGATCGCTAAAGATCCAGGCATTGAGGTAAAAATGGACTCTTTGCTGCGGAATTATTCCGAGGCAGTCTGTTATCCTCCCAACCAGACCTTCCTGGGAAACCTCAGCCCCGATGAGCTGGCGACCCTTCCCCGCCCCTGGTACATGAATCCGCTGGCTTCCGACTCAGATGCTCTGCAAAAGAGAGGACTTTTTGGTGAGATTTTAGACCAGAAGACCTTTTACGCACTTCTCCTCTTGGCTGATGTCTTGAGTCCTCCACTTTTCCACATGCAGGAGGGAGTTCGGGAAAAACTCCAGAGACGCGTGGCAGAACATCATCTGCTTAAAAATATTCCCAGCTCTAATCAGAGGGAGGTGTCGGGCATGGCCCGGAGTGAAAGTTTATTGCCTCCAGGGCTGCCGTTGCGCAACGGTGAAGCAGAGTACGGTTATTTCCTTGGCGATTTAAGGGAAGAAGCGCGCGGCGATTCGAATCTCCAGGGCCCGGAACTTTTGGAAAATATTTGTACTAAGGCATCGGCTGCTTTAGCGCTCCAATGGCTCTTGCACCGTGAGGGGATAGAGCCCGGCCAGATTGACTTTTTGATCAGCTGTGGCGAAGAGGCATGCGGCGACCGTTATCAGCGCGGTGGAGGTGGTATGGCCAAAGCAATTGGTGAAATGTGCGGCTGTCTTAACGCCGCCGGCATGGATATAAAAAATTTCTGTGCTGCCCCGGTTTCAGCTCTTGTTACTGCAGGCTCTCTGGTTCAAAGCGGGGTGTTTAAACGAGTAGCTGTGGTTGGCGGTGGCTCTTTGGCGAAGCTGGGAATGAAATCCCAGGCCTTTTTGCAGAACAACATGGTAATTCTCGATGACACCCTTGCCTCCATGGCCTTTCTGGTTAGCGAAGATGATCAAAAAAGCCCGATCATCAGGCTGGAACAGGGGGCAGTTGGGACTGTGCCGATTGGCGCTGGCTCTGCCGAGGAAGAGGTATTTCGCCATTATTTATTAAAACCGCTGGAGAACCTCGGCCTGCAATTTAGGGATATCGATAAATTTGCGCCGGAACTGCAAAACCCCGAAATCATGGAGTTTGCAGGTTCCGGTGATGTTGCGATGAAAAACTATCGAAAAATAGCAGCCATGGCGGTCCGGGCCGGACAAATGGATAAGAGCGAGATGGGAACCTGGATCAACAAAATCGGGATGCCGGGTTTTGCTCCGACCCAGGGCCACATTCCTTCAGCCGTTCCCTATATAGGCCATGCCATGGAAGCTATGAAGAAAGGAGAAATCAAGCGTGTCATGTTCCTTGCCCGGGCCAGTCTTTTTTTGAATCGATGTACCAATTTGTTGGATGGGGTTTCATTTATCATGGAGCGTAATCCGGCTTTGTCTGGAAAATAGGAAAAGGAGTGGTGGAGGAGGTGGTATAAATGCTGGAAGGGAAAAAAATCATGGTGTTTGGCGAAAGAGATGATATTTCAGGCAAGGCGGTATGCACCTGCCTTGAGGCTGCCGGGGCCGAGATAGTTTACGAGGCAACCGCCTGCTTTGTCTGAACCGCTGCAGGTGCCGTCGGGCTGACGGCCCAGGAAGAGGTGAAGAAACTGGCAGAAAAAATTGGCACAGAGGAGTTGCTGGTCGTTGTAGGGATGAATCAACCGTCAATTTTGCGGATAATGGCCAGGACCTTCCATGACGGGGACCCAAGCTATGCTGGCCCCTTGGCCGGTATTGCCCTGGGACTCAACACCTATCATATTTTTGAGCTGAAAAATATGATTCCTGCAGAGGTGTGGGAGTCGGAGATGGGCATGTATGAACTGGAAATTGAAGACAAAGCCCGTGAGGAAATATTTCAAATAATGACAGAAGCACGCCGCTCATAATCAGAATCAAGCAAATATTGTTTGGGAATCTATATGGGTCGTCAGGGCTTTCAGTGCCTTTTCGACCAGTTTTTTTCGCAAAGTCTTTTCTTCTAACGGACTTTTGCCAGGATCACCGAAGGGGTGCGGGATTGCAATGGTTGGCACAATGCGGTTGGCCCCCACGGTTTTCGAGATAGAAACGATAGAGCAGGCATGGACCACCGTCAGTCCGACTTTTTCCATCTCTTTAGTCATCGTTGCCCCGCAACGAGTACAGGTGCCTCAGGTCGAGGTCAGGATTACGGCCTGAACAGCGTTTGCCAGCAATTTTTCAGCTATGCTTCGCCCGTACTTTTGGGCGTTGGCGACCGAGGTGGCATTTCCGACCGTGGCGTAATAAGTATCATGGAGTGCTCCGAATGCTCCTGCCGATTCCAGGTCGCGAACGGCATCCAGGGGCAGGACCCGGTTAGGGTTTTCATTAGCAAAAGTTGGGTCATAGCCGCCATGAACTGTCTGGTGGCTAGCGGCAGTCAGGACTTTGATGTCCTTGATGGAATATGATCCGTATTTTTGTGCATTGGCAGCTTCAATCCTGTCCGGGTTGCCGTGGGGAACGATGCCTCCGGAAGTGACAAGCGCCAGTTTGGCTCGGGAGATATCACTTATGGGAGGGGCTGGTGTCACCCTGTCAAAGGTGGGCATGGGGTATTCGGTTTCATATGTTTCGCCATGCAGTTTCTGTAAAAGTAAGTTTACGGCGCGGCGGGCGCCTGTTTGGGAAGAGAAGAAGTTTTTACGCCGTCCTTGCGGAATATAATGGTCCTGCTCGGGTAGGACCATTTCCTGGCCAAGCAGCTTGAGTCCCAGGCCCATCATTTTTTCCAGAGCATCTTCCATACCCAGGGCATCTGCGCCGGCTTTGGCAATATAAACCTCTTTTTTATACTCATCGACGGCTGGATTTTCCGGAAACATAGCGGTGACAGACGGCACTCCATAATGGGAATAAACGGCCTGGCAGATGGCGCCGCAGCCAATGCCGTAACGACCGGCATTAAAGGCCGGTCCTGCCAGCAGCAATACAGGTCTTTCGGCTTTTGAAGAGATGAAATAAGGGGCGAGCAGGTCAATGATTTCCTGGGTGGCGGTTTTGGTCTTTTCTGCTATATAATTGTCGCCAAAAATAACGGTTGCGACGACCATGACATCCGGAAACTGCTGTTGCAGGAGGAGTCCTGGGCCTCTGGCCCCATCAATTACAGATGGCGGCATAGACGCCTTTTCTTCCCCTCCCAGCCCCCCGAAGAACTGGTTCAGACAATGGATAATCCTGTATTTATCTGCCATTTTCAGACTTCCTTGCAGCTCATTTTTTGGTGTCCAAGTTCATTGGTGGAACCGATTATTCCCTGTAATTCAATCTTGAGACTCCCATCTTTTTGCAGGCTCTGCGGATAGGCCCCGGCTAGTTTGGTTAAATCTTGGACAGGGCCGAGAAGGTGGGCCATGGCCGGCAAGATAATTTGTTCATTGGCGTTGCCCACCGAAATAACAGCGTCAGCTTCCTTAGTGGCATCGGCGAGGGATTGGGACAAGCCGTCAGGACCGGGATATTCATCCATAATAGCGCATGTCTTGATTCCTCGTCTTTCCAGGCCGCTAATTAACATCATCTGGTCTGCATCCGGATTGCCAAACCCCTCTTTTGAGATTATGACCCCTTCCGCGCCCAAGGCACTGATAAGCTCAATTGTTTTTCGGGCTGAAGCCTGCTTGGCGGCAAACTTTATCGGTTCGTTAGTGAGAACGATGCCCACAAAGTTAAGCTCTTTATCGTGTCTCTGGTAAAGTTCCATAAGGAGCGGATTGTTTTGGTGATGATATGTGGTATTTTTATCACAAGCTGAAACGCAATTGCCGGAGACAATGGCGTTATCCATAAGTTCCGGCAGGCTGATGGTCACTGGCAACCCTTCTTTGGCGTTGCGCCCGAACACATAGGTGTCATGCAACAGGCCCTGGCTCAAGAGCATGTATATATATGCAATCCTGGGCAGGTCTGCTGAAACTGCTGTGGAGTCCAAAGAAATAAAGGTCTTAGTTTCATCAGGTTGAAGATCTCTTGCCGTTTCAGCTAGAAAGGCGGCGGCCTCGAGGCCGGTCTTGCGGAGCACATCCTCATGTTGATGGGGGGAAAGGCCAGGAACCACCTCGATTTGCAATACAATATTAAGGGTCTTGGAGAAGGGAGTATAAAGGGCGCCAGGGCCGCTCATATCAATAATACCCTCTTGATAACCAACAATTTTCCCGCAGGTAATAACTGCAATATTCTTTAGGGCGTGGAGTCGGCCAGCCCCTGGCAGACGCCCCAAGACCTTGCATCTGGGCTCTATGACGTCTTTTACGGCTATTATTCTCGTTGCATCGCCAGGCTTGGCAATAACCGCCTCCAGAGCTTTGATCCTGGCATCACCACGTAGAAGAAAGTCTTGCAGGTCTCCTTTGTTAATAAACAGAGTTTTTTGGTGAAGTCTGGTTCCTGCGTCGAATACGACGTTTTCGACTGTGAAGTTCCCAATTTCCAGTGTCAATCGTGCCCCTCCTTTTCAAACTCAATTGGCTCCGTAGCTAGTTTCATGATCGGTGAATAAAGGTATTGAAGAAAGTAGCATCCTGTACTCTGAAGCTAATTTTATGATGCGATGAATTAATAGAGAAGTCAACGGTGAATAAGGTAAAGCCTGATTCTTTGCTCGACTTCTTCAGACACCCAAGCTACAGATAATAGTTTGATTTTGGTGTCCGTTAAATTGGAGAAGATTCATGGTCAAGTTGATTTGCTGGTTCGGCGATTTTTGCCGCTTGGTAAATAATCTCTGTTTTTTGCTTAGAAGGACTTTTTTTGCCTATAAAATGGGCCTGCTAAGGGGAAATGCGGCTATCTGGGATCATTTATTGTGTTAAGTCAGCCTGTTGCTGAACCTCTTCCCTCCCGTCCCTCTGCGTCAGAATGTTTCGCGTCCTGTTGTAAACGATGAGCAGGCACCGTCCATCCAGCTGTCGTCTGAGCCGTGGAAATGACATTTGCTGCAGGTTACAGGGGGAGTGGGCCCACCGCCATGGCAAACACTGCAAGTCCCGCAAGCCCCTGGGCTGCGATAAGGCGCTTCATCAGCTACATGGTGCACAATCCTCCACTGATTTGCTTTATCTGCGCTGTAACCAAGCTGGTAATCGTCCTTATGGCACTTCTGACAGAGATAGCCCATCGTATTATCATGCGCGTCGATATCGTTACTTGGATTATACGTTTCTGACGAGGTAATATTGGCAGTCAGAGCTTCGCTATTGACGCGGTTCCGAATCAGGGTCACATTGGTTGACCCATGGGGCTCGTGACAATCCATGCAGGAGAGAACATTGTGAGAGGTTACGGCATAGTCCCCTGCCCCATCGTCCTGAAAGTTCACCACATAGGGCAGCCTTTCAGGTTGTTTTAGAAACACTGGCCTGTATGCCACCCCGGCAGCAACATCCCGGTCCCGCATGCCGTGCTTGTCGCCAGTGGCACTCCAATCAATTTTGTGGAGATCTCGCCCCAGCGTAGTACTGGGTATTATATTGGTACTGTTATGACAATCCGTACAAAAAGCAACATAGTCCGGGGTGTTCTGAGCGCCTGCCAAGGCTGAGGCTGACGCGGCAGGCTCCCGGTCGGATGAATCGGTGCAGTATGGCGCTTCGAACTCCTGATAAGAGGTATTATAGGTATCATCCATGCTCTGGGTCCACAGGTTCTCATGGTCTGTCGGCTTGGAGAGTACAGAAGCAGCAGGATTATCAGGATCCTCCTTGTTTCTTTTAGATCGGTGAGGATTATGGCAGGCGACACAGGGGTTGGAGGAACTTTTGAAAAAAGAAAATTGGTCACTGGCAAAGGTTTGAAGGTCATCGAGATTATGGTTGGAAAGCAGGTTGTTGAATGCCTCCATGATCCCATTAGCATCAGAAGAAATAGCGCAGCCAAAAGTTTCACTGTATTGCAGATTACTGATGCCGCCCTCACTCTGGATGCTGCCGGTGTTACGATGACAGTATAAACAGGAATTATCAGCAAACAGAAGACTGTCGGATGCCGTGCCGCTTGTGGGCGTTGGTTCTGAGCCTCCTATACTGGCATGCTGCTCATGACAGTGAGCGCAATTACCTCTGCCATATCCATCGGTATCATCAATTCCTGTGCGGTTTACGCCGGAGGAAGAATCTCCATGTGCCGAAGTAGTATAAGACCCAGCCATTGTCACTGCTGAACTGCACAAAACCGATAATAACACAAATAGAATAAATAACAGCCGCATCGTGGTGCAGCGCCCCAGCAACAACCTATTTGAGAGATTTTTTAAACTTGAGGAGTGATCGTAAGTACATGCCATAACTAGGATACCAATTCTACCGCCAAATAAACCGGCAGGAGAAATATGTAAAAAATGGGGGCCTAAAAGGTCATTAGAGGAGGAACTGGCTTTGCGGGAACAGATATGCGAAGTGCAGATCCTCTCAACCTTCAAGGAACCTTGAGTTATTGACCCTAAACAATTAAATAACTAAATATCGCTAATCATTTTTTAGTTATTTTTAATACTTTTGTCAACCTACAATGTAGCAGCGTTGCCAAGCAGTATCACACTGGTGTCAAAGGGCTACAACAGGTCTCGTCTGCATAACAACTCTCCACATAAGGGTATCTTGCATAATTATAGGGAGAGACTAAGCCCTCACCCATCGCTATGAACAAGGCGTTTTTCCAATTCTATAAAGGAGAAAATCTCTCCCCCATACTGATGCTGAATGCTTTGGGCTTGGTCTTGCTTCACAAAAGAGAGGACGGTGGACCGGTAACCGCGCGTGTAACTGGAACCCAGCAAATAGAAACCCCGATGGGCGTTAAACAAGTTACCACTGGAGTAATCTCTGGAAACCACATATTTAGTCTCCATCTCCAGCTGATGAGCGGCAAAAATACCGCAATGGGGGCCGCAGAAAACAAAACGCCGGTGGGAATCGGTCATAATGGAGAAATAGCTAGCGACAGCATCTTTGAGATGGCTCCCGCAAAAAGCGCAGTACTTCAATGATTGGGCCTTCTCACCGAGTTTGGCTATGGTCGCCGGTACGGTTTTAATCATCTTTAAGGTAGCCCACTCCTGCTGCTGCGTAAACCTTTCACTATTCACCCGACTGGAAAATATCTTATTGTGCACACAGCTGCCGCCCACGAGCAGAACCGTGTCCGCTGGCCTCATTTCCTGAATCCGACCGTCTTTAACGACCAAAGTAATTTTAGTCTGATCAAAATCATCAAATGCGGTAATAACCCCATTTTTGCCGGTGAGTTCAATAATGTCCAGCACCGCGCAAGGGACGCAGCACTCGGCCCAACTCTCGTCCATATCACTGTCCAGCTGAACAAGTTGATCCGTATTGATCATCTCCATCCCGCAACGGTGGCAGGCAACCAAATTCTCGCACTCCTCTGCCTTCACAGGTGCAGGTGATCCAGCCTGTGAGGTGGGGGTACAGGAGGACAAAATAAGCAACAGAAAAAAATAAAAAAACGCCGCCTTAACAGGTTGCCAAGAAAAGTAGAGACAATCGCCCCGAGGAACGACTTGATCTAACTCGACAAACTTGCGGTTCTTTACGATGACAGATATTTTCTTCATTACTCTCCCTAATTAAACAAAAAACTAAGGCCGTGAAGCGCCAGATTCACAGATTTCGATATTGAGGAGCAAAGTGCTTTCCCCTTTATTTTGTTTCAATCCAATTAACGACCCGTAAAGCGTCAACACGCACAAATTCACGGGTATTGTTTGTAACTAATATCAGCCCTTCACCTCGTGCATGTCCGGCAATATGCAAGTCGTTAACACCTATAATAGTGCCTTTTCGTTCAAGATCGGCCCGAATGTCACCATAATGAGCAGCGGCCTTATCGCCATAAGGCAAAACATCAAGCCGCGAAATAAAATCTTCAACTTGCAAAAGGTTGTGATCCGGCATAGCACTTTTTTCAACACCATGAAGAAGCTCGGCGAAAGTTATTGAACTAACACACATTTGACCTACATGCTTATTAAATACCTCCAAAAGCTCAACAGGGCGACGTTTTATCACGTAGATCACAATATTGGTGTCCAGCATATAACGCAACATTACAGAGATTCCCTTTCTGGTTGATCTTGGGTTGCACGTTCTGTCATAAAATCCTCACTTACACGCTCTTTTGACAAGAAAAAACTATCCCAGGTCTTATCGACAGGGGATAGTACCCTGTCAGGCCCCACGGCCCGAACTGTTACCTTTTTCACGTTCGCTGGAAAGCGTGATTCTACAGGAAGTCGTACCGCCTGTGTCCGGTTATTGATGAATACTGATCCTAAAGCCATACTATCCTCCTTTTGTGCTATATACACAAAATATATAGCACGGGGAGCCATATTGCAAGTGTCTATAGCAAGCTTTAGATACTATGCAGCTCAAAGCACCCATTCTTGCTCCACTAAACTGCACAATACTGTATTTCGGTGAACGTTACCCCCACCTGCCCCGGAAACAAAAAAAGCGAGGCAAGAAGACAAGCGGGTTTTGGTATCTTGCCGGATTGTTTTATGATGGTTTCTGAGACCAATCTTAAAATTGTCGGGAATTACCAGTAAAGGGCATCTTTTAAAAGGATTAAAGGCCCGTATATGGAGGGGATGGGCCAGACGACCAGTACTACCTGCCTGCCTGCACAAAATTCTGAATTTTCAGGTAATCATTGAGCAAAACCCTGGATCCTGCATAATCCCCAAGCCTGCCATCGGCCCAACTACCATCTCCAACCAGACACGTATCCTTGGACAGCTCAACCAGCCCTGTGGCTGGCAACCAGTGAAGAAAGCTGGACCTGTTAAAAGAATCAGCCATTTTTAGGACCGTTTCAATTGACCCGCCGTAATAATCATGGTTACCCAAAACGAAATAGACGGAAGTCTGGCAGCGTTCTTCAAAAAGCCGTAGGTGAAATTCAAGCCTTGTGGCGGTGTAAATGTCACCAGTCAAAAAAAGACCATCAAGCTTCTGGTCAGCAAACTCCCCCACAAACCGAATCGCTTCATGGTCTCGCAAGAACTCAAGGTGTATATCTGTCATCCATGCATAACGCATACTATTCTCAAGGGATAAATTCCACCTCCTAGATTCAGCAAGGAAAATACTAATCGGTAACGTTCACTATCTTTTCAATGATTTCGGTCTTTGGGAGAAGTCTTGACTTTCGTGCCGGTTAATAGTGATAGATAACTTAACTCTCAGGCTCCACAAAAATGACAAGGGCAGGCCCAAATGAATGACCCTGCCTTGAAGATGCTATACTGCTAATCCTAAGAAATTTTCCTCTGCTATTTTTCAAGCTCCATAAAAGCATACTTCAATTTAGAACGTACTGAAACAGCTTGTTATTCGTTCTTATCCAACGCCTTTCTCACTACCTCAGCAAAATCTCTTTTGATCAAAGGCTTCATGATGTATTCACTGATGCCTGTTGCTAAGGCTTTTTCTTTGTCAATAAGTGCACTGTAACCAGTGCAAAGGATAATTGGCATATCGGGTCTGATGGCCAGGATCTGCTGACTGAGATCCATACCAGTCATTTTGGGCATGGTCATATCAGTTACAATAAGATCGAAATCGTGAGGTGCACTTTTGAATGCCTGTAACAAATCGTGGCTGTCTGTATGAGCAAACACTTTATAGCCTAAACTTTCCAGCAATTGCTTTTCTATCTTCACAATGGCATCTTCGTCGTCAACAATTAAGATTTTTTCAGTTCCCACTGGATATGGACTTGTTATTTTATGCTCTTCTTCAACTACCTCAGAGTCCAGTTGGGGCAAGTATACACGGAATGTCGTCCCTTTTTTTGGTTCACTATAGACAGTGACATGCCCATTGTAGCTTTTTATAATGCTATGTACTACGGAAAGCCCCAGGCCGGTCCCTTCACCTTTTTTCTTCGTTGAGAAATATGGTTCAAAAATTTTCCTTATTGTCTCCTTATCCATGCCCTTTCCTGTATCGCTTACTTCGAACTCCACATATGCACCAGGTGTTAAATTAAAGCTTCTAGTTTTGGGATCGTCCTCGTCAATTTTAACAGGCAGCATTGTGACTGCCAATATTCCTCCAGTTTCCAGCATAGCATGGTAGGCATTCGTGCAAAGGTTCATAACTATCTGGTGAATTTGAGAAGGTTCTGCCAGAACAAACCCACATTTTGGATCTATATTTTGGCGAAGTTCAATTGTCGTTGGGATTGATGCTCTCAATAATTTTATAGCTTCTTTTACAATAAGATGGATCTGTAAAGGTCTGCGATCGTGCCGTGTTTGCCGACTAAAAGTGAGGATTTGCTTAACCAGTTCCTTTGCCCGATTGCCGGCCACGATAACCTGGTCTATATTGGAAGCTAATGGGCTGTCATTTGGCAAAGCCTCTCTTGTTATTTCGGCATATCCGAGCACGGCTGTAAGGATATTGTTAAAATCATGAGCAATACCGCCTGCTAATGTGCCTACTGACTCCATTTTTTGAGCCTGTCGTAACTGCTGCTCTATTTTCTCAAGCTCAGTAATATCATCAAGGAGGATGGCAATACCATTAGTACCGTTAGCCATCAACGAAAAGAGTGTCATATTGAAGATTCGTTCACCATCATGCTGCATCTGTTCTCGAAAGAGTTTAACAGATTTGCCATCCCTATTGATTTTTTCAAAATGCCCTGTGTACTTACCCATAAATGGAGCAATATCCCAAATTTTTTGGCCCAGGGCCTGGGACGAAATAATTCCCGTCTGGTGCGCGGCCGCTGCATTCCACTGGGTTACCACAGAATTTTCATCCACCGAGATCAACGTGGATGGCATTGATTCAATAATATTATTCAGATAATTGCGCATGCGGGCAATCTCTTGGTCGGCGGTCTTGCGTTTTGTTATATCACGAATTAACCCCTCATACATGGTTACCATTTCGGTATCATCTTTGACGATATGGCAGGTTAAGGAGGCCATTATTTTTGAATTATCCTTCTTTTTCAGATCCGGCTCAACCCCCTGCACAAAACCATTTTCAACAATCTGTGTTTTAAACATCTGCAGGTTCTCATTATCATAAAAAATGTCTTCAAACAGATTGAGAGCAAGCACCTCTTGCCTACTTTGATAGCCAAGAGCGCCGATGAAAGCCTGGTTTGCATCCAAGATAGCACCCCGCCCATCGGCAACAAAAATCCCATCCATGGCCCGCTCAAAGAGATGTCGAAATTTGCTCTCTGATAGCCGCAAATCATGCTCTCTGGAAGCAATAGCCTGAGCCATAACCCCAAGGACCTTGGCAAAATTATCCAACTCGACAACCCATTTTGCAGAAGGAAGCTCAACATTGAAATCTCCCCGGCTGATCTTTTCTGTGGCCTCAACGAATTTGCGCAAAGGTTTGGTTATCCGGTGCATAACTAAAGAGCCGAAAACCATGGCAAATATCCAGCAAAAAAACCCAGTAAGTACGCCTTGTCGCTGAATAATAGCAACAGAGGCTAAGACCTCTTTTGTGGTCAAATATACACGCACCTGGCCTAACTGAATGTCCTCAATAACGATGGGGGCGGTCACTACCAACTGTTGTCGAGGGGCATCAACCCGCACACAGAGACCGTCTTCTTGATCATCGAGGCACTCGGAGCTATCGTCCGGCAACATATGCGTGCCTAGTTTTTCAACATCCGAGGCAGCTATGGTGTTCAATTTTACATCACTGATTTCAATTGCCACAACATTAATTTGGGAGGAAAATTCCTGAACAAACTCCTGCAGGGGGGCGTATTCTTCAGCAAACAGATGGTCCGCCAAAGAGAAGGAGGTGCTAATGGTAATGGTTTTGCCGTAGTCAGTAAGGCTATTTATCGCATGCTCCTTAAAGCGAAGTGTATAGAGGGCGATAATTGCAGTCGTGAGCAAAAGGGTCAGAACTGAGGCATAAAGAAACAGATGATGGCGAAGGCGGAAAGACATTGTCACTCCAAAATCTTTAGGGCTTCTTTATACATTTTTCGAAAGGTCTCATAATCAGAGTTGGTTGCCGGGCTTATTCTTTTTAAACGTAGGCTCTTCAATATTTTCGCGTCGTTGACATTATCTAAGCTCAAGGAAACCAATATATTACGAATCTTTGCAACCTGGTCAGCCGGCACATCGTTTTTCACCACAAAAGGAAACTGCGGAATTTTCTGGGACTGAGAAATAAATTTAAGATTATGTCTGAGCTTCCCCCAATAAAACGGACGATTTAATTGCTGGCATATTTTTCTTCGTATTCAACTGGTGTCATATAGTTTAAAAAAGCATGCCGGCGTTGTCGATTATAAAAAACCTCAATGTATTCAAAAATGCTTTGTCTGGCCT
>JAQYVV010000019.1 GCA_030145275.1 Desulfurivibrionaceae bacterium | reverse complement strand
TATGGCACAATGCAATAGGAGCAGAAATTATTACAACCGTCCTGGATCTTGACATAGGCCCTGGTGCGGCCGGAAAACTTCTTGACCGGCAAGGGGCAAATCTCTTTCTTGCGGCCAATGTCCCCCATATATACTTCGAGGTCACAGACCTTATCAGACAAAGCAATACCCACCAAAAGATGTTTGTTGCCGTTGCCAACAATACAGACAGGGTGCTCAACAACTTCAAGGACCTCCTGGGTGGCCACCTGGGAGTAACAGCCGGTTACCACAATCTTTGCTTTCGGATTAAGGCGCACGGCCCTTCTGATAGCCTGCCGGGACTGGGCCCCGGCCTTGCCGGTCACCGCGCAACTATTGATCACGTAGACATCCGCTTCTTTAGAAAACGGCACCATTTCAACACCAGCCTCTTCAAATTGACTGACGAAAGAGGCTGATTCAAACTGATTCACCTTGCATCCCAGAGTGGTTATGGCAACCGTTTTTTTCCGCATACCTAAGTCTCTACCCTGATCCTATATACCCTTCATTTTCATAAAAAAATAACGTAATTATTCAGCGTAGGCTGGAAATTACCCTTAACTCCAGGCTGTAACTGTTCAGATGTGCTTCATATCGGAGTCTACGCTTACCTTGTTCATTCGGAGTCTCGTTCCTCGCTTACCTAAGGCTTCGAAGCATACTTGTGCTATTCGAGAAGACCTAAATGGGCGAGGTAAGCGTAGACTCCGAGATGGAGTGCAGCTGAATAGTTACATGACAACGTCGACAATCTGCCTGGCTAAGTAGATCAGATCATCATCATTTATAATATAGGGAGGCATAACATAGACTAGTTTGCCAAAAGGCCTGACCCAAACCCCCCGGTCAACAAACTGCTGCTGCATGGCCGCCATATCAATCTCTTTTTTCAACTCAACCACACCAATACTGCCCATAACACGCACATCGGCAACCTTTGGATTGGCACGACAAGGGGCAAGTTCCTGATTTAAGCAGGCCTCAATCCGGGCACTGTTTTTCTGCCAATCACTCTCTAGCAAAAGATCAATGCTGGCATTGGCAAGGGCACAGGCCAAAGGATTGGCCATAAAGGTCGGGCCATGCATAAATACGCTGCTTTTCTCCCTGCAAATTCCTTCTCCTATCCTGGTCGTGGCCAAAACAGCGGCAAAACTCAGGTAGCCGCCGGTAATCGCTTTACCAAGACAGATAATATCCGGACTGATGCCGGCATGTTCAGAGGCAAAGAGCCTGCCGGTCCGCCCAAAACCGGTGGCAATTTCATCACAAATGAGCAGGAGATCATGCTGATCACAAAGGGCCCGAACCTGCCGCAAAAACTCAGGGGCATAAAATCGCATCCCGCCAGCCCCCTGCACAATGGGTTCAAGAATGACTGCGGCTATCTCATTATGACTTGCCTCTATAATTTCCCGAAAACTTCTCAGCTCAGAATCATTCCACTCGCTATCGTTTCGACTCTTTGGGGCCTCAGCGAAAAACTGCTTTGCCAGAATACCAGAAAAGATGTGATGCATTCCTGAGACCGGATCACAAACCGACATGGCCCCAAAGGTATCACCATGATATCCATGCCGAATGGTAAGCAGCTTTGTTTTATCTGTTTTCCCTTCTGCATAGCAATACTGGATGGCCATTTTAATGGCAACCTCAACAGCAACAGAACCGCTATCGCAAAAGAACACCTTGTCCAAAGGGAGAGGAGTAATCTCCACAAGTTTTTTGGCAAGCTTGACCGCCTGCGGGTGGGTAATCCCCCCAAACATTACGTGCGACATGGATTTGAGCTGCTCAGTCGCTGCGTCATTAAGCACCCGGTGGTTATAGCCATGGATGGCGCACCACCAGGATGACATTCCATCTATCAACTCCCTGCCATCAGCAAGCTGCAGCCGAACCCCATTGGCGCTAACCACGGGGTAAACAGGGAGAGGATCGGTCATTGATGTATAGGGATGCCAGATATGATTTCTATCAAAATCCAGCATTTCAGCATTCTGCATAGGGTATCAAAAATCTCAATTTGAGCAAAACGGACATACTCGCAAGTAAACGATTGTTATACATTCATTACATGCAAGTTTTCAATACATTATCAATAATTCCCCTCAAAAAAATACCCCATTGATAGCCACACCGTGACCTCAACCAATAATTTTCTTAAACATAACTGATCAGATGTGCCCCAGGTAAGCGACAAAAAGAAGACTCCGGATGTGCACGATTAGAGCGTCCAGCTATACAACCGTATGCTGGACGTTCTAATCGTGTGCAGCTGGTCAGTTATCCCGTGACCCAGACTTCATCTCGGCGTACCTGCAAGAGTCCGGAAATATCGTCAATCAATTCTTTAAGACTTGGATAATCGGAATTATCGATAAGATCGTTATGAAAGGTTTCTTCCCCTTCTTCATTTTCTGCCACGATAAAACCGCACCTCACCCTGTCCATGAACTCAGGACATTCATTATCTAGGTAAACCGTTACGTTTTTAACCATGATCTTCTCCCTTTCCTTAAGTTAAACATCTCTTTTTGCAGCACTTATGGGGAGAATACCACGGGACATAGGACAAACAGCGTCCTATGTTGAATTATTTTTCCTTTTTTTTTAGACGCCATCAATCAGTAGAAAGCAAACCTCTGCAGCCCTTGCTGTATTTTCTCGATGCAATCTTTGTCTGGATGAAAAGGAAGGGGAGGCTGCACAGGGAACGAAAGCTTATGGCTCTCAAAAAAAGGGGTGTTTTTTAGACTCAAATTATACGCCTTCAGCATCAGTATTTCCAAATTAACCACATCTTCGACGTTGTAAGCAAGCAAGGTTTCCAAGACACTCCTGTTGCCGGTTTTCTCGTATTCCTTCCAGAGATGAACGGCAAAAAAGCCATCCACGCCATCCAAGTCACCACGATCAACACCCAGCTGCTTCTCACAGCTTTTTAGGCCTCCAGAAAAGCCCAGGCCCCGTAAAACATAGCGTAGATCGATATGGGTTTTATCTATCTTAACCCCGAAAGATCTCTCGATAAATGGGAGGTCAAAGGTCTTGCCATTATAAGTAACCAGCACGTCATACCTCTCCAAATCTGCGACAAAATCATCCAGATTCACCCCATGAACATAGGTTTTAATTACTGAGCCGTCATAGAGGGCGATGGTGGTAATATGGTCATGAAAATCACTGAGTCCAGTGGTTTCAATATCGAGATAGACCGTTTTGCCCCGGTAATGCGGGAAAAGGCGCCAATGCTGATTGGAAGTCAATAAAGCAACGAAAAAGGCAGAGTTCGAAGCAATCTCTTCTCTGGATTTACTCAAATAGGCTTGGATCAGATCAATTTTACTGGAAGAGAGAAATCTTGGATATGGACTCTTGAAATCATCCCAAGAGTGGACCCCAGACTCCCACAGTCGCTTCTCTGATTTGAGGCCGATGCCCGGTATGTGTCTAAAGGTATTTTTCAGCATATTTTATCTGTCGGAGATAGTAAGGGGCCAAAATTAATTAAAATCACCGATCTGTAAATGTTTGATAGGTGAGCGAAGACTCCGTCTGCTTCAGATGTGTTCGATTAGGCTGGCGAAGCGTAGTAGTTCTACGTGAGTCTGCCTAATCGGACGCAGGTGGAGTGTTGACGAATATTTACCGGAGATAGTTACATTCCCCTGGCCGTTTGAGCCAGACGAACAAGACTGACAAACTCAGCCCGATAGCCGTAGGGGTCTGTTCCCTTGGCACTGTTTGCCAGGGAAACAACATCATCGTAAGTAAAGTCTTTAGTGAACGGATCGTTGCGTAAAATCTGCCCAAAGGCGGAGACTGCGGCGGCAAAGCGGAACTCCCCGGGGGCTTTGCCTAAAGTAGCATATTCATGGGTATGATCAACCGGCGTGCTTATTAATTTACTAACGCTTTCATCTGGCAATTTATAACGCAACTTTAAAAACCCGTACTCGGAGACATTTTCTGCAACAGTCGGAGCGGGCTCTGCTGCCTGCTGATAACGCAGGTCATCAACAAATTTTTCCTCGCTGCCTAAAGGGGTAATTTCGTAAAGAGCAGTGACGCTGTGACCGGAACCGATATCACCGGCATCGACCTTGTCATTATTAAAATCTTCCTTGTTCAACGCCCGTGTTTCATAACCAATCAAGCGGTACTCCCCAACCATTGCCGGGTTGAATTCAACCTGAATCTTCACATCTTTAGCAATCGTAAACAGAGTTGCACTGGCCTCATCCACCAACACCTTCCGGGCCTCACTCAAGGTATCAATATAGGCAGCATTGCCATTGCCGTTCTGGGCCAGGGCCTGCATCAGGGAATCATTATAATTCCCTTGACCAAAGCCAAGCACCGAGAGCGAGATGCCGCTTTTCCGTTTTTGCCCAATAAAGCTCTTCAGCTCTTCCTGGTTGCTGATCCCCACATTAAAATCCCCATCTGTTGCCAAAATAACCCGGTTGACCCCATTTTTATCAAAATTCGCCTCGGCCAGATTATAGGCCAGGCGGATCCCTGCCCCCCCTGCCGTTGAGCCGCCGGATTGCAGCTGATCAAGGGCTGCTGTAATTTTACCTTTCTCAGAAACTGAGGTCGGGGCCAAGACAACCCCGGCAGCGCCGGCATAGACAACAAGGGCGACGGTATCTTTTTCCTGCAACGTCTCAACAAGCATACGCAGGGAGTTTTTCAGCAGCGGCAGTTTGTCGGGAGAGGACATGGAACCAGACACATCCAGCAGAAAAACAAGGTTGGTTTTGGGCTTTTCCTGGGCAATAAGACCATAACCCTTGATACCAATGTGCATAATCTTGGTTTGCGGGTTCCAGGGGGTCTGATAAATTCCAACCGTCGGTTTGAATGGTTGGCGTTTATCGTCAGGCACAGCATAATCATAGTCGAAATAATTTATCAACTCCTCAACACGAATGGCATTTTTTTGCGGCAACAAGCCATTTTTGAGGGATCGACGCATAAAAGCATAGGAGGCGGTATCCACATCAATGGAAAAAGTGCTCAATGGTTCTTCGGAAACTGATTTTATGGAGTTAACTGAAAATTCCTGGAATTTATCCCCGCCAACATATTGTTCATAGCCGAAATCCAACCGCTGCTCTTGGCTCAATACCCTTCCTGGGGTGGCACCCCGCTCAAACTTTTGTGGCATTGCCTTTGAGAGGGTGCTATCGGCCGCCATCATATTGCTTTCAGGCAATTTATGGCGGCTCTCCATCCTCTTAGGCTCTTCCGGCTGCGAAGAAGAGGCTGGAACAGACGCAGACAATGCCTCCTGTTGATCAGCCATCTCGGCATCAACTTTATTTGGAACCGGCATCTTTTGATCTGGAGCGATCTCCGTCAGCATTGGTGGCTTGGTGAGCAGGTTCTCCTGTTGTTGGAGCACTGTGACCCCAACCATAATAGCCAATGCTGCCGTACCGATAAGCACGTATCTCTTTGTCATCTCTGGACCTCCTAGTAGTTTATTGATCGTTATGATAATTTTACTCATGAAACGATCCTCACCTGGAGATCCTTGGCTTATTTTTTTATTTTTTTTCAGTTCCTGCTCAAATACCTCAGCGGCACGGGCAAGAGCCTCTTTTTTTGAATCCTCATCCGGGGGTGGAACAGGCACAGCCCTATAAAGATCCTGCAACTGTTCATTCTCTTTTTTCATACGGCCCTCCACGCTATAAAAATCAGGATACAAACAAAAAGTTTTTTCTCCTTCAGCTTTCGTTTTGCCTGAAAGATATGCCAGGAGATGGTCGTTTCGGCACAACCGATGACAGCAGCGGCCTCCCTATGATTCATCCCTTCGCCATACACCAGGGTAACGACCTCAAGTTGTTTGGGTGCCAGTGTTGTCAGCAAGGCGGCCAAGCGCTCTAAGGACCCATCATTGCCATGTGCATCCAGTTCTTTGATTACGGCAAAATCACGTTCATACTTTTTCTTGTTATTTTCCTTTTTCAGATGATCCTTGGCAGTATTGATCACGATACGATAGAGCCAGGTTGTAAATTTTGCTTGCCCATCAAAAGAAAAAATAGAGCGAGCAGCCTTGAGCAAAGCCTCCTGGGTAATGTCTTCCGCATCCTGTTTATTGAGACAAAATTTGAAAGCAAAAGCGTAGGCGCTATCATAATGAAGTGACAAAAGCTCAGTGAAGGCCTCTCGTTCTCCATTCCGTGCCCGCACAACAAGATCACTTTCGATTCTATCATCCATAGGGATCACTCATAAAAATATTGTCTTTTCTTGGATTAGACGCCTCCCAAAAGACAAACCTTTGATTATCGTTAAATTATTTAATATAATTATAGAAAACAGCTTCCATGGCACGAGAATCTCGTCATAATCTTCGGATTTGAGCAGAAATATTCCGACTAACAGGCTACTTAATATATCATTGTGGAATAAGAGGAGACGTGATGGCACGAAAAAACTTATGGATGTTGGAGAGGTACCCAGCTAAATCCTATAAAAGAAGTAGAATGTAAAACCGATTCTTGCGGATAACAATATATCATTCGTCCATGAGTAGATTAATTGTCTTTGCCAGTTCCTCCAGGTGGTAAGGTTTTACAATTGCTGAGCAAAAACCATACTCCTTGAAATGTGCCATGGCTTGATCATTTGAATAGCCACTTGAAACAATGACCTTTGCATCTGCATCTATTTTGAGAATTTCTTGAACCGCTTCCTGGCCACCCATCCCCCCCGGGATAGTCAAATCCATGATTACCAAATCAATAGGTTTACCAGAGTCCATGGCTTCCTGATACTTTTCCAAGGCCTCTTCGCCATCTCCAGAAAGTATAACTTCATGCCCTAATTGCATCAGTATGGCTTTGGATACCTCTCTCACCATTTCCTCATCATCCATTACCAGGATTTTGACGGGGGAGGATGTTTTATTTTCTCCCAAAGATTCTTGTTTTTGTACTTCTGCTTGTGTTTCTACTTCGGTCTTCTCTGATGCAGGCAGATACATAGTGAAAGTGCTGCCAACACCCGGAGAAGATTCTGCCACGATATTACCATTATGCCTTTTTATAATCGATTGAGTGATGGCAAGACCAAGTCCGCTGCCCCCTTCTTTTGTCGAGAAATATGGGTCAAATATGTTTTCCAGCACACTAGCAGGCATACCAGTACCGTTGTCCTGAATAGATATTTTCACAAATCTCCCATCTTCAGCGAGAGCAAGGGCTGTACCGTCAGAGATAAAATTCTCACAGGTGATCGTGATGACTCCACCTTCAGGCATTGCCTGACTAGCGTTTATAACAATGTTCTGGATAACCTGGCTTATTTGGCCTTTATCAATATCCGCCAACCATAAATCTTCGGGAACATCATAGTGACAAGCAACCTTGTCCCCGCGAAGAACAATGTTTGCTGAATCTTTGATAACACTGGCAAGAAGAGACGCCTCTTTGACAGGCTCACCACCCTTGGCAAAGGTCAGTAATTGCTGGGTAAGACCTTTAGCCCTATATGATGCCTTTTCAGCTGCTGCCAATAATTCTTTCGTCTTTTCCTTCAAGTCCGAATCAAATAGGGCCAGATTAATGTTTCCTAAAATAGCCGCAAGAATATTATTAAAGTCGTGGGCAATGCCGCCGGCCAGAATACCAACAGACTCAAGCTTTTTGACTTTAAGAAGCTCTTTTTCTGTCTTAAGCTCCTCGGTAACATCTCTAAAAACCAAAACTACTCCGACAATAGTACTCTGGTCATTTAAAATCGGGGCACCGCTGTCGGCAATGTTTCTTTCTCGACCATCTTTTCCGATCAAGATAGTATGACTGGCCATCTCGGTAATCTGGGTGCTGCTTATAACTTTTGTGACTGGATTTTCACAGATCTCCCTGGTTTGCTCATTGATAATCTGGAAGACTTCTTCCGAGGGCCTCCCTGCCGCCTCCTGATTGCTCCACCCCGTGAGCTTCTCGGCCGCCTTATTTAGTAAAACTATATTTCCGGAGATATCAGTGGTGATAACGCCATCACCAATGCTGCGCAAGGTCACGGCAAGCCTCTCTTTCTCGTCTGCCAGCTCCTGCTGCATTTTCAGTTGTTTGGTTACGTCTTCGACAACTTCGACAAACCCCTTGTTGATCCCAGCGCTATCCAGGACAGGAAAAGCTTTTATTCTTGCGGTAAATGTTGAGCCGTCAGTCCTCTGCCTCTTGGTGACAATCTCTTGTGAGCAACCTTCTTTCATGGCGGCCATACCGGGACAATCCGGGCAGGGGCTATTTCTATGACAAAACTTCTGATAGCATTTTTGTCCTATAAACTCACTTGTCTTTTCTCTGAATAGCCTGCCGTGAGCTGCATTCGTCATCAGTACGGTATGCTCTTGGTCAATAAGGGTAATTCCCATATTGATATTTTCCACAAGGGAACGGTACAGTTCCTCGCTTTCCTTCAGGGCCTTTTCAGCCCTGACTCGTTTTTCGATATCTTCCTCGAGTGAGGCTGCCATCTGGTTAAAGGCATTGCTGACAACGCCTAGCTCATCACTGCTGGAAATATACACACGATAGCTGAGATTTCCCTCTCCGATGTTTTCAGCACCTTGTTCAAGGGCGGTCAATGGCTTGGTAATACGCCGACTAAAAAGCAAAGAGATAAGTATGGAGGCAAGGCAGGCCAGGATGCAACTTAGCAAAATTCGCCGCTGAATCTCGCTCAGCTCTCGCTCAATGGTTTTGCGGGAAAGTCCAACATGGACAGACCCCAAAGAGCCGTGCATAATCGGTACAGAAACATCAAGCAGAACACCTTTTTGGGTCTCGATCAATTGTGCGGTTGGGGCCTGAGTGCCAAGCCCTTGATTCAGTCCCTTCAGGGCCTTGGGAAATCCACCGGGGAATGTATGGGCCAGCACCTGTCTCTTAGGATCAATAGTAAAAATGTAGACAATTCCCTGATCACTGTCTTGAGTATTCTGCAACAAGAATTGCATATGACTGAATTTTTCCAAAAGAAGAAGATCAACAGCGTTTGCGGCCAGGGCTGAGGCGATTGATACCCCTCTCTGTTTATGCTGTTCATAGAGGTTTTTGGTTACAATCGAATTGATGGTGAAATACAGGGACACCCCCAGGAAGGTGATGACCAGCAGAATAACAAAAGAAATTTTGTAGGCCAGCTTGGATTTACTGATTCCAAACAAACGGTTTAAAAAATTCACTTACCGGAACCCTTGGGGCGCATTTTGCGGATGGAATCGTATTGCTGATCATCCAGGACCACGAACTTGTCAATTTGCAGCTTTTTAAGAATTTCTCTGCCCTTCTCATCGGCATGAATATCCAGGAATAAATTTTTTAGTTTTTCCTTCATATCCTTGCCAAGAGAAGAAGGCACCACAATAGGAGGGATGCCATAGGGTTCTGATTTTTTAATGATTCTTGTTTGGGAAGTTAAAGCAGGATCAGTGCTGTTCAAATATTCCCAGATCAACCCATCGATGGCGGCAGCATCCACCAAGGCGTGGGCCACCATTTCAATGGACCTGTCGTGGCTATAGGTAAATATATGCTCACTAAAGTACGAATCAATACTCTCACCCATCTGTGCAAGCATATATGTGGGCGAGAGTTTGCCAGTATTTGACATTGGATCCGTAAAGGCGAAGCGTTTTCCCCGCAAGTCCTCTATAGTTTTTATCTTGCTGTTTTTTGGAACGATGATGTAACTGTAATAGACCGCCTCACCGTAGGCAACAGGTGCAACCAGCAGCTCCATGCCGAACTGGTCATGTCCGTCTATATAAGCCCCGCTGCAGACAAAAGCCAAATCAAGTTCATTATCCCTGACAAGATCATTCACTTCCACATAGGTTTGGCGTTGAATAAGATCCACTTTAACGCCAAGTTTCTCTGAAATGTAGCCCAACAAATCTTGATAGAGGATAAATGTCTCTTTGGGAGAAATGACCGCAGATATTGCGATTCTCAAGGTGGCACCGTTTTCTTTTGCTTGAAAAATTTCACTTTTATCACCTGATGCCAATGAAAGCTTCAGAGGAGCATCCGCCTGACGTTCGCAACCGAGGGAGACACACAAGAAAAAAAGGATGGGGAACAACCACCCCAATGAAAAATTCTTTGTCTGCGCTGGTACCATTTCTTCCCTCCGTCATCTACCTTCCATCAACCCATAAAGAGTAAAGAAGCACAAGGTAGAAGGTATTATTAATGCCCGCTGGATAGATAAAAGTTTTGTTATTCCCGTCTTGGCGTGTAGCATCCATTTGCCGCCCACCATTTATTCTAAAAGGCAAACCTGTGCTACCACTTATGTCCATAAAAATTGTTTTGGTGTCAAATGCAAGGCCAAAACGACTTGATTACAACTGTCTGGCAAAAAGTCATGGTAGATTGCGGGGCTGAAGCTGAATAATTACGTCAAAACTACCAGCAACGGAGTATTAATCTGACATATTATTTTGTAAAGGAATGAGGCATTGGATCAGCTCCATTCGGGTTTTATGGCTATTTACAGGCCTTTTTGACACCCTCGGCTTGACTGGCGAGACAATCGGCCAAGACTGCCTGCTCTTCATTGCTTAATCTTGCACCTTTATTAACCATTCGCGAGATCGTTCTTAACCAGCTTTTTTTATCCTTATCACCAACCTTTTGGCAAATCCTGGCGAGTTGGTGACACTGCACACAGCTTGTTTGCAATATCGTTTCGCACTGCTCACCACCCTGAAGCAGCGCCGCAGTGGTATCTTTGTCGCTATCAGCACAAGCTGCCACGGAAAAAAAGATGGTCGCTACCATTGTTAAAAACAACGCAAGTCTTGTCATAAAAATCTCCCCGCACTACCCATCTACTTCGAGAAGCGCATCCGTTTTGGCTGCCATTACAAAATCATTGACGTGCAGCCCTTTAATCTTATGGGTCCACCAGGTAACCGTCACCTGGCCCCACTCAGTAACAAGCAGGGGATGGTGGCCTTCCCCTTCCGCCACTTCTCCAACTTTATTAGTAAAAGCCAAGGCGCCCGCGAAATTTTTAAATTTAAAAATCCTCTGCAAGCGATTGACGCCATCAACCTTAAGCAATTGCCAAGCAGGAATTTGCTGTAGCATTTCAACACTTTCCTCCTCTGTTACCTGAGGAGCCCCGATCTGACAAACTTCACATTTTTTTTGAAATAAAATTTCCACAATATACCTCCTTTTTCAATTTCGCCAACAGACCACTAAGACGCCAAACACAAACACCTTCACTTTACATCTTATATTCTCTTTTCCTTGCTTGTCAATAATGTTGCCGCCCGGCAGGAGAATATTTAACAGAGTAGATTGACTCGAAGAAATTCATGCATAGTTTTTCATATGATGTTTTCTGCTGCCTCGTAAAAAAGGTGTTAATTACACCTTTTTTACGACACACGTTATCAAAGGAGATTCATTATGAATATATACGTATACATTACGGTTGCTTCTCTTTTTTCGGTTTTTCTGCTATCGGCTGCTTCTGATGGCCCTGCGGCCCAGAACATTCCAGCGCAGGAAAAAGCCATTTTTGCCGGAGGCTGCTTCTGGTGCATGGAAAAACCTTTTGAGCAAGAACCTGGTGTTCTCGCTGTTGTCTCTGGATATACAGGAGGGACAAGCAGCACCCCCAACTATGACAATTATATAGCCGGCGGCCACCTCGAAGCCGTTGAAATCACCTATGACCCGAAACGCATTGCTTATAAACGCTTACTAGACATTTTCTGGCGACAGATTGACCCGACCGACGCAGGCGGCCAGTTTGTTGACCGTGGACCAGGATATGTCTCAGGGATTTTTTACCTAAGTGAGGCACAAAAAGAAAGTGCGGAAAAATCTAAAAAAGAGATCTTTTCCCGAGATATTTATAACCGTCCTATTGTGACCCCAATAATGCCGGCCCCTCCCTTTTATGCTGCCGAAGAGTACCACCAGGACTATTACAAAAAAAATCCTATCCGATACGCCTATTACAGAAATGCTTCCGGACGAGACCAATTTTTAGAAACGATATGGGGGAACAAGGGCCAGAAAAGCAAGTGGAGCCAAAATGAATTAAATAAAAAGCTGACCCCACTGCAGTACAAAGTTACTCAAGAAAATGGCACTGAGCCAGCTTTTGACAACGAATTCTGGGACGATAAACGCCAGGGTATCTACGTGGATGTTGTTTCAGGAGAGGCTCTTTTCAGCTCCGAGGACAAGTTTAAATCGGGGACTGGCTGGCCAAGCTTTAACAAACCTTTGCTTGCGGAAAATATCAAAGAAGTGAAAGACCGCTCCTTTTTTAGAACGCGAACAGAGGTACGAAGCAAAACCGGCGACTCCCACCTGGGCCACGTTTTTGATGACGGTCCGGCCCCGACAGGTCTCCGTTACTGCATTAACTCAGCAGCGCTCAGGTTTATCGGCATCGATGATTTGGAAAGGGAAGGGTTCGGACAATTTAAGGCAGATTTCCCAAAAGAGAGTAGATAAAAAAAAGAAAACCGCAGAGATCACAGAGTTTTTCGGTTCTTTCTCTGCGGTCTCTGCGGTCAAAAAGACTAAAGTGTATATATTCCGATTAAATCAGGCCTCAGCCTTTATAGCAGTAGCTATTTTCTTGCCGAGTTCCTTGCATTTTGTAAAGTCCTCTTCACGGGGAACAAATTTCACCCTGAGACCAGGATCAATGACCTCCATATCCATCGCTTCAAGGTTTGCGGTGATCTGCTTGACAGCCTCTCCACTCCAGCCAAAAGAACCAAAGGCCACACCTATTTTACCTTTGGGCTTCAACCCTTTCAGATAGGCCAGGAAATCGGCTACTCTTGGCAAGGTGCCGTTATTCAAGGTAGGGGAACCAAAAACAAGGGCCTTGGCTTCTAAAACTTCCGTCATTATGTCACTGCGGTGATTGACGGCAAGATTCATCATTTTCACGGTCACACCTTCCCTGGAGATCGCGCCGCCAATAGCCTTAGCCATTTTTGCGGTACTTTTCCACATGGAGTCATAAATCACCAATGCTTTGTTAACCGTTTCCCTTTTGCTCCACCTGTCATACAACCCTAAAATGGTATTCACATCAGGGCCGCTCAGGTTGTTTCGCCAGATGACACCATGGTCAGGTGCGATCATATCAATTTCGAGCTTCAGCTCTGCAACCTGGGCCAAAACCTTTCCAACAAGAGGAGACAGCAGCATGAGGATATTGGCGTAGTATTTCGTGGCCTCATGCAGGAGATCACACTCATCTACCTCGTCTGCAAACCTTTCCGTGGTCGCCAGGTGCTGGCCAAAGGCATCATTTGAGATTAACAGCTTGTCCTCTGGAATATAAGAGAGCATTGAATCAGGCCAGTGCAGCATCCGTGTTTCAAGAAAGGTTATGCTCTTTTTACCCAGACTGATCGTATCACCACTCTTGACGATTTCATAGGGCCAGTCCTCCCTGTGAAAATGGTCCAGCATTGCCTTGTGCCCCATGGGAGAACAGATAATCTTTTCAGGTTTAACCAGATCAACAATATCAGGCAGACTGCCGGAATGATCCATCTCGACGTGGTTTACAACAATATAGTCAATATCTTCCGGATTGACTATTTCACTGATGTGATAAATAAGATCATCTTTAAAATTACTTTTGACCGTATCAAAAAGAACCGTTTTCTCATCCTTGATCAAATACGAATTATAGGTGGTGCCCTTCTTGGTTGAATATCCGTGAAAATCGCGAATATCCCAGTCAATCGCACCTACCCAGTAAACATTTTCTTTAATTTCAGTAATAGCCATTCTCTTCTGCTCCTCTCTTTTTTCCTTTATTTAGTCGGCGGTGTAAAGACCCTCTGCCCCATCTCCTGGTCCAGGGTAAACATGCCGCTGGAATCATTATTAATCAGTTTCAATTTTCCGAGTACCGCTCCAACACTGGCCTCCTCTTCCACCTGCTCCAAAACAAACCACTGGAGAAAAATACCAGAAGCGTGATCATGTTCTTTGTTAGCAAGGTCAACCAAGCCGTTTATCAGGCCGGTTACTTTCTGCTCATGCTTCAACACTTCCTCCACAACTTTCAGGGTAGAACCCCACTCAAAGGGGGGTTTATCTATGGCGTCAAGAATGACCCGACCACCTCTCTCATTGACATAGCCCACAAATTTTGTGGCGTGAAACATCTCTTCCTGGGCCTGCATATTCATCCAGTGTGCAAAACCGGGTAAACTTACAGACTCAAAATAGGCACTCATGGAATAGTAGAGGTAGGCTGAATAGATCTCAGCGTTAATCTGACCATTTAATGCCTTCATTGTTTTTTTTGTAAGCACTAGATTCTCCTAAATATTAAATTTAAATCGTTTTTTTAAAGCCTTAATTCTACTCATTTATATAAAAATCCGCTTTCTTTACGCCGCACAGTGGGCAAACCCAATCTTCCGGTAAATCGGCAAATGCCGTTCCCGGTGGTATTCCATTATCAGGGTCCCCTTCTTCAGGCCTGTATATGTATCCACATGGGCATTCATATTTTTCCATAAAAAGTCCCTTCTAAAAACCAAATTTAAGTAATTTAATTTGTAACTGTTCAGCTGCACCTCATCTCCGCACCTAATCAGAGATACAGTCCAAGAACAGGGACACAGTGTCCTATATTCCTACGCAGGGATACAATGCGAAAAAATGAAAAACTGCCCTGACTTTTCCATAAATAAAGTCCGAGCAGCTAAATGACGATCAATCAGCTTCAAAAAAATCTTCTTTTTCTGCCTGACAGATAGGGCAAACCCAATCAGCAGGAAGATCTTTGAAAGCAGTTCCAGGATCAATACCGTTGTCAACGTCTCCCTCAGCCGGGTCGTACACATATCCGCAGGGACATTCCCATTTTTCCATAACAATTTTCCTCCGTTTTTATTTTTATTTTATTAAACCAATAATGTAATTATTCAGCGTAGGCTGGGAATTACCCTTAACTCCAGACTGTAACTGTTCAGATGTGCTTCATATCGGAGTCTACCCTTACCTCGTTCATTCGGAGTCTCGTTCCTCGCTTACCTAGGGCTTCGACGAAGCATACTTGTGCTATTCGAGAAGACCAGGTAAGCGTAGACTCCGAAATGGGCGAAGATGGAGTGCAGTGGGGTGTTCATGGAGCGCTTACTAATTTTCAATCGAGGGTTGCCATTTCACCGCCACAGCACATAGGCACCCTTTCTCCTGCTTTCACATTCATATACTTGTTGCAAATACTGCAATAGTAGGAATTGTCTTCTTGAGCCTTGACTTCGGTCCATTCAGTTTTCCCACCCGCTACTCCTTCAACAACAAAACGAGCTAGATTTTCTTTACTTGGAACATATTCACCTATAGGCTCCATTTTTTTATTAAACTTCACACAGTCAACAAGAACCCGCCACAGCAACTCCATATCTGCTGTTTCCTGCGGGTTTGCAGGTGAAAATTCAACCACATTTTTGTCTACTCTAATTTTCATGATCCGCCTCCATATCGCATTAAGATACTTTTTATATCATCTTCTCTAACTTCTAGTGAGGGTACTACTTCAAAGAACATGCCAATTATGCAAAGAAATTACCCCTCGATTATTTTCACAAAAAAAGACTGGGATAACAGCACGTTAGACGGTGAACATTCCTCTTGCAGGCCAAAATCATCTAAAGGCCAACATGTCTCACCTCCAGCAGAGATGAGACAAAACCTGTCCGCACCATAGAATAACCGCGTAATGCTTGCCCGCAAAAAACATATAGACCCCACGGCACACACACCTTCAGCAGCACATCCATCCACGCCCTGGTGCACACACTGAAACAATGAGACAACCGGAACAACTGTCTCACTACTCCTCTACCGCGCGAGACAACTAATTGTCAGTGTGATGCTTACACAAAATTCCGGCACATAAACAATCTCGCCCCATTTCGTTTCGTTTACCAGACTGCTCTAATCTCCTGTTGTTTTCTGATTTGATCAACCTCCCGCTCCAGACCGATTCTCCAATTGGCATGAATACGGGCAGCAGACGGCGCAATCAACTCAGGCAAGCCATATACCAGTCGATCCGCAGCGCCACTTGCCTCAATAACCGCCTCAATGGATCTGGCCCCGAATTTGTAGTCGGCGATTAGGAGGCGCAGCAGAAGGCCCGATGTCTTTCTGGCCGCCTTCTTCCAGTGAGTGTCCATCTGATGGGCAATAATAAAGGCCCTTTTCAAAAGGATACGACGCAGTTCAAAAAGCTCTTCCTGGCTGGCCGAGCTGCTAAAGAGATTGTCAGTAACATTGATTCCATCAATATCGAGAACAACCCGTAAGCGGCTCATGAAGTCGGGGATTTTGAGTGTTTTGGCAAGCTGAAAAGTATCTCTAGCCTCAGGATTGAGGAGAGCTTCCATTTCCTCCCAAGATGATTTAATTCCACCGGCAAAGACAAATATAGAGCGCCCAATATTGTATGGCGTCCCATGTACGTACGTCACACCATCCTGCATGGAAGGCAGAAAATAGCGAAGATAACCAAATTCGTTAGAGTCATATTGACAATCAAACTCATCCCAAAAAACAATGGGAACTTTTCCCTTGGCAACGGAGGCACGAATAGGCTCAATGGCCGAGTTGATCTCTTCCGGATTTTCAAACTGGGTCAAATTAAACTCGAAGAAATCAAAGGGGTTTGTGTCAAATTTTCTGGCTATAACCCTGGCCACTTCCTTGACTGAAAATGATTTCCCCGAACCAGGCGGTCCAAAGACCCCAACGCAAAGGGGGCGGTAAAAGGTTTCCCGGGAGACATAGGAATCCATCACATTCTTGAGGGTTACAATGGGCTCAATTTCGACAGGGTCAGTCGTCCTCAGATGCCCAACTGAAAAAAGTCGCAGCTCGTCAAAGCCCCTCTTCCAGCTCACCTCTTCTTTCAAATGGTGCAGAACCTCTATAACAATACCGAGATAATTATCCGGCAGGCCATGAAACTGATCCAGAGCAACAGCATAAGGGGATTTTATTGGGAAAAAGCGCCTGAGAGCTTTTTTCTTTTTGCTGTCCCAGGTCTGGCAGGAAGCGGCGTCAAGCAGTTGATCAAATTGGGGCGAACTTATTGGCAGCTCCATGAAATACGGATCTGGTACTGTTTCAACAATTGAGCAGAGATCTCCCTCTGGAAAAGTTGAGGAGAGATCCAACAGCGGGAAACGTAAGCCGTTATCAAAGGAGTAGCCGTAGTCAATGAGCTGCTGCCAATTCAACATGACTCTTTTTGAAAAATCGTAAAAATAGTTCCGACAGAAAATGTCCTCACCCAGAAGCATCCAGTCTTTCGCCAAAAGTGAGGTTACCATCGTGTCGTAACAGGGGACAGAACCTTTATGCCGGGAAGAGCCTTTTGCCGGCAGACATTGAATCCGATGCCTGAAAAAGATACCTTCCGGTCCCAGGTAGAGTATGCCGTGGGGAAACATTTCCACCACTATGTGACAGGTAAATCGCTGGCCTTCCTCGTCCCAGAGTTTTGTTTCATTACTCTTCAAGGCCCGAATCGCCATAGCAACCAGGGACTCCCAAATCATGGAAGAGTCCATTTCCATTCGGGTTGTTTCAAGGTCTGCCAGGCGGCAGAAGAGACAAAATCTTTTGCCAAAACTTTCGGCCCAGCTTTGCCAGTGAACAACACTGATTCCCATGCCTATGACCCAGGCGCCGGGATTCAGCTCAGCAAGTTCCTCCGCTAATTCCGGCGGTCTGCCAGAATCGTCGATAATGATAATTCCTCGGTTAGCACTGAATTTACCCCTATTGGACTTATCTATTTGGATGGGGACAGAATCTTTAATCCTACCCTCGGGGGGAAGAATCTGGTGGAACATGAACCAGCCGCTGCTCTTCTGGTCATTTTTGCTTTGCTCCCTCTTACGAAAAATCTGATAGACCTTCTTGCGATTTCCGTAGGAATGGGTCTTGATAAGCGGTGGATCTTCAAGGCCGGTAAGATGGCTTGACATCCAGTTCTGGCATTGTTCAAGCCGGCCATTTTCAACCTTCACCGGACCGGCTAAGAGTTCGATAAAATCTCCCGGGTTATATCCATAGGCGGGGAGAGCCCCCTCCTTCAACAGGCTGACCTCTTTAATGGCCAGATTACTAATACTGACCTCGGACCCCAACAATAAAATATCTGTCTGCTTATTTTCCATACGGCATTTTCCTTGCTGTTTTTCTCAACAATAAAGATGCAGGTTAGTGCCTTATAACTGAAATCCTGTCACAAAAAACAGATAAGCGAAGACTTCGGATAAGCGAGATAAGCGTAAGACTTCGAGAATTCCAAAAAAGAACAATGCTCCCAATATGTTGCAGACCACTGTTAAGGCACTTATTTCCGGTTTATCCGGACTAGAAATACTCTGCTTTCACCATTAAATCAGATCTGTCTTTTCAAGCAATTTGACACTGACACCATATGTAACCACGAACAACAACACCCAAGCCAAAATTAAAATAGCACTCATAAATCCTCCCAACTTAAGAAGAGACACCTACTGCCTGTGTCCCAAGATTTTTTCATTTTCTTACCCCTTGCCCCATGCCCAAAGACCTATTGGTGCGCAAGGAAGCAACCTGCTGAAATCTCAATAGGCTTCTGCATGGTCAACATCTTTAGTGCCTATTTTTTTCGTATTCATTAAGCGCCAAACCCAGCAAATATAGCCAAGAACAAATGGCACCAGAAGGGAAACATAACCCATGGCCGTCAAAGTGGTATGACTAGATGAGGCATTATGAATGGTCAGACTCGACTGAAAATCCACCAAGGATGGATAGAAGGGTGTAGAGTTAAAACCAGCCAGAAAAAATACAGAAAGCCCGACCAGGAAAGTCCCCAAACCACCAAACCATATCCCTTTATTGCTCCCCTTCAGGACGCAATCCGCAACCCCAAAAATGACCAGTCCCAACCCGGCAAGAAGCAGCAGAGCAACCAAAGGCATTTCCAGCAGATTGTGGAGATATTTGTTAGCCACCAGACTGACCACGCCGTCGGCCCCTACCTGCTGACCTTGCATCAATAGAAGGTTTATCAGGAAATAGAGTAAAAATGGCAGACTTATCAGAAAATTAACCCGAACCGCCCGACGCAAACGCATTTCAAGGGACTCATATGAGCCCAAATCTATATTATTGAGCAGATACATGGCCCCAAGCACCCTGGCGTTAAAGACCAGGAAGAAACCCAGGGAGAGGTTGAAAAGAGAAAATGCAGCCTCCAGGCCTCTGAGTGGAGTCTGCCAGGTGACAAGATTATATTCATTCAGCGTAAACATGGAACCACTGAAAAAGGTGGCCACCGCTGTGCCGATTAAGAGAACACCAAGTGAACCATTCACAAAAAGGAAGATTTCATAAACCTTTGAACCCAGAAAATTATCCGGTTTTTTCCGATACTCATAACTCACCGCCTGGATAATAAAGGTAAAAAGTATCAAAACCCAGACCCAATAGGCCCCTCCAAAACTTGTGGCGTAAAACTTCGGGAACGCGGCAAACATGGCTCCCCCAAAAAGAACCAGTGTCGTAAAGCCAAGTTCCCATTTTCTGCCAAGAGAATTGACGATAAGCGCCTTTTCCATCTCGCTTTTACCAACCTGCAACAAGAGAGTCTGGCCGCCCTGGACAAAAAGAAGAAAGAGAAAGAGGGACCCGACAATACTATCAACGGTCCACCAGTAGATTTGCAGAGTAGATAACTCAAGAGATCCAAACATATTACTTTTCCTCCGGGCCGATATGAATCTGCTTGAGCATAATTTTTACTTCAGCGATCAAAAGCAGAGTGAAGATAACGCAAAACATGGCAAATGTGGTCTGTACATTAGAGGCCGTTATATTTGAGGTTGCCGCAGAAACAGGCAGCAAACCCTGGATGGCCCAAGGCTGCCGTCCCACTTCCGCGACGACCCAGCCGGCCTGGCTGCACATTAGGGCGAGAATAAATGAAGTAGATCCCGTCAAGAGAAGCAGCTTCTGTTCGGTCAGAGAATTTTTAAGGGTAAAGTAGAGAAAGAGCCCGAAAAGAAGCATGAAAAGGCCCCAGAGCATTACCATCAAATGGAAGGCATAAAATGTTATGGCCACAGGTGGAATGGCATCTCCTGCCTCTTTCAGATGCCCATAACCAAGGACCTCCTGATGCTGCTTAAAGGTCTGTAGGGAGACTGCAGCCATTGCTGCATCTCCTGTCTTTTTGGCCTGTTTATAGTCCTGCAAAGCCCCGACCGCAAGCTTTCCACGCACCATTTTATTCTCAACCCCAACGATGCCCTCCTGGGGATTACCAACAATCAGATCCTTAATTCCAGGGACAAAACTGTTTAAATCGCGGTTAGCTAAAAAGGAAAGAGCCCCCGGGATTTTTACCTGGAACAAAAAGGGGTCATTATCATCCCCTACTTGTTTCGCCGGATGTAACAGACCAACGGCAACCAGACCTGCCTGCCTCTCCCCTTCGTAGAGGCCCTCAAAGGCCGCAAGTTTCATGGGCTGGTCCTGGGCGACCTGATGTGCTGACTCATCCCCTGTCATCCCGGCAAAAGCACCAGCCAGAAGCCCAAAAACTGAGGCCACCAGAATAGAACGCTTGGCCATCTTTATATGCCGCCCCTTCAGCAGGTAAAAGGAGGAAATGGCAATAACAAAGAGAGAGCCAACCATGAATGATGATGAAGTTGTATGGGTAAACTTTGCAAAAGCGACTGGAGAAAAAAGTTCAAAAAAATTGTTCATCTCAAAGCGGGCCGAGTCGGGATTAAAATCCATCCCCACCGGATGCTGCATCCAGGCATTGGCTATTAAAATCCACATGGCCGACAAATTGGAACCAATGGCAACCATCCAGGTGGCAAAAAGATGCTGACCCTTGCTGACTCGGTCCCAGCCAAAAAACATGACCGCAAAAAAGGTGGCCTCAAGAAAAAAGGCGAGAATCCCTTCAATGGCCAGAGGAACTCCAAAGATATCACCAACCATCCAGGAGTAATTGGACCAGTTTGTGCCAAATTCAAATTCGAGAATAATCCCGGTGGCAACCCCGATGGCAAAGTTAATCGCAAAAAGGGTCATCCAAAAGCGAGTCAGCCTCTTCCACTCTTCATTGCCGGTGCGAACATAAATCGTCTCAAAAAAGGCCAATAGACAAGCGAGCCCTAAAGTGAGAGGCACAAAAATCCAATGATACATTGCCGTCAAAGCAAACTGAGCCCGGGCCCAGCTAACCATGGTTGGATCAAAATCGAACATACTCCCTCCTATTTCATTTGCGTTAACTGCTCAATCACGTAATTTGCCCGTTCTTCATCAGTACTGAACTTGGTCCCCAGATAATCCTGAAAAAAGAATAATTTAAACACCGCAAAAAAGACAAAGAGCTTAAGCCCAATGATCTTCCACAGGGTCTTGCCAACTGTCATAGATAAAAATCCATCTTTATAAAAAAGAAATATAGCTCTAAATTTCTGTCTCATTCTCTCTTCCATGCCTAATCCGGATAAACCGGAAATAAGTGCCTCAACAGTAGTCTGCAACATATTGGGAGCATTATGCTTTTTGGAATTCTCGAAGTCTTACGCTTATCTGCTTTTTGTAACAGGATTCCAGGTATAAGGCACTAAATCTTCAGAGATCTTCCCAGGCTCAAATTTTGATTTGACCCCACAAGATCATATTGATACTCTGTTGATAGGTTTTATCCTCGAACAAAAATAAATTGAAGTCAAGAAAATTGTTATAATACAACAAGATGAAGGAGTAAAAATATGAAGATTGACTGGGCTTATCTCAGAAAAGGTTGAGTGTCTTGTACTAAGGCACAGGCTGTGTTTGTCACCAAAAAGATAGCGGTTTCTAAAACTACAGATGCCAGAAAAGAAAAAATTGAGGGTGCGCAGGCCTGGGAACTCTTTCAGACGGCCTCAGAGGTTCTGATTGCCAAAGGTAAAAAAATCCTGCATTTGAATCCCGGCGAAACAGACAAAGAGACCGTTCTCACCTCTGCTTTGGGGCGAAGCGGCACTTTGAGGGCACCAACCCTGAAAATTGGCAACAAGTTCCTGGTCGGGTTTAACGAAGAATTATATTCTGCAATACCTGAGATGAAAAATCTTTAAACGCAAGCCACCCAAGCCTCACAAGATTTTGAGGTCTGGCCCTTGCCAAAGAGCAAAGGACCGCCTTAATGCAGTGGAAACAATTTTTCACCCCCGTTAAATCAATAGATGCCCAAAAGGGACATGAACTTGTCAGCTCACTGCCGAAAGATGAGTTGATCATCCTTGATGTTCGACAACCCAAAGAGTACAAAAAAGAGCATCTTCCCGGGAGCAAACTGATTCCCCTCCCTAATTTGGCGGAGAAATTACTGGAACTTGACCCAAGCAAAACAATCCTCGTTTACTGAGCGGTTGGCGGGCGCAGCCGGGTTGCTGCCCAAATGCTTGCAGGCAAAGGGTTTAACAAAGTATACAATCTTTCCGGCGGCATAAAAGCCTGGGAAAAAGAGACCGCCTTTGGTGATGAATACGCCGGCCTTGAGATGTTCAGCGGTAATGAGACGCCAGAAAAAACCCTGGCTGTGGCATACTCCCTGGAGCAGGGTTTACGTGAATTTTATCTCGGAATGGCAGAAAAAATTGGCGACGCAAAGATCAAAAAATCATTCATCTTTCTTGCTGATGTAGAAATAAAGCATCAAAAAAGTATTTTTGCCCTCTACCAGCAGATCTCAGGCTCGCAAATTGAGCGCGCCGAATTTGAAAAAGATATAGTCGTTAAGGCATCTGAAGGCGGACTGACGACAGAACAGTACATCGCCCTTTTTGGCCCATCCCCCCAATCCACAAGAGAGATAGCTGCGGTGGCCATTTCCATTGAGGCCCAGGCCCTTGATCTCTACCAGAGGGCCGCAGAGCACAGTTCTTCCGAAAGCAAGGAGTTCCTTCTAAAAATCGCAAACGAAGAACAGGCCCACCTCAATATGCTTGCTAAACTATTTGAAGAATCGTAACTTTCCAGGAGTGCCCCATATTTGCCCATTTTGGCCTTCTCGAATAGCACTAGTATACTTCGAAGGCCCAAATGAACAAATATGGGGCACTCCTGGAAAGTTACATTACGGAGTTAAGGGCAGTTTACAGCCCACCCTGAACAGACGAAAAATCGTACTCAACAATTGTCTCAAACCAAAGAGGCAGAGAGGTCAACATGGGAAAAAATCTGGTTTTAGTTGGCGGTGGTCATGCACACATGGTCACCCTGAGGGACTTGGGCCTTTTTACCAATAAAGGGCATAAGGTTACGGTTATTGGGCCATCTGCACACCATTACTATTCAGGCATGGGTCCCGGTATGCTGGGAACCAGCTATACCTCCGATGATATTCGCTTTGCCACCCAAAAAGAGGTGGAGAAAAATGGCGGCACCTTTATTCTTGATAAAGTAACCCATCTTGATCCAGTCGCAAAGACTGTCTTTCTGGAATCGGGAGGCTCTGTTCCATACGACGTTCTCTCCTGTAATGCCGGTTCTTATGTGCCCAAAACATGCGTCAGTGAAGATAACGGAGATATATTTTCAGTCAAACCCATCGAGACCTTAATGAAGGCACAGGCGAGGATTCTTGAGATTAGCGCCGCAAAAAAAGGGGTAATCAGCATTGTTGGGGGCGGTCCCTCTTCGGCCGAAATTGCCGGAAACATTTTACAGCTTACCCAAAAACGGGGAACAATACGGCCTGAAATCAGAATTTTTTCCGGCCGAAATTTCATGGCCAGGTTCCCTGGAAAAATCAGAAACAAGGTTATGAACTCTCTTGCCAAAAGGGATGTTCATATACTTGAGGGTTCAAGGGTCAAAAGTGTAAAAACAGGCCAGATTTCACTTGATTCAGGCAAAGAGTACTCCTCTGATATTATTTTCCTTGCCCTTGGCGTAAAACCATCTGATATTTTTCAGAAATCAGGCCTGCCAACAGGACCTGACGGTGGTCTGCTGGTCAATAAATACCTGCAATCCACAAAGCATCCAGAGATTTTCGGAGGCGGAGACTGCATATATTATCAGGAGCAGCCTCTAAACAAGGTCGGGGTCTATGCGGTCAGAGAAAACCCTGTCCTATTCAACAACCTGATGGCATCGCTTCAAGGACAACCCCTACAGGCTTTTGATCCGGGTGGCGACTATCTGCTTATTTTTAATCTTGGCGAAGGTGAAGGGCTCCTGCACAAGGGATGGCTCACTTTTGGCGGCAAGCTCGCCTTCATTATTAAAGATTATATCGACAGAAAGTTCATGAGAGAATTTCAATAAATTCTCTGGCAAATTTACATGGCGTAGCTTGACTGGAGAATATTCTTTCTCTGTTCTGAAAATAGCCTACGCTAGCCTGTGAGGATGAGTCGATGAGTAATGGAGATTTCCCATTACTCCAAATCTAATCCGGATAAACCGGAAATAAGTGCCTTAACAGTGGTCTGCAACATATTGGGAGCATTGTTCTTTTTTGGAATTCTCGAAGTCTTCGCTTATCCGAAGTCTTCGCTTATCTGTTTTTTGTGACAGGATTCCAGGTATAAGGCACTAAAGACCAGCGAGCAACCTTTTATGCATAAAGAAAAAGTAGGGCGTACAAACATAAAAATCATCCTGCTACTGACCTTTGCCGTCCTGGCAGTTGCCTTGTTTTATACGTTAGATAGCAGAAAAAACAAAAATCAACAGCACCACCTCCAACTAGTTACAGAACGATATCAACGCGCCTATAACACTATTTATGATCAATACAAGCAGTTAGCCGAAAATATTTATTCAGGGATGCTACCAAGGTTTAAGATCCAGGATGTGTACCTAAAGCTCCTCACTGCCGACAAAGAGCAGAAAAACAGATTGCGGCAAGAGCTGCTCGATCAAACCAAACAACGTTATGAAAAACTGCAACAGGGTGGCCTGGTAAGACAGCTCCAGTTTCATCTCCCAAATAATAAGGTGTTCCTGCGTCTCCATCTACCTGATAAATTTGGAGACGATTTGACAGGCATACGACATACAGTTGAGTATGTGAACAGTGAACATGTGACCATTAACGGCTTTGAAAATGGAAGAACAAGCGGAAGTTATCGATTTGTTTTCCCAATTACTGCCGCAGACCAGACTTATTTAGGCAGCATGGAAATCTCATTTGGTCCAGAAGTTCTCACTTCTGCAATAATGAAACAGTACCACGTGCTGAGTAATTTTTTCGTCGCGGAAAAGTACGCAACAAAAAATTCTTTTCCAAACGAAAGGAAAGAGATCTACAAAAAATCTCATCATAAAGGCTATTTTTATAACAAAAACGTCTTAGCAGCGCTCAAACAAGTCTCTCGCAAAGAGATGAAAGAACTCAAGCCACAAGAAAATATAACCGATGGAATTTATGCTAATGCCCATAGCGCTCAGGCAACGTCACTTTATGACCCTTCCATAGATATGGTCTTTACCACTATCCCTGTTTTAAATCCTGTCACTCTCGAGATGGTCGCCTTTTGTACGGTCAGAAGCCAGTCTGATTTTTTCATGAATGAAAGGCAGCATTTCAGGCTTATCTTTTTATTAAGTTTGTTGCTGCTCTCCATGAGTCTCCTCACCTTCTACGTGCAATATAACCAACGCAAGACTCTTGAGACTCACACAAAGAAACTTGAAAAACAGAGACAGCAGCTCTTAAAAACCCAGAAGGTTCTGCAACAAGAGCGAGACATGTTCATGAATGGTCCTGTTATAACCTTCACCTGGCAGAACAATGAGAATTGGCAGGTGGAGCAGGTTTCTGCAAATGTCATTGATATTTTGGGATATTCAGCAGAGGAATTTATTAATGGTTCTGTGCAGTACGCGACACTTATCCACCCGGATGACCTGCAACGGGTGGCGGATGAGGTGGCAAGCAACTCTGCCCCAGAAATCAGCAGCTTTACCCATGAGCCATATCGCCTGAAAACCCGTGCCGGAGACTTACTCTGGGTTATTGACAACACTACGCTGGTGCGCAATAATCAAGGAGAAATAACCCATTTTAAGGGCTACCTTGTGGATATTACAATGGCGGTACTGATGGAAAAAGAGGTAATAGCAACAAAAGAAAGTCTTAAAAGAAACCGCCAAGAGGAACAATTTAAGCGTTTTGAAAGTTTGAAAACAATGGCAGGAGCAATTGCCCATCGTTTTAATAATGCCATGATGGCAGTGCTGGGCAACCTGGAGATTATGGCCCTTACCTTGTCTAAAAACTCCGATGAACGCAAGATGGTATTAGATGCCCAACAAGCAGCCAAAGGGGCATCCCAGGTGGGAACCATGATGTTGAGCTATGTTGGGCAGCAACCAATAAAGCTCCAGAAATTACCCCTTACCGACCTGGTTAGAGAAAGTGTCTCAGCATTAAAAAATCTCTTCTACCCGGAAATTTCTTTTAAATTTACCCCGCCGGTGCAGCCTCTCCATTGCTCTATGGATAAGCCGCAGATAAGAGAGGTAATTGAAAACGTACTCAGCAACGCTATTGAATCCTTGGAAAGTGGTCCGGGAATGATCGAAATTTCATTTGGCAGTGAATTCTTTGCCGCTGATTCTTTGCCTATACCGTTTCAGGGGGACCATCTCCAAGATGGTATGTATGCATTTTGCCAGATAAAAGATAGTGGTTGTGGTATCAGCCCGGACAAATTGGTTCAAATTTTTGAACCCTTTTACACAACCAAGTTTGTTGGCCGGGGACTCGGTCTGGCGCTGACCGTTGGAATTCTGCGGACACATCATGGTGCGATAACGATTGAAAGTACAATGAATAAAGGAACAACTGTTAGAGTACTGTTGCCGTCTATCCAATCGCTTCAAAAGAAAATATTTACTTCAGAGGATGTTGTAAAGTCTGAGACTGTACAATGGTCAGGGAACATCCTGCTTGCTGACGATGAAGCGATGCTCCTGGACGTTGGCAGAAAAATGCTCGAACTGTTAGGCTTCACCGTGCATCCCGTCTCTGATGGCCAAGAGGCTGTTGACAAAATTAACCATCAAGGTATTGATTTCTGTGCGGTCGTCCTGGATGTTTCCATGCCTAAAATGGATGGAATTGAAGCCATGCAAGCAATAAGAAAAATTGATTCATCCCTGCCAATTTTATTGAGCAGCGGCTACTCTGAAGATGAACTTTCCTTTAATAAAGACCAAGGGAGCCAACCGGATGGTTTTTTAAGCAAACCATTCCAGTTATCAGATATGCGAAGCTGTCTTGAAAACATATTATCTTAACTAGACTTAGAACTTCAAATGAAGAAGGTTTAGATTTCCTGACCCCTTGTTTTTTTCTCTGAACTAAATCCAATCTGGACGCATTTGTCCTATTCTACCAACATCAAAAGATGCTATGATAATGTCAGTCAAAAATGAATTGAGCAGTCAAGAGAAGTGCTAATGGAACACCGCAAGGTGGGATAATATCACCGATTCTGGCTAATATTTATCTTCAAAACCCTCTCTGGAGCCTGTAGATATGGGTGAACTTCTAAAATATCTGATCATTACCGAGAGAGGAAAACAACAGTTATCTTCGCTGCTTCTCATTTTGATGCTCTCGATGGGGCTCGTGTTTCCCGTAGTGGGTGTCAGTGCCGAGGAAGGCCCAGCGGCTATTCAGTTAACCGCAAGCGAACACGCCTGGCTGGAGAAACATCCCACTATCCGCATTGGCATCATGAACGCCTGGCCACCAATGGATTATGTCGATACTAGTGGGAGACCTCAGGGGATTGGTGTTGAATTCATCCGGGCATTTAATAAGCGTTTAGACAATCGCTTGGAGATTGTCCCAGGACCCTGGGGTGAAATCTACAAAGCAGTAAAGGACAAGCAGCTTGATGCGCTGATGGACATTACCCCGTTGCCATCTCGCGAGGAGTTTTTTCATTTCACAGAGCCTTACATTGAAGTTCCCCACCTCATTTTTACACACCAGAATGCCCCACAAATGAGCTCTTTAGCCAATCTTGCAGGTAAGACCGTCGGGGTGGAAAAGGGATTTTTTATCGTTACGGTTCTGCATGATAAATACCCACAGATAAAGGTCAGGGAGTACACCACCACCAGTGATGTGCTTGATGCACTCTCCAAGGGTGAGGTCGATGCCTATGTTGGTAACCGGGCAGGGGCAAACTACATCATTGAAAATGAGCTCATTACCAACCTCCAGGCACAAGGTAAGATCTCGGAAACCTCGTCTATTAACGCCATTGGTGTGCGTAAGGATTGGCCCATACTGCGCAGTATTCTACAGAAGCTTCTTAACGATATCTCCCCACAGGAACATCTACAGATCATCAACACTTTCCCACGGCTTGAGGCCTCGGAGCGACGTGCATTTGCAAACACCCTCTCCCTGGAAGAGCGCACCTGGCTCTCTGAGCAGACCGAAATACACATTGGTGTTATGAACGCTTGGCCCCCCATGAGTTATGTCGACAAGGGGGGCATCGTCCAAGGAATCGGTATCGATTATCTAGAGGCTATAAACAAACGTCTAGGTGGCCTTCTGGTTCCAGAACCAGCTCCATTCAAGCAGAACTATGACAAGGTAAAAAATAAGCAACTCGATGGAATTATGGATATCACCCCCAAGCCGGAGCGTGAAGCATTTTTTGAGTTCTCCAAACCATATATAACTATCCCTCATGTTTTCGTTGCTTCTAAGGATGGCCCGTACTACGACTCTGCTGAAGACCTGAATGGTCGTATTGTCGCACTGGAGAAAGGCTACTACAACGTCAAGCTCTTTAAGAACCAATTCCCCCAGGTGAGGGTGAAAGAGTACCCCTCAACTGTCGATGCACTAGAGGCTGTTTCACGGGGTGAAGCTGATGCCTATGCCGGCAACCGTGTGGTGGCGATGTATCTTATCGAACAGGAGCTGCTCTTTAATCTGGCAGTGCAGGGAAGGATGAAAAAACCGCCAGTCAAGCTCAATATTGGGGTGCGCAAGGACTGGCCTATTTTGGCACGGATTATCGACCGTGCTATTGCTGATATCTCTCCAGATGAGGCACACCAGATACATAAACGCTGGGTGGGTGAACTCAAAAAAGTTGCTCAAGATCTCACCTTGAAGCTTAGCAAGGAGGAGCGTACCTGGCTCGACAACCATTCAACCGTGCGTCTTGGCGTCGATCACGAATGGCCTCCGGTGGAATGGATTGATGAGCAGGGGCATTACCAGGGCGTGGCCTCAGAACATATTGAACTTATCACCGATATGCTCGCTCTTCAGGTAGCACCTATTGAGCGGTTGTTGTGGACCGAGGTGTTAGAAAGAGCTAAGCGTGGAGAGATAGATCTGCTTCCCGCAGTTGTTGCATCACCTGAACGCAGCAAATATCTCAACTTTACCTCACCCTATCTCAGTTTTCCTTTTGTTATCTTTAGCCGTGATAATGCACCTCTTATCACCGAACTCCGAGATCTCTACGGCAAGCTGGTAGCCGTGGAGGAGGGTTATGTCTCCTCTGAATATTTGCAGAGAGATCACCCCAGGATCAAGTTAACGACCTATAAAACAACACATGATATTCTACAGGCCCTCTCTCTGGGGGAGGTTGATGCCTATGTCGGCAACTTAACAGTCGCTAGCTATCTCATTAAAAAGAGTGGTTACACAAATATCAAAGTGGCGGCACCAACCCCCTATAATTTCGATTTGTCAATTGGTGTACGCAAAGATTGGCCAGAGCTGACCCCAATTCTTGAAAAGGCCTTGTCGATGATTGATGAGGAGCAGCGTAACGAGATTAGACAAAAGTGGCTGACCTTGCACTATGAGGTAGGGGTTGACTATAAACTGGTCAAGAGAGTGGCCGTAGGGGCAGCCATTATCATCTTTTTTATTTTGCTATGGTTGTTTTTTGTTTATCGTAAAGATCGGATGTTGCTAAATGCTAAGGCCGAAACGGACAAGGCAAACCAGGCGTATCAAATTGCCAACGACCAACTGCTTCAAGCAAATGTCAAGCTCAAAGAGATGGATAAAATGAAGTCGATGTTTATTGCCTCCATCTCCCATGAACTGCGGACACCACTCAACTCTATAATCGGTTTTTCCGGTATGATGCTGCAGGGGTCCTTTGGCGAGCTCAACGAAAAATATCAGGATTACACCACCCGCGTTAATCGTTCCGGGAAGCACCTGCTGGGCCTAATTACCGACATCATAGATATTTCTAAGATCGAAGCTGGTCGGGTTGATGTTATGCAGGATGATTTCGTATTGGAGGAGATCGTCTCCGAGGCTGTTGAAGGGTTGGGGCAGCAGATTGAGAAAAAAGGACTTTATCTCAAAGTTGATATTCCACAAGATGTGGCCATGCATACTGATAGGCGCCGCCTCTACCAATGTCTACTGAATATGCTGAGCAATGCGATGAAATATTCCGAGAAGGGTGGAATCATGCTAACGGCAGAGGAGCAAGAAGATGAAGTATTGCTGACGGTTCGCGACACCGGAATCGGCATAAGTGAGACTGATCAAATTCGTTTGTTTGAAGCATTTGAGCGAATGGATTCACATCTAAAAGTTAACGCGGGTGGCACTGGACTTGGTCTCTATCTCACCAAAAAGATTGCTACAGATTTACTACAGGGTGAAGTAGGGGTTGAGAGTACTCTAGGCGAAGGAAGCACCTTCTGGATCAGGGTGCCGAAGAGAATCAACCCAGCAAAAATAACAGTATCAGCGGAGGAAGTGTAGATTATGAGCACCGTACTTGTTATTGAAGATAATGTGGATAACATGCTGCTGATCAGCGATATCCTTGAGGCTAATGGCTACACTGTGCTACAGGCAGAGACCGGCATGCAAGGCGTTGAAATGGCAGAAGAACATCTTCCCGGCTTTATTATCTTAGATATTCAACTGCCCGATATTATCGGCAATGAAGTCTTGGCTATAATCCGCAGTAAAGAGAAAACTCGAACTATTCCCGTGGTGGCAATGACCTCTTATGCCATGGCAGGGGACCGGGAGAGACTGTTGGCAGCAGGCTGTGATGCCTATGTGGAGAAGCCAATTGATCCAGGAAGCGTAATGGCACAACTAAAAGAAGTGCTCAGGGGAAAGATATGAAGATTCTGGTGGTAGAGGATACCGAAGATTCAAGGGTACTGCTGGTCGATTGGCTTGAGGTGCAGGGTTATGAGGTGGAAAGTGCTGAGAATGGCAAGATTGCACTGGAAATTGCTTCCCGTATCCCACTGGACTTGATTATTTCTGATATTCTTATGCCTGAAATGGATGGTTACGCACTCTGCCGGGCTGTTAAGAAGAACGAACAGCTTCGTGCCATCCCTTTTATATTTTATACAGCTACCTACACTGATCCAAATGATGAAAAATTAGCCATGGATATGGGGGCCTCCAGATTTATTGTCAAACCAATGGAGATGGACGCCTTACTTGTGGAGATAAAAAATGTACTGGAAATTCATAAAACAGAAAAACTATCCGCACCGCAACAACCCCTGAAAAATGAACAGGAATTGCAGAAAGATTATGCAGAAGTTCTGGCTAAAAAACTCGACAAGAAAGTTCGGCAGCTTGAGGAAGAGAAAAAGAGACTGGCAAAGAGTGAGAAGCAGTATCGCCGTCTGGTAGAGGCCCTGCGAGATGATTATTTTTTTTACATCCATGACACCAATGGAGTCTTCAGCTACCTCAGTCCTTCGATTGAAAATGTCCTTGGCTATACTCAAGAAGAATTCCTGGCTCATTATACAGAGTATCTCACAGACAATGTTATTAACAAAGAAGTGGCGCATTACACCGAACGGGGCATTAAAGGGATAAAGCAACCTCCTTATGAACTTGAGATTTATCATAAAAACGGCCACGTTCACCGCTTGGAGGTTACAGAAGAACCCGTTTTTGACAAACATGGACAGGTAACTGAAGTTGAAGGCATAGCTCATGATATCAGCAAACGTATTTTAGCAGAAAAACAACTTCTCAAAACTCAGGAAAGACTACGGCAGTCTCAAAAAATGGAGGCGATCGGCACTTTGGCAGGAGGTATTGCCCATGACTTTAATAATATTTTGACACCAATAATTGGTTATACGGAAATGACCCAGTTAGATTTAGCAGCAGACTCAAATAACTGGCAAAACTTGCAGGAGGTTCGCAATGCCGCTAGTCGTGCTACTGAGTTAGTCAAACAGATTCTTACTTTTAGTCGTCAAGCCGAAAAAGAAAAAAAACCTGTACTTCTTCAGACCTTGGCCAAGGAAGTCCTGAAACTATTGCGCTCTTCCATCCCCACAACCATCGAGATTAAGGAATCGATTGATCAAAATTGCGCTGCCATCTTGGCCAATCCAACCCAAATGCACCAGATCCTGATGAATCTATGTACTAATTCCTACTATGCCATGCGTGAAAAAGGCGGGGTTCTAGCCGTTTCGCTTACTGAGATAGATATCAGCCCTGATGACTGTAATATCACCAATTTTAACCTTAAAGCAGGAAAACACTTAAGACTTGAAGTAAGTGATACCGGCTCCGGAATAGCCAAAGACAAACTGGAAAGAATATTTGAGCCATACTTCACCACTAAAGCAAAAGATGAAGGGACTGGACTTGGACTCTCTGTCGTCCACGGAATCGTCACTAGCCATGGAGGCCATATAACGGTTTATAGTGAAATTGGTCAGGGAACAACTTTTCATGTCTACCTCCCTGCCATTGAAAAGCAGCAGACAACGGATGGGCCTCTGTCACCTGAAGAAGTTAGAGGCGGTACGGAGAGAATATTGTTAGTTGATGACGACGAAGCAATCGGCTGTATGACAAAACAACTACTTGAAAAATTAGGTTATAAGCTGACAATGTTGATGAGTGGGACTGAGGCCGCTGAGACATTTGCTAAAGCTCCTCACGATATAGACCTTGTTATTACAGATATGACAATGCCAAACATGACAGGGGCAGAGCTATCACAAAAAATCCTTAAAATCAGACCGGACATGCCAATTATACTTTGTACAGGATTCAGTGAGTTAATTGACAAAGATAAGGCCATCGCTTTAGGCATTAAAGAGTACCTTATGAAACCGGTAAGTAGAAAAGTCTTGGCAAAAACTGTAAGAAAATTGTTGGATAAAAAATGACCATCAACAACTATCCCTGTTTTTCATGCAACATGAACTAATCCGGATAAACCGGAAATAAGTGCCTTAACAGTAGAATGTAACATGTTTATTTCAAAATGATTTTTAGTATTTCGTGTTTTTTATGACAGGAATTCAGCGCTAAGGCACTAATTAAGTCATTGGTTCTGACGCTCCCTCCATTTATCACTTTACCAAAAAGACCTTCTCGGGGCATGATGCAATCTCCGGTAAGTTTTTTTATAACACATGCGCCGTTATGACACTCTTTTCCGATCTGGGTGATTTCCAGAACTGCCGTTCCCCCAAGCTGAAGACGATCTCCCACATCTAGGATTGTGAGATCAATTCCTCGCGTCACAATATTTTCAGCGAAGGCGCCATTCTTGAGGGTAGGAATCTGTTCTCTGACGGAATCAATACTTTCGCCGGCCAAAAGAGAAATTTGTCTATGCCAGTCTCCCGCATGCGCATCGTTTTCAATCCCCCAATCTTCTTTGAGAATGGCTTCTGCCTGCTCCCTCTTCACAACACCTTTCTTTTTACTAATACAAACTGCTTCCACATGTGCCATTAGCATCCTCCTCTAATCTTATAAGAGCGTCCCTAAACTGGTTCTCTACGAAAATCGTATCTGTACACATCAATACGCTCACCTGATTTCAAAATTTGTTCTGGCTCCAAAATGATATAACCGTCTGCGCCTGAAAGAGATGTCAGCATATGCGATCCTTGTTTCTCTGTATTGCTGATACAATAACCTCCATTCGGCCGCCAGGTTAGTTGCACACGTATCATGTTTGTCCTTTTGCCATTATTTATAATGTCATCTGTAGACTCTCCTGAGACGGTGGGCCATCCGAACGGCAAACCATTTAAGGTCGTAATGACCGGCCTGACATAATGGGTAAAACACATAAAGGCGGATACAGGGTTGCCGGGCAGGCCAAAGAGAAGTGATTTCTCTTTCTTGGCAAAGTACAGAGGTTTCCCAGGCTTTTGACGAATTCGCCAAAAAAGCGGCTTGAAATCATTGGCCTCTGCAGCATCTTTAACATGGTCATGCCTGCCAACAGACACACCGCCTGTACAAAGAATGATATCGGCCCTTGCCTGCCCTATAGCATCTATTGTGGCCTGCTTATTGTCGGAGATCCGCAGGCAGCTGACCACGTTCCCGCCAGCTTCCTGAATGGCAGTCTTCAACATGATCATGTTTGAGTCCCTGATCTGATGATCGGCAATTGACTCACCAGCAGAGACAAGTTCTGACCCGGTTACCAGAATTGCCACGTCACATGGCTTATAAGCTTTTACACTTGCGATACCAACTGATGCCAAAAGTGCTGCCTGGGGAGCGGATATTTTTGTCCTCTTATGCAAAAGCAGGTCGCCAACATTAAACTCTTCCCCTTTGTAACGAATATCCTGGCCCTTTTTTTTCACTGCCATAACTTGAAGAGTATCATCTGACTCCAGCGTATCTTCAACCCTGACAACGGTGTCACACCCATCAGCAAGCATTGCCCCCGTGCTTATCCGAACCGCCTCTTTTTTTTCGACCCGTCCTTTAAAGGGGATCCCAGCTCTACTCTCGCCGATAACACTGAGGACAGCTGGATTTTCCTTGCTGGCATCAGATACATCTTCCCAACGCACGGCGTAACCGTCCATGGCTGAATTTGTATAGCGCGGCGAAGGTTCTGGAGCAAGAATATCTTTAGAGAGATATTTCTCCACAGAGTGCTCGATAAGATATTCCTGCATTTTAGGGGGGGGAATATTTTTTTTGGTAATACTTAGGGCGTCAGTAATTGAAATCATTGCAACACTCCGATATGGTGTTTGGGCCCTAACAACAGACCATCTGGCACCTTTATTTTTCGTAAGAGTTCACCAGCACCTCATCTTTGCTCGTTTGGGACTTCTCACATAGGGGGGCTATTGCTCAAAGTCCCAAACGAACAAATCTAAGGCACTGGTAAACTCTTATATTTTTCATCCTCCGATGCTGGCCATGGACGGCTCCACATCTTGTTTAGAGGTAAATCGTTCTGTTTCGTGACCGTTTATGAAACGAGTCTGAATACAGTTTTTGATTGCTCTGCTTATTTCCTGATCGTCCGTTCCTTCCCGAAGCATTTTTTTTAGATCCAGCACACCGTTATCGTAGAGGCAGGTCTTTAAAAGGCCAGTTGCTGTAATGCGGACCTTGTTGCAGGTGTTACAAAAAAGTCTGGAATATCCTTCTATGATGCCAAGCTTTCCATTAAAGCCTTTGACAGAAAATGTGCGTGCCGTGGTGGGGAAATTCGGAGACAACTCCTCAAGAGTTGGAAGTATATTTTTCAGTCGAATCGATAAGCTGCTACAGAGATGTTTTTTTGAGCGGGAAATCCCTGAAAATGGCATTTTTTCGATAAAGCGCAGGGTAACGCTATACTTCCTGGCAAGTTCAACAAGCTGTACGATCTCATCATCACTGGTATCATCAAGAACAACGCTGTTAATTTTTAGGGGAATGCCATGCTCGAGAGTGCCATGTAGAGAATCAACGACAGATTCTAAATAATCGCGCCTAGTGATTCTCCAAAATCTTTTTGGGTCAAGCGTATCAAGACTTAAATTAATACCTGCAAGCCCAAGTTCCGCCAGAGCATCAAGATACTTAGCCGTCTTGACACCGTTTGTGGTAATATGGAGGTCTTGAAGCCCTTCAATCTTTTTGAGTCGCTGCAGAAAGGGAAGGCATCCCCTTCGGGAAAAGGGCTCTCCTCCAGTTACACGAACCTTTTTAATACCCAGTTGACAAAAAATAGTAACAAGGCGTTCTAGTTCCTCAAAAGAGAGAATCTCATTCTGAGGAATAAAAGGAACACCTTTTTCGGGGCGGCAGTAACGGCAGCGGAGATTGCAACGGTCGGTAATTGATAAGCGGAGATAATCTATTACCCTGCCATGATTATCAAGGAGTAGTTTTACGGGAACTTTTGTTGGAGGTAGAACTTTTGTGGTTATACCACTGCCAAGCGGAAACAACATCTTATGGACTCCTTTCCAAACACGGGAGGCGTGGCCGTTTCCAGCCAGACCCTATCGGCCTGGAATCCTATCTGACGACTTAGATTCTTTGGCTCGGAGTTATGGTTTAAGTATTTAACTTATCTGCTTCGTTCAGACCTTCGTCCTTAACAAACTTTTTGTAAATATTCGGCAACGGCTCCCAGGAAGGCGATCAGGCTGCTTCACATACAGACGTATAGACTCAGCAACCTGCTCACCTCCCTGAAAACCGTTGACAGGTAAGCGAGGAACGAGACTCCGAACATTTACGGTTTCCGTGGTTGTTGTTACTTTTGAGGTCAAATCGAATATTTACAACTTTTTTCGTAATTATTCAGCGTAGGCTGGGAATTACCCTTAACTACGGGCTATAACTATTCAGATGTGCTTCATATTTGTTCATTTCGGAGTCTCTCATACTCGCTTACCTGGGTTTCGAAGCATACTTGTGCTATTCGAGAAGAGCTAAATGTGCGAAGATGGAGTGCAGCTGAATAGTTACCTTTTTTCATCATCTTCCTATGACCGCTGAGGGATCAATGCTCTGCATATCCGGAAGCCTGTGGGCCAGCCCTTTATGGCATTCAATACAGGTTTTACCCTCGTCATCACCTTTAAGATGCTGGGTCATGGCCCGGCTAGACTGCTTGCTGTAGTCCATATTTTCCGAAGTATGGCAGGACCGGCACTCCCTTGAGTCGTTGGCCTTCATCTCTGCCCAGACCCCTTGCGCCATTTCCAGGCGATTAGCGAGAAATTTCTCTCGGCTGTCAATAGTTCCCTTGAAATGATGGATAACCTCATTGACGGCTTTTGTCTTACGTGCAATTTTTTCGAAAAAATTGTGGGAAAGATGACAGTCTGTACAGGTGGCCCGAACTCCAGACTTGTTCATATAGTGAGCAGTATCCTTGTATTCCATATAAACATTGCTTTCCATCTCGTGGCAGGAAATACAGAATTTTTCCGTGGCGGTGTAATTTAGTTCTCCGAGAAAGACTGCGACAAGAAGAACTCCGACCACGGCTCCAAAGAAGAAAATAGGCCATTTACAAGCGGATTTCTTTTCTAAGTTTTCCATTATGTATTGCTCCTTAAATAAAAGAAATTCGATTAACGCAAGGCCTTGACCGGTTCAAATTCATTTTCAACCAGAGGTTTTGTATCCACCTGGTGAACATGGCACTGGGCGCAAAAATAACGCCCAGGGGAGAGATTGGCCCGTTCATTGCCATCCCGATCTTTAAAATGGGTTGGTGGTACCTTGGTCGCCTTGGCCTGTTTGTAATTAACCCAGCTATGGCAACTGAGACATTTATTGTAATTTTTGTCTACTCGGTATCCTTCTGTCTCATGGGGGATAAGGGGAGGCTGTTGCACGAAATCACGGGGAATAGGCCGATCATCGGCAATAATCCGGTTGATTTCTGGAGGTTCGGATCCGGCATCAAGGGCGCGTGTACCCCGTAATGATTTTACTTCATCAGCATTTATTGGAAATGCAACACAAGTTAATCCTGCAAGGATGAGAAGCGCTTTCTTCATTTTTTAACTCCTTATTATCAGTCCTTCCCATTGTAAAATGGAAGTAATTTTACTGTGAGGGCCTAAAATCTTCTAGCAAACCTGAAAACATCCTGACTACAGACATCAATACAACGTCCGCAGTTTGTACATTGTCCGGAACGGATAACGGGAGACGAGCCTGTTGTTTTTAAAGGATCAATGAGAACCTGGGGCTCGGGGCATACCTGATAACAGGCATTGCAGTTATCACAATTTTCTCTCTTGGACGCTTTGACTTTGGTTAGACTAACAAAGCCTAATAATGAGTAAAAGGCACCTGTGGGACAGATTCGGCACCAGCCTCCCTTAATCAGCAGGGCAAAAATAAACAGGCCTAACCCCATCCAGATGGCATCTTGCATGGCAAAGATCAACGATCGTGCCATAACATTGGCAGGGTTGATGGTTTCCCATGCCGTTATTCCACTAAAGATAGCCAGAGTGCATGCTATAGCCAGAAGCCAGTAACGCAGCCCCGGGCCAACGGTACTAGTATGCTTGATATCCAGCTTTTTTCGAATCCAGGATGCGACATCTGTAATGATATTAACAGGGCAGACCCAGGAGCAGAAAACACGTCCTCCGACCAGCAAGTAAAAAAGCGTAACCAGCAGGGCGCCGATTATGGCAGTACCTGCCGGGAAATGCCCGGCCAGCGCGGTTTGCAGCAAGGTAAATGGGTCAGCCATGGGCAAAAAGTCAAGGGTCATGGAACCTGCAAGACTGCCACGGGTAATCCAGACTCCGAGCAGCGGCCCACTTAAAAACAGGGCAAGAATCGCCAGTTGGCTTAGCCTGCGTAAAATCAGCCATTTCATGGTTTCACCTCCTCAAAAGAAGGGGGCGTAAACTCAGGCATCCGGTCTGGTAAATCAAGGGCTTCCGGAATGAGACTTGATCCTTTCTTCTCTTTCTCTTCCCAGCCGAGACGGTAATGGTGCCCCAATTCTCCCTTGGCCAGGGAGCGTGGTAATACCTTAATGGCCGATGCCTCCAGAACGCAGGACTTTTCGCATTTGCCGCAGCCGGTACAGTGCTCAGAATGAATCTTGGGCAGAAACAGGGTGTGCTTGCCGCTGCGCTGGTTGTGCCGGGCATCAAGGGTGATGGCCTTATCAATACTGGGGCAGGCTCGATAGCACACACCGCAACGGAGTCCGAGATAATTGAGACAGGTCTCCTGATCGACAAGAACCGCCAGACCCATCTTGGCCTTGTTGACATCGGTGAGTTGCGGATCAAGTGCGCCGGTAGGGCAGGCCTTGATGCAGGGTAGATCCTCACACATTTCACAAGAGACTTGCCGTGGTTCAAAATAGGGCGATCCAGTACCACCCTGGCCAAAGAGACCAACAAGTTTCAAGGTGTTGTAAGGACAGGCTCGAACACATTGACCGCAACGGATACAGGCTCCTAAGAATTCTTCGGAAGCACCCGGCGGCCTGAGTATGACGCCGCTTTCATCTTTTGCCATACAGCCGCCTAGACCAAAAAGTGCAACACCGCAGGCAGCTGCTGCACTACCGGACAAAAATTTTCTACGGCTAGTCAGGCCAGATTGCTGGATGTCACTTGCTGCTTTCACGCCTTCTCCTCGCCTTAAGCCCGTTCAACCTTAGCTGCACACTTCTTAAAATCAGTTTCCTTGGAAATAGGGCAGGTGGCGTCAAGTATAAGCTTGTTGGCCAGCCGTCTGGCATCAAAAAACGGCAAAAAGACCTGCCCTTTAGGCATGCGGTTCCGACCTCTGGTTTCAATGGTTGCCGTAATCTCTCCGCGCCTGCTGGATATTTTGGCCGACATGCCACGCCGTAATCCTCTCGCCTTCGCATCTTCCGGGTTCATAAACAACACGGCATGGGGCACGGCCCGATAGAGTTCGGGAACCCTTTGGGTCATGGAACCTGTATGCCAATGTTCCAAAACGCGGCCAGTACAGAGCCACAGATCGAACTCTTTATCTGGTGATTCGGCCGGCGGTTCATAGGGCAGGGCATAGATCCTCGCCCTGTTATCCTTGTTGCCATAGAACTGGACACCACTGCCCTTGGCCACATGGGGATCGTACCCTTCACGGTAGCGCCACAAGGTTTCTTTACCGTCAACAACCGGCCAGCGCAGACCGCGAGACTTATGGTAATCGTCGAATTCACCTAATTCATGACCTTTTTTGGGTCCATGCAGGCCAAATAGACGGTACTCCTCATAGATGCCCTTTTGCAGATAGAAGCCGAAATCCTCCATTTCGTTATTATCGTAGGTGTTGCCGGCTCCATCGCTAATCTTCTGGGTGGGGAATTTATTGACCTGGCCATTGGCATAGAGAATGTCATAGAGAGTCTTGCCTTTGTATTCAGGCTTTTGGGCTATGAGATCTGCCGGCCATACCTCTTCAACCTTAAAACGTTTGGAAAATTCCACCAGCTGCCAAAGATCACTTTTGGCTTCACCCGGGGCATTGACCTGTTGACGCCAGAACTGGGAGCGCCGTTCCGCGTTGCCATAGGCCCCCTCCTTTTCGACCCACATGGCCGTAGGCAGCATAAGATCGGCAGCCATGGCCGTTACGGTTGGGTATGGATCAGTAACTACAATAAAGTTATCGGGGTTGCGGTAGCCTGGATAGGCCTCCTCATTGAAGTTTGGTCCAGCCTGCATATTGTTATTGCACATCACCCAGTAGGCATTAAGCTTGCCGTCTTTAAGCATCCTGTTTTGCAGAACTGCATGGTAGCCAACCTTGCCAGGGATAGTTCCTTTTGGCAGTTTCCATATTTTTTCAGTAAAATCACGATGCGCTTCCTTTTTGACCACCAAATCAGCAGGTAAACGGTGCGCAAATGTGCCAACTTCACGGGCTGTACCACAGGCGGAAGGCTGGCCGGTTAAAGAGAATGGGCCGTTTCCCGGTTCGGAAATCTTACCGGTGAGCAGATGGATATTGTAGACCAGGTTGTTGGCCCAGGTCCCCCGGGTATGCTGATTAAATCCCATGGTCCAATAAGAGACAATTTTACGCTTGGGATCGGCATACATCTTGGCCAGTTCCAGCAGATTTTCTTCCGGTACCCCGGTTTCTTTGGCTGTTTTTTCAAGGGTGAACTGGGAGACGAATTTTTTATACTCTGCAAAGGTGATATCCTTGCTGCCCCCGGCACTTTTGGCATTTTTTGCCTTCTGCTCCCGGGGATCAGTGGGCCGCAGTCCATAGCCAATATCGGTATTGCCCTGTTTAAAGGTCGTATGCTTTGCGACAAAATCTTCATTGACGGCATTATTTTGGATAATGTAATTGGCAATATAATTTAGAATGTAGAGATCGGTCTGCGGTTTAAAGGTAAGGGTTAGATCCGCCAGTTCATAACCCCGGTTTTCAAAGGTGGAGAGAACGGCTACCTTGACATGGGAAGCAGTAAGCCGGCGGTCAGTAAGACGTGACCAGAGGATGGGATGCATCTCCGCCATATTAGAACCCCAGAGAACAAAGCCGTCGGCATGTTCAAGATCGTCATAACAGCCCATTGGTTCATCTGAGCCGAAGGTGCGGATAAAGCCGGCAACGGCTGATGCCATGCAGTGCCTGGCATTTGGGTCCAGGTTGTTGGAGCGGAAACCGCCCTTGAATAGTTTCGAAGCCGCATAGCCCTCAAAAACCGTCCATTGGCCAGAGCCAAACATGCCAACCGATTCCGGCCCTTTTTTCTTGATGGCCTCTTTGAATTTTTCCGCCATGGTATCAAAGGCCTCATCCCAGCTCACCGGAGTGAATTCACCCTCTTTATCATATTTGCCGTTTCTCTTGCGCAACATCGGGGTTTTCAAGCGATCCTTGCCGTACATAATCTTGGAAAGAAAATAGCCCTTAATGCAGTTAAGACCTCTGTTTACCGGGGCATCAGGGTCACCCTGTGTGGCTACAACCCGTCCATCTTTGGTCCCTATCAGAACAGAACAACCTGTGCCGCAGAAACGGCAAGGCGCCTTGTCCCAGCGAATGTCCAGATCTTCCTCGTTGGCAAGAGCCTCCGCCTTGGGCAGAGACATGCCCGCCGCCGCCGCTGTAACAGCAATGGCGTTGGCCTTTATAAATGCACGCCTGGATAACTTCATGTTTTTCTCCTTACTTTTGGACACCTTGTTTTAACCCACTAGTTGCCTGAAGCGCTAAGGGCATTATCTATCTCATTTACAGATCATCTTCACAGTGTTGATAAATCAGGGAGGCAGACAACACCCCTTTGATCTGGTGCAGATTTAACACAGTATCACTTGTTTTCTGGTAGTCATCATCCTCCACTGTGACCACTATCCGCCCATCTTTGACAGCATGGATTTCTGCGCCTTGCATGGCGGATATTTCAGCCTCAACCAGAGATGAATTCTCCGACCTGGCATGAACCACAACCCCTGCAATATTCATAATACCTCCCCATGTATTTATTTAACAAAAGATGGAACGCCGCTATACGACATTCTGCCTGATACATGTCGTTTTATTCCCAACATCTCCATTTAGCTTATAGATGTTAAAAAAAAAAATCAAATTTTATCTAAACATTATGAATCATCACCTGACAAAGTCACTGTAACAGCAACTACCGTGCCATTTGCACTGTAGGTGAATCCTTTGTGGTTTAAGGGGAAACAAGGAAATAGCGACGAGGATGGTGTTACCACTTGGTAGCACCAGCTTGAAGTGTTGTTGCAGTTTGGTAACGCTATGCTTAAGGAAGGGGAATTAGCGTAGAAAAATAGCCTTGGTTGGGCATTGACGTACACAGGCGCCACAACCTGTGCAGTTGGCAGGAGAAACCACGGGAGGACCGAAACTGGCTAGTTGGGGTGGAAAAGTGATGGCTCGAGCTTCACATTCATCGCCGCAGAGGCGACATAAGATACCTTTCAAAGCCAGGCATCTGTCCTTGATTTCTGCGATGTGGTTCCAGGGTTTATCGGCATCGACAAGGGCCTGGGGTTTGCAGGCCGCAAGACATTTCCGGCAGAAAGTACACTCTCCTTTGCTAAAATCAAGGAGTGGATATTTGAAGCTGTCAGGGGTTATAATATTTGTTGGGCAGACCGTGATACAGTCATGACAACGGGTACAGGTTTCAAGGAATTGTTCCAATTCCAAAGCCCAGGGAGGTCGAATCTCGGAGCGGTTTCCCCATAAAAAACTCCGGCGTTCTTTGTCCATCTAGCAATACTCCTTCATAGGGCTTGTAATTTCTACATTTACTATTTCGTAATTATTAAGCGTAGGCTGGAAATTACCCTCAACTCCTGACTGTAACTGTTCAGATGTGCTTCACCCCAAGGGCATTTGCTTCGCGGCACATATTCGTTCATTCGGAGTCTCGTTCCTCGCTTACCTAGGGCTTCGAAGCATACTTGTGCTATTCGAGAAGACCAGGTAAGCGCAGACTCCGAAATGGGCGAAGATGGAGTGCAGCTGGATAGTTACACTATTTCAGTATAATGAATGTTAAATACATCTCTGGATTTTTACAAATAAAAACGTATCATCATTTGACACCTTTCATCCAGTGCTTAGATTGCTCCTTAAGAAGTGTTTTTTCATTTCCCCCCTCTTGTTGTACCCGGCAGAGTCACGCAAGTGGCTCTGCCACTTTTTTATCTCCTCAACCATTTTTAAAACTCTTGCATCCAAGCATCCGAAAAATAAAAACTGTCTCAATCGCTGCTGAAGGCTTGCTATTAAGAGTGCTCTCTTCTGTTTTAAATCCCCTGCCTGAAAGGCGACCTCGAGGGTAAACCGGGCTGGGAGGTGTATGGAGAAAACCACGGGAGCGATTAAAAATAATAGTGAACGAGGCTGACTCGTGTGTTCATTTTCACCTAATCTTCCTTCAGGAACCTTGCCTTTATGAAAAAAGAGATTGAACAGGCGGCAGCCGCCATAAGAAATGCCCGATTTGTCATTGCCCTGACAGGGGCTGGGGTCAGCACCGAAAGCGGCATCCCTGACTTCAGGAGCAAAGGCGGACTCTGGAGCCGATTCGACCCCATGGAGTACGGCACCATTGGCGCCTTTAAAAAAGACCCGGCCAAGGTATGGCACATGCTTGACGAACTACTTGAGCTTACCGACACAAAACCGAACAAAGGACACTTGGCCATGGCCAGGCTGGAGGGCATGGGGCTTCTCGATGGAATCATCACCCAAAATATTGATATGCTGCACCAAAAGGCCGGAAGCAAAACCGTTGTCGAGTTCCACGGGTCCATCGCTTCTTTTCGCTGCCTTGCCTGCCAAAATGAATATCCTCTAGCCTTTGTCCAGGAACAGAAAAACCACCCGGTCTGTGGCACTTGCAAACAACTGCTCAAACCAGACATGGTTTTTTTTGATGAGCAGATCCCTGCTGCTGCATTAATGGCAAGCAAGGAACTCATTGCAGCCGCAGACCTCCTTCTCGTAGCTGGCACTTCCTGCCAGGTCACCCCTGCCTCCTCCATCCCTTTGCAGATAAAAAAGAAAGGGGGCTTAATCATCGAGATCAACCTGGAACCGGCGCTTGACAATCTCGCAAATATCACCCTACAAGGACGTTTTGCGACAACAATGACCAGGCTTACGGATCAACTGAACGCCGGCAAAGAAGAATAAAAACCCACCCTTCACTAAGCAGAATATGCTATGGGGCTCACCCATTAGGGTTATGGCCCCTCCTGAAACTACGGTGTTTGCTCTCGCAATTTAGTCTAACAGGCTGGCCGGACCGAAGTACTCTTGGCCGTGTTTACAGACCGGGCATTTCTCTGGCGCTTCTGTTCCTTCGTGCATCTTGCCGCATTTGCTGCACTTCCACTGAATCGGCTCATCCCTTTTATAGACAGTGCCATTTTTGACCATCTCAAGTAGCTGCATGTAGCGGTCTCTATGGTGGGCCTCAACCTTGGCAATCTGACTGAAAAGCGAGGCAGCCTCCATGTTGCCCTCTTCCTCTGCCTCTTTGGCAAAAGTGGGGTACATCTCAGTGGTTTCGTATTCTTCCCCGTCTATTGCCTCCTGTAAGTTAGTCAGGGTATCTCCAATGCCGCCTAAAAGCTTAAATTCATCCTTGGCGTGCTGCATCTCATTCATGGCTGTCTCTTCAAAAATATCAGCTATGTAGAGATACCCCTCTTTTCTGGCGACCTTGGCAAAGTAAGTATATTTGTTGCGGGCTTGGGACTCACCGGCAAAGGCAGCCTGAAGATTTTCTTTCGTTTTACTCATGTTCTCTTTCTCCATATTTTAGGGTAAATAATTGATTGTTACTGTGCAATTTTACCCCAAACCAGGAGAAATATATACACTTAAATAGTAAGCGTTTCAGGGGCACCCCGCTGCACGTGATCGAACCCCGTGATATACAGGGGGTATAATCGCGTGGCTCGATCAAGCACATCGGGGTGCCCCTGAAACGCTTACGGACTCGGGGTTAGGCAATCTTGGGTGTACTTAATTGATCGCTAACCTTAACCCATATAAACCGGAAAAGAAGGATAAGTACCTTAACAGTAGGTGCAACTCCTTTAAATAAATACACCTTTTTCTTTTCTTGCCATAAAAAACACGAGATAAGCGCAGACTTCGAAATAATTGCTAAGGTACTAAATAGACCGTTCAGACCCGACAGAATAACTCTCTACTTTTCTTTACACTCTTCGGCAAAGCCTGCCAAAGGCGCCCGGGTTGGTTCCAGAAGCCCAATAGATATTGCCCTGTTTAAAATCAGCAAACCAGCAACCTCCGGGTATTCTCTGGTCAACAAGAAAAACAAAGGGCTGAGCCTTTGAAAAACAGCGATGAATATGTATCTCTTTTTCACTGGCTTCCCGGTTCAAAAGAGAAAGAGCCTCTTCTGCGGTTGGCAGACGCCAATCAGAATGTCCGGCAAGAGACTCTTTATTGACTTGCTCAATATTTTTCTGCATTTTCCTATTTGAACAAATATCGAGCCCTTCTCTTTGCCACATTATGCCGCTTGCCAAATCAGTTACAGTCAGGCCATCCCCATTGTCAACAAGGCTGTTTTGAAACTCCCCTTGGGGATTCAGTTTTGCGTCATAAAAATTGTGCGCCTTGACGATAGCTGGCAACTCCCCCTCGACAAAATGGGCAGGCTCACTTCTAAAGCGCATTACCGTCTTTGGCGCCTTCTTTTCACCCAAAGCGGGGAGGCCTGCTTTCATATCTTCAACCTCAATCCTGCTATGCACCGGTGTCACCTTCGAACCGTCTTGAGCATCCAAGACATTGTCCAGCAACCACTGCTTGAGTTCAGGATTAATTGCAAAACTTTTATCCAGGCCTAGTTTTTTCCCCTGGGACACGACACAAGAATCTATCATCCCTTGGGGCGCATCGATTTCTGCAATAACTCTGGCAAACTTTACTCCCCTTTCCATCAAGCAAAGCTTTGCTGGTTTTTTCCAGTTGTCGATAAAAAAATAATAGTAGCGTTCTTCCAAACTTCGAATCCAGAGCCGGCTTCCCCAACTCTCGAACATGGTAAAGGTCAATTCCGGAGTTATTTCCCAATCAATTGAATCCATTCCTGGAACACCAAGTTTCTCAAATACACTCATTAGTTCTCTCCTTTGTCTTGTGAAATCCAGTGGACAAGATTTCGGGCCAATTGTTCATTTTCGTTTTCTAAAAACCTATTTTGAAAAATTGCGTCATCACCAAAAACCAAAAACTCGCCTTGGCCGATGTTTCCAGAAACAGCAACACTTAGTTTCTGCATGGCATCACCAGGACTCAACATGCCATCCTTGTTTAAATCGATCCAGCCGTGCTCACCTGTGGCCGCAAACTCTTTCACATCATCGCGCCTACCGGCAACACCCCAAGCCCCAAACAAAGCAAAACGGTCAAGACCGTCAACTATCGAATGGCTACCACTTGTTGCGGCAAAAAAATCGGTCATTTTCTCATCTACCCCGTTTACTTGCTCCCGAATAACACCTTTTGAGTACATGACCCCCAGGTCCATCATCAGAGGGGCCAGAGGCTGAGCAATATGCAGCATGAGAGAGAGTTTTCCTCCCCTTCGGACAAAATCAACAACGGCTGCTACCTCATTTTTGCCAAGAGGTGCAAAAGGACCCGAAATCACCAAGGCATCGACAGCCGATAGGCTCTCTTGGCTTAATGGCTCAGCCGTTGCCGTAACCTCGACTCCTTCCTCGCGGAAAAGATCGACAAGCCTTGAAAGGTCAAGTTCGCCACTGTTTTCCACCAAAAAAGCCTGCCTGTGTCCCTGGTCAAAGAGTACCGATGGACTTGCGTAGGCACTGCCCGTTATCAGCAGAAAACAAAATCCGAGAAGATATTTAGAAAGGGCGATCATCAAAGACTCCTTTTATTTGGAAACATCAATTTTTGTACGCAAAAATTATCTACTGACGCCCCCTTTACTTTGTTGCCTCTCTTCAAAACTGCCTCGCAAAACCGTACTCAATTTTCCGTGTTAACCTGCTCTATTTGCTGCAAGGCCTTTGCCGCAAACTCTCTGACCTTTACTGTTAAAAAAAGACCCTGCTCATAAAACCGTACAGGGCTGTTATCGTTGAGCAGAGTTTGTATTTTTTTCTTAGCTTCTGGCGCCCTTAGATTTCCCAAGGCCCAGGAGGCAAGGCCTCTAACCGTAGGATCTTGAGAGTCCAAATAAGGGAGCAGATAAACAACTGCGTTTTTCTCAAGAAGAAGAGGTCCTCGTGTTTGGGCCGCCCGGCCAATGCCCCACATCAAACCTCTTTGCAATGGCTCAAGCTCCAGGTAGAAACCATCTTCCCGCATAAAGGAGACCAGTATATGGGCATATTCCTCGGCCAGTTTTTCATGGCAGGCTAGGCACTCTGCAAACGCCTCCGGCACCCCCCAGCCGATCCCCCCAGACTCGTCATTCAGCATCCACATAAAACGCCGCATGACTACACGGGCCCTCTCCATCTCCCCATCAGCTAATCTGGCCATAACCCGGCCGAAGACACTGATGGAAAACCACCTTACTTTCTCACGACTGTTGCACAAACTTGCAAAAAGGCCATGAATGAGGTCCTCGGCAGGATTTATATCTGAAAAATTCAAGAGTCCATCCAGAGGCAACTCTGCCAATTTCCCCCAAAACTCCCTTTTCAGAGCACGTCCACCCATATCCATCCCTCACTCTTCCCAGTTTATACAATCCAGGGGACAATTTTTTATTGCTTCATCCACATCACCAAACCAATAATTTTCTTGGTCCAAAACTTCAACAAATCCCGTGCTCTCGTTGACTCTAAACACCTCAGGGCATACCTCTATACACCCCCCGCACATGTTGCATACGCCAATATCAACGACCGGATGTCTCATTCTCTTCCCCTTCAGTCCATTTGCCTTTTATCAGGTGCATCTCTTTCTCTCTTTGGGCTTCCATTTTGATCTTATAGGCACAATCCCCAAGGATACCAAAAAGCAGGCGACAACCATCATCATTAGCACTTGCATTGCCCTCATCCGCCAAAATTATCATCTGGCGAGCCAATGAAAAAACCTCTTGTATAAGTGTATTTGAACATTTCATGTCTTTGATACACTTCAAGATACAAGCCAACTTATGATTTATTTTAAGTTACTTGATGTATTGCCTATGGATAACGAGACAGGAGCTATTTTCAAAGGAGTAAGACGGATGGGGAGATAGCGCCAAAGTGTCTCATAATATTTTTAAAGAAACACTCAAGGGAGGCGACTAAAAGCCCTAAGAAGAAGGAACAACTGAGAAAACTATGATTTCAAAAAGGATCTACTTGAGACACAGAAAAAGAGACACCATGGAACACTTGAGACAGATGCGTCCTAGCCCAAGGCCACATCAAGCACCATCATGACCGTAAAGCCAACCAAGGTAGCCATTGTCACCATGTCAATGTTATCACTAATACGCTGGGATTCCGGAATAAGCTCTTCAACAACAACAAAGATCATCGCCCCTGCGGCAAAACATAAGGCATAGGGTAGAAGATCCTGCATATATATAACAAAGGCGGCACCAATGACGCCAGCCACTGGCTCTACAGCGCCGGAAAGCTGTCCCATAAAAAAACTTTTCTTTTTAGACACCCCCTCTCGCCGCAGAGGTAATGCAACAGCTGCCCCCTCCGGAAAATTTTGCAGACCGATGCCTAAAGCCAGGGCAATAGCGCCACCCATAGTGGCCGACGGCAAGTCTGCTGCAACTGCGCCAAAAGCAACGCCGACCGCCAATCCCTCAGGGATGTTATGCATTGTTATGGCAAGGACTAGAAGGGTTGATCTCTTCCATGAAGTTTTGACCCCCTCACTCTGGCTCATCTGCATACCTAAATGGAGATGGGGGAGAAATATATCAATACAGCGCATGAATATTCCACCTGCCATAAAGCCAACGGCTGCCACAAGCCAGGAAACCATGCCAAGGCTCTCGGCCATATCAATGCCTGGAGCCAGCAGAGACCAGAAACTTGCGGCAATCATAACACCTGCGGCAAAACCAAGCATGCAGTCCATGAGGCGTCTGTTTTCATGTTTGGTAATAAAAACAAGAGCCGCACCAAGTGCAGTAACCAACCAGGTGAAACAGGTGGCAAGCAACGCCTGTATAATAGGAGACAATTGTCTAAATTCTTCCATGAGATCCCTGTGTTGTGAAGTTATTTTTGGGCTAACCCTTAGGAAAAGACGCCGTGTTCACGCAGAATATTCACTCCAATTCCTATCAGCACTATACCGCCAACTACTTCTGAGGCTGGTCCAAGTCTTGATTTTGATCCTACAAAATGACCAAGATGGATTCCAACAGCGGTTAAAATAGTAGCCACTACTCCGATTATGACAGCTGGAAGCCAAATACTCAAGTCCAGTAAAGAAAAGCTTAAACCAACCGCCAGGGCATCAATACTTGTCGCAACGGAAAGAAGCAGCATGGTTTTACCCCTGGTCGGGTCAGCAACCTTCCTCTCCTCATCACCAGACCCCAGGGCCTCGACAACCATTCGGCCACCAACAAAGGCAAGAAGCCCAAAAGCCAGCCAGTGGTCTACCCTTTCGATATAGCCCTGAACGGTCAATCCTGCTATCCAGCCTAAAACATTCATCCCGGCCTGAAAAAGCCCAAAATGCCAGGCCAGCCTGAATGTATGACGAAAACCAACCCTAGGGAGAACAGCACCAGTAGCCATTGCAACCGCAAAGGCATCCACCGCCAGAGCGATCGCTATTAATAGTATTGTTGAAAAATCCATACAAAATCCGTTAGCGATCAATTAAGTACACCCAAGATTGCATAACCCCGAGTCCGTAAGCGTTTCAGGGGCACCCCGCTGTGCGTGATCGACCCCCGTGATATACAGGGGGTATAATCGCGTGGCTCGATCACGCACATCGGGGTGTTCATGGAGCGCTTACCAAAATCCTTTCTGAAGTGGATCCCAAAGTACCTGCTATACCTCTAAAAATAAAGGGTTTACTAAAAATAATCTTCGCCTAAATCTATCTTTATACCAGTAAATTCTCCTGCTGAACCGTCCAAATATCTCCGGCCCAAACAGGAGGATTTTCCACAATTAATGTTGCAAAGTTTGGCCTTGACATTAAATTATCTTTTGTGCGAACATATTCACACGACTTCTACTCCCAGTCCCCTGGGATCAAAACAAAAAAACAGGAGCAGACAATGACCAAAAAACTTGAAATTTATAAATGCCAAAAATGTGGCAACATTATTGAGGTAATGCACGGCGCCGGCGGCAACCTGATCTGCTGCACTGAGAGCATGGTGCTCTTTGAGGCCAACAAAACGGACGCGGCCACTGAAAAGCATGTTCCGGTACTCAGCAAGACAGACAACGGCTACCTGGTTCAGGTAGGCGAAGTTGCCCATCCAATGACCGATGAACACTATATTGAATGGATTGAACTAATTGATGGCAATAATGTCTACTGCACCTTCTTGAAACCAGGGGACAAGCCTGAAGCCACTTTCAGCATTCAGGCAGAAAATCCAGTTGCCAGAGCTTATTGCAACCTACATGCTCTTTGGTCTAGCTGATCTCGTTGGAGAGCTAAAAGATGGCAAAAATCAGCGGTGTACAAGCACGAGAAATCCTAGATTCTCGCGGCAACCCTACCGTGGAGGCCGAAGTTTTACTGGAAAATGGTATTGTTGGGCGGGCCTGTGTACCAAGCGGCGCATCCACTGGCGAACACGAGGCTCTTGAGCTGCGAGATGGAGATAAACTGCGCTACCTTGGCAAAGGGGTCCTGACCGCTGTCAACCATATCAACAATACCATTGCCAGAGAGGTACTCGGCTGGGACCCTTTCGACCAGGCGGGCCTTGATCATCTTCTCATCGAACTCGACGGCACTGAAACAAAAGAACGACTCGGTGCCAATGCAATTCTTGCCGTTTCCCTGGCCAACGCCAAGGCCGCGGCCCTTCTTGCCGGCCTGCCGCTCTATCGCTATATTGGAGGGCCAAACGCCCGCACCCTTCCTCTGCCGATGATGAATATTATTAACGGCGGCGAACACGCCAACAATAATATCGATATTCAAGAGTTTATGGTCATGCCGGTTGGTGCCGTAAATTTTCGAGAGGGGTTGCGTATGGGGGCAGAGATCTTTCACACCCTCAAAAAAGTCTTGCAGGGACGGGCCTTAAGCACCTCTGTAGGTGATGAAGGCGGTTTTGCCCCCAACCTGAAAAACAATGAAGAGGCCTTGGGTGTAATTCTTGAGGCCGTGGAATTTGCAGGTTATAAAATAGGGCAGGAAGTTCTTCTGGCCCTGGATGTTGCCGCTTCCGAGCTCTACAAAAATGGCAGCTATATTTTCAGCAATGAGGAGGCTGCCACCAAAACTTCATCTGAAACGGTTGCCTATTACGAACAATTGGTGAAGCGATACCCTATAATCTCCGTGGAAGACGGCATGGCGGAAAATGACTGGAAAGGCTGGGCCCTGATGACCGAAAAACTAGGCAAAAAAATTCAGATTGTGGGCGATGATCTTTTTGTGACCAACAGCAAAATTCTTAAAAAAGGCATTGAAAGAGGGGTAGGCAATTCGATTCTAATAAAGGTAAATCAAATCGGCACGTTAACTGAGACCTTGGACGCTGTTCAGCTGGCCCAAAAGGCAGGCTACACCACCGTTATTTCACATAGAAGCGGGGAGACAGAAGATACAACCATCGCAGACCTTGCTGTCGCAGTCAATGCCGGGCAAATCAAAACCGGATCTCTCTGCCGAACAGATCGAATCTGCAAGTACAACCGTTTACTTAGAATTGAAGAAGAGCTGGGAAGCACAGCCGTTTATTCTGGCGCAGAGGTTTTTTATAATCTCAGGAAATCTTAAGGTTCAGACCTTCACGATTTTTTGTCATGAAGGCTCTTGCAGGGATAACAAAAATATTTTCACACGGTTTTAAGTGGCAAAACATCCTTGTTGCTCCCCCCAACAGGATCAGCGGAAATAAAAGGTATACATTTATGTAATTATTCAGCGTAGGCTGGGAATTACCCTTAACTCCAGGCTGTAACTGTTCAGATGTGCTTCATATTCGTTCATTTAGGGCTTCGAAGCATACTTGTGCTATTCGAGAAGACCTAAATGGGCGAAGATGGAGTGCAGCTGA
>JAQYVV010000018.1 GCA_030145275.1 Desulfurivibrionaceae bacterium | reverse complement strand
ATATTGTTCCCTAAATCTCATATCTCTTCATTCTGAAACAAAAATACTTTAATAAAAATCCAAGTACGAGGCCTGCGAAGGCGGTTCAGCCCAACTGGAGTTTTGACGGCGGTAACTGCACGCCGCAAAAACTCTTAATTCGTTTTCGTTAGGCGGGGTATAAATCTAATTTTTAAAAATAATCAGGAAACTAGGAGATAAACATGATAGAGCTTGGAGCATTTACTGCGAGTGATGGTAAAAAATACGATGGACATTTTCACCCTGAAAATAAAGTTGCTGAAGCGATTGGGCCTTTACCTGTTGATGGGAGCTCTGGGGCAAGAGGTGTCGCTTTTTCAGTAAAAGCAGAATCCGAAAAAGAGGCTATCCAAAAATTAGCAGCAAAGATTCTTTAAAATTTGTAAGACCTCTGAAAAACTAAATAAGCAAAGAATCATGAAACTACTTCATATGACTTTTGCTATAACTTGGTGCAACCGTTTTTACTAACATGGAGCTGGCATAATGATGTTCGGAGAGGAAAAAAATATGAGTAAATTTCTATTCACCATATTTATAGTAATTATTCTGTGTCCATCCATCTCGAATGCGCAAAAAGTGGAACAAATCTACTTTAACAGACCTCAAGGATGGGAAATGAGACAAACCGACAAAGCGTATGGCACAATGATTGTTTTAATTTCCCCCAGTAAAAACTACATCATACAGTTTGTTCTGAAGGAGATTCCAAATGATATGCAATTAAAAACGATAGATGGGCTTAATGATATTGACGAATCGGTAAAAAAACTTAAAGCTGTAAAACACAGTAGTGAAAAAATGCCGGTAGCGGGTACTATAGGAATTGGCGCATGGCTTTCATATAAAAACTCAAAATCAAATGATCATATGGTTCACTATGTTCTTGAATTGAAGAACTCAAGCACATTCTTGACAATTAATTGTATTGCAGGAGAGAAGAATCAGTCCGCTGCATTATCATATTTTGAGAAGTACAAGCCCGAAACCTCTGGCGTGATAAATTCCATCAAGTTTTTAGATAATAATTAATTTCCATTAGCTTCCCACATTAAAACAGAGGAGCCAATATTATGATTTCGCGTATCATTCATTATTCCATTTCAGCTTTTAGCGCAGCATAACCCCTTTGGATTGGTGTTATAGCCTTTATTAATGCCCTTCGTAGGGTTGGTAAACCACAGCAATTTTCTCCATATTTAAGTTTTTTGGTAATTTGGCTTTTATTTTTTATCATTGGTTTCATATTCGGGGAACCGGTAGTTGACCAGTTTAGTATGCCTGTAGTGTTAGTTCTGTTTGTTGGAATCGTTTTATGGATAGTCTCTTTGGGACTTGGTAAAAAGTGAAATGAAAAGAATGTTTTATATATAATCATCGCCAGCGATTCAGCAATTAATTAAACGGCAAAAAACGCCGAACCAGCCAATTAACGCAGACCGCATGGGGCCCAGTCTTTGGGGTAGTTGGTCGCCATAAAGAAAAAGCTTAGTAGGTGGTCCAGCCAATAGCGGCTGGTTATCGGAAACGTTCGGCGGCGAGACTAATAACGATATCCGGAAATAATTTGATAACATGTAAGATGACCAGTAGTATCATTAAAGAATGGGAAGTTTGAGATGTATGGCGGTTATCAACTGGGACGGTTTTCGTATTATTCGGAAAGTTCGTTCGCTAATTTTTTTTGTCGAAAAGACAAACTGCTGCCAAGTCAAACTCTCTTGAAATCTTGTGACTCCTGATTAATTGTGTCACAAATGCAGGTTATAATGAACAGGCACAGAAACAAACCACATTTACTTATGAGTATTGAAACAATTAAGCTTCGAATTGCGTTCACTCTGCTTTTCACCTGCCTGCTGTTTCCAACGTTTGCTCAAAGTTCCACGAATCTTGATCTTTCAGATGCAGAAAAGGAGCATCTCTCAGCAAAAGGGAGAGTCACAATGTGTGTCGACCCCAACTGGATGCCGTATGAAAGGATCGATGAACAGGGTAAGCATGAGGGGATCGCCGCCGACTTTATGTCTGAATTCCAGAAAGGGATCCCCGTCCCGATTGAACTGGTGCTGACTGAAAGCTGGAAGGAATCCCTTGAAGCGGCAAAATCCCGCCAGTGCGACATCCTTTCCCTGCTGAACGAAAGCCCGCAGAGGCGTGAATTCTTAAACTTTACCGACCCCTATCTCACCGACTCCGTTGTCATCGCCGTCAGAAATGATGTTTTTTACCTGGAAGGACTGGAATCTTTGTCAGGGCGCAAACTCGGTATTGTCGAAGGCTATGTTTACGAGGAGAAAATCCGAAAGCAATACCCGGAGATTAAAATCATTTCCGTAAAATCGGTCGGAGATGGTCTGCGCAAAGTTTCTGACGGAGAGATTTACGCAACTCTGGACGCCCTGTTTATTATCACCCGTCATCTTCAGGAACTTGGCCTCAGCAACCTCAAGATTGTCGGCCAGACCGGTCTGGATAATGCCTTCAGAGTCGGGGTGCGTAAAGACGATCCGATCCTGCTGTCCGTGTTCGACAAGATAATTAAGAACTTGGACGATGCGACCCGCAATGCCATCCTCGGACGCTGGTATACAGTAAAGTTCCAGCACGGCACCGATTGGAGAGTGGTGTGGCAGGTCACGGGTATCGCTATTATCATTCTGTGCCTGCTCGGCTACAACACCCTTTTGACTCGGCGCTTCAATCGCAAACTCGCCGAAGCCAACGAACTCCAGCTCAACAAGAATCTAGAACTCGACAAGAGAAACATAGAGTTACAAGACGAAATCACCCAACGCAAGAAGGCTGAAGATCGCTTTCGGTTGGCAGCCGAAACGGTGACTGATCTGATTTACGAATGGAATATTTTTAATGATACGCTGCTCTGGTTTGGGGATATCGATTCAGCATTGGGTTATACCCCAGGAGAATTTCCTCATACCATTGCAGCCTGGATGGAGAGACTTCATCCTGATGATTTTGTTCGATTATCCGATGCAGTCGAGCGCCACCGGACCTCCACCGAACCGATCAACTATGAGTACCAAATTCAGCGCAAAGATGGCTCCTGGCTCTACTGGTCTGCTTGCGCTGTTCCTGTCTTGGATGAGAACGGCAATCCTATTAAGTGGATTGGCAACTGTGCGGATATTACGGAGCGTAAACGAAACGACCAAAAACTGATCAAGAGCGAAAAAAAGATTAACAGGTTGAAACGTATGGAGTCTCTTGGCCTTTTAGCCGGAGGGGTAGCACACGATTTAAACAACATCCTGTCAGGTATTGTTAGCTACCCTGAGCTGTTATTACTGGAAAATGATCTTTCCCCAAAACACCGAAAGGCCATTGAAATAATCCATACATCAGGTAATAAAGCTGCAACGATTGTCGCAGATTTATTGACTATCGCCAGGGGCGTTGCAACTGACAAAAAAACATTAAACATAAATAGCAGAATTTCGGAATATCTACATTCTCCTGAGCACCAGAAACTGATCCAATATCATCCAACCATTACGATCAAGACCTTTCTAGATCCCGACTTATTGTATATCAAAGGTTCATCTGTTCATATAGACAAGATTGTGATGAACCTCGTCTCCAATGCTACAGAAGCTGTAGCAAGTGATGGCAATATCACCATATCTACCATGAATCGGTATTTGGACAGACCATTTAAGGGGTATGACGAGGTGAATACTGGCGAGTATGTTGTTCTCTCTGTATCAGATGATGGGCCGGGTATACCTAAGGAAGATTTAGAGAGAATCTTTGAGCCATTTTATTCAAAGAAAGTTCTGGGCAGAAGCGGCACCGGTTTGGGCCTGACAGTTGTTTGGAATACGCTACAGGACCATAATGGCTATATAGATATTGAAAGCTCGGGAAACGGCACCACAATTAATGTTTATTTGCCCATAACAAGGGACAAAAAGATTAGTGAAACATTGGAGTCAACAATTGAGGAGCTAAAAGGCAATGGGCAAGTTCTATTGATTGTCGATGATGAAAAACACCAGAGGGTAATAGCATCAGATATGGCGGTAAAATTAGGTTACAAAGTAGAAGCTGTTGCCAGTGGTGAAGACGCAATTGCTTATTTACAAGAGAATACAGTGGATTTGATTCTACTTGATATGATAATGGATCCAGGTATAAATGGTCGCGAGACATACGAGAGGATAGTTAAAATTCACCCCCATCAAAAAGCCATTATAACCAGTGGATTTTCTGAGACTGAAGAAGTAAAAGAGGCTCTGAAGTTGGGAATTGCTCAATACATTAAAAAACCTTATTCCATTAAGAAAATAGCAAAAGCAATAAAGGATGAATTGGGATAAATTACTTAACGGAACATAGTTTAGGTTCATCCGGTTAATGAGTACCCCTGACAGTGCAGGTGGTAGAGGCGTAGTTTGAAATATTCCATATCTCTGAAGCCATATGCTTGTCGCTTAAGGGTTTTAATTTTATTGATAGTTCCCTCAACCGAACCACTTGTAATACGGTGAGGGAAATAGTTCAAAATGCCTTTTTTGTGCTTAAGCAGAGTTAGAGCGACTTTGCCTAAAGGTTTGATGCCAGACATCATCGCATCGAAGCACCATTGATTCAAAAATGCCAGAGCACGCTGATGTTTCCCTTGGCTCCAGAGCAGGCGAAGCTGCTCTTTCATGGAATGCATGACAAAGAGTGGTTCGTTGATATCGAGTAAAGTGTTGAGTTTTACTTTAAAGTCTTGTCCCAGGGATTCATAATTACGCAGAAGGAGGAAGCGGCAGCCTTTGAGGGCCTTTTGATCATTGTCTGTAAGGATTGCTTGTTGTTGCCTGCGCAAAGTATCAATGGCCAGATTCATATGAGCCATAATGTGATAACGGTCAAAGACGATGTCTGTACTGGGTAAATATTCTGTAACTGCACTGGAATAGGATCTACTCATATCCATAGCAACGGCTTTCAGTTTTTTCGCTTTTCTAGCAGGAAATTTGAGGAAGGGTTGGATGACATTTTCAGAAGTACCTTCAACCGCATGAATAATCCGACCCTTTTGGAGGTCAATAAAAATGGTCATGTACTTATGCCCTTTACGAATACTGAATTCATCGATGCCGAGATATTTTAATTCGTTGATTGGCATCTTTCGGTAAAGTCTTTGAAACATGGATTTATGGATATCCTTAATCAGATCCCAACCAACATGCAGGTAGTTGGAAACGTCCTTAATGGTACCGAAACGAAGCAGGTCAAGAGCGGTCGAAGCAAAAGAGCGAGTATAACGATGCTTGCCATCCATAAACGGTAATTGCGGCCACCAAATTTTATCGCACGCAATACACTTGAGGCGGTGGATATGTAATTTCAGAAGTGACTGTTTCCTACCCAAAGGGCCCATTCTAAACCAACGTGTTTTTTGCCCTTTGAAAGAAGCATAGCGACAGCAACAATGAGGGCATTTGATAAATTTTTCAGTCATCTTGGCAGAAATAATTATAGCGTTACCTAAGGGCTGAGTTGACTGATATTCAACACCTTTCAAGCCAAAAGCATGGTATATTAGTGAAGTAGACATGGCAGAGACCTCTTTTTTTATGTTTGTTGGGGAACAAACAAGATGTCTCTCGCCATGTCTTTTAACAATACATTTTTTTACAGGTACTCATTAACCGGATGAACCTATTTTATGGAGAACTTTCAGTTCATCAGCAACAAAAAACATGGCTGACAAAGGATCAGACGGTCTCGCTAAAGAAAATATTCCAAAATATGCAGTGAAATTCTAGCCAAACGAAAAACAGCGAATTAGTCATATTGGCTAATCCGCTGTTTTTATTTAATAAAATTGGTGGGCCATCGGCGACTCGAACGCCGAACCTGCTGATTAAGAGTCATATCTACAATTTAATAAAATCAATAGGTAATAAGAATCTTTTTTCGGAATTGCATGAGCGTAACTTGTTGATATCACAAGGTTCAGGTTTTTATTTTCGGAAATAAATTTTGGTTTATCTGTTAGTAGTTCGGACTCAATCTTAACAAAATAATTCGTGAAATTACAATTCCCCCTCTGGCAAATATACATGGAATATCTCGCCTCTGACTGTGATTGTCTTTCTTGCTTGACAATATCTTTTTAGTTGTTGTATTAATATATGCAATTCATTGTATGTAAATATACAAAATAATGTATGGATTAGTACAAATTATGGAATATCGGCTAAATAAGCAGACTTTACTTGAAAGACTTAGCGAGTGGAACACTTTCTTGAAACGAAAAGTTTCACTTATCGCCTGTGGTGGTACGGCGTTAACGTTGTTGGGTGTAAAAGCGTCAACCAAAGACGTTGATTTTATGGTTCCAAATGAGGTGGACTATAAATATCTCACGAAAATCTTGAAAAACTTGGGTTACGAACCGAAAACTGGACATGGCTGGGCAAAAAAAGGAGAAGTTTATATCTTTGACCTTTTTGAGGGTAAAAAAAATCATACGACAGAATTACTTGAATCACCACTAGAAAAAGGTCGCCACATTCCATTAAAGGAGCTTTCTCACCTCTATATAGGAATCCTAAATTATTATGACCTTGTTGCCAGTAAACTTTTTCGAGGAACAGAGGTTGATTATGAGGACTGTTTAATGCTTGTAGAAGCATATAATGACAAAATTGATATAAACCGTTTAGAAGAAAACTTTAGAGAATTGGCTTCTTACGAAGTTTCAGAAGAACGTGTAAATTCTAACCTCGATCATTTTTTAAAATTACTGAAAGAGAACGGCTTTTATGGATAAGAAAAAATTGTTAAAACAACTTGGACAACTAGGATTTCCGCTTATGGAAACCAGTGAAGATCCTGATGTAAGTGAGGCTCTTGCTGAAGTTGTAAAAAGCAGTGAACTTCGGCTTTGGGAGGGTTTTCCTGTTTTGTTGGCCAATGTTGCCGAAGAACATAGTTTTGACTATGAAATGGTTCTTAAACACCTTAACCAAAAAGAAAAGAAAAACTTCAAGCTGTTAGTTCTTCTAGCTTTGGCTCTATACGAAAACAATAAACTTCGTTTTTCATGGGCGAATAGGCTCAAAAATAACTTTTCCAAAAAAGATAATGAAAACCTGAAAAAAATTAGAAATTATCTTGTTCATGATGAGGGGGTATCACTTGGGGGGAAATTAATCCATCCTTCACGGCTTAAGGAAACTTTTCAAAATTATTTTGAACGGAATGCAAAAAAAACGAGACAGTTAAAGGAAAGACATGAAGAGTTGTCTCTTGAATATTCTCTCTCTCAGCTTTTTTCAGCAAAACAGAAGGAACTGTTTAACAAGAAACTAAAGGGGCTACCTTTAACAAAAACAGAGAAAGAATATTATTCTCGGACGGTCAAGAAAAAGGTTTCTGCCATCGCTAATCCTGAACTTCACAGGCTTGCCCAAAAACTTATGGATTATTAACCCTTATCTCTTTTTGGCTAAAGAAATAATACGTAGAAACACCGCCGGTGATTCCCAGAGATCAAATGATTCCAGGTCGATTGTCATTTGCGCTTTATAATCTTCATCCAGGTCTGAAACATGCTGAACAGCACAGATTGATGTCACTTTTCCTGAGTCCTGATTGTTCAGGATAAAGATAAAACCAAATCTCATAGGGTCCCACTCTCCATCTGCAAGCCATGGACATGAAAACATAATAAATTCTGCAAGATCATTTTCTAGGGCTGATATTTCTTTCATACTTCCGATTACTTTCATTAGCAGGCTCCTTAGCTTTATCTGCTTATTCTGTTGGTTCAACGACAGGCCAACCTCTGCAATGTTCTGGTAAAAGATATCGACCCGTTCCCTGACAGTATCGTTAATAAATGCGTGCAACTGACTGAGAAGTAAGGTCATTATTGCTAGATCGTCGATGAATCCACCTGGGAGGAAATCCGGCACCGCATCAACCGGCTGTCAAATAACAACCCCTAAACGGTTTGATAACAATTTTAAAGACAGACAAAAATCCAAACGACCATAGGACGACCATAAAACAAAAAAGCACCTAACTCAAAAAGAGCTAAGTGCTTGATTTTACTGGTGGGCCATCCCAGAGTCGAACTGGGGACCTGCTGATTAAGAGTCAGATGCTCTACCAATTGAGCTAATGGCCCGAAAATGTGATTGCAAAACTATCATAAGTGCTGGTCCTCGTCAAGATGATTACTCCAGGTCTTGACGGTTTTCATGCATTACCCAAATGCCGCAGGGGCATAAACCTGCGCAGAATCCGCAGCCAATACAACGAGATTCGTCCACAACATATTTGAAGCTGCCATCTGCCTGTGATTCACGGCTAATTGCCTTTGAATGACAGGATAATTCACATATTCTGCAGTCGCGGCAGAGTCCGCAGGAAAAACATCGCTGTGCTTCTTCCTGGGGGAAGAACTTTTCCAAAGGTTTTATCTGTTGCGGATCGACTTCGAAATAATCCGACTTCATAGCTTTGGGCAGAATTGTGGGAAGAGTTGTGTAACTGTACTCTTCTTTTTGTAAAAAGGCCGTTAAGGCCAGGGCGCTCTTTCTGGCTTGGCCGATGGCGTGGGGCGGCAGGCCTCTGCTGATTACGTCGCCGGCAACAAAGATTTTTGGATTGCTGGTTTGGCCGCTGTGGGTGTTTTTTACTTTTCCATCAATGCACTCAATATCGGTGCTGAGAAAACGTAACCCCAAGCCGTGCTTCTTTTGGACACCGCAGGTAATTATAACTCCATCGTAATCTTGACAAATTTTTTCAAATTGCCGGGGGGCAACAAGGTTCTCTGGAATAATATTAATTCCGGTTGATTTTATTCGATTGACTTCATTTTCGAGAGTTTTCTGATTTAATTTACCCTTGTCAACTGCATCCCATAATTTACCGCCAAGTCGGTTTTCGGCTTCATAAAGGTCAATACTGTGCCCACGGATAGCCAAAATCCATGCAGCAGTGAGTCCGGCAGGCCCTGCTCCAATAATTGCAATTTTATGGCCGGTGGATGGATTTATTTCGGGTGCAGCACTGTTTTCTTCCGTCCTTCCCAAGGTCTTAATGTCGAGAGGCACATCGTGATATTTTCGGGTGCAGGCTTTCATGCACATGTTCGGACAAACGGCTCCACAAACGCTGGCAGGAAATGGACTGTATTCGAAAACAAGATCAGCGGCTTCTTTGAATTTACCTACGTGGAGAAGGGCAAAACGCTGGGCTGAGGGGATGTCAGCAGGGCACGCTCCGGCACATGGCGGCATTGTTGTTTTGTTTTGCCATGTGGGGGCAAGAAGTCGGTTGTTGCCGGTGCCAATATATGGAAGGGTTTTAAAGGGAGGGTTGGGGAGCATGTCACCAAATATGCCGTCTTTTCCAACTTCTTTTTCCCAGACATGGCGGCGAAAATCTCTCACGGTGTGGGATGTTTTTCTGGACTTGCTTTTTTCCGAAGGGGAAAGCGCAATAATTTTCTGCCACTCGTTTTTATTGCTAGTAATGGATTCGAGGTATTTTGTTCTTTTGATAGCTTGCAAGAAAGGCTTCATGTTGTCGGTGAGCCATTGCCAATCGCTATCTTCGAGAGGGACTATATGAACTGTGTTTGCGGTGAATTCTTGGATTGGTCCCCTTACATAAATAGTGCCGCCAACCATGCCGACACAGGGTCTATACCCTAAAACGTTTTCCGGGTTTCGGGGGTTGACACCGCAGACAACGGCAATTCCTCCGGCCTTGAATTCGGCAAAGGAGTCACCTACGTCACGAAAATACCAGGATTGCAGGGGAGCAAAACGGGGATTTTGTTTGGTCATTGTGTCGCACCTGGCCCCGCCACTCCCCTGAACATAGAGAATTCCCTGTGCTCCGGCATTATGGGCGCCGTTGGTTGCATCACCAAGGACGGTAATTTTGGCACCGCAATTGAGCCAGCCTACATCATCAGAAACACTTTTGTTTACGATAATTTCTGTTCCAGGCATCCCCATGGCGCCAAGCCTTTGCCCCACCGGGCCACTTACCTTGAGGGTGACCTTGTTTTCATGGGGCCATATTCTGCCACCAATGCCGTGTTGGCCCTGGGCTTTTATCTCTAAATTCAGGTTGCCGTTTTTAATGGCCTCCTGAATATTTTCTTCAAGCCTTTGCGATGAAATGCGTTTTTTCTCAATCGTTCCATGAATGATCATTGCGATAATTCTCCGGCATTTTTAGTGCCTTAGGGTATGTTTCCTCGTTTTTTTTGGTAGAAATCAAAAAAAATTATTAAATAAGGCTGGGTAGTTGAACTCTAATGTTAAGGCACTTATCCCTTTTCCAGAAAGGGGTTAATGCGTAGTTCTCTGCAACAACGTGACTTTAGTTATTCTCCCAATATAGCAAAAACCACAGAGTGTCACTGCCTAGCATACATAACTTATGGATAGTCGGTCAGCGATAGCTTTGTCAGAAACACCGAGGCCGTCAGACATGCCGATCGGCAGCTGGGTGCTGCGGCCCATTGGGGCAAAAATTTTCTTTAGTTCTGTCTCTGCTGACTTAAAAATGTCAACGACACGCTGGGCCACCCGGTCAGCGTCTAATCTTCTATAAAGTCTGGGGTCCTGGGTGGCTATTCCTCTGGGACATTTTCCGGTGTTGCAGAGGTTGCATCGGTTTTTTTCATCGCCATAACATTCTGCAGCTGCCTGCATGATATATTTTCCGATATCGACTCCAGAGGCCCCGAGGAGAATGAGTGATGCGGCGTTTGCGGCAAGATGGCCATCCTTGCCAACACCTCCTGCGGCAAAGATAGGCAGTTCGTTTTGTTTTCCCTGTTTAACAAGTTCTAGATAGCAGTCACGGAGATTAGAGGCAATCGGATGCCCCATTTTATCTAGAGAAACGTTGTAGGCGGCTCCGGTGGCTCCGTCTTCCCCATCAATACTGAGTGCTGCAGCGTAAGGGTTTCGTGCAAGGTTGTTCAAGACAGCCAGAGCTGTTTTTGTGCCGGAAATCTTGGGATAAACTGGAACCCTAAATCCCCAAGCCATGCTGACACTCTGGATCATTTTAGCGACAGCTTCCTCTATGGAATATTTTGTCTGATGGGTTGGAGGAGAGGCCAGATCAACATGCATCGGCACACCTCTGATTTTGGCAATCAGTTTCAACACCTTATTGGCCATTAAAAGTCCACCGTCGCCAGGCTTTGCACCTTGACCGTATTTGATTTCGATTGCGGCCGGATCTTCTATCATGTCTGGAAGTGCATGGATGATCTCATCCCAGCCGAAATATCCGGAGGCAATTTGGGGAATGAAATATTTGATAAATCTTGATTTGAGGAGTCTGGGCGGCACCCCTCCTTCTCCTGAACCCATCACCACGGGAATGTTTTCAACTTCGTTGAGATAGGTGACTCCCATTGCCATTCCTTCCCACATAGGTGGAGAAAGGGCTCCGATAGACATGCCTCCAATCCGGATGGGGAAGATTTCACGAACAGGGGGAATGAAACTGGAACTATCAACAACTAGTCGCCCATTTTGCAGGGATAGGGGCAGGTTTTCAGCGGGCAGATTTCTGCCCATCAGGGTGCGTATGTGAAATTCATGCCGACCTGCATCGAGGGCTGGGTCGGTGAGCATGGAGATTCTGGTGAATTTAAGTTTGTCCAGAGTGCTTGTTTGGGGATCATTGCGACGCCCACCTCTTTTATATGGGATGCCCCCTCTGTTTTTATGAAAAAGCAGTTTGGCGTTCGGGTTGTATTCAGGCATAATTGCCATATTAGGACAGACAAGGCTGCAGGTGCCGCAACCTGTACAGAAATGGTCAATGTCAGTTACCTGTCTAACTATTTGGGTGACTTTCCTGACGGTGTTTGGTAATGGAATCGGGCTTTCAGAGGAGACGAGCCTTTGGGCCATGACTGAGGGAACAATTGCCTTTGTCGGGCAAACTGCAGTACATTTTCCGCAGCGTGTACAGCGGTCATCACGCCAGCGGATTATATAAGGAAAGTCTAAAAGGGGTAGTTCGCCATTATGGTCTAACCTTGTAACTGGTTCCATACTGTGGCCTCCTGTGCATCTGGTGAAATTATAACAAAATCGTATCTCATAGGTATAATATCATTTTCTTGTTTTCTTTGAGGAATGGCTTGCTCCAGCCCGCACTCTTCAGACATCAGGGCATATCGTCCCGGTACCCCGCCAACTATTCCTGGCCTGAGTTTTTTTGAGTCTTGGGCCATAAAGACGGTGCCATCGGGCAAGAATCCGATGGTGCAGTTCGGTCCATCGATACATAGTGGGCGGAGTGATTTTTTAAGAAGATGTAGGGCCTCTAGGTCAGGTCTATCTTTAATTTCATTGTTTTTTAAAGGGGTGATAATGTCCTTGTAGTAGGGCAGGGGATATCCCAGAATTTTGTGACTGAAGTGCAGGGTGTGGCAGAAAATTTCGGAATCGGAGTGATAGTTGCCGTAACCCTGAAGATCTCGACTTTGCAGGAATTCTTTGTTTGGAAGATAAGCAGTGTTCTCGCCATTGGTCATTGTGCTGTACCCTTGCAGAAAAAATGGATGGCAGGCGTAAAGGTCTATGGCGTAATTTGTGTTTTGCCGCCCTTGGGCAAGAATTATCTTTGCCTTTAGTGGCTTTTTGTCAAAACCAAAAAACACTCCGACTTCTAAGGGGTCTCCAACTTCTTTAAGAGTAATAATGTCGGGCCAGAAACTGAAGACGTACAGGCAGTTGTCCTGTTCGCCAATCTCGCGCAGAGTGAGTCTAGTTTTAGTAAGCAATGCCTGTTTTTCATGCTCAGGTTTATCGAGAAAGGCCTCTGGATACTGATAGGCTGTGGTAAGATATTGGCCCCGTCTTTTGACATTGGATGAAGCCGACTCGGTGATTTGTGGTTCCCACATGAATTTGACTTTGAAGCCGGCTTGATCCATGTAGTCATCTATTTTTTTCCGTCCTTTTTCAGTGCAGATACCGGATAAAATTGGATATTCTTTCAGGTCTTTAAATTCTCCACCGATGTCTTTTAATACGACACCGAGGCCGGAACCGTCATGACCCTCCTTCATGGTTTCCAAGGCCATAATATTATCCATCACTGAAAAGTAATCATTTGAAGTTAAGGCACTTAAGCGGCACATAAGGGTCTCCTTCCCTCAATTTGAGAGCAAAATCCACTTTTATAAAAACTCTGTTTTGGATGGTTGACCACAACAGATAAAAGGATTGAAATAAGCATCAGACTTCAGGTGTTGAGGTGTGCGAGCCTGATTGAAGGGTTATCCTGTCTGATGATATGTTTTTATTACATAGCAAAAATATGTGAGATATGGTCGAAAAGTTTTAATGGCAATATTTATTGAGATGTTCCTTCAGGCGAGTAGCAACTATAGGTTTTCGCATAACTTCCAGGACGCACTCCCATTTTGTTAATTCTGTAAGCTGGGAAATGGATTGAATTGCGGTTTGAACAATAATATTGGGAGAATATTGTAAATGACCAGCCTGCCTGTTTTTTTCGACAATGGCCAGGAAGTCATGGCCGTTGATGACTGGCATCATAATATCGAGAAGAACAAGCGTGAAAGGTCTGGTAAAGTAGTGGAATAGTCCCTCAGAGGCATTGTCAGTTGTGGTGATTGCGATATTTTCATCATATGAGTGAATTATTTCTTCCAATAAAACACGGTTTATTTCTTCATCGTCGATGATAAGAATTTTATGGTTTTGCATCATTCCCCCCTGCTCTTTTTGAAATTACATTGGTTATAAATTACAGTATATATGACAATATTCAAATAACTATATTACCTTACCTGCTTTTTTTACCTGGGGATGTCCATAAAAAAAGGCTCCTGTATTGTTGGAATACAGGAGCCTTTTTTGTTTCTCTCTAATCTGATAGTTATTTAGGGGCCGTTAAGAAATGACTTGACCGTTTATATCAATTTCTTTACGGTCCCTTATGCAGCTATGGGCATTTCGTTGTCTACGTTTTTTTACAACTGCTTAAACGGTCAGATCATCTCTTTGTACCTTTCTTGGTCCGCCATGACCAGCACTGCTCCAATCACGAATGGGTGCAATGGTAAGCATATCACTTTTCCTGTCTAATCTCTCAAGTCTGTCATGAATTGACTGCCAGATACAAGGTACATCGGGGTGTATCTCACATGTGCCTCCCACTGAACCTCCGCAGGGACCGTTCATTAGGCTTTTCGCGCATCTTGCCACTGGACATAATCCACCGGTTAAATGTAGTATACAGTTTCCGCATCCTGCACATTGCTCAGTCCAGGCGCCTTGCTCAGTTGAGCCACCCATGAAAAGAGTGTTCAATGCTGGGTATATTTTCGTCATGGGGCGAAGGTTGGCGATAAAGTTAACACCAACCCCACAAGCCATTGATACTATTGCATCATATTCGCCATCAAATTCATCAAGGGCATCAATGTATTCTTTATCGCATTGCCGAACGAGACTTGCTTCGGTTACTTGAATTTTCTTTCCTTCTTTTTGGCAGCCAAGTTTCAGGAGAGAGGCAAGGATTTCTACCTCACGCTCACCGCCTGCAGAACAAACAGACACGCACCCTTTACAGCCAAGGACAAGAACCCGTTTCTGGTCCTTGATCATGTCCACAATTTCAGAAACTGGTTTTCGGTTCGCAACTATCATTTTGCTCCTCCCTTAAATGGGCTAGGGCCCAATGTCCTGATTTCCTCGTCCATCTTTTTTGCCACTGAGATAAATTCAGGGTGCAGGCCTCGTTCCAGATGGAACATTTCCGCACGTTCTGGCTCAACATCAAGTTCTTCCAGAGCTTTTTTAACAGCAAGAACTCTTTTTGCTGCACGCTGGCTGCCCATGACATTATGACATGTATCTAACGGGCATCCGACTACATAAACACCGTCGGCACCGTTTTCAAAGGCTTTAAGTAATGTGCTGACCTGTAGTTTTCCTGAGCAGGTGAGACGGTTTATTGTTATATTGGCGGGGAATCCTTCTTCAGGCAGGCCGCCGCTGTTTTCAGAGCAGGACTGTTGAGAGGTGTAATGACAACAGAATGCTTGAATGTCAGGAGTAAAATTCATGGTGATCTCCGTTTACTTGGTAGTTCCACAGGCTGCAATGAGCCTTTCATCTTCGGATTCGTTTAACTGAATAGCCTGGGCCGGACATTCGCTGACGCAAATCCCGCAAGCTCGGCAATCTTTAGCCAGAATATCGGCAACACCTTTTTGGTCAATTTTGGGTACCTGCCAAGGACAAACCCGGACGCAGGTCAGGCAGGAAACACATTGGTCACGTTCAACCCAAGCCACCTTACCCTTATCACGCAGATCTTGTTCTGTTACATACCCTTCTTCGACGGCCATTTTCCGTAATGCCGTCATGATATCTGCAAAAGCAACATCTTGCGGACAGACGAAGACACAGCTACGGCATTTCGAACAATACCAGAGCAGGTCGGAGGACAGGAGTCTCTCCTTGAGTCCCATACGGATCATGTGGATTATTTTTCTTGGATCAAAATCAGGTATCGCTTGACTGACCGGACAAATGCCGCTACAGGCACCACATGAAAAACAGCTGTTCAAGTGGTCACCGCCTGGAATGGCTGTTACTTCGCTGCTAAAAGACAGATTAATTTCTTTGTTGGTTATTCCCATAATTACCTCTTCGTATCTCTTCTGGTGGGTCGCAAAATGTGCATTCCCACCGATCTGTAACTGTTCAGAAGTGCCTCATACCGGAGTCTACGCTTTGCTCCGCTTACCTCGTTCATTTGGGACTTCGAAGCATACTAGTGCTATTCGAGAAGGCCCAAGTGGGCGAAGATGAGGTGCTACTGAATAGTTATATCTCTTCTCTCAAATAAGCACACTAAACTCACCTTTACCCAGGAGATCGTGCAGGTGTAATATTCCTGTGACCTCTTTCTGCTCATTAACAACGGCAAGGACAGTCACTTCGTGGCGCTGCATTATACTTAACGCATCAGCTGCCAACAGGTCTTCTGTGATGGTCTTAGGTGAAGGAGTCATTGTTTCTGATACAGTCTTCCCACCTAAGTCGGACGATTTAACCACAAGTCTACGAATATCGCCATCGGTAAGAATACCTATTGAGTGTTTTTTTTCATCCAAAACCAGAACAGCGCCGATATTTCGAGTGTTTAATATTTGAATTGCGTCTGTTAATAAGGCCGTCTCAGAGACGGTGGGGATAGCATCTCCTGTCAGCATGACTTCAAAAACGTGGGCTTTTAGTCGTTCCCCAAGGCTGCCACCAGGGTGGTTTCTACGAAAATCACTTTCATTAAATTTCTTAGTATTCAAAAGCACAACAGCCAAGGCATCCCCTATGGCAAGGGCCGCAGTTGTACTAGCGGTGGGAGCCAGTCCCAGTGGGCAGGCTTCTTTAGGGATTTTTGCGCTTAAAACAGCATCGGCTGCTTTTGCCAGAGATGAATTAGGGTTGCCGGTCAGGGCTATAAGTTTATTCCCTCTGTTTTTGAAAGTTGGCAGGAGAATATTAAGTTCTGCTGTCTCGCCACTGTATGATATTGCTAGAATAATATCATTTGAATCAACAACGCCAAGGTCTCCGTGCATTGCCTCAACTGGATGCAGAAAAAAAGATGATGTGCCGGTGCTATTTAATGTGGCAGAAATTTTTTGACCAATAATACCAGATTTACCGATACCAGTAATGATAACCCGGCTAGGGCAGGACATTATCATATCAACGGCTTTGTCAAACTGAGGGTCAATTTGGTCGAGAAGGGATAGGAGACCGTCAGCCTCAATTTGAATAACTTTCTTTGCCTCTGCAATAGACATTATTTCTCCCCAAAAGCAAGCTTATGGAAGGTGAGGTCTGGCTTGACCGGATAGTCATTGTCAAAGCAGGCAAGACAGAAATTCTCTCTTGGCATACCTGTTGACTCAATAAGTCCTTCAATGCTGAGGTAGTGCAGAGAGTCTAAGCCGAGAGAGTCTCTTATTTCTTCAACTGTCTTGTTGGAGGCAATAAGCTGGCCGCCAGTGGGGAAATCAATTCCATAATAGCAAGGATAACGATGTGGTGGGCAACTAATAACCATATGCACCTCTTTAACACCTGCTGCTTTGAGTGATCTAACTCTGCTGCGTGCCGTAGTGCCTCTGATTATTGAATCTTCCATTATAATGACTTTTTTTCCGTCTAGAAAAGAGCGTACGGGGTTCAGCTTGACCCGAACACTGAAGTCACGCATGGATTGGGTAGGCTGGATGAACGTCCGGCCAATATAGTGATTTCGAATCATGCCCATTTCCAGCGGTAGGTCTGATTCTTGGGAATAGCCAATTGCCGCATAGTTTCCAGAATCAGGAAAAGGCATAATGAAATCGGCATCTATATTTGTTTCCCGGGCAAGAATAGCTCCCATTTTTTTTCTGCTTTTGTAGACATTGAAACCAAAGATGTCACTGTCTGGGCGTGCGAAATAAACGTGTTCAAAGATACAGAAACGGGGGGAGTTTGTCGGCTTTTCAGAGATTGTTCTCATGCCGTCTTTTTCGATGACAAGGATTTCTCCAGGTTCAATATCTCTGACGTATTGGGCTTCCACAAGGTCTAGGGCGCATGTTTCGGATGCGACAATATAACCGCCATTGTTGAGTTTTCCTAAACAGAGTGGTCTAAAACCGTAGGGATCCCTGATGGCGACCATTTTGTCTTTGGTCATTAGGACAAGGGAGTAGGCCCCTTTTATTTGTTTGAATGTTTCAACTATGGAGTCTTCAAACTCATGTGTACTTGCAGCGTGTGCCAGGAGGTGTAAGACCACTTCGCTGTCCATAGAAGACTGAAAGATGGCCCCTTTTGCCTCAAGTTCATCCCGCAGTTCTCTGGTGTTTACCAGGTTGCCATTGTGTGCAACTGAGATGCATTTGCCACGGTGGGAGGCGGTAAAGGGCTGGGCGTTCATTAGGTTTGATGCGCCTGTGGTGGAATAGCGAACGTGTCCAAGCGCCATGTCACCGACGAGTTTGCTGAGTTTGTCTTCGGTGAAGATCTCGGGCACAAGGCCCATGCGTTTATGTTCTCTAAGGATATTGCCATCGGAGGCGACAATCCCCGCACTTTCCTGGCCACGATGCTGTAGGGCATAAAGCCCGAAATAGGTGAGCTTGGCTGCGTCTTGATGGCCAAAAATGCCACAGACTCCGCACTCTTCCTTCGGTCGATTGGATATGGCATTATTTGCCATGACAGTACCTTCTTTGTGTGTAACTATTCAGGAACAGGCCATCTCCGCACCCCAAGGGCACTCCTAGGCAGTTAAGAGTAATTTATAGTTCTGTCTGAATATTTACGTTAAATTATAATTGAAAAAACGGACACAATACCTTTTTTTTTTTTCTTATGGAATAGTTTTTTACTTAGAATTTTCCAAGTCGTGGAAAAAATGCAACCAGGCAGAGGTCTGGTTCCGTGACCAGTCTCTTGGGGGAAGTATTTCTCCTGTAAATAATTTCTCAATCTCATGAAAATTAAGGCGTTCAAATATTTTCACATAAAAACAACGCTTTTTCTTAGGATAGACTTCACACCAGCCATTCTGACTCCCTCCACACGGGCCGTTGAGAAGGAATTTGGCGCAGCCAGACTGGGGACAGAGATATGCCAGATCTGCAAGTCTACAGTCACCGCAGTTTTGGCAGTTAAACAGCAGCATTTTTATGAAAAATTCTAATTTATCCAATGCTGCCTCAAAGCCATGTTTTTCAAGAGAGAAGCAAATTCTTTTCAGGGGCTCATATAGAGGACCATCCGCCTCAAACATGAGATCGTGAGCTTTTTTTGAAATTGTGTAGTGGGGAGAGGTTTTGGGGGTGGTTGATTCTTTTGGGTGGTTTATGGTTGGGCTGTTCAGCCCGGAAGTCGGGTCGGCTTGGAAGTAGTAGAAAGCATTTTCTGGCCAGAATGAAAGTTTCGGGATGAATCTTTCCCAGTCTGTTTCGAAGAGAGATGCCTGGTCCATCAGAAAGGCAAGATCACTAAAGACAAGTCCGGGGCCACCAATGTGGGCCCCGTTGTATCCCAGCCCCTTCAGTATAGCCAGTAACTGTGCTGCCCTAGTTAGGCGCGCTTCTTTACCACGATCGGCGCTGTCAGCTTCACTCATGATTTGTTGAAAAAGTTTTTCAGGGATAATGCATCCTGGCAGCTCACCCTTGTGCATCATTTTTGTTACTGGCAGGTTCGGAATAAAGACATTTCCTAGGGCTGGAACCTTGAGGTTGCGGGTCTGCATGAACAGGATAAGTTCTTGAAATTTCCGAGCATCGAATCCAAGTTGGGTTATAAGGTAATCGGCTCCCGCATCAATTTTACGCTGTAGTTTCAGATATTGAAGTACTAGTTCAGATTCCAGGGATTTAAAAGGTGAAACGGCGACACCTTTCAGGAATGAAGTCGGCTGAAAGGGTTTATCCTGTTTTTCCTGCTCAGTTTGGGTAGTTCCTGAATTCATTCTACTGATCAAGTCAAGGGCCTGGATCGCTCCAAGGTCAAAGACCGGTTTTGGGTGACCACAGTACCCTTTTTTTGGGTAATCACCGCTAAGGACCAGAAGATTGGAGAATCCCTGACGGTCCCAGGCGAAAAGAAGGCTCTCTATCTGGTTCCTGTTTTTATCTTTACAGGAGAAATGGTTAATCACATCAAGCCCCATTTTTCGTATTTCCATTCCCAGAACGTCTGGCGCAAGAGTGGGGTGTCCTCCGGCATTTTCGGTAATACTTACGGCCCTAAGTCTGCCATCGGCTGCCGCCTCTTTGGCAAAAGCAAGAATCCGATTCTGTCCTTTGCCTTTGCCCCCTCGGTTGGGAACGAGTTCAAAGGTGAGGGTGAACTCTTCTGGATTGAAGAGGGATTCTCTGAATGTACTGCTGTGATTTATACTCATAAATGAGGAGCCCTTGGGGAAAATCGTATTTTGTGAGGTGTATAATTTGAGTCTGTTTAAAGAGCAAAGAGTGGGTTGGGGCGCACTATTTGCTCTTTAAAGTAAAATCATTAATTAATGAGACGAATATAGCAATAAAATGGGGATTTGTCAGATCTATGTAAGTCTAGCCCCCATACTCTACCAGTGATTGGTCGACAAAGATAAAAAAGAAACTCTAGTTTTTTTCGTGTCAGACAAAATCGGCGTGAACGAAGAAAGTTCACGTCGAAAATAATGCCCCCCAAAAAAAAAGATTTTATCCAATTAATCGACATAGTTCCCTCCCTAAAAGTAGACGCGATAGACGCATGAAAGTGAGCTAGGTTGGCTGCCGAATTCACTGCCAAGTTGCTGCATGTCGGGTTTGTCCCCTCCCGGAAGCGTGAGTGTTGCACTGACTTCTGCTTCATCGGAGGTGGAGTAGACTAAATTGACAGAAAAAAGGTGTGAATCATCACTGAGGTTGATCATGGCCAAGGTGTTTCCGCTCAAAAGTGGGGTGAACTCATATGAGATACCCAAAGCGCCATAGTGTTTGCCTAGATATTTGCTTGCTGACATGCCGTTTTGAAGCTGTTGGCTGGCCTCCTGGATGGACGTAACCCCTCCCTTATTATAAAGATACTCCAAGCGCCAGAATATGCTGTTGTCATGGAAATGCTCAATCCCTGCGGCAATCTGGTAGTAGTCTGGTTGTGAGGCTGTTTCTGCTTCTCCATAATGCCCTTCGGCACGGATACCGAGCCAGTTGAACAATTCCCCCTGCAAAGAACCTCCTGCAACTGTGTATTTATCGACAGTTCCACCCAGAAAGCTCCATTCTAAAAGCTCATTGTTGTGGGTTAGCTTGGCCAGAAAAGATGTCTCTGACCAGTTGGGGCCGTTGCTCCAGTCGTTTCTTGCCTGATAATCATAGGATAGAACTGCAAGGAGTGTTAGTTGCGAAAGGTTTGTCAGACCGATTTCAGCCCTGATGGCATCGACGCCACTTTTGTAGATTCGATAGAAGGTTTGGGCCGCAAAAGGTTTAAAAAAATCGTTGGGAGTAAAATAAAAAGTGGAAGCTAGGTTTATGGGCTGCCTCCCTAGGGTCAGGTCAAAATGGGGGCTTTGTTTTTGAAGGTAGGCTGTGTCAATGGCCAACTCGGCTCTGCTGTTTAGGGAAGTATGCTGCTCCCAGGTGAAGAGACCACTGCGGCCAGTGCCGGCAACAGGAGTGTTAGCCACTATTTTAAGTGGAGGTTGGGACTGAATATGTTCAATAATATTAAGCTCAAAATGACTGTCTTTGTTAAATTCTCCTTTTGTAATAACTCTTAAATCAGTGGACCAGTTTATGTCTGTGTGATCGTTGTAGATGAAGTTTCCTTGCGGGTAGACTAGCTGGCCTACGGCAGTGCTTAAAAAGGTTTTTATCTCGAGGTTGTTGGCTTCGTAGAAATCAGGATATGACCACGGCATGGCTTTGCCTGGGGTGAAAAGGAGAGGGAACAAAAAGATTACCCAAAAGCACCATTTCAAGGCGAGACTCCGTCGCTTGCGATCTTGCCGTCTTTAAGTTCAATTAATCGCCTGGCGCGGTCCATGACCCTCTGGTCATGGGTTGAAAAGAGGAAAGTCACTCCCTTGTTGCTATTGAGGTTTTCCATTAAATCCAAGAGGCCGTTTGCTGTTGCAGAGTCAACATTTGCCGTTGGTTCATCGGCGAGGATAATGGCGGGTTCCGGTGCAATTGCCCGGGCAATTGCGACTCGCTGCTGCTGTCCTCCTGAGAGCTCATCTGGACGCCTGTCCGCTAAATCAGCCAAACCCACCTCTTCTAAAATACTCATCACCCTTTGACGACGTTCCCTAATCGGCACGCCTTGCAGAGCCAGAACAAATTCTGCATTTTCATAGGCAGTCAGGACTGGAACCAGATTGTAGGCCTGGAAAACAAAACCGATCCTGTCGCGACGCAGTCTGGAAAGGGCTGTCCTGTCCATTCCTGCCAATGTCTTCCCTTCAATAATAACATCTCCGGAACTTGGTTCGTCCAGAGCGCCAATCATATTTAAGACGGTGGTTTTACCTGATCCGGAAGGGCCGTACAAGGCAGAGAATTCACCTTGTGCAATTTGCAAGGAAAGACAGTCTACAGCGGTGACCTGCAGCTTGCCTTGCTGATAAATTTTACATATTTGGTTCAGTTCAACTATAGATTTTCTGTTCATTTTTTCTATGGCCGCCGGTTGTAGTTTTGCCTGGTAAGGATCATATCATTTTTCAGATGATGGTTTAGTTAAAAGTTAAATGCTTTTTAAACTGTCTACTGGAGTGATCCTGCTAGCTCTGAAGGCAGGGTAAAGACCGGCAGCCATGGTTAGGGCGAAAATTCCGGTCACAATGGCGCAGGCACTCTCTTTGAAAAGAATAAATTTCAGCACGGGATCGATCAGCACTCCAGCGGCATTATAATCAGTGCCAATGTAACGGCTGAGATCCAGACCTACTTCACTCATATAGAGGTAAAAGGGAAGGGTTATAAGCGCTCCGAGAATAAGGCCTAAAAGACCGATCCAAAATGATTCAATGAGGACGATGCTGACAATTTTACCGGGGCTCATGCCCACCGCCATCATCATGCCAAACTCCTTGGTTCTCTCCATGACATTCATCAAGATTGTGTTGAGTATGCCTGCGGCAATCAGAAGGCCCACTAAAAATTGCAGGAAATAATTACTGGCCCTATCCATTGCAACGAGGCCGGCAATTTCTCTTTGGGTTTCTTTATAGGTCAGAACTTTTATGCTGTCATCCTGGAGAATTTGAGAGGTTTGCAAGGCTATATCCGTCGCCTGGCGCTGGTCTTTGATAAAGAGGGCCACAAGAGATGCTTCCTGCTCCTTGTAGTTGAGAATCTCCCTGATTCTCTTTATTGGCAGAAGAACCATTGATCCGTCAATACTGTCCTCACCTGAACGGAAAATTCCTGAAACCCGTGCCACAGCACTGACGATTTCGCCTTTTTTATCCGTCAGGGTATAGACCACCTTTTTTCTGAGTCGCAGCTTTAATTTTTCTGCCAGTTTTGCGCCAACAACTATTCCACGACTCTCGTCTTCGCTGAAAAGATGTCCCTGTTCAATGTATTTCAGGAAAAAGTTGTATTGTGTCTTTTCCTTAGTTGGATCAATTGCCATAAACTGGCCGCCAACGGTTTTTGAACCGCTGGCAAAGATTGCTTGCCCCAGTATCCTGCTGAAAGAGGCCTCGATGCCGGGAATTGCGCTGGTCAGGTCTTGGATTTTATCTGTTTGGCTAATGGACAGGGCAAGGCTTGGGGTGTCATTGAAATTTGGAGATTCAATGGTGATATGGCCTAAACCCATGGTGGCGCTGCTGTCGATCATATTGGTGTATGAATAATCTCCAGAGGCGGTGAAGGTGACGGAGAGAAAGACTCCAAAGGCCACAGAAATGGCAGTCAAAAAAGTACGGCGTTTATTGCGCAGCAGACTGCGCCAGGATATTGTGGCAAGATCAGTAAAGGTCATCAGTTCGGGTTCCAATGATGCGCGATATTTTTCACAAACGGGTTTCCAGTTCGTAGTCTTCGCTTAACTCAAATTTCAAATACCCAATCCCCTTATCTGTGATATATCGCCTTGAGTGGCTGAATAAGTGAGGCCTTCAAAGCAGGGTACAGGATAGCTAGTACAGTAAAAAGAAACATGAAAAAGAGTGGCAAAAGGATCGAATTGCTCGTCAGATCACAATACCAGAGAGGGTCGAAGGCTATTCCTGCTATGGTAGCCGAGTCGGGAGCAAGGGATGAGAGATTTAAGGGGTGGATTTCACAATAGAGAGAGAGCGGTATTGCCAAAAAAAGGGCCAGGATTGATGCGATGCTTACCTGCATGATTGCCTCAAGGCTGATGATGGTGAAGATCTTCCACGGCGGCATTCCAAGGGCTTTAATAATTCCAAATTCTCTTATGCGTTCAAAAACATTCATCAGCATGCCATTCAGCGTTAAAATCCCGACGGCGGCATATGTAACTATGAGCATAACCACCAGAGAGGCACTGGTCATATCAATGATTCTGGCAAGCACCGGACGAAGCTGACGCCAGTTTTTCACTTCATATTGTGGAATTGCGGCTCGGATTTCAGCCGTCATCTCATCTAGACTTTTTGTCGTGTTCTTTGAGGGAACAACGACTATTTCATGACAACCTTCATCCAGAAGAAAAAGGGAACGGAATGTTTCTTGGATCATGAAGAATCCGGCCCGGTCGATTCCTTCCCCGACCGATTTCATAATACCGCGGACTCTGTAAAGATCGTTTGCCATTGAGCCATCGGCGGCCTGACCTACAATAACGATCTCATCTCCTAAGCCAACCCCTATAATGCGGGCCAGCTTTTGGCCAATGACAACTCCTGTTGGATCATTTCTGTCGAGCCAATTGCCGCTTTTTACGTGTTGATGAATGCCCGTTACAAGTGGTTCTCTTTCTGTGTCGACGCCGCGCAGCATAACTCCGGAAGAAGAGGAGCCGGCTGCGGCCAGTCCAAAGGCAAAAAGTCTCGGGGCAGAATGATAGCCGAGGCGATTCAACTTGGCCATGGCCTCATCTTGGCTCGTTATTTGGCTGTATATATCAGGATCGTCAAGATATGTATGTACGTGAATTTGGACTTGACCGGTTTCCATGCCAATGGCATTTTTTTCTGTGGTCATTATGAACCCTTCAAGCAAGGCGGCGTAAAAAATCATTATGGCGCCAGCAAATCCCATGGCACCGATCATTATGCAGGTGCGTTGACCAGAGCGGCGAAGATTTCTGGCTGCATAGGAAAAAAGGTTCATTTTCTCCTCAATTGCAATAGTGAAAAGAAGGATTCGTCCAGGTCTATTCCAAAAGTAATTTCTTTGTAGACAAGTTCGGTGAACTCCCCCTCTTTGTCAGAGGGAAGAACGTGAAGCCGGGCTGGCAGCAGTCGTCCATCCATCTCTTGAACTTGGTCATACTTAATAGTTCGTTCCAGAACCATGTCCTCATCATAATAGAGAGACTCAATCGGGATATGGTTCTCACTTAGTATCGTCGTGGTGATTTTTCCCCAGACTACCGGCGCATCCGCTTTGGGGCTTAAAGTGAATTCAATTATGCTAAGTCCATTGCGAACGCCTTCGTAGGTGATGGAGGGATCGTAATCATCTGACAAGCGTGATTCCTTTACTAGATCATCATTTGTAAAGTGACTTCCCATCCAGGAGCCGCCCATCATCCCCGAGGTAAGTCTTATAGTCCTATCAGTTTTCGGAAGATAAGTGTAAATAGAATTCCCCGATTTCAAAGTTGCGGTGCCCTGTTCCTTTTTAGGGAAGAGTATTCGCACGAGACTTTTTTCTTTTCCAAGTGACCATGCTTCTAATTCCACAGTGCGGCTGTAGTGTTGTGTCTGTACCCGCATGACCAGCCTGCTGCTAGACGAGTCGGCGCGCCATAGATCGTCTATTTTAGCTAGGATTTGCCGTGCTCTGGAATCGGGGCCTTCCTGCCCCATAGCTGCTTGGAAAGGTAGAAAAAGCAGATAGATTAAAAGACTGCTTATAAGTAAGGAAACTTTCTTTGTGCCAACCCCGTTCGGGAAAAAGAGAAGGGACTCTGTACAGTACCCCCTTGAGGGGTATAAGTACCTTATAAATTCTTTTCTAAAAAACAGATAAGCGTAAGACTTCGAGAAAACAATCTGTAAGGTACTAACCCCTGCGGGAGGCGGGATAAATGCCTTAACAGTAGTCTGCAATATATTGGGAGCATGGTTCTTTTTTGGAATTCTTGTTTTTTGTGACATGATTTTAGTTATAAGGCACTAAAAAGCATAGAGGCCTTTTTTTACGGGAGAAGAAAGGGACGGAAAAAGTTGAAGTGTGTCTAAATTGTATATAATTGCGGGTGATAAATGAAGAGAAAAATGAGGTTTTCTTCAGAGGGGTGCAACTGGGTAGTTTTTATTGCGGTTGGAGAATCTCAGAATGATTGTGAAGAGCGGGGAGTTGAACCATTATTTTTTCCCAGCACAGGCTTGGTTCATTTTATTCATAGCTTCTTTGTAGCAGACAGGGCAGTACCCGTGTGAGACTGAGTTATTATTGCTAATTATCAGGTTTTCCCACTGGTTTTTATTTTTTGTTTTTTTGCATACGCAGCATATGGTTGTCATCTTTGTTACCCTTTTTTGAACTATTTGGTAGCTGGCTGCTTTGTTTTTCGTCTGCCCCTACAACTCTTATCGGTATTGTCGGGTAAATATTAAGAAATAAAATTTCCTTCCCATTTTACTTTTTTGGTATAACTTTGAGCAGAGGTTAATGAGGCCAGGAGTTTTTTTCTACTAGCCCAGCTGTACCGCACCTCTATCGCTTAACTGAGGGATGTGAAAGGCAAGAAAATAACCACTAAGTTCCTTAAAATTCACCACCTGGACAGGTATGAAATATTATCAACAAACTATTGCTGATGTAATCAGCGCACTTGCAACCGAGATGACTGGACTGAATTCAGCTGAGGCCGAAAAAAGACTGCAGCAACACGGCCTAAATGCCCTGCAGACATCTAAAAAGATCAATCCGTTTCTGATTTTGATCAGTCAGTTCAAAAACTTTATCGTTTATATTCTCCTTTTTGCGGTCTTGTTTTCTATGGCCATTGGAGAATATGTCGATTCAGTTATTATCCTGGCCATACTTCTTTTGAACGCCTTGATCGGTTTTTTTCAGGAATTAAGTGCGCATAAGTCCCTTGAAGCCTTGAAGGAATTAAGCGCCATCAAGGCTGTAGTACTTCGGGACGGCAAGAAAAAGATCATTGATGCAAAGCAACTGGTGCCGGGAGATATCGTTTTTCTGGAGGCAGGTGACAAAGTTCCGGCTGATTCCCGTCTAATCGAGGCGGTACAGATGAAGGTTGATGAATCCTCACTGACAGGAGAGAGCGTTCCCGCTGAAAAGGAGGCGCAACAAATATCCCAGGAGGTCCAGATTGGCGATCAGCACAACATGCTTTTTTCTTCCACCGCGGTTGCGACCGGAAATGGCAAAGCGGTAGTGGTTGGCACTGGTATGCTGACAGAAATTGGCAAGATAACCACTTTGTTAAAAGACACTGTTGAAGAAATGACCCCATTGCAAAAAAGACTAGATCTCTTCGGGAAAAAGCTTGGGATGGTCGTTGTTGGTATTTGTCTCTTTGTCTTTATTTTGTCATTTAGCAAAGAGTATTTGGCAAATGGGATTTCAATGCAATCTTTTGTAGCTTTTCTGTTTATCGCCATCAGTCTTGCTGTGGCTGCCGTTCCCACAGCGCTTCCGGCTGTTGTTACCATTGCTCTCAGTGTTGGAGTCAAAAGACTTCTGCGCAAAAAGGCACTTGTGAGAAAGCTCTCATCGGTGGAAACCCTTGGCAGCTGTGACATAATTTGCACCGATAAAACAGGAACTTTGACCCAAAACCAGATGACCGTAAGAAGAGCCTGGACCCTTGATGGCGAGGCTAAAGTTGAAGGAATTGGCTATATTCCTAAGGGCTCCATTTCTAGGGAGCTATCCCCACTTCTTTTTAAGGCCGGGTTGTTGGCCAACAACGCTTCCTTGAACCTTGAGGGTGGGGAGTGGAAAATTGTTGGTGACCCCACTGAGGCGGCTCTTTTAACCAGTGCCGCAAAGGCTAATTTGAGCGGGCATACGGAACGTCAAAACGAGATCCCCTTTAACTCAGACCGTAAGCTGATGAGCGTACTTGTGGCAGATGAGGGCCATAAAATCATGTATAGCAAAGGAGCGCCGGATAAACTTCTGGACCGCTGTAGCAGAGTTTTATGTGAGGGGCAGGAGGTTCCACTGACTGATGAAATTATGGATATGGTCATGAAGCAGAATGATTCCTACGCTTCCCAAGCCATGCGGGTACTTGCCTTTGCCTATAAGAAAACTGCTTCACAGGCTGAATTTAGGGAAGATGATCTTGTTTTTATAGGATTGCAGGCCATGATCGATCCTCCTCGGCCAGACGTCATTGATTCTATTGCCAAAACGAAACTGGCAGGAATCAGAGCCATTATGATTACCGGGGATTATAAGGCTACGGCAGAAGCAATTGGTAAAGAGATTGGGATTACCGGCAAGAGTATGACCGGTATTGAAATGGAAAAAATGAGTGACCCTGAACTGATAGAGGCTTTGCGAGATGATACAAATATTATTGCCCGGGTGGTGCCAGAGCATAAACAGCGTGTTGTCACTGCACTCCAGAAAATGGGGCATACTGTTGCGATGACAGGTGATGGTGTTAATGATGCCCCTGCTCTGAAAAAGGCAAATATCGGGGTTGCTGTTGGCAGTGGTACTGAGGTTGCCAAGGAGGCCTCTGATTTTGTTCTCCTAGATGATAGTTTCACCCATATTGTCAATGCCATTGAAGAAGGACGCGGGATCTACGATAATATCCAAAAATCAATTATGCTGCTCCTCTCGGGTAATCTTGGCGAGGTCCTCATCATTTTTTGGGCCGTTTTGTTTGGCTGGAATCTGCCTTTGACTGCTGTTTTACTTTTGTGGATTAATATGGTGACGGATGGCGCTCCTGCCTTGGCCTACAGTGTCGACCCTTACGGCAAGGATATAATGCTCAGGAAACCTAAAGCACAAGCTGAAGGAATATTGCCCAGGGAAAAACTTGTCCTTCTCGGTACCTTAGGAGTTGTTGGTACGATTATAGCTCTGGTGCTCTTTAGCTTATATGGTGGAAATTCGACTGAGCCGAGCGAGATTGTAAAGGCGCAGACAATGGTTTTTAACTTTGTGGTTCTTTATGAGTGTGTATTAGTTTTTGTGATCAGGCTGGGGTATAAGGTTCCACTGTTTACCAACTGGTGGGTATGGGCATCTGTTTTTCTCTGTGTGTTTCTGCAGGCTTTGCTTATGTACACCCCGCTCAACGAAGTTTTTAAAATTGCGGCCCTTTCTTTGGCCGAAATTTTGGCCCTGGGGCTTGCTGGTGGGGTTTTCTTTATCCTGGCGATATTGTATCAGTTATTCGCAGCAAAAAAGACAGTCTCCCTGTAGGACGATCTATTCTATGGAATCCTCTAAGATATAGGCCAGTCTGTCTGAAAGGCGTTCGGCGCTGAAAACAAGGGATTCAATGTCCAGATAGTCCAAAACATTATCAGTAAAGAGGAATTTTACCTTAGCGTCAAAGCCGTCCTCCGGTTCAGCGCTCCAGAAGAGGACCTGGATGGGAAGCATGGGGAGGACGGGAAAGAACAGGGCAACTGAAGCGCTGCTCCCTGCAATTTGTTTGGCGTCTAGCTTGGGGCAGCATTTTTCTACAACCGTTGCCATTTTGGTGTTGCTGAACAATTCTGCAATGGGTTGTTCAGCATATACAGCCAAGGTTCTGACTTTAGATATGGAGTTTGGCAGGCTCTCAAGTCCTATCCAGTTGTCGGCTTTATTTTTGCTGCCTCCAGAGTGGGCATAATTATACAGCAGGATTTGGTCTCTGGGGTCTTCAGGTACTTGTTGATTTATGAGGATGCCATTTTTGCTGAGGATGGTCTCTTGACCAAGGTATCTGAAGGTTATGGCGTCGGCTTTTTCTGCCGGGCAAACTGCCCCGAGTCGCGCTGCAATTTCTTGGAAATCGTGGTGGGCTATTTTGGCTTTTAAATGTTGAACGAGGGCCAGATCCCGCTCTCTTGAAAGATCGTCTATTTTGCCTCCAGAAGGTTCTATAAGAGCTAGGTCGGCTACACTCATAAAGGGACATTTGTCTGGAGTTTCTCCCATCTTTGCTACAGCTGCTGAAAAAGCAAGGCAGGTTGGATGACCGCATTGGCCGCAGTTTGTTTTTGGCGTTTTCTGGAAGATCTCAAGTGGGTTCATCTTATTTTTTTACCACGAAACACACGAAAAAAAAGGAATAAAAATGGAACAGGAAAGATTTAAGGCCTTGGTTGTGCGGCAAACTTCAGATAATAGATTTGTCAGAAAAGTCGAGGAGAGAAGTATTGATGAGCTTCCTGCCGGGGAGGTGCTGGTCAAAGTTAATTATTCATCGCTGAACTATAAAGACGCACTTTCTGCCTCTGGAAATAGGGGCGTTACCAAACGCTATCCTCATACTCCGGGAATAGATGCCTCCGGTGTTGTTGAAAAGAGTGATAACCCAGATTTTTTAAAAGGGGATGAGGTCTTGGTCTCATGTTATGCCCTGGGGATGAAGGTTTCTGGCGGTTTTGGGCAATATATCAGAGTGCCTGCCGCATGGGTCATGAAGCTTCCAATGGGAATGACTCTGAGAGAGGCGATGATCTACGGGACCGGCGGATTTACAGCAGCCCATAGTATTTATCGACTACGTCAACACGGGGTGACGCCTACAGATGGCAAGATTCTTGTGACCGGTGCCAGTGGGGGGGTGGGAAGTTTCAGTGTGGGGATTTTGGCAAAACTTGGATACAAGGTTGTTGCCATAAGTGGTAAATCAAGTGCCAAACAGTTTCTCATGGAGCTTGGCGCCCAAGAAGTGCTGGGGCGTGAGGCTGTGCAAGATAATTCAGATAGGGCGCTGCTGAAGGGAAAATGGGCAGGAGTGGTTGATACGGTCGGGGGCAATATGTTGGCAACCGCAATAAAATCGCTCAAGTATGGCGGGGCGGTTACCTGTTGTGGCAATGTGGCAGAACCTGAATTTAAAACAAATGTCTATCCATTTATACTGAGAGGTGTGTCCTTGATTGGCATCGATTCTGCGGAGTGTTCGATGACGGTCCGGAAGAAAATTTGGGGACTTCTTGCTGGTGAGTGGCGCCTTGATGATCTGGAAAGTCTTAGTGTGGACACTTCTCTTGCCGAGCTTGACGGATATATAGAAAAAATACTGGCGGGTCAGGGGCAGGGCAGGGTGGTCGTTGATTTATGGGGAAATGAGTGATTTTTGCTGAGATCGATAATCTCTCCCTATAAGTTTATTGTCGTTAAGTTCAACATCCTGTTGAGGCGAATACTTCTTTCTTTTTTCTCCTTTTTTGTACTTTCTGCTTCTTTTGCTTTCTCCTTTTTGCTTAACCATCCCACCTCTTTCAGAAGTCAATACTATCGGTGTAACATCATTTTTATTTATTTTTTTTCGATTATTTTAAAAAAAATTTTTAACAGAAAAAAAACCCAATTTAAGCTAAATGTTAAATTTCTTTAAACAAAACACAGGGTTATTTATTGATTTTAATATTAATAAGTTACAGGTTATTGCCATATTACGTAGTGGTATTAAAAAAAACCTAACCAGGGAGAAATAATAAGAAATATTTATGAGCGGCCATTCATTTTCTTGTTTTTCTGTGAGAATATTTCCTTGACTTCCTTTACTTTAAAATGGAAAGATTAAAGTGAAGAGGGAATAAATAAGGGGGAATAGAGACATGGGAAGAAGCAAAGGTGTGTTTTTACGTGCGGACCCGATTGGCAAAATTCAATGTCAATTGAATTTGTTGCAAGTTCCAGAAAAAGATAAATTCGTTTGTACCTTAAGAAATTTTATCAGTTGTATTCTAATTTTTATTTTCATCAACTCATTTGGGGTTCTGGAGGCTAATCTGGCTTACGGTGATACCCCAAAAGTCAACCAACCCAAACATCATCTTCGTGTTGGGATCTTCGATTACTTCCCCATTGTTTTTGAAAAAAATGGAGTGCCAACCGGGTTTCAATTGGAACTGCTTAAACATGTCGCCGAGAAAGAAGGCTGGGATTTGGAGTTTCAATTTGCTGGTACTTTTAAAAATGTCCTGAATGGACTGGAACACAAAACGCTAGATATTGGTATGGGAATAGTGCCGACGGATGCACGCAGAGAATTCCTCGACTTCACAAAAGAAAATCATTCTTCAGTGAAAGGTCAGGTATTTGTTAGATATGATCGGCAAGATATTCGAGAGATGAGTGATCTTTCAGGTAAAAAAGTTGGCTATATAAGAGAGGATGCGCTTGGCACATATTTTAATGAAATATGTGAGAAACTAGGTGTTAGCCCTACTCTTAAACTGACAAATTCCTATGATGACCTCTTAGCTGCCCTCATTGCCGGGGATGTAGATGCCGGGATATTCAATAGTCTGCAGGGGGAAAGGTACTCCAAAAAATACACCCAGATTGGTTCTACCCCTATAATTTTTAAGCCGATGGATGTTCAATATGCGGTGCCGAAAGGTAGCAACTCTTTCATAATTGATACTCTTGATAGTCATTTACTAAAATGTAAAATTACAGAAGGTTCATCCTATCACACTCTCACTGAGGAGTTTTTAAGGGATTCAGCACAGTTAAAACCAGTGATGTCCAAACGCGACGTTATTCTGGTTCTGTGCATTGGCTTGTTGTTTGTCATAATGGGAATCCTGGTGGGCAATTTTCTGGTTAAAAAGATGGAGGCCGGCAGTTTAAAGCATTCAAGTGCATATGTGCGCGACATTGTAATTTTCACATTGTTTGTAAGTGCTTCTTTTTGGGTCATTGATTCGATGATGCTGTGGTTTAATTTTAATGATAATCACAGTTTGACTTTTATGGAATTGGCAATAACTAAAATACCCGCAGACAATATATATATTCGCGGAATGTTTATTCTGATGAGTTGTTTCTTTGGCCTGTTTTTGATGAAGTATGTAGGCCGCTACGAAGAAAAGTATCATGTTTTGTTGGTCAGTGTTGATCGTTTTGAAAAATTGACCGACAATGCAAAAGATATGATTTTTCACATGTCACTTCCCAGTGGTAAATATGAGTTTGTTAATAAGGCTTCTTCCCAAATTTTCGGTTACTCACCTGAAGAATTCTACAAAAACCCGATGTTTATCAAGGAATTGATCCACCATTCTTGGATGAAATATTTCCGCTCTCAATGGGAAGATCTTTTAATTGGCAAAATTCCTCCATCCTACGAATATCAAATTGTTCGAAAGGATGGAGAGGTCCGATGGATGAATCAGCGAAATACCTTATACTTTGATGAATCAGGCATCCCGAATGCCGTTGAGGGGATCATAACCGATGTTACGGAACAAAAATCCTCTGAAGCGGTGGCGGAAAGCAGTTTTTAAGTTCACCAAAAACATTTTTTTTGGAACTAAGCAACTATTTGAGGTGCCCATAATTGAAGAGAATTGACAGGAGAGACCCATACGCTGGTTTATGTAAAAGTATTTTAAATTCAGTGGCTGATGGTGTTTTTACCGTTGACAAGGACTTTGTAATTACATTCATTAACCGGTCTGCAGCAAGAATAATCGAAGTAAAGGAAGAAGAAGCGATTGGCAAGAAATGTTGTGAGGTGTTCAAATCTGATGTTTGTGTCTCGAGTTGTGCCTTAAAACAAACTATTGATACAAGTTGTGATACGATCAGCCATAGGGTCAATATAACGAACAGCAAGGGGCTGGTTATACCGGTTAGCGTAAGCACTTCTGTTTTGTTTGATTATGATGGAGATGTGATAGGGGGGGTCCAGACATTTCGTGATATCTCAGCCATTGAAACCTTGCGCAAAGAAATTTCAAAGCAGTATGAATATGAAGATATTATCAGTAAAAATTATAAGATTCAGCAAATACTGGCAACTCTGCCTGACATAGCGGAAAGTGAAAGTACAGTACTTATTGAAGGGCCAAGCGGCTCAGGAAAAGAACTTTTTGCCAAGGCCATCCACAACCTAAGTGGGCGAGAGGGCAAATTCATAGCCTTAAACTGTGCGGCACTTCCAGATACCCTGCTTGAATCAGAACTTTTTGGCTATAAGGAAGGGGCATTTACCGGGGCCAAAAAAGACAAAAAAGGCCGCTTTGCTATGGCCGAGAAAGGAACTATTTTTCTCGATGAAATTGGCGATATATCGCCTGCCCTTCAATTGCGTCTCTTGCGGGTACTGCAGGAAATGGAGTATGAACCTCTTGGAGGGACGAGTTCGGTCAAAGCTGACGTTCGAGTTGTGGCCGCCACCAACAAAAACTTGAAAAATCTTGTTGGCGAAGGCACCTTTCGCGATGATCTTTATTTTCGCTTAAATGTAATAAAAATCCCCTTACCCTCACTCTCCCAGCATAGGGATGATATTCCTTTGCTGGTCGATCATTTTATTCTGAAATTCAATCAATTAAAACAAAAGAATATTGAAACAGTGTCAGCTGATGTTTTGAATCTTCTTATGAAATATGATTACCCTGGGAATATCAGGGAACTCGAAAACATCATTGAGTACACCTTTGTCTTATGTCACGGGTGGCAGGTCGAGATGTACCATTTGCCCTTGGATCTACTTGAGTCAATGAAAGGGCACGACAGGGAAGATAAAGATAACACTCCGCTTGCCTCAGCCGAGGAGCAGGCAATTATCGATGCTTTAAACAATTTTGAAGGGAAGAGAGAGCATACCGCTAAATTTTTAGGGATCGAAAAAACTACACTTTGGCGAAAAATGAAAAAATTCGGAATTACTTTCCCTTCCAAGAAAACATCTTCTTAGGAGTGAGGAAATACTCAAGAGAGCAGGAGAGATGGATTTAAAAAGTAATACGAGGGCATAAATACCACACGGGCATAAACTAGTATTTTGACATTTCTTTTATTTAATACCAGAAGGCGGCATTGTCGCTGTTCTGGAAAATTATTAATCGGTTTTCACTTATATTATGGGGGAACACCAAAAGGAGGGAAGAGTATGTCGCAAGGGAAGAACGTACAACGTACACTTTGTATCATTGCTGTTGGAAGCGCATTGTTCTGGTCGGGCTTAGGCTATGCCATGGATGCTTCAGATGCTCCTGAGGTTATAACGATGGACAGTCTCGAGAATCATTATGATCCGGTTGAATTTAACCATCTAGAGCACACGGAGATGGCCGCATGTACAGACTGCCACCACCATACCTTAGGAATCCCACCAACAAATGAAAGCTGTGTTAAATGCCATGAAAACTCTCCTGAGGCAGATGTTCTCAGCTGCGGTGATTGCCATCTCACTGATCGATTTGGCATAGAAGCTCTCGCAACACTAGATGATCCACAACTATACCATAGAGGAACACCTGGACTCAAAGGAGCATACCATTTGAACTGTGTCGGCTGTCATCAAGAAGTCGGGGGCCCAATCGGCTGTGAAGATTGTCACACCATGAAAGATGCTGGAAAAAAAATGTTTAAAGCCGGTAAGTACGCTCCTGTTTCTAAGGGGGAAAAAGGTGGCCATTAAACGATTTGTCTCAAAACAAAAACACAGTTTCGGAGGGATATAAATGAAGAACAAGATAATCAACCGTCGAAATTTTATTAAGGGCGGGCTTGGCGGTGCTGTTGTGGCCTCTCAACTTAAGGGAAAAGAGTCCCAGGCGGCAGGGGCATTCGATCATTATCCAGACAGTATGGGGGTTTTAGTAGATGTTACCCGTTGTGTAGGATGTAGAAGTTGTGAGGCTGCCTGTAATCAAGAACAAGGATTGCCTGAACCGGAAAAACCTTTTAACGATTATTCAGTGTTTGATGAAGTTCATCCTCATGGAGGACACGGTCGTGAGGAGCGCAGAACCACGGAATACAACTATACTATAGTCAATAAGTATAATGTGCCTGGGGTTGATCACCCTCTCTTCAGGAAAATACAATGTAATCACTGCCTGGAACCTGCGTGTCTTACCTCATGTTTTGTGAACGCCTATTCAAAAACTCCAGAGGGTGCTGTTGTTTATGATCCCACTGTTTGTGTGGGATGCAGGACATGTATGATCGCCTGCCCATTTTATGTGCCTACATTCAAATATGGCAGCGCCTTCAAACCGAGAATCATGAAGTGTGTATTCTGCCATGAAACCAGATTGAAAGAGGGGCGTCCTCCAGCATGTGTTGAAATCTGTCCCCAGGAGGCTTTGACCTTTGGCAAACGCACTGACCTTCTTGAAATGGCTAAATCGCGGATCAGAAGTAATCCAGATAAATATGTCGATCATATTTATGGTGAAAAAGAAGCAGGAGGTACTGCCTGGTTGTATCTCTCTCCCGTTGAGTTTGACAAGGTTGGTTTTGACGTACATGTTCCCCATGAGCCGGTTATTAATTTTGTGAGGGACTTTTTGTCAATCGTACCGATGGTCTTGCTGATTTGGCCGGCGTTGTTTACTGGCTTTCATCTACTATCGAATCGCAAGGATGCCAAATCTCAACATGATGAAGACAACCAGGAGGTGTAGGATATATGAAACTTTTTACAAATAATAAGCAGGAAGTGCCTATTGTTGACCATTGCAAGCCAGATGGCTCAAAATGGTCTATTACAGAAAAGCTTCTCCTTGGCCTTTCTTTCCAGGATTACAAAAAGCAGTTTTTTAGGAATCCGTTTAACTGGGCTTTCATTATAATTTTTCTTATTGGTACCCCAATTCTTATCGAAAGATATCTTTTTGGACTAGGGACTGTAACCCATAGCTCTAGTGATTACCCCTGGGGGCTGTTTCTTGGTTTTGGCCTTTTTGGCATGGTGCCATTGTCTGCATCTGGTTTTATGCTGGGCACCACTGTCGAGCTTTTCGGGCGGAAAGACTTTCACCCCATTGAGCGCCTTGCTCTGTTAAATGGTCTTCTTGGGTACTTTTTCGCTGTTCTTTTTCTGATGGTAGACTTAGGAATGCCTTGGCGTCTTCCTTATCCCATGTTTGTCTCTCTGGGGCCTGCAGCAGTCCTTTTCCTTGTAGCCTGGCATGTGGCCACCTATCTTTCGGTGCAGGTTGCCGAGGTGCTTCCCTCATTTTTTGAGTGGCTCGGTTGGTTAAAAGGAAAGCGGGCTATTCGGAGCATGGTGTTAGGCCTAACTGTGTCAGGAATTATCCTTTCCACTCTGCATCAGGGTGCGCTTGGAGCATTGTTTACTTACGCTCCAGGTAAACTACACCCCTTATGGCTTTCAGCTAATTTTCAATGGATCCATTTTTTCTGTTCATCAATTTTTGGTGGTCTTTGTATGGTAATTGTCGTGAGTACTCTGATAAAGAAATTCATGGCTTGGCGCTGTGATGATCATTTTCTGGAAACTCTTGATAATTTGTCTCTGGGCTTGGCCAAAGGCGCAACCTTAGCCATGATCACTTATATTGTAATTAAATTTGTTGCTATTGCTCATGATAAGGAGTGGGCTTATCTGTTAACCGGCTGGGGGCAGTATTATCTGCTTGAAATTACCGTGGCTGTTGTTTTGCCGCTGATACTCTGCGTTTGGGCCATAAGAAATGATAATGCTACTGTAGTCCGTTTTGCTGCTCTTATTGTTGTCTTAGGTATTATCTGGAATCGTCTTAATACTGCCCTTATTTGCTACAATTGGCACCTGTACCAAGAGATCCCACATTGGAAGGAAGTGGCTATTACTGTTCTTGTCTATTCCTCCTATATTATTACCTATCGTTTCATCCTCTATCGCTTGCCAATCGTGTATGAATGGAAGGGAGAAAAATAACCGTTATGCAAAGGTATCAGCAATTTTCAAAACATAACAACCAGATAGGAGGGATACTTCATGAAGCAAGTAGTAAATAATCAAAAAGGCTTGATAAGCTTTATACTGATGGTTCAAATCACTCTAGCTTTCGGCATGATGTTGTTTGGTTTTATCTTCCAGGCAGAGTGGGCTAAAAATTTCATGGTGGGCGTAGGCATGATCAAGCCAATGCACACTCAGGTCGATTATTATACATACATTAAAGGGATAGAATACCTTATGTGCGTATATTATTTTATGACCTTTCCGGTCTTCTACATGTTCCTCAGCAAGAAGAAAAAAAAATAATAATTGGTTGTCTGAATAACAAAGGTTAAGAAAGCGATTATTGGTGCATTGACTTAGCACTGGTAATCGCTTTCTTTATGATTATGTGTATATCTTTCATCTTCCCCTTCCCGAGGAGGCTGTCCGAGAATAGCTACCCTACTACAGATAAGCGCAGACATCGAAGCCGCAGAAATTGGCCCATTTTTCCGCTACGGCTTCTATTCTCGGACAGCCTCCTAGCAAAACTTCCTTAACCGTTAATAAAAAATCCATAAATTGACCGCTGCCGCTGCCATCGTTTGTTTTTATCTGGATGCACTATGCAGCATTTCGCCCAAAGAGCGTCGCAAGAAGTTGGGAAGGATTATGGTCACAAGTAATGCGGTAGATGCGGTGTTTTTGGTTTCTGCGCTTATCTGTAGCAGATTGCACGTGGATAAATGCAATACATGACCCTTACGGTCTGCATGTTTGCAAATAATATGGTAATGGCGGGTTGTCTGAACCACAAAGAAAAAAAGCGATTGCCAGGACATTTTTTTCAGCCCCGGCAATCGCTTTTTTGTTGAGATATATTCTTTTACACCTTGTCATGCCGGGCTTTATAGGCTAGGCATGATAATTTTTATACATCACGTGCCTCAACTGTAACATTTCTTTTCATGTTGGACTGCGTGTTTAACAGTGATTTTACCTGGGTAAGGGTCAGGAAGTTTCGCTTAACAGCAACTTGACCGAATTTCTTTCCATCTGCTTTTTGGCAAAACATCACCTGCTTAACTTCATCAGGGCTCAACCATTTGTTGTTCAAGGCAAGTTCGCCGATTTTATCAAGGACTTGCTCTTGTTCACCCGCTGTTTGAGCTTCTTTGGCCATGAATTCTCTTTTTACATTGATGAACCAAGCTGGTATTGATATGGCAAACATAACTGATCCTGCCAAAAGAGCCCTACTTGCTACATATCCTTGTTCGCTTAGGCCGAATGGCCATGCTAGCGCTGCGATATAAACCGCTGAGAGAGAAACACATACAGTTGTTTTCCAGAAAATTTGATAGGTTTTGCTTGATTTTTGATTAGTCATGGTGTGCCTCCTTTTGAAATTATATTTATGCTTGGTTAGACAACTTTCCAGAATTTGGAAGTTGTCCCTTATTTTTTTGTCTTTGTTCTCTTTACATTACAACTTATGTGCCAAAGTTAAAAAAAAGGTGTTTTTTTGCAGGAAGCTTGGTGTAGAAGGGGTAATAGAGAAAAGTAGAGAAATTGTTGCTGATAAGTAAGATTGCATTAATGCAATTTGCTGTTGCAATGTTGCAACTTAAGGAGAGGCATGATTATGCTGGATAGTTAGATGAACAGTTCTATTACAGATGATTACATGTGAAGGTAAGCTGGGGAGCGGCCTGCGTCCTTTTTTGAAAGCTTTTCAGCTCGTCGTTTTTTTTCTCAGGGGGGCTTTTTTTCTGTCCTTATCGATATTAACCATTGTTACAGTTGTTGAAAAAATTTCTTCTACTTTCCCGGTGACACCCTTCTTGTTTAGGACGATTACCTTATAGTGTACCGAGGTGTTCCCTTCCTTTATAATCTTTATGGCAAATTTTAATATACTGCCATTGCTGACTGTTTTTTTGAATTCCACATGATCCATGCCAATGGTGACAAACTGACAATCAGGAAAGTCAATACTTGCTGCGATCCAGGCATACTCATCGACCCATTCCAAAAGTTTGCCGCCAAAAAGATAGCCGTAATGGTTCAGATGTTCCGGCATGACCAATTTGTAATTTTCCATTGTGTTTCTTTTTATTTCTAAATTATTTGATGAGACGCCTGCGCAAAAGAACTGAGGCTATCCAAGTTGCTATGATGGCAAGTAAAGTTGTTGCGGCTATTTTTAGAATCCAGGGTTCGCTTATGTTGCCATGGCAGAACATTCTGGCAACAGTGACCACAGGGGTCAGAGGCAAAAGCTCAAGGAGGGACCTGGTGAAGTCCGGTAGACTCGTGAGAGTGAAGAAAATACCGGAAAAGAGAAAAAGTGGCGTTATGATGAGTGAAATAAAATAATTGAAAAATTCGTAATTTGCGGCAAGGGCTGTCATTATAAGCCCAGCTGCGGCAAATAATATTCCTTCAATAAAGAGGAGAGGCAGGAGGGCAATGGTCCAGAGTGAGGGCATTAGTCCAAAGAGAGGCAGGGCTGCAAGCATAATAACACCAGAAAGAAGTCCTTTGCTGGCACCCCATAGAATTTCGCCAAGGGCAAGCTCTTCAACAGTTATGGGTGTTGCCAGTATTCCTTCAAAAGTGCTTTGAGTTGCAAGTCTTGTGTAGGAACCATAGGTTGTCTCAAAGGAGGCACTGTACATAACAGCTGAAGCAGCCAAGCCGGGAGCGATGAATTGTAAGTAAGTGTAGCCTTCCATGATCGGAACCTGCTGGCTCAAACCAAAACCGAAAGCGGCAAGGAAAAGGAGTGGCTGTCCCAGGTTGCCAACGAGACTGGCAACCTTAAATTTTCGCCACACCCGGTAATTTCTCTGAACGACGCGTATTGCTCCCAGCATTTTTTCAAAAAGCCTTTTGGTTTGTTCTGTTATAAGTTGTTTTTTGCTTGATGCAAAGAGCGGCCAGTTATCTGGATAAACAGGTCTTCCAGGTTGGCAGGTCTTCTAATCCAGTGTTTGCATTCTCTGACCATATTGTCAAGCTCCTGGCACTCTTTTTTTGTGTATATGAAAAGGGTGTCTGGTGTTCGTTCGATTCTGGCAGGGCAGTGGGAGGCTAACTCTTGCAGCTCTTTCAGGGACGCATCTGAACCTCTCACTTCAAATACATCAAGTCCTACAATATCTTTTACTAGTGTCTGCGGTACCCCTTGGGTGACAACTTTTCCCGCATCCATAATCAGGACACGGTCACTTAGCCTTGCCACCTCATCCATGTAGTGACTGGTCAAAAGGACAGTTATGCCGGCATCTTTTAAATCAGTGAGTTTCTCCCAGATGAGGTAGCGGGCCTGTGGGTCCAGACCAACGGTGGGCTCATCGAGAATTAGCAGGGTTGGTTCGTGGATCAGGGCACGGGCCAGGAGCAGTCTGCGTCTTTGCCCGCCTGATAAATGATCCAATGTTTCATGGCGACGCTCGCTCAGGGCAAAAAAATCCAGCAGTTCTATGCTTTTCTGCAGGGCTATAGGGCGAGGTACATTTAAGTATGAGGCGTAGGTGATGAGGTTTTCTTCAACTGTGAGGTCGGAATCCAAGTTGTCATGTTGGGGAACGACTCCAATCCTTGATTTTATTTCACGAAGTTTAGCCGGAACGGGAAGGCTGAAAACAGACAGTCGCCCTTCGGTTTTTTTAACCATTCCGAGAATCATTTGAATTGTTGTGGTCTTACCTGCGCCGTTCGGCCCTAAAAAGCCAAAGCATTCGCCAGGCTGGATGGCAAGGTTGATATGGTCAACCGCAACTCTGTCTCCATAATGTTTAGTCAGGCCTTCTGCCAGGATCACAGGGTGTGTCATTTCTAATAATCGAAATCCAATTGATGTTTGGCAAGGAAACGATACAGGGTCGCTCTGCCGACCTTTAAGAGGCGGGCGGCCTGAACCCGGTTGTTTCCGGTTTGTTGCAAAGCCTGGCGAACAAGCTCCGTGCTGAGTTTTTGACGCCGTTGTTTATGGGAGGAAATCGTTAGAGAAGTTAGGGGAGAGCCCACCACGTTTTCGGGTAAATGATGGGGTCTGGCTATCTCTTCCTGGCATCTGAACATCAGGTAGCGCACGGCATTTTGCAGTTCCCTGACATTGCCGGGCCAATCATAGCCCATCATGGTTTCTATGGTGTCTTGGGCCAGGATAATGTCGTGACGTTTCTCTTCTGCATTGGCATTTTTGAGAAAATGCCGCGCTAAAAGAGGAATGTCACTTTTTCTTTCCCGCAATGGAGGAACCCGGACGGGAGCAACGCAGATACGGTAATAGAGATCTTCCCTGAATCGTCCGGCGGCAATTTCCTTTTTAAGACTTTTGTTGGTTGCCGAAATGAGACGGACCTTGACTTTAATTGTTTTTTCACCCCCAACCTTTTGAAAGGTGCCGTCTTGAAGAACTCGCAGAAGTTTGACCTGCATGGCGGGGGTAATATCACCGATTTCATCAAGAAAGATGGTGCCTCCGTCAGCTAGCTCGAAACGTCCTTTTTTATCACGAATGGCACCGGTAAAGGCACCTTTTACATGCCCGAAAAGTTCTGCCTCAAGGAGATTTTCTGGAAGTGCACCGCAGTTGACCGGGACAAAAAGACCTTTCGGCTTGTCCCCTTCATTATGGATGGCGGCGGCGACCAGCTCTTTACCTGCACCTGACTCACCTTCAATAAAGACTGGCACACTACTGTCTGCGAGATCACGGATGGATTGGTAAATAGCGAGCATTTTAGGACTGTTGCCAATAATGCCGGAAAAATGGTCAACCTCTCCAAGCCTGGCGGCAAGGTCAAGTTCCCTGGTGAGATCCCGGAAAGAGGCAACAACGCCGATGGGAGTGTCAAAGAAATTTTTCATTAGGACAACACTCATTTCCAGCTGTCTGTTTTGGCCATTTTTATTTATTATTGATAAAGAATATGGTGAATCTGGCAGGGTGGGTTCTTTGCCTGGTTCTTTAAACGAGCAGCTTCTTGAACATATTCCTCCGGAAAAGATATCGTGGCAATCCTTGCCAAGGATTTCATGGCGGGAAAATCCGGTAATCTTTTCTGCCGCTTGATTGAAGAAAAAAATCCTGCGATTGAGATCGTGGGCAATAATTCCTTCCTGCATGCTGTCCATGACCTGTTCCGCATTTTTCCGTGCTTGGGTAAGGGCGGCCATGTATCCTTGCTCAACCAGATCTTGGGAAAGAGCTTGGATTTTTTCTAAACATTTCTGCCAAGATGCTTGTTGACCTTTTTTGGTATCCGGGATCTTGACGGTCCATTTGACGACAGCAGGCATGCCTGGCAGAGGAGGGCAGAAAATGCGGCTGCTGTCTGAAAAAAGAACAACAAGATCAATATTTGAAAGGTCTAGGTCTGCAATTGGGGAAATGTGTTTTGGCCAGGAGAGCCCGATTTGCTTCAGAAGAGAACTTATCCCCTTGCTGGGGATGTAGGTCTTACTTGATGCAGCGGTAATTCTCAGGTCGGGAAGATTGAGTGCCTGGAGGCTGGCAAGTGCCAAACCTGGTCTCTCTGCGCTTGTATCGTCAAGGAATAGGATGGAGTTCATATTTTGAGATGGCCTTGTGTTGCATGGGGGTAATTTGTGAAAATAGTACCATAACAGTCTGTGAAAATTCTGGCAAGGTACGCTATCAGGACTTCTGTTTGTAACTAATTAACTTACTTTTCCATTGCTGCCTGGACCCCTTTATTTTCATCAACTTTCCCGAGCAGAAAGGCCCCAGCAATAAAAAATAAGAGGACCACTGTCATGCCGGCTCGTTGCGAGTTGAAGATGTCAGTGGTAATACTCAAGAGAAATGGGCCCAGGAAGGCGGTGAATTTTCCGGAAAAGGCAAAAAATCCAAAAAATTCGCTCTCTTTTGATTTGGGGGTAAATTTAGCCATAAGAGAACGACTGGCCGCTTGGTTGGGCCCGGAAAATATTCCGATAAGAATACCCGCTGCCCAGAAAAGGGTTTTGTCCGTTGTCAACACAGCGAGCAGGGCTGCGGTGGTAAGCCCGAAAAGGCTGAGGAGTATAGTTGTGCGGCTTCCTAAGCGATCATCTACGACGCCAAAAAAAAGAGCCCCAATTCCTGCTGCTATATTAAGGACAATACCGAAGACCATTATTTCCTGAAAAGAAAAATTAAAGGTCCCCGCCGCATATATTCCACCAAAGGCAAATATGGTAATTAAGCCATCGTTGTATATAAGCCGGGCAAGAAGAAATTTAAGGGTCTGAGGAAAAGACAATAGGTCCGTGACCGTTTGTTTGATGCGATCAAGCAGGTTGGGCTCAGCGGTTGTTTGCTGTTTTATTTCCTTTTTTTCTTGAACGAAGAGGAAAAACGGGAGGCTGAAGATGGCAAACCAGAGGGCCACTAAAAGATTTGTTGCACGTATGTTTTGGCCGGAATCTTTTGCCAGTCCAAACCAGGGAATGTCTGGATTGACAAAACAAAGCATGGCGATAATCATAGCCGCCAGTCCTCCGAAGTATCCCATGCCCCAGCCAAGACCGGAAAGCCGGCCAAGTTTTTCTGGTGGAGCAAGATCCGGCAGAAAGGAGTTGTAGAAAACCATGCCCATTTCAAAGGCAATGTTTGCGATGGTAAACCAGATAAGCGCCTTTATTATCTCTCCGGGAAGCGGCCAGTAAAGCATGGCAGAACTTAAAACTGAGATTGTGGTGAACAGAAATAAAAATTGTTTTCGACACTTGCTTTTGTCGGCAAATCTCCCGAGCAATGGAGATAAAACGGCCACGGTCAAAGCCGTTATCGTAATGGCCCGGCCCCACAGGACGGTTCCACTGACGGGATCATCGGCAATGGCCTTGGTGAAATAGGTAGCATAGACAAAGGTAACAATGAGGGTTGTAAAAGATGAGTTGGCAAAGTCGTACATCACCCATCCAAAGATTGCCTTTTTATCTTTTTTCTTTCGTGTGCAAATCATAGAGGCGTGTTGTCGGGTTTTTTTTGCATGAATCTAAGTTGAACTATCATGAACATATTTACCAGTGATAAGGTTTGGTCCCTTAAGTTTGCTGAGCTTATTTTTTAGTTCCTTTCTGGTTTCAGCTGTTGCCAGGAGAGAAAAAATAACCGAAATTTCTTCTACAGCTCTGGATTTTAACCCCTCTACGGTCATTGAGACAGTGTCGGCGGAAACGGGATGTTGGTATGTCACAGGTTGGCAGTTTAGAACAGGCGGTTTCTTTTTGGCGTAGGTATAGTAAAGGGCTAGGATATGTTCTGTGGGGCATAGTTTTAGTATATTCAACCAAATAAGGGGCCAGGTTGGCCATTTTTTATAAAAAAGACTCTGAATCAGGCAATGATTGCGGAGGGATTTTTTCATTAGCAGACAAGACTGCTTGTCATGCATGCCAAAAAAAATGGCAAGGACGGTTGCCAGGTCATTTTTATGAACCTCCAGATTCATCACATGGGTTCGGAGCAGATTTCCACCGAAAAGCTGAGACTCTTTCAGGAAGATAAGGTCGATCTCTGTCTCAATGTGACGGTGTAGGGCAGTGTTATTTAGGCTTTTCAGCCCAGATTCCGGGCCGCTAAGAGCAGAAACAAAAGGGTGAAAAATGCTGTCAGCAATAATGTGACTGATAATTCCTGAGATAAAGCTGAGTTCGGCCCCAAAGGAGAGGTATGATTTTGCCTCTAATAGCTGGGTTAGGGGCTCAAAGGTATTTGATTGCAGGTTGTGTAAATGATCGGCAGATTTTTTTACCTTGTGGCACTGCCGACCTAAACAGTAGTACGGAGTATCTAGAAGAATCGCCGAAGTGGAGTATAAATTACGATGTGCAGAAAGGATCGATCTAAGAGTTGAGTCTTGGGGCAAAGTAAGAAGCACTTCCTGGGCAATGAGCCAATGGGTGATCTCTTTCGGCATCTCTTATCCAGTTCGATCAGTTTACGTTGTTTGTGCAGGCTTGTAGAGCCTAACTTATCTGTTGAGTCAGTGTTTTAATACAGTATTTGTAATTATTCAGCGTAGGCTGGAAATTACCCTTAACTCAAGACTGTAACTATTCAGATGTGCTTCATATTCGTTCATTTAGGGCTTCGAAGCATACTTATGCTATTCGAGAAGACCTAAATGGGCGAAGATGGAGTGCAGCTGGATAGTTACCAGTATTTTACTAATCAATATTGCAATGTTTGACAATCAAATTAAAGTGAGCAGCTTCTTTCAAGGAACTTTACAGGCAAACAGAAAGGAATTATAAAATAGAGCATGAAACCGATTCAAAACGAAAAAGAAGAGAGCTGTTGTGCATGTCCTCCAAAACAGAGCAGTTGTTGCGATAATCTGAGTCAATTGCCTCCTTTGCCTATGGCTCAGAGCCTTGCCGATTCAGACGATGCACCATGTTGTGGCCCAAAGCAGGGGCCACCTGCCAGTCCTTTTGACAGGCCGGGATATACTCTGTGCAGATTTGTTGATGGTTTTGTGGATACGCCGTTAGGGCCTGTGCCTAGGCTTAAAAATGACTTGGATTGGTTCGATTTTGCGGGCACTTTGCGGGCCCGCACCGGAATTTCACGGGACCAATACAAGATAGCTCCAGGGCTTTATTGTGTCGGAACCCCCAGGAAAGATTCCCCTGTTCTGGTTACGGCAAATTATAAGCTCAGTCTGGATTGCATCAGAAAAGATACCGCTGCTCTCGATGCCTGGATATTGGTGCTGGATACCAGAGGGGTCAATGTCTGGTGCGCTGCCGGCAAGAAGAATTTTTCAACCGCTGAAATTATTTATCAGGTAAAACGTGTGCAACTTGATAAAATAGTTTCTCATCGTGAATTGATCGTACCCCAGCTAGGCGCTCCAGGAGTGGCTGCGCATCTGGTCAAAAAAGGCTGCGGTTTTAAGGTGTTTTGGGGGCCGATTAGAAGTTCTGAGATTAAACAGTATGTGGAAAACGGCAAAAAGATAGAGGATGGTATGCGCAGCATAACATTTTCCTTGGCTGAGCGGCTGGTTTTGGTGCCGGTGGAAATTTCCCTGGTTATGAAACCTTCCCTTATTATAATTTGTGCCTTCTTTGTCCTTTCTGGCCTCAGTCCAGACATTTTTTCCCCTGCCCAGGCTGTGGGGCGCGGGGGAGTGGGAGCGGCAGCATACGGTATGGGCCTCCTGGCCGGAGCGGTTCTGGTCCCAGCCCTTCTTCCTTGGCTGCCTTTTCGCTCTTTTTACCTTAAGGGTATTCTCACAGGTCTTGCCTTGGGAGTACTGCTTCCCTGGGTTTGTTTTGACAATCTGCTCATGATCGAAAAGGTTTCCTTGCTGCTGATTAGTTGTGCGGTGAGTTCTTATGCTGCGATGAATTTTACGGGGACGACACCGTACACATCTCCTTCCGGGGTCGAAAAAGAGATGCGTCGCGGCATCCCTCTGCAAGGGGGTGCCGGTTTTATTGCTTTAATACTATGGGTTTGGGGAGGGGTTTGTTAAAATGAAGACACTCAGATATATTGCTGGAGTGACAACTCTTCTCCTTGATGTGGAAACCTGTGTCGGTTGCGGAATGTGTCAGGAGGTCTGCCCCCACCAAGTGTTTAAGCTTCGTGCCAAAAAAACAGAGATAGTAGATCTCGATGCCTGCATGGAGTGTGGGGCCTGTGCCACAAACTGTCTTGTTTCGGCGATAAGTGTTACACCCGGGGTAGGGTGTGCTTCCTACATTATCCAGACTTGGTTCAAGGGGAAAGCCCCTTATACTAAGTGTTGCTAACTGGTAACTATTCTGCTGAAGTCATTGTTCCCTTATAATTCACGAGGCCTAACCTCACCAGCATCTTTCCTGTTCTTGTAATTTCTTGCACTTCAATCAAACGATTAAATAGATATATATATCGGCTACTTCTTTCTATTGGGGTGCTGAAAGGGGGGCAATATACTCTTCAAAGGATATTTCCCTGTTTTCTATGTGATTAAGGCAGATAAAATCACTGATAAAGGTGGGGTGTATCCGGGGCGATAAAGATCTCAACTATAAAATATTATTAATAAAACTTGACAGATCATGCTTTAGGCATCTACATTCTTTTTGGAGCTTGAAATGGTAGAGGGGGATCGCGAAATTCTGGTGCCACCATACTGAGAAATTGGAGCTCAGTTAGCTGAAGAGAAGGTAGATTTCTCGGATTCAAAGATAATCTTATGGAGAAAGATGATGAACAAAAGAGTATTATTAACTGTCGCCCTTTTGTTGGCATTTTGGCCAATGCTTGTAGGCGCTGAGTCCAGCCAGTTGACCACCTCTGAAGAAGAAATTTCCGCATTTGAAAAGGTGTTTGGCAGTGGTCCCCAAGAAGAGGATGTCTACCGGGCTGACCGGCTGCTGGTTTCCGCCACTGGTTCTCAGATTCCGGTGCGTCTTGCCCCTTCGGTGGCCACTGTTATCACCAAAGAGGAAATTAAGGAGATCGGCGCTACCACTTTGGATGAAATTCTGGAGACGGTGCCGGGTCTGCACACCCTTCCTTCCGGCCTGAATATCTTCTCTTCAATTTGGTCTATCCGCGGCATTCATACCAAAATCAATCCGCAGGTTCTGCTGCTGATCGATGGAACGCCACTGACCAGGCCATATGATGGCGGTCGTCCTAATGCATTACGGATACCGGTGGCAATGATCTCACGAGTGGAGGTGATTCGGGGGCCTGGTTCGGCAGTGCACGGTGCCGATGCCTTTGCCGGGGTGATCAATATAATTACCAAAGACAATTTTGAGATTGACGGCACTGAGGTCGGGGCTCGCTACGGCTCCTTTGAAACTTATGACGGTTGGCTCCAGCACGGCGGCCAATATGCTGGATGGGACATTTGGGGCAGCTTTGAAGTTCAGGCATCAGATGGCGATAAGAACCGGGTAGTTGCTCAAGATTATCTACATGGGGTCGGGGCTGGTGCTTTTTCCAACGCACCTGGTTACCTTGACACTGATTATTATAGCAATCAAACCCATTTCGGCGTTCGCAAGGGCAATTTTAACTTTAACTTATATGGGAACTGGTCTGATGATGATAGCGGCATGGGGCCCAGTGCCTTGCAGATTGTCGACTACACTAGCAAGATAAATTCAGAAGTATGGCTGGCTGCCTTTGAATATCGTGATCGTAAATTTGCCCCGAACTGGGATCTGGGGCTGCGTCTCCACGCCGCCTACCTTAAGGTTGATAATTATTTCATGCTCCTTCCTGAGGATCTTCTAAATTTGTGGGGTTTCCCTGGGGTGAACAATGATATGATAGGCAATCCCATAGGAGTCAGTAAATATGGGGGGCCGGAGTTCACCGCCTTTTATGAGGGAATAAATAACCATAAAATTCGCATGTCTACCGGTTTAACCTTCACTGATACTGATACTGAATCTTATCAAAACTTTGGCGCAACCATAGCGAATCCATATAATGCATTGCAATATGTAGGGCCTGATTCTCCTGATATTTACATGAAACCCCAAAACCGCAGCCTCTGGTTTGCTTCTTTGCAGGATGAGTGGTCTCTGGCCAAAGGTTGGACCTTTACCGGTGGAGTTCGTTTTGATGAGTATTCCGACTTTGGTTCAACCATTAACCCCAGGGCCGCGCTGGTCTGGGAAACCACTGCTGAACTGACCAGCAAGCTCATGTATGGCAGCGCTTTCCGAGCCCCATCTTTTTCTGAACAGTATGTCCAGAACAATAACTTAATTACTGGTAATACTGATCTGCAACCAGAGACCATCGACACCTACGAACTGGCTTTCGAGTGGCAGCCCAATTATGACTTGACTACCTCTCTCAACCTTTTTTATTACCAAGCTGAAGATCTGGTTGAATATGTTGGTTCTCCGCCGCCGGCTGCACCTGCCGAAAATTACGCCAAACAGCAAGGGCATGGTGTTGAAATTGAACTGAATTGGCATCCCCATAAAAGTTTGCGGGTTCGCTCAAATTTTGCTTTTCAACGATCAAAAAACAAAACAACCAACTCACTGGTCCACGATGCGCCAGAGATGCAGTTCTACCTGAACCCGCATTGGATCTTTATGGAAGATTGGTCTCTTGACAGCCAGTTTTACTGGATTGCTGATCGGCACCGGCAACAAGATGACCCAAGGGCTGATATAGCTGACTATGAACTGGTTAATCTTACCCTGCGCCGTACAAACATCGTTAACCACTGGGACGTGGCTGTGGCAGTTCGCAACCTCTTTGATGAGGATGCCAGAGAGCCAAGCCCCTACGATGCCGCAGCACCGGAAGGGGCCTATATGCCCAATGACTATCCCTTAGAGTCCCGCGCCATTTGGGCAGAGTTAAGTTGTCACTTTTAAAATTCCTTTTAAGTATAACTATGTTTATTTTGTTATCTTTTTAGGGGGCTAATGTGGCAAGGTTGATTGGATATTGTGTCCTGATCCATATCAAAAAATTAAAGAGGCAACTAAGTACGGGTGTGGTGATTGTCCTTTTGACTGACTGGCAGTGTGTCTGTGGTTTTGTCACAAATAGGTTGCAACCCAGAGGTTATCTATAATCCTAATATTACCCAAAAGACCATCGATACCAATAAGTGGGTCTTTGTTTAGCAGCCCGTCAACAGGATTAACACCATGTTGAGTGGTTTCTACTGTTAGTTGGACTACTTGATTGAAATAGGCGGTCCCCCCCCACCTTCAGGTACTCAAACGGCGTTTATTCCCCTCCCAAACAAAATGATACTTCCGTAGAGTTCCGGGCCATCTGGGCCAAGTTCTTCTTTCACTAATAATTTGCGTAATTACTCTATAGGTGTCGCAATCAACATGCATGAGAAGACAGTAAAAATTAAAAAGCGCGGAGAACAATTCACCTCACGTACCATAACGAGGATATGGCAAGAAGAACCGTGCCTAGACAATCCTTATCTAACAGAAAATTGTCGATGTTATGGCTATGATCTTTTGGAGTTGGTCCAAAAACAAAGCTTTATCGATGTCGTCTTCCTACTACTTTCTGGCGAGCTTCCCACTGCAGAGCAGGTAAAACTTCTGGAGACCCTAATGGTCTCTTTTATTAATCCTGGTCCGCGTCATCCGGCCACCAGAGCTGCAATGAATGCAGGAGTTGGCCGCACTTTCAATACTCATATCCTGCCAATTGGGCTTAGCGTAATGGGAGGCAAACACCTTGGAGGAGAAGAGGTGACCGCAGCCATGCGTTTTCTGAGACGGCAGAGTAAAAAGGATCCTGCTCAGCTTGTTGATGAGTTGCTGGATAAGGGCGAACGTCCAGAGGAGGGAGACTGGCATATTGTTCCAGGCTTTGGCTCTCGCTTTGGCGGCATTGATCCTCTACCCCAAAAAGTAGCAGCTATCCTCAACGAACTATCCGGAAGTGGTGCATTATTAAAATGGGGCATAAATTTTGCTGCAGCTCTAAAGCCTCATGGTATGGGATGGCTGAGCACTGGAGTAAGTGCTGCAGTGTTTTGTGACTTAGGACTTCACCCCAGGGTGGGAGCTGGCCTTTTTCAATTTCTTAGCGCTCCAGGTCTTTTGGCCCATGGCCTGGAGTTGTCCAATAAGCCAAGAACATCTATGCCTTTTTTAGACGAGGATGATTATGTCATTGCCGAAGAAGCACGAAAAAGATAAGACCCTGTTTTGGGATGAACGGCGGGGCATGATTCATACACGCAAAGGTGGCTGGATTATTGGCGAGGCGGTTCACAACCATGGTTTTTCAATGATGGACGATCTGGTGGGGAAGACCTCCTGGTTCCAGGTTCTTCATCTTAATGTTATTGGGCGCTTGCCCGAACGTCGGCTGGCCGACTGGATTGAGGCGGTATTTATCTGTTTGAGTTGGCCGGATGCTCGAATTTGGTGCAACCAGATTGGGAGTTTGGCAGGAACCATGCGGGCTTCCTCAGTGGCTGGTGTAACAGCTGGTATCCTTGCCACTGATTCAACCATGTATGGGGCAGCTCCTTTATTGGCTGGAGTTGAATTTATTAGAAAAGCCCTTGAGAAAAAAAAAGAGGGCCTGTCAGTTGAGGCAATAATCAGAGAACACCAGCGTCGCCCAAATTCATTACCAACAATTATGGGGTACGTTCGCCCAATTGCCACAGGAGATGAAAGGATAGAGGCAATGAAACGGGTTACTTCTGATTTGGGTTTTGGAACCGGAGAACATCTTGCCTTAGCCCTTGAAATTGAGGAGGTAATGTTGAAGAAGTTTAATGAAGGCATGAATATCAACGGTTACATGTCCGGCTTTCTCTCTGATCAGGGCTACAGTAGTATAGAAGTTTACCGAATCTTTTCTACTATTGTAAGTTCGGGCGTTCATGCTTGTTATGCAGAGGCAGCCGATCACCCCCCTGAGTCTTTCTTCCCCTTGCAATGCCAAGACATAGAGTACAAAGGACCAGCGCCGAGACCATGTCCGGGTAAAGTGTAAATGAACTCATAAACATAATTGTTACAATTATAGACATCTTTAACTGTAGCACAGAAAAAGGAGTAGCAGATTGAAAAAAAATGTATTGGTGACTGGCGGTAACTCAGGAATTGGATATGCAACCGCTAAACTTTTTCGGGACAAGGGATATGAAGTTTTCATTTCCGGACGCAATTCAGCAAAAGTTGCTGTTGCTGCTGCCGAGTTAGAAGTGCAATCAGTAATAGCTAATATGGAGATATTTGCTGATATTGAAGAACTAGCCTCTCATTTTCTTGACACAGGCCTGGACGTGTTGGTCAACAATGCCGCCACTGCTAAATTTGCGCCTATTACTATGCATACTGGAGATGATTACTCAAGCTTTTACAACACAAACTTACGTGGCCCATTGTATCTGATCCAAAAGTTAGTTCCTTCGTTAACAAAAAGAAAAGGCAGTATTGTCAATATATCTTCTGTGATCGTTAACAATGGTTTACCAAATGCTAGTCTGTACGCTGCCACTAAGGGAGGTATTGATGCATTTACAAGAAGTTTAGCAATAGAATTGGCACCAATGAGCATTCAAGTTAATACTGTCTCACCCGGTGCCATAGATACGCCCATAGTTACTAAGTTGGGTTTGCCCCAAGAGACAATCGATGCTATTCGAACACAAACAGAAGCCAATATTCCTATGGGCCGCTATGGCCTGCCAGAAGAAGTTGCCCATGTCGTTTTAGCTCAAGCAGAAGCAACCTATGTTACAGGTTCAATCTGGAATGTAGACGGTGGAGTGGATGCCTGTTGAAATCGCACTAGGATATTCCATCTAAATAATCATGTAAAATTTCACTGCTGTCCGGTTAAGGAATTTAATAATATAAAAACAGGTCTGAATCACTCCTTTATTGTATAATGAAGTTACCACTAACTCATTAAAATAAAAAAGGATTCAGACCATGGCGCACAATAACACAGTACTGCATCAAATG
>JAQYVV010000017.1 GCA_030145275.1 Desulfurivibrionaceae bacterium | reverse complement strand
TCCAACCAATGCCACTTTCTTTTATATTATTATAGGCCTTGCTCTTGTTCTCGGCGTCCTTGCCGTTATTCCCATCGGCGGTGCCGATATGCCGGTTGTCATCTCTCTGCTGAACTCTTACTCCGGCGTTGCCGTTTCTATGACAGGTTTTGCCTTAAACAATAATGCCTTGATCATTGTTGGTTCTCTGGTTGGTGCCTCAGGTATCTTTTTAACCAAAATTATGTGTGATGCCATGAACCGCTCCCTGGCAAATGTTCTCTTTGGGGCCTTCGGGGCCGTATCTGAAGCTACCGAAGAAGCTGCCAATGCTGCGACCGGCACGGTCAAAGGGTATGACGTTGAAGATGTGGTAACAGTTCTTGAAAATGCCTCCTCTCTGATAATTGTGCCTGGATATGGTATGGCTGCTGCCCAAGCCCAACATGCCGTCCGTGAACTTGCAGACCACCTTGATGATGAAGGTATCGAGGTGCGCTACGCAATCCACCCCGTTGCCGGCCGTATGCCAGGCCACATGAATGTTCTTCTGGCAGAAGCCGATGTGCCCTACGATCAGCTCTTTGCCATGGAAGATATCAATGATGATTTTTCAGAGACTGATGTTGTTCTAGTCATTGGAGCCAACGATGTGGTAAACCCTGCCGCTAAGACAAATTCCAGCAGTCCAATCTTTGGCATGCCGGTGCTCAATGTGGAAGAAGCCAAAACTGTCATTGTTCTTAAACGCAGTATGAATCCTGGTTTTGCTGGAATTGAAAATGAACTTTTTCTTCAAGACAACACCATGATGCTCTTTGGGGATGCCAAGAAATCAATTCAATCCATGACAACTCATCTCAAAGGGTAACGCATAAGGCCTTAAGCCTTCCTGCTTGACAAAAACATAACGAAACTGTACACCCTGCGTTGCCGCTTAGATAATAGCGGTAGCGCCTTTTTTTTCTTTTTATCTTTGCAAGATATAAAAGCCTCATGTTGTGAGGATTAAATCTACCATAGACTAATCCGGATAAACCGGAAATAATGCCTTAACAGTGGCCTGCAACCTTTTGGAGCATTGTTCTTTATTGGAATGCTCGGAGTCTTCGCTTACCTGTTTTTTGTGACAGGATTTCAGTTATAAGGCACTAAATTCAAACTGTTTTGATTTATGTCCAACCCCTATCAGGTTAGACAGTTTCACTATTAATTATACCAACCACAAAGCACAGACAAATAAAGGAGAGACAATATGTGTCGTCTTGCCATGAAAACAGCGTTGGAAGCATTTTCGCCCTATTCTGTTCTGACAGCCATGGAGGCTATGCAGGAAGGATACGACGGTAGCGGCCTCGGCCTGCTGCTTCGGGGCCTGACCTTTACTGATTTTAATTATCAGCCTGACTCACCAATTCTATCCGGCATTGCCCACTCGGAAGAAGCTCTGCACCGAATGGACGCTTATATGCAGGAAAATGGTTTTACCTTGAAGTACGATCATGAATTTGAGGTTAATCCTGACTTGATTGAGGCAAAAGACAGATTTAAGTATTTCTTACGGGTCTACAACCACCCAAAGAACTGGAAAGATTTCAGCACTGAGCAAGTTGAAAATGAGCTAATGCTTTCTCGTTTGGCTCTCAGAAAAAATGGCGAAGATCACGGTGGAGACTTAACAGTTTTCTCTTTCTGGCCAGATGTTGCAATTATGAAAGAGGTTGGCTGGCCCCTTGATGTAGGTAACACCCTTGGCCTGAACGACAACCGAATTACCTCCAGAATATGTATGGCCCAGGGAAGACAAAACACCAACTATGGAATTAACCTCTACGCCTGCCACCCTTTTTTCCTTCAGGGTGTGGCAACCATGACCAATGGTGAAAATACGGCCTTCATCCCAATTAAAGAGTGGCTAAGCGGCTCAAATTTCCCAGGATATATGGGTTATCAAAGTGACTCAGAGGTCTTTGCCCACATTCTCCATTACGTCACCAAGCAGTTAAAACTCCCACTAGAAGCCTACAAGCATGTACTGACCCCTCTCAAGACGGAAGAATTTGCCAAACACCCTCAAGGTGAATTTCTCCGGGGCTTACGTGATTCCTGCCGACGCCTCATTATTGACGGCCCAAATGCAGTCATGGGCACCCTGCCCGACGAAACAACACTGCTGGTTATGGATGCCAAAAAGCTCCGACCTGCTACTATCGGTGGAAACCCTGGTGAGTGGGCTCTTGCTTCTGAGATGTGCGGCGTTGATGCCATGATACCCGAACGTGACAAAACTTTAGATTATCAACCTATGCGTGAAAACACAGTGATTATTCCGCCCGACCGAAAGGAGTATAAGATATGGTCTCAATTCGATCCATTCCCTCTACACCAAGCAGCCTAACGTATCACGATCTTCCCTGGGTCATCGAACACCGGGAAGACCGCTGCACATTATGCGGTAAGTGTACGTCCATCTGCCCCAAAGAAGCTATCCAGTTAACTTACCGCCGCCAGAGAATGCCCCAGCTTGAGGTTCTCAAGAAGAAACGTGGCAGTACCTACCGCACATTTCTGGGAATACGCCAGAAAACCAATTTGAATAATCGATGTATTGGTTGTGGCATGTGTTCAATGGTCTGCCCCAACGAGGCCATTGCCCCAGTACCGAATTCAAACGATGAGCGGGCCAGGTTTCATAGTCACCAGAATGGCGATGCTGCCAAGAGAGGTGGACGGCGTAATGTTCGAGAAAGTTTACTCGACCGGATTGTTTTTAACCGCATCTCCATGCTCACCGACCCTGCTCTTGATGCTGGACGTCACGAGTTTTCCGTCAATACTCTTCTAGGCAGAGTTCTGTCCCCCGAAGAGTATCTGAAACGACAAATGGCTGGTGAATGGATTCCACCAACACGGGAAATCTTCCCATTTGTGATCGGTTCCATGAGTTTCGGGGCTCTCTCTCCCAATATGTGGCTTGGACTCCTGCAAGGTGTAGCCTACCTGAATGAGGTTTTGGGGATCCCTGTTGTCATGTGCACGGGTGAAGGCGGCTGCCCTCCATGGGTACTGAGAAGTCCGTTTTTGAAATACATCGTTCTACAGATCGCTTCCGGCTATTTCGGTTGGGACGAAATTATACGTGCCATCCCAGAAATGCTGTGCGATCCTGCCGCAATTGAAATTAAATATGGCCAAGGTGCAAAACCAGGGGATGGCGGTTTACTTATGTGGTTTAAAGTAAGTAAACTTATAGCCCGTCTTCGTGGGGTTCCAGAAGGAGTTGACCTTCCCTCTCCTCCTGTACACCAGACCCTATATTCCATTGAAGAGTCGGTCATGAAAATGATCCAGAGCCTTTCAATGGCTTGGAATTTCAAGGTACCTGTGTACCCGAAAATCTCCGGATCAACCTCGGCTAAATCGGTCTTGAACAATCTGGTCCGCAATCCTTATGCCTCCGCCCTGATGATTGATGGTGTTGATGGTGGTACAGGTGCGGCTTATAACGTTTCAATGGAGGCAACAGGCCACCCAATTGCCTCTAACCTTCGAGAGTGCTACCTCGACCTGGTTGCCCAGGGTAAACAGAACGAGATACCACTTTTCGCTGCTGGCGGTGTCGGCAAGAATGGCAATGTCACCCAAAACGGCATGGCTCTCATTATGCTTGGTGCTTCAGGCGTCCACATCGGTAAATACGTTATGCAGGCGGCCGCCGGTTGTCTTGGCAGCGAGAAAAACCGCTGCAATGTTTGTAATATCGGCATATGCCCGAAAGGTATCACCAGCCAGAACCCGAAACTGTACAGAAGGCTTGACCCCGACCAGGTTGCCCAAAGAGTAGTCGATCTTTTCCAGGGTATCCAGGTTGAGATGAAAAAAATAATGGCACCTCTAGGACGATCCCAGAGCCTGCCCATCGGTATGTCGGACGCGATAGCCATTGATGACAAGGCTGCTGCCGACCGTTTGCAAATTAAATATGTGTGTTAATAAGAATGCAAATAGTAGTAGTTAAAAAAGTTCCTATTAACCAAACTCAGCTAAAAAAACCATAACTACCCTGGATCCCTGATAAAAACATTCAGGGATGACGAGTAAAGTAATTATGCCGCCTTCGGAGTCTACGCTTACCTCCGGCATCTTTTTAACCGGAGGTAAGCGTAGACTCCGATCCAGTCAACTAAGCTGAGTTTGCTATAGAGCCACTTAAAAAAAGTGGCAAATATTCGACTAACACTGAAAAACAACAATAACCCAGCAAATGTAAATGTTTGACAACGCTTCAGATGTGTTCGATCAAGTTGGCGAAGCGTAGTAGTTCTACGTGAGTCAACTTGATCGGACGCAGCTGGAGTGTTGCCGAATATTTACAAATCTAATAAGGAGTACTACAGTGGAAGGCGCAAGCAGTGAAGCCATCACGGTAAAAGGCATTGACGAAAACGGTCAGCGAATAAGTTCAAAGACCTTTGGAGAACTGGTCCAGGCAGCGTTTAAGGAGTCCAACAACCTGTGTCTTGAGACCTACGGCCAGCACAATGTTGGCGGCCGCCTGATTAATGACAAGGGTCCGGTCACCATTAAGACAACAGGCCCTGCCGGGCAGAGACTCGGATGCATGGGACAGCCGGGAACGACTATCTATTGCGATGGTCCTGCCTCCGATGACGTCGGCTATCTCAATATAGGTGCCAACATTCAGGTCATGGGCCACGCCACCAACGGTGTCTGCAATGCGATGGCCCAGGGTAAGGTCATGATTAAAGGCTCCATTGGTTCACGGGGCCTTACCATGACCAAATGGAATCCAGATTACACCCGGCCAGAACTCTGGGTACTTGGTTCTGTTGGCGATACCTTTGCTGAATTTAACTGCGGCGGTGTTGCGGTCATCTGTGGCATTGAGCCTAAATCACCAAACATCCTTGGCTATCGTCCCTGCGTTGGCATGGTAGGAGGTTGGATATACTACCGGGGAGAAACCGACGGAACCTTTTCAAAAAATAATGTAAAAGAGATCGTACCGGATGATGTTCAGTGGCAGTGGCTTTTGGACAATATGCCGACATACCTCGAAACAATCCAGTGCACAGAGCTTCTAGAGACACTTTCTGTTCGTGAAGAGTGGAAGATCCTAATTTCCATTACTCCCCAGGAAAGGGCACTCATGTTCTCCGGCCCTATGCCCATGCAGGAATTTCGGTCCAAGGTCTGGGATAAAGGTTTCGGTAGTGGTGATCCTCTGCGTGACCTGGCCCCCGGACTTGATCGTTCTCCTGTTGGTTTAATTGAAACCGGTGATCTGCGCAGAAAAATGCCATACTGGGCCAACCAGGAATCATCTGCTCCCTGTGCTTTCTATTGTCCTGTTCACATTCCAACCATTGAAAGGCTTCGTTTGCTCCGTGAGGGAAAACAGCAGGAGGCCTACGAACTAATTCTTGATTATACGCCATTCCCCGCCTCAGTGTGTGGTGCCGTCTGCCCTAATCTTTGCATGCAGAACTGTTCCAGGCAGATTGTTGATGAAAGCATTGACATTGCCCTTCTCGGCCGATCACTATTGGATGTTCCAATTCCGGCTGCGCCAGAGTCACTAGGGAAAAAGGTTGCCATTATTGGTGGCGGTCCTGCAGGTATTAACTCTGCTTACCAATTAGCTAAACAAGGGGTTGAAGCACATATCTTTGAGAAAGATGATAAGCTTGGTGGTAAACTGGCTCAAGTAATCCCTTGGGACCGTCTGCCAAAGGCTACCTGGGACGCAGAAATTGACCGATTCGTCAGTATGCCAAACGTGAAAGTACATTACGGCGAATCCATGAGCAAAAACAAATTTGCCGAACTACAAAAAAATTACGATTATGTGATCATCGCAGTTGGTACCCATGAACCACGCCGTATCCCCTTCCCCGGCCACGAAAAAGTTGTGCCGGCCTTGGACTTCCTGAAATCAGCAAAAAGTTCCGCCCCAATTAAATGTGGTAAAAAAGTTGTTATTATTGGCGCTGGTAATGTTGGCTGCGACGTAGCTTGCGAGGCATATCGACTGGGAGCTGAACAGGTAACTCTGGTTGATATTCAGAAGCCGCTGGCCTTTGGTAAAGAAAAAGAGGCTGCAGAAGCTCTTGGAGCCACTTTTCAATGGCCAGTGTTCAGCAAAGAGGTAACTGATGAAGGACTTATTGACAACGCCGGAAATCTTATCCCGGCCCAAACAGTGATTATATCCATTGGTGATGTGCCTGCCTTGAGTTTTCTGCCGGAAACAATCGAAGTTGTTAAAGTTGGCGGTGCCAGCTGGCTTAAAACCGACAAAGCTGGACGCACCTCGGAACAAGCCATTTTTGCCGTGGGAGATGTTGAGAGGCCAGGATTAGCCACCAATGCTCTTGGGGCAGGAAAAACAGCGGCTGAAGCTATCATTGCCGAGATAAAGGGCCAAGAGTGGATCCCTTTTGCTAAAAAGGTCATTTCCTTGAACACCTTGACCACCGAACATTATTGCCCTGAACCCATTGACCAGGATAATCCTGACAATGAAGCTGACCGCTGCCTGAGCTGCGGCTCCTGCAGGGATTGTCACCTCTGTGAAACAATCTGTCCGGTTAACGCCATCTCAAGGCGTGAGTTAAAAGAAGTTGGCAGTTTTGAATATATTTCAGACGACAAAAAGTGTATTGCCTGTGGTTTCTGTTCCGATACCTGCCCCTGTGGAATTTGGCAAATGAGGCCCTTTTAAACCTCGATAAGAGCTTAATATTAGGAAAGGCCGGCATATAACATATGACCGGCCTTTCTTTTGCCCCGTATTTCGTGGAAGAGTCGAAACCCTCCCGTCAGGAAAAACTATTGCATATTTGGGTTTGGTGCAATTTTTATTTCCACCCTTCTGTTGCGCATTCGGCCTGCCTCTGTTTCATTGTTGGCAACAGGAGTTGTTTCACCATAGGCCACTGTTTCAACACGTTCACGGGCTACATTGCGCCCCACAATCAAATCCTTCACGGCAGCCGCACGTCGGTAAGAAAGATCCATATTGTACTCTTCTGAACCAACACTGTCTGTGTGACCTTCAACCATAATCAGGGTCTGGGGATATCCAATTAAAACCTGGGCTATACGATCAATCTCGGTATAGAGACCCGGTCTAACATTTGTAGAAGCCGTATCAAAAGTGACATCACCTTTCAGACTGATGGCAAGAAGATTATCTTCTCTGCGAACCGCAGCAGCCTCTGACTCGGCTAGTGCCTGCCGCATATCTCTTTCCTGATTGTCCATCATTCTTCCCACACCGGCCCCGGAAAGACCACCTATAGCAGCACCGATGGCCGCCCCAATCAATGTTTTCTCAGTATCCCCACCAATTGCCTGCCCAGCTATGGCTCCGGCTACCGCCCCGCCGGAAGCACCATACAGCCCTCCTTTACCGGTGTTGGTCTGAGGCATACATGCCGAAATAGCAAAAAAAGCCAGAAATAAAACTGACCTTGTAATTTTTTTCATTTCTATCTCCTAGGCGCCAAGTTGGCGTGAATCTTTAACTCCAAGAGATTCATATATTTTAAGAGTCTCAAGGGAATTATTCAGTGTATAAAAATGAATACCGCGTACTTTGTTATCAATGAGATCTCGAACCTGCTCTGTGGCCCAATGCACCCCAACTTTGGCAATATAGTCATCATCTCCAGCTCGCTCTACAGCCCGCAGTAGGCGGGCAGGCACACGGGCCCCAGCAGCCAGTTCGGCCATTCTAATCATTCCATGTTTTGTTGTAATCGGCATTATCCCTGCGATTATGGGTACAGTAATTCCCGCTAACTCACAGCGTTCACAGTAATCATAAAAATCCCGGTTATCAAAAAACAACTGGGCAACTATATAATCTGCCCCACAATCGACCTTGGCCTTCAAATAGTCAATCTCTTTGAGACGATTTTGGGTCTGGGGGTGCCCCTCAGGAAAACCCGCAACACCAACGCACATATTGGGGAAATTTTTCTTTATAAAAGAAACTAAATCTGCAGCATATTCAAAACCATTCTCCTGCCGCACAAAATCGGTCTGGCCTTTAGGAGGATCTCCACGCAGGGCGAGAATATTTTCTATGCCATTTTCATTGTATTTTTGCAAAATATTATAAATCTCATCCCTGGATGAGCCAACACAGGTAAGATGCGAAACCACGGTCAATTCCGTCTCTTTTTGTATCCTGACAATAAGATTATGGGTATGATCCCTGGTTGAGCCACCGGCACCGTAAGTAACACTGACATAAGTTGGTTTTAAAGGTACCAGGTCTGCAACTGAATCAAACAGCCTCTCCCAACTCTCCTCCGTTTTTGGAGGAAAAAATTCAAAACTTAAGGAGGGATTATGTTTTTCTAAAATATCTTTAACAAGCATCGGTCAACCTCTTACATTAGGAATATTAAGGGCAGCTTGAATCCCTAACTAAACAATTATAAATTAAGTACAATTTTTTGTGCCTGACACACTTTGGAAAAAATCATAAACTCTGCCAGATATTTTTTATCTCTTCAACAAAAGCGAGGTCTTTATCAGCAGGACGTCCCCTCTCGGTAAGATAACCGCCAATCATCATGCCGTCCGCTCCGGCCAAAAAGGCAGAACTTAAAAAATCCTGCAGTACCGTTTCTCTACCTGCGGCAAGACGTATTGGCAGACTTGGCATAAGTATTCGGTATATCGCAATAGCACGCAAAACCTCCTGGGCCTCCAATGGCTTCCGACTGGACAAAGGCGTCCCAGGCAGGGGAATCAGGACATTTAAAGGAACTGAATCCACCTTTAATTCCCGCAAAGTCAGGCCCATGGAGACACGGTCGTTCTCACTCTCACCAAGACCAAAAATCCCTCCAGCACAGACTTCAAGACCAGCTGCCTGGGCGGCTTTAATCGTCTCTACACGTTCTTTAAAGGTGTGGGTTGAGACTACATTGGGGAAAAATTCTTCGGAAGTTTCGAGATTGTGATGATAGCGGCTAAGACCAGCTTGCCGTAGAAAGGCAAAATCATCTCTTGCCAGAATACCGAGTGAGGCGCAAACCTTGAGGGGAAATGTAGCCGTTATTTTGGCTACGATATCGGCAATCTTAGATACATCTTTTGAAGACAATCCTCTTCCTGATGTCACAAGAGAGAAATGCTCGGCACCAATGTCAGAGGCAACTCCTGCCGCCTGTAAAATTGCCTCTGTTTCCATAAGAGGATAAACAGGGGCGTTGGTTTTATAATGTGAAGACTGAACACAGAATCGGCAATCTTCACTGCATTGGCCACTTTTTGCGTTAATGATACTACAGAGGGCAACCTTGGTGCCTCGATTTGCAAGTTTTACCTGCAGAGCCTGTGACATAAGTTCAAGACAGGATTTCTTCCTCAAAGAGGTTATTTCTTGAACTTCAAGCACCTCACCACCTCCTGAAACCGAACACCCCACCTTTCACACCCTTGGCAAAGGCAGCGCCTCGATGACTGCCAGGGCTGCCCGTTCTTTTGCGCGGCTCAGCTTTTACTGACCCCTTGCCCTTAGGAGAAGAAAGTGGCATTTCTGACACCTTAATTCCACCTTGAGCCTCCTGATACATTTTATACAACAGCTGGCCATCGCCGAAATAACTTTTTTTCTGCAGCCATTTGGGCCACTCTTTGCCTTTGGCCTCACCGTCATGGCACAACAGTAGGGGTAAGGTAGCAAAACAACGTGCTATACCGTCCTGCAGACCTTTTTTAATATTAAGTTTAACAAAGGTTGGATTCAAAAGGTCTCTCACCTTTCTGGACAACTCATAGGAACCTTTCAGGGTTGAGACCTGCAAGGTTTGCAAACTTTTTTCGCCCCAGGGCAGTAGCAGCAGAGCAAAAAGTATCCGATCCGGCACTGCCTGATCTTCTAAAATCAATCTATCAATTACGCCACATATTGAGCTTAACTTTTGTAATGTTTCCTTTCTCTCTGCCGAATCTTTTTCCAAAAGCTCTGCATAAAATGGAAAAAAGGTGGAGAACATGCCACTGTCAACTGCCAAAGCTAGCCAGGCTTGACTTGAGCCGCCCTGCAGGTCTTTAAAAAGCTCGTCCCTAATTCTTGAAGTAGGGCAAAGATCCAATTTCCCCATGTTTGCCTTGAGTGAGTCCCAGGTTGATTCGGCAATAGTAAAACCTGTCCTGGCGGCATGCCTGATCACCCGCATGATGCGGCCTGGATCTCTAGTTATTCTGCGCTCAGGGTCACCAATCAGCCTGACAATACCGTTTTCAAGATCACTTTTCCCACCGGTATAGTCAATAATGGTAAAATTTTCAATTTCATAGAATAAGGCATTAATAGTAAGATCCCGACGAAAGGCGTCATCAGCAGGAGAGCCAAAGGTGTTATTGGCGGCCAAGACTTTTTCTTGGCCTCCTTCGTCATATTCACTGCGCTGTCTGAATGTTGAAACCTCTATTATTTTATTGCCTGGGTAAAAGACCTGCACCAAACGAAAGCGCCTACCTATAATCCTTGAGTTTCTAAAAATTTTTCGTACTTCTCCTGGACGGGCGCTGGTACTTATATCAAAATCCTTCGGCGTCTTGCCAAGAAGAATATCGCGGACACCGCCACCAACAAGATAGGCCACAAATCCAGCATCCCTCAGACGATATAGTACCTTCAAGGCTTCTCGATCCAGATCATTTCTGGAAATAGTATGTTCTGCCCTTGGAATTATGACAGGTGCGGGAAGGTCGGAGGAGTCATAGTTTTGTTTCATATTTTTTTCTGATGTCATATTGTTCGAACGAGTTGCAAAGGTTGGTGGCAAAGAAATTATTACGCCAGCTTGGGGAGCTTCACTTTAACTTTTCAAGGCCTGCGCTATCTGCGAGACCATCGAAGTTATTTGCCGCTCTCGAGAAAGAAGTGATAGGGAAAGAAAAAACAGCAACATCCGAAATAAAGAAGAGAAAGTCACAGAGATGCCCTGGGGAGCAGGCCATTGAAATTTTATACAGACTTGCCCTTCTCTTTATAAATTGATTCCGCTTGGGAGACAAACTGGTCGAAGACCTCTTTAACAGTTAATATATCGTTTAATTTGTAGACATTCTCTCCTGAAAAGACCACTCCTTCATCAATGTCTCCCCTGCACGCATTCATCAAACGCTCGTTGATGCAATATAAGTGGTTACATTTTTTGATACATTTGAATTCACAATTTTCCGCCTTCAGAGGCTTGCCTGACATCAATTTCTGCACAAATTTTGTTTTCAAAGCCCGACCAGGCATGCCAACAGGTGAACGCATAAGGGTCACATCATCTTTTTTGGCATTCAGATAGGCCTGTTTAAATTCATCGGCAACAGAACACTCCTTGGTCAAGACAAAACGAGTGGCAATCTGGATGCCATCCGCACCGTATTTATCCATCATTTCTGCCATTTCAAAGCCATTGGTAATACCGCCTGCGGCAATAAGAGGGACCTTAGTGACGACTGGACGAATTTCGGAAAATAGTTCCCGCAACGGCCTTTCGGTCCCCAAGTGCCCACCTGCCTCTTTGGCCTCTACGATAATTGCAGCAGCCCCAAGTTTCTCTGCCAGTTTTGCAAAGGCAGGAGAGGAGACAATGCAGACGATGGGAATATTATTTTTTTTGCCAATTTTAAATATATCTCTGGAAAATCCGGCTCCGGTTATGATCATATCAGCACCGGCTTCAATAGAAGCATCAACAAGCTCGTTAAAATCCCGCATGGCAAACATGATATTTACAGCAATAAGTCCTTTTGTTGCCTTCTTGGCCCGGATAATATCTTCCTTGAGTTCTTCAGGAGGCAAACCAGAACCACCGATTGTGCCAATACCTCCGCATTCAGCAACGGGAATAGCCAAAGCTGAGGTTGACACTCTTATTGACATTCCTCCCTGGATAAGTGGAATAGCGGCTGTATGTGGACCAATTTTCAAAGAAGGTAATTTCATATTAGAATCATTCTCCAGTGCAGGGGGAATTCGTATAATTTAGTATCTTAGTAATTATTTGTGTTTTTTATGACAAAATATTTGGAAATTGGTCTGTCTTAAAGAGTTAACGACCGAGGTTAAGGTACTTATTCAATTTTTCTGGGTTAAGTTAAAAAAAAGAATCTTTCTATATGCCCCTCTTACCCCTATTTGTCAAGGATATACCGTTATTAAAGCAGTTATTTCAAGCTTTCAAAGAGAAAACAGGTATTATGTCTAATAGTTTATTTGAAAAATTCTGCTCAAAATTATCTTAAAGGGGAAACAGTGCAGATTCAACCTAGTCTTATCGGTTTTGATATCGATGGTGTTATAGCAGACACCTGCGAAGCATTTTTAAGAATTGCCAAGCAGTCATACGGCATAAACACCTATACCCAAGAAGACATAACCGAATTTAACGTAACCGAGTGCCTGCCTATTCCTGAGGAAATAGTTGACAACATCTTTGACTCACTCATGAAAGACCCTATTGAGACAGACCTCAAGCCCATGCCTCATGCCGTCCATGTCCTAACCAAAATGGCCCAAAAAGGCCCGGTTACCCTCATAACTGCCCGCCCCTTAAGAGATCCAATTAAAGAGTGGCTCAAGTATATCCTGCCGAAAAACACCTTCCAGCAGACCACGCTCATCGCAATGGGAGACCATAATGGCAAGGCGGCCTACATAAAGGAGCAAGGACTCCAATTTTTCATTGATGACCGGGCAGAAACATGTCTCAGCATCCAGCAAGAGGGAATAACCCCTTATGTATTCAACCAGCCCTGGAACGAGGGCAAACATAACCTTCAGACTGTCCACAACTGGCATTGCATTGAAGCTAAACTTGAATTGTAACCTTTTTTGTAACTTCAGCTGCACCCCATCTGTGCGCGAACAGGCCTTCCAGCATACCGATGTATAGCTGAAAGCCCTGTTCACACACACCTGGGGCACATCTATAAGTTACAATTCGGTGATTATGCCCATTTTTTGGACCCTACCCAAATTGTAACCTTCTTTTTCTTAGGGCATCTATAATTATATGAACACCATAAAATGTCCTAATTGCGGACACCCGATCAAAGAGTATAAAAACCCCCTCCCCACCGTTGATATTATCATAGAAATAGGGGGAGGCATTGTCCTCATCGAACGTAAAAACTTTCCTTTTGGCTGGGCTCTGCCAGGTGGTTTTGTGGACTACGGTGAATCCCTTGAAGAGGCTGCCATCCGAGAATCCCAAGAAGAAACCGGGCTAGCAATCAGCCTGCAAAAACAATTAGGATCATATTCATCCCCAAAAAGAGATCCAAGATTCCATACCGTTACCACTGTTTTTATCGCTAGTGCTCATGGAGTGCCTATTGGCCAAGACGATGCGAAACAAGCCGGAATATTTACAAAAAAAGAACTGCCGGAAATGGCTTTTGATCATAAACTAATAATTGAGGACTATTTCAAGACGAAAAAATAGTTGTTTTTGGCAAAGGTCTCTGGTATAAAGTTCCTTTTTTCGTCCCCTGAGAACCGATATATTCGTTTAATTCAGGGTTTAGCAAAAAACCAAGGAGGATTTTTTTTAATGGCAACCACTGTAAACGAGTCAAAAGAACAGACACCAACCTTAACCAGGTTCGAAGGAATTAGCGACGACGCTAGTTTCGCAGAACTCTTCGAGGGAATTGATTCTCTCACCGTCGCGAAAGTTGGAGATGTAGCATTAGGAACAGTTATAGGCGTCACTGGTGACGTCGCCATCATTGATATTGGCGATAAATCAGAAGCCAGAGTTCCACTTAGCGAATTCAGAAACGAAGGGGAATTGGTTGAAGTAAACGTTGGAGATACATTCGACGTCTGTATCGAAAAAAGAGAACTGGAAGGAGGCCTCAGGCTCTCCAGGGAAAAAGCAATTGGCATAAAGGTATGGGAAAACATTGCCAAAATCCAGGAAGAAGATGATACCCTTCAGGGTATAATTGAAAGCAGGGTAAAAGGCGGACTTTCCGTCAACATAGGTGTTCCAGCTTTCCTACCATACTCTCAAATCGATCTGCGACCAGTTAAAGACCTTGATGCAATGATTGGCGAGACCTTTGATTTTAAGGTCCTTAAATATAATAGAAAACGAAATAATGTCGTTGTCTCACGCAGGGCGATTCTTGAAGCCGAACGTGAAAAACTTCGCGACGCAATGCGCTCCAGCCTTACCGAGGGTGCGATACTTGACGGCGTTATCACAAATATTACCGATTACGGTGTTTTTATAGACCTTGGAGGTCTCGACGGCCTCTGTCACATAACCGATCTTTCCTGGGGACGCGTTTCCCATCCATCCAAACTTTTCCAAGTTGGCGATGAGACTAAAGTTAAGATCCTCAAATTTGACAAGGATTCCAACAAGGTTTCCCTTGGCATAAAGCAACTGAAAGAAGATCCATGGGCAACGGTAGCAGAACGCTATCCTGTTAGCGAGAAAACTACTGGTAAAGTTGTTAGTGTTACCGACTATGGTGTTTTCGCAGAGCTTGAAGAGGGAGTTGAGGGGCTTATTCATGTCTCTGAAATGACCTGGTCCAAAAAAGCTAAACACCCTTCAAAAATTGTCACTATGGGAGATCAAGTTGAGATTGTCGTCTTAAATGTTGACGTTGATGCAAAAAGAATTTCCCTAGGCATGAAGCAACTGCAGACAAACCCATGGGATCTTGTCTCCGACAACTATCCGGTTGGCTCCATCATTGAAGGAAAGATTAAAAACATCACAGACTTTGGTGTTTTCATAGGGATTGAAGAAGGTATTGACGGTTTAATTCATGTTTCTGATCTTTCATGGACAGAGCGGATCAAACATCCAACCGAAAAATACAGCAAGGGCGAAACAATCCAAGCCGTAGTTCTAAAAATCGACAGGGAAAATGAGCGTTTCTCCTTGGGAATCAAGCAAATGGAGCCAGATCCATGGCAGGCTGCTATTGAAAAATATCCAATTGGCAGCATCGTAAATGGAAAAATTACCAACGTTACAGACTTTGGTGTTTTCGTTGAAGTGGAAGACGGCGTGGAAGGATTAGTCCATGTATCCGAAATAAGCGAAGAAAAAGTCAACAGTCCTGTCGGCAATTACAATGTTGGTGACACTCTGGAAACTAGGGTCATTAACGTTTCGGCTAAAGACCGTAAGATTGGCCTTTCTATAAAAGCATTAGAAGTAAAAGAAGAAGCCATCATAGAAGAGTATCAGAAAAGTAAAGCGGCACCTTCAACTATTGGCGATCTACTCAATGCCAAAAAGGAAGAAATGGTTACTCAGAAAAGTTCTCCTGCACCTGAGGAAAACAAGCAAGAAACTGAGCCGGAGGCATAAATTACACAATTTTAAAAAGTGCCTGACATGTCCGACACAAAAAGGTTATTTCGCCACAAGCACCCCCTGATTTTAGGATTCTTAGTCCTGGGGGTGATATGTTTTCTCTTTTGGGGCGGGATAACCTTTTTTATTTCCAGCATTGGTCCGAAAAAAACAAAGCCAGATATTTTCGGGGCAAGAAACGGCATTGGCATCATTGAACTACAAGGTGTAATAATTTCTTCTGAAGAGACTATCGCTGACCTGACGGAATTTAGAAGCGATACGAGCATAAAAGCCATAGTGGTCAGAATCGACAGTCCTGGTGGGACGGTTGGTGCTTCTCAAGAGATATACGAAGAGATAAAAAGGACAGACAAAGTTAAGCCTGTGGTCGCCTCCCTTGCTTCCGTTGCTGCTTCCGGTGGGTATTACGCAGCCTTGGGGGCAAGACAGATAATGGCAAACCCCGGCACACTGACGGGGAGTATCGGCGTAATCTTGAAGTTTGCCAATATGGAAGAAATCTTTGACAAGATCGGTTACAAAACCGAGGTTATCAAAAGCGGCAAACTAAAAGATATAGGCTCAGCATCCAGGGAGATGACGCAGGAGGAACGAAACCTCATGCAAGCCCTCATCGACAACGTCCACAACCAATTTATCAGAGATGTTTCCCTAGGACGAGAACTTACGATGGAGGATGCGGTACGCTTAGCTGATGGCCGCATATATTCTGGGGAACAGGCCCTCCAACTTGGCCTGCTTGATACCCTCGGAAATTTCACAGACGCCACTAATCTTGCCGCAAAACTTGCTGGTCTTGACCCAACCAGGACACAAAATTTAATTTACCCAAGAGCGAAAGATTTCTCTCTTCTCACCCTGCTGACGGGAGAAAAGGGACAAGCAAAACTAACGAGTCTCTTTGGGCACTACCCTGCTCTGGTATACGAATGGTCCATGTTTAACTAGCCTGGCCAGACAAGTTTCTCATTTTTTTTATAGCATACCCAGTTACCTTTTAAACAATTCCCGGTTGAACCGGTGTAGGAGAATATAAACGATGCTCAAAGGAGACATCATTGATAAAATTTCAGGGAGTCTGGAAGGATTTCTTAAAAAAGACGTTTCACAATCTGTTGATATAATTCTAGATGCAATGGCAGAAAACCTGGCAGAAGGCGGCAGGGTTGAAATTAGAGGATTTGGCAGCTTCAGCATACGGAAACGCAAAGAGAAATCAACAAAGAACCCAAAAACGGGCATAATAATGGACATCCCGGCCCGAAATACACTGCATTTCGCCATGAGCAAATACTTAAAAGATCCCCTCATCAACGGGAACAAAACTTCAGAAAAAAAACAGGTAGAATAATCATGCTCACGTATCTGAGCATCAACTTCCCCCCTCGCTACAAATGCAGCCAACAAATTGGAGGGGGTCAATCAAATTGACTGACATCTCCTTTCCCTACCCTTATAATTTCCGGTTGGTCTTTCGTTAAATCAACAACGCTGGAAGGTTCTGGGTAAACAGATCCTCCGTCAATAAAAATATCCACACAGCCTTTCAGCATATCTTCAATATCATAGGGGTCATAGATTGGTTCTACGTCCTCCTTTCGACCAGCACTTGTGGTCAGAATAGGATTTCCTAAGATTTCTACCAACATCCGGCAAATATTATTATCAGGAACCCTGATCCCGACTGTCTTTTGCTTAGTTGTCATGATTTTAGGAACAATCTTCATGGTCGGCAGGACAAATGTGTACGGCCCAGGAAGATGCTTTCGCATCAAACGGTAGGCAGTATTGGAAATATGGCAGTAGGTACTCACATTTTTAAGGCTTTCACACATAAAACTAAAAGGTTTATCCTTTTGCCTCTGTTTTATTTGATATATACGCTTCACCGCCTTCTGGTTAAATATGTCACAACCGATTCCATACACGGTATCGGTTGGATAACATATCACAGCTCCTCGTCTGAGTTGCTCGGCTATTTGGGAGATGAGACGAGGTTGGGGATTATCTGGATTAATCTGCAGCATATCGTAAGGCCTAATAATTTTATAAAACAAAAATTGGGAATATACAGTATTCGAAATCTACTGTAACATTTTTCTCTCATATTTTGAGTATAAAACACCTAAGCTTAGCCCAGATAAACTGATAAGTATCTTAACAGTAGATACAATACCTTTGACCAAGTTCCATTTTTTCATTTTTTGCCACTCAGTCACTCTCCCCTTGAAGGGCATAAAAAACACCTAATTTTTTTAAAAGTATTAAAAAGTTGGAGTTTGAAATGGTTTTAATCAACCAAATAAGTAATTAATTATTTTGTTCTGACCGAAAATATCTTAAACTATACAAAATTAAAGCAAGCCTCTACCTAGACGGGTAGAATAAGGTAAATATTCGGGTAGCACCTCATCTTCGCCCATTTGGGCCGGTTCGAGTAGCACAACGCTTCACCGGCCCAAATGAACAGGTAAGCGTAGACTCCGAATATAAGGCACTACCCAAACATTTACAGACCCGGTTTATGGTAATTTTTAGCACAACCCGAAATTTACAGAATAAGTGCATTAACATTTTTAATTGTTTCAATTTTTTTTATTTTCCTCACAGAACACAATCAAATAACCACTAGGGCACTCAACTGTCCTTAAGGAGTCACCATATGCAAGACAAAATACTTGAAACAGCCCATACCTTTGATGACTTACTGCTTGTTCCACAAGCATCAGAGGTTCTCCCTTCCGATGTTGATCTTAGTACCCGTCTGACCGAGACAATCCAGCTCAATATCCCTCTGGTCAGTGCTGCCATGGATACCGTTACCGAACACCGCACCGCGATCAGCATGGCACGCGAGGGCGGCATTGGCATAATCCACAAAAACATGTCCATTGAAAATCAGGTTATTGAAGTTCAAAGAGTTAAAAAATCTGAATCTGGCATGATAGTTGACCCTGTTACTGCCAGTGAAGAAATGACCGTTGGGGAAGTTAAAACGATAATGGAAAATTATCAAATCTCCGGGGTCCCAGTTGTTCGAGGCAAACAACTGGCTGGAATAGTAACTAATCGCGACTTAAGATTCGTCTCAGACCCTGACCTAAAGGTGCGAGACGTAATGACCAGCAAGAAACTTATCACCGCAAAAGCCGGCATAAGTCTCGTTGAGTCAAAGGCCCTCTTGCACGAACATCGCATTGAAAAACTGCTGGTAGTTGATGATGAAGGCAACCTCACAGGCCTTATCACCACCAAGGACCTCGAAAAAATCAAAAAATTTCCCCACGCAGCAAAAGACAAATTTGGCCGTCTTCTCGTCGGAGGGGCAATAGGTGTCGGATCAAACCCTATCTCCCATGCTGAAAAACTGCTGAACGCCGGTGTCGATATAGTCGTGCTAGATTCCGCCCATGGTCACTCTAAAAATATTATTAACACCCTGCGCGCCGTAAAAGACGCCTTTCCGGACCTGCAGATTATCGCAGGCAACGTTGCCACAGCTGAAGCCGTCCAGGATTTAATAAAAGCTGGTGCCGATTGTATTAAAATTGGGGTTGGCCCCGGTTCTATATGTACCACAAGAATAGTGGCTGGTGTAGGCGTCCCCCAGCTGACCGCAATTTATAATTGTGCCAAAGCTGCCGAAAAGTACAATGTTCCCATCATTGCAGACGGCGGCATTAAATTTTCCGGCGACGTCACAAAGGCTTTAGGAATGGGAGCCAACGTAATCATGATCGGCAGTCTTTTTGCCGGCACAGATGAAACTCCTGGGGAAACATTTCTCTATCAAGGGCGAACCTACAAGGGGTATCGCGGTATGGGCTCATTGGGAGCAATGAAACAGGGCAGCAGCGACCGATATTTTCAGGAATCAACTGGCAACGTTTCCAAATTGGTACCTGAGGGAATTGAAGGAAAAGTCCCTTATCGAGGCCCCATTTCGGAGACCATTTACCAATTAATGGGCGGCCTTCGCTCAGGCATGGGTTATGTTGGTGCAAAAAACATCGAAGAACTGCGCACAAAAGCCAAATTTGTAAAAATATCGGCAGCAGGACTCAAAGAGAGCCACGTTCACGACGTTATTATTACAAAGGAAGCACCAAACTACAGACTAGGGTAATATGTAACTATTCAGCTGCACCCCATCTGCGCGCGAACAGTCCTTCCAGCATACCGATGTATCGCTGAAAGGCCTGTTCACACACACCTAGGGCACATCTGAACAGTTACAATTAGGTGGTTATGCCCGTTTTTGGGCCCTACCTGAATAGTTACGATAATATTATCCTTCCGGTACCTATTGCTTTTCAATTCTCACATTAGAAAGGATTTTTGCATGGACATACATAGTGAAAAAATATTGATTCTTGACTTCGGCTCACAAACCACCCAATTGATCGCTCGCAGGGTCAGAGAGCAGAAGGTATATTGCGAAATACACCCCTTCAATCTTGCCATTGACAAGATCAAGGCCATGGCCCCAAACGGTATTATTCTCTCCGGTGGTCCCAAAAGCGTTTATGACGCAGACGCCCCCAAAAGCGACCCTGCCCTTTTTGAGCTAGACATTCCCATTCTTGGCATCTGTTATGGTGCCCAGCTTATGACCATGCAACTGGGAGGCTTAGTCGAAAAAGCAGCAAAACGGGAATTTGGCAAAGCAGACCTTGAAGTTAAATATACAGCAGGGGTTTTTGCAGGAATGGAAACCGACCATCCGGAATACCAAGTCTGGATGAGCCACGGAGACCGAGTAGAAAAACTTGCTCCCGGCTTTCTTGTCTCAGCCATAAGTGAGCACTCACCAAACGCGGCAATACGACATGAAAGTAAGCCATTCGTCGGTGTTCAGTTCCATCCAGAAGTAGTCCACACCATTATTGGCAATGATGTTTTACGGAATTTTATTTTTGGCATGTGCGGCTGTCAATCCCAATGGACCATGCACTCCTTTGTTGAATCAGCGGTTAAAGCGATTCAAAAGAAAGTTGGCGATGGCCGGGTCATCTGTGCCTTAAGCGGCGGGGTTGATTCGTCTGTAGTCGCAGCACTTGTTCATAAAGCAATAGGAGATCAGCTTACCTGTATTTATGTTAACAACGGCTTGATGCGAACCGGGGAGACTGAAAGTGTTTTACGATTTTTCAAAGAAAAAACAGGGCTCAACGTCATCCATGTGGACGCCTGTGACTATTTTTTACAAGAGCTGGACGGAATAAGTGATCCGGAAACCAAACGGAAACGAATAGGATACGGCTTCATTAAAATTTTTGAAGAGGAAGCAGGAAAATTTGGAGACGCCAAATTTCTCGCCCAGGGGACCCTCTACCCCGATGTCATCGAGAGTATTTCTTTTGTCGGTGATACAGTAATTAAATCACACCATAACGTTGGAGGCCTTCCAGAGGTCATGAAGCTTGACCTTATCGAACCCCTGCGAGAACTATTTAAAGACGAGGTCAGAAATGTTGGTCTTGAACTGGGCCTTCCGGAAGAAGCTATTTACCGGCAACCCTTTCCTGGACCAGGACTTGCCATACGAATATTAGGTGAAGTCTCATCCGAACGCCTTGAAATTCTCAGGGCCGCTGATGTAATTGTTTTAGAAGAGATGAAAAAATCAGGATTATACAGAAAGACATGGCAGTCTTTTGCCGTTCTTTTACCCATTCAAACAGTTGGAGTCATGGGTGATGAAAGGACATATGAACATGTGGTCGCTATCAGGGCCGTCGACAGTCTTGACGCCATGACAGCCGATTGGTCCAGACTGCCCTATGATCTCCTGGGCCGAATTTCAAATAGAATTATTAATGAAGTGAGGGGAGTAAATAGAGTAGTCTACGATATTTCCTCCAAGCCTCCAAGCACCATTGAATGGGAATAGGGAACAGTGTGGAAAATAGAAACTTGAAACTTGAAAAAACTAGCTATGTAACCTATAAAACCATTATAACTGGATTAATTTGAACCAGATTTCAAGTTTCAAATTTCATTTTTACCTTGGCGAGGACTATCCATGCGACACAGCAACAAAAATATTCTCGATAGTATTGGTAAGGATCCCCAAAAGGCCTTAAATCTACTCCAGAGTATTTCCCAAATTGTCCAGGTAACAAATAAAAAAGCGCAGTACGACAAAAAAATTAACCAGATTCTCACTATTATTCTTAGCTACCTGAAAGTTGAACAAGGATCTATCATGGTCCTTGAACGCAATAAACTTCTCATTGTGGCCTCTACCCGTCAAGATCTTATCGGTATAAAGCAACCTCTCAGTGAGGACTCCATCGCCGGCTGGGTGGCAAAAAATAAAAAGCCGATCTTTATTCCAGATATAGGCAAAGATCCACGCTTTCCTGGAAGAGGCGGCAAGGCCTACAAAAAAAATTCTCTCCTCTCCGCCCCTATCTTACAGGAAAATAAAATCATGGGGGTTATCAATGTTACTGACAAGTCTGGTGACAAGGATCTCCTCCAGGAAGACATAACCTACCTTCTCGATTTCGGATCCCTGATTATTTCATCTCTGGTCCACCAGCGTCTGCAAAGTGAACTGAAGCGACAAAAGAACACCATGCGCAGGCAGAATCTTGAATTGAAACGACAGGAAAAATTACGCGATGAGCTCTCTAGTATGCTCATGCATGATTTAAAAGGCCCACTGTCCGAGGTGGTTGCCAACCTTGATATCCTTTCCTACTCTGTCACTGGTGAAAACCAGGATTTCCTGGAAGCGGCCCAGATCAGTTGCGATAGAACGGTCAGAATGGTCAGCAATCTTGTCACGATCAACAAGATTGAAGACGGTAAAATGATCCTTTTTAAAGAAGAAACAGATATACGTAATCTCCTTGAAGAATCATATAGTGCTATAAAAGGGCTCGCCAAAATAAAAGATATACAACTCTCTTTAGACCTTCCCAGCGAAGAGTTACCCACTTCACACCTTGACAGAGTGCTTATCTTGCGAGTTTTACAAAATCTGCTCACAAACTCGCTGGGGTATACAAATTCGAAAACCAAAATTATTTTGGGATGTAGACCTGCCTCACAAAAAAACTACCTGGAATTTTTTGTGCAAGATCAAGGACCAGGCATTCCTCCACAAAAGCAAAAAACCGTTTTTGATAAATACTCCAGGATATCGGATAAGCAAGACACCTTGGTTGGAACTGGGCTTGGGCTATATTTTTGTAAGCTCGCAGTTAAACTCCATCGAGGCAAAATAGGAATAAAGAGCTGCAATGACCATGGGTGCCGCTTCTTTTTTACCCTCCCCATATAACTATACGCCTGTGATATGAAAAATTTCAACCCGCAGCAAATGAATTTCTTAATTGTCGATGACATGGACAACATGCGTCGATCCATCCGGGCAATGCTGAAACTGATCCAATTCGGCAAAGAACATTATGAAGCTGCAAATGGTGCGGACGCTTGGAAGATACTCAACAAAGAAGGAGTCTCTGTTGATTTCATCATATCAGACTGGCAAATGCCGAAGATGAACGGCATTGAACTATTAGGAAAAGTCCGGGCTTCTAAAAAATTACGGGACACGCCTTTTCTTATTATTACCGCAGAAACGAACCAGACCTTTATTGCAGAAGCAGCAGAGAGCGATGTAGATGCTTACCTGACCAAGCCCTTTGTAACCGCCACACTCGAGCAGAAAATAGTGGTACTTTTAAAGGGACTCCAAAAACCAGCCCCCCTAACGGCCCTCTTGAAAAAAGCCAGAACCCTTCAAGAAAAGGGTGACATCGACGGAGCCATTAGCTGTGCAAAACAGGCAGTGGCAATAAACAGTCGCTCCTCTAGGCCTCTACGCGAGCTGGGACGACTTTTTCTACAAAAACAAGACCGCAAATCGTCCCTGGCCTGTTTTCAAAAAGCCATCCAACTTAATCGCATGGATGTCACGTCCTACCACTTTTTGGGTCAGATCTATTTTAGCACCGGCAACATTGACGAAGCCATTGCCAACTATTCAATGGCTGTAAAGTTAAGCCCAAGAAATTCCGAAAGGGCCTTTAAATTTACAGCCCTGTTGATGGGAAAAAAGAGAATTGGTGATGCAGAAAAAATATTCAAAATTCTCATAAAAAACAACCAAAAGGACATGGACCTACTCGAGAAAGTTGCAGATGCCTGCCTGGAGCAACAAGTCTACGGACTTGCCGCAAAAACATACCAGAGCGTTCTACGAGCTGACTCGGAACGCACCTACCTTAGTAAAAAAATTGGCATAGCCATGCTAAAAAGTGATAAGGCCCATGACGCAATAGGAGTATTTGAAAAGGCAATCGAGGGATCACCAGAAGACATTGAAATGTTGTTATTTTTAGCCCAAAGCTATCTTGACATAAAAATGCCAATAAGGGCAGAAAAATGGGCCGCGAAAGTGATCAGAATCGACCCCAAGAACACCACGGCCAACAACATCCTGGATCAGTGTCTATAGCCGGGCTATGAAAGCTAACAGGAATCGTTTTTTTAGTCTTATCCTTCAAGAACCACCCGATTTCTGCCACCCTGTTTTGCCAGGTAGAGCCTTCTGTCCGCAAGTTTAACAAGGCTGTCCACCAGGACTTCATCGGCATCATTAAAATCACTTGCCGCCGCCAAGCCAATTGAGACAGTTATGGGAATAATTTGATTCTCATAAACAAATGAGTGTTCTTCAATATTCTGCCTCAGCCTTTGCGCAAATTTCACCCCATGCGTTAAACTGCCAAGAGAAAAGCCGTAAAACTCTTCCCCTCCATATCTGCCAATTTCATCTTCCTTCCGTTTCTTGGCGGTCATGAGCTCTGCCAGGGCTGCCAACACGTAATCACCAGCCTGATGACCGAAGGTATCATTGACATTCTTAAAATGATCCACATCTATCATCATGAAAACAAAATTATCAATAATGCCCCGCTGGAAGTGGCCTATATTGATCTCAAAAATTCTATCCATTATTAAACGCTTGGGAAGTCTGGTCAGTTCATCAAAATAACCAATTTTTTCAAACAGGTCCTTTTGCTCCATCTCTTTAGTTACATCAGTCAGAAAGCCCATGGACAGATAGACATTATTTTGGCTGAAATTCTCTATTTTAGCCTGATCTTTCAACCAGAAAACGACCTCATCTGCTGCTATTTTATAGACAGCCTCTACCACACCTGATCGTTTCACCTCTTCACGAATACCAAGACGGTTTCCCCCAAGTTCAGCGCCGGAAATAATCTCTTCTTCAACCTCAGCATCGACTCCGCTGTATCTATATACCCTGCGATCTATGACTGATTTCCGCAGGCGCTCAGCTACCTCAGAACTAGTACAGCCAAGCAAAGTACACAGACGCTGACCAATGAACTCATACCAAATTACTTTTTTGTTTTCTTCCCAGGCCGCAAGATAAGGTATAACTGGCAAATTCATCGTCTCTAGCTTTTGGAGCGCAGTTACAAGCTCTTCAACCCTGGTCTTTAAATCCTCCGAATAAGGGCCACCCAAGATCTTCCCTTTATAGGTATCTGACATATTTTTTTGCTGATTACTGCTCGACATATGGCCCCGCTTCAAATAAAATGATTATGTTTGCAGCCGGAATGTTTTCCAGCAAGTAGGTTAAATCATCAAAGAAAATTCCTGTCTGGCCTCTCAACTCAGGCAGGGTGTCATAAGTCAAAATATTCAGGCCACTTGCAGACTTCACCGAAGAACCGGCGAAATAGAAAATAAAATTATCTGCTCTGCCAATATCTTTACCCATTTTTAAAAGCCCTCTGAATATATTTGTCCTTACTGTCTTTTGTCCAGTCAAAACTAATTTTCGAAAGTTTGAGCATTTTTCGGTGAGTGCCTGGGCAATATATTCAGCACTATCTCCAGCATAGAGGAGAGGCTCTACGATCTCTTCCCTATAACTGTCTATTCCGATTGCCATAACCTGGGTGAGCCCATCAGCAGCACACAGGGGAAAATCACCATCACTCATTGAGATATATGCTTCCTGGCTTCCCCCTGAAAGATTGTCAATGGCAAAGCCCAAATATCCCTTTAACTCTTGGGCTGTCACCGTTCCATCTTTATTCCAATCCGCATCTCCATTTAGTGCATTAACAAAAGAGTAGGCCAAAAGGCCTTGTCCACCTGTTGCCATTTGAATAGGCGCACTTGTTTTACTGGCAACAGCAGTAAAAATTCCCTTCGATTTTTTATCGGCCACAATTTCGCCGGTTTCAGTCACCGCATCCAGTCCTTCAGTTTCTTGCCCTGTCTTTACCAAGTCTATTATTCCTGCAGCTTCTTCCTGTTTATCCACAAGAACAGACTCATTATCTTGCTCTAACAGCACTGTAGACTCAGCTTCATTTAGTTGTTCAAAAGGAAATTCTGCCATGATTTTTTCAATATCTTTTCCTGTCTCGTTGTATCCCTGACCCTCTTTGCTTTTAGATATTATTTCAGAACCTGTTTCGAGTAAATGTACTTCATCTCTTGGTTCTGCTGGAATATCTTCTTCAAAAATTTCAGATTGTACGGTCTCTATTGCAGCAGTTACTGTCTCAGTCTCTTCTGTACTTGCCATCCCCGCCTCATTTTCGAGACTATTTAGGCCGCCAATTTGGGCAACTTTCTCCGCTGTAGCAGTCTCCAACCCGATTCCTCCACCAGGGGATTCCGTCACAGTTTCAATCTCTTCTTCTGCTGCTAATACTTCTATGCCTGCTGCAATTTCCTCGCTGCCAACGCCAATCCCTGTTTGCGTTTCTGCTTCCTCTATCTCTTCTACAGCCGCAACATTATCCTGACTAGTCAAGGTTTCAGTTACCTCCGTCTCAACTTTGACAACCACATCAGGTTCAAACAAGAGTGGCAGATGTAACACTTTTTTAGCAACCACAATAGTCCCATCATTATCAGAAACAGTCAGTTCAATCTCATATTTACCATCTTCCAGAAAAGTATGGACAGGATTGGACCAACTGGAGAAATCACCATCACCAAAGTCCCACTCATAGAAATATGGTTTAGTCCCACCCTTTATGATAGATGAAAAACGGCCCTCAAACGGCGCGATTTCAGAAGATGTTTCAAACTGCAACGAGGCTTCGAGAGGTTCAGTAAATGCGGCGGAAATATCTTTAACACAAATACTGTAATAGGTATTGTCCTTACTGAACGCATAAGTGTTGCCATAAAAAAAGTTCACATACTTGGCCGACTTCACCGAGGCGCGGCTCTCACTTGAGGACCAGTAATAGGAAGGCTTCACCGAGAAGGCTGGATTAATGGTCGGCGAGAAACTGGAATCGATAAGGTTTTCCAACATATGAATTCTAGGCAGCATCCAATCGGTATTATCGGCCAACTCCAAGGATTCGCAATAGAGGACCGCCTCATCCCAAGTTCTTTCAGTTCCATCATCGCTCTTCTGCCACATTAAAGCGGTGGCCATGTCAGTAATGGTACCATCATTATTGTCCACGAAAACACCTGCAGCCCAGGCACTTGCAATTGCCCCCCAAAGAAATATCCCTTGCAGAACTACAATTTTCAGCACTAACGACATATTAAATTTTCTCCTCATATTTTCTAATCCGCAACAGCACAGCAACTTTCAACTTTCAACTTTCAACTTTCAACTTTCAACTTTCAACTTTCAACTTTCAACTTTCAACTTAAAGATACTGACACTTACAAAAATAGTAAAGCAGCGAGTTGCCCCCAGACATATAACGAAATGATTTATTTGCAAAAATTATACACGCCCTGCAACTTTTTTATTATTTGACCCCAGACTCCTGTTTGTGATAGCATAATTGGAGCATTGCTCGTATGGAAATGATTAAAGAGAAGCGATCAAATTCACATTCGGTCAATTCATTATGACTTCAGGAAACAAAGCAACGTGCAATCAGTGGGACTGCAGCTACCACCCTCTCTTTCCTGAGTGCTACGGAGTGCCTCCTAAAAATGGCTGTTTCCATTGTAGTCACAATCCCATGGCAGTAGCACCCAGAAGAGATAATTTAAAACCACAGGAAAGGCCGAGATGCACACAATGGGATTGTAAATTCAGGAGTTGCTTTCCCAATTGCGGCGGAGTCAGAGCTGAACAAAGTTGCGCAACCTGTAGATTTAATTCGGCCGCCCCTCCTCCAGGCAGGCGTAATTTTACCCCCATCAAGGCCCCGTAGAGTTTGTTAAGATATCACAGTAACACCCATCCTCGCAAGCGGGAACAAGCAAGAATGAAATCAGCTAATTATGTAACTGCCCCTGCCGCCGACCTGTTTCAGAAAGCACCCTTCTCAACAGATTGCCTATTTCAAAATTATTCAAATCCCAGACAGGCGCAACTATTATGTCAGCTTCCGACATGCTCCAGAGGCGATGCACGACAACATTACTCGGCAGGCTCATTAGCAATCGGCTCACAACATCCATATATTCATGGAGGTCAAAGGTTTTGAAGGGGCGTTGCCCATACATTTTTTCAAGCTCTGTGCCCTTTATAACCTGTAGATGATGTATTTTTATATGCTCCACCCCTGCATCGCTAACTGAACGGACGGTGTGCAGTAAGTCCGCAAAATTTTCTCCAGGGATCCCCAAAATCAAGTGGGCTCCAACCTGAAGAAATTTCCTTGCCTTGACACGCCCAACTGCCTGCATAAAATCTGCACAGGTGTGGTTTCTGTTCAACAATGTCAAAGAACTATCGTGGCTCGATTGGAGCCCCAACTCAAGTATGACCTCCTTTGGCCTGGCCCCTTCTCCCGCCATAGTATTCAATTCATCAAGCAGCCTATCCTCCAGATAATCTGGGCGAGTACTGATTATAATGCCAATACAAAGAGGGTCGACAAGGACCATACTGAAATCCTTAAGAAGATCATCACAGGAGGCAGCAGTGGTTGTCTCCTGCTGAAAATAGGCAAAATAGTAGGTGAACTTTCTTTTTTCCAGGAACCTTTTACCTTTTTCTATTTGCGCCTGTAATGCCTCCCCTTCCTTAAGATAGTAAGGCCTAAAACTTCTGGGGCCGCAAAAAACACATCCCCCTTTTTTCCGGTTTGGACATGGCACTCCTCGGTCAAGGGCAATCTTGCCTACCGCTTTACCATATTTTCTTTTATAATAACTACTGAAGCTATTTATTCTCAAAACTGATCTCTAATGGCTAAGTAAATATTCGACAACACTCCATGACGGAGTCTACGCTATGTTTCGCTTACCTACGCCCGATCAGGCTGACTCACGTAGAACTACTACGCTTCGCCAACCTGATCGAACACATCTGAAGCGACGGAGTCTTCGTTTACCTGTCAAACATTTACATTTTGGTGGTTGTTGTTGTTTTCCGGTATTAGTCGAATATTTACATGGCTAAGTTGATAGCGGCCATTCCCATACTTTTTCGAGAACATCATCTATAATTGCCGCAAGGCAGTAAATTAAAACAGGCATCAATGAACTTAGGCCAATTGACCATCAGCATCCTGAAGCTTCTGCTTATCTTTTATGCAGCGAGCTGCGTTTTGCTCTATTTTTTCCAGGACTACCTTCTTTTCTTCCCACAGTCAACCCCAGCAGCAAATCGGGACAAACTCAAAAAAGTGGCGACAACCATTAATATAGGTGAACTGAAAGTTCGTGGCTGGTTGAGCAAATCAAAAGAGGAAGCACAAGGCCCCCTTATTATCTATTACGGCGGCAATGCAGAAGAAGTGTCCCATACCATTTTGGATATCGACCGATTAAAAAATTCTTCACTTTTATCAATCAACTACAGGGGGTACGGGGATAGCGAAGGAAAACCCTCCGCAGAAAATCTTATTCAGGATGCCCTGCATATATTCGACTACATGGTTGAAAAGCAGGGAATTGAGCCAAATAAGATTATTCTCATGGGAAGAAGCCTCGGTGCAGGTATTGCGGTGCAAGTGGCAAGCCAGCGGCAGGTAGCAGAAGTTATCCTGATAACCCCCTTTGACTCTCTTGCAAATGTGGCAAAACAGCACTATCCAATCTTTCCGGTTAACCTTTTGCTCAAGCATAAGTTAGATTCTCTGAGTTTAGCCCCTCAAATAGACCGCCCTGTTTTAGTCCTCCTGGCTGAAAAAGACAAAATAGTGCCAAACCGTCACTCACACAATCTCATCAAGCATTGGCGGGGACCGGTAACAGAAATAACAATCCCTGCCACCGGTCACAATAGTATCAGCAGCACTCCGGAATATTGGCAGGCAATAAATGATTTTATCGACAAGATCCATCAATGAAGTGGCTTGTAAAAGCCATTATCAGATCAGCTTAGTATTTTCTCCTGTGCTCCTTTGTTCCGCTTCATTTTCAAGTTGTTTGAGCAAATCTTTCAAGTCCCGCAGGACCTCTGTTAATTTCTGGGATGACATATGCTCAAGATCAGCAAATTTCAGCTTTACCTCAGCCATAAACCTTTTCAATTTTTCTCTTTTCACCTCGGATATTTTTTCATAATTCACCAATATCCATTTGCTGATGGAGTCCACAAATGCAACAACAACCTTCTGGCCAACAAAGGAGAAATCCTTAAAAATTGTTTTAAAATCTTCGGCCAATTTCACGGCATCCTGCCTGAGCTTTTCCTTTTCCTGCTCGCTAACTACAGGCTTTTGAGCTTCTGAGGATAGATTATTTTCTTTTTTTTCACTGTTTTCCTGGCCATAGGCTGGAAAACTCAAGAAACTGACCGCAACCACCAATAACATAAATATTTTCATAAAATCCTCCCACACCAGGAGGCTCTCTATTCTCAGCCCCCTCCTGTTAAGACAAAAAAAATCCCCTGTCACTAAATTAGCAACAGGGGAAAGCTTATCATATTTTTCTCAAATCACTACAATGAGTCCGTACTGTTCACCATGGAGTCATAAAATTCAGTTATTTTTTCCTTGTTTTCTGATTCCATAAGCGCCATGGCGGCTCTAGGATGCTGGTTGAGTACACCACTGGTCATGTATGGCACGGAATAGCCCCAATCAATTTTCTTGGCCCATGGAAAAATTTCAGCCTCAATGCATTTAACAATTGGTCTGACATCGAATTTAGGGTTTTTGAGGAATGAAAGAAGTAGTTCCAAGGGGCAGTTACCAGCCCCTCTGCCAATCCCGTAAAGGGTGGCATCAAGATAATTTATACCATTAATTATTGCGGAAATAGTATTGGCAAAACCAAGCTGCTGATTGTTGTGGCAATGCACTCCGATGGTCTTATCCGGCAATCTCTCAAAATATTTTTTGGCTAAAGCGTCAATATCTTCAGAGTAAAATGCCCCAAAGCTGTCAACCAGATATATAATTGGCACCCTGCTCTTGGAAAGATCCTCGAGCGCCTCATTGAGGTCTCTGATCCCAACAGTGGAGACAGCCATTAAATTAATGGTGGTCTCATATCCTTTATCCTGACAATGTTCTGCCAGGGCTATGGCCGCATCAACTTGGTGGACATAACAGGCAACCCTGATCATATCAAGCGAACTATCAGATCGTAGCGGTATATCGTCATAGTCGATTCTGCCGATATCAGCCATTGCTGAAAACTTAATTTTCTTCTCTGAATCACCTATAATTCTTTTCAGATCGGCTTCTGCGCAAAATTTCCACGGGCCGTACTCCTTTCTGTCGAAAGCACTCTCTGAGCTCAAATAGCCAATCTCCATATAATCAACCCCGGCTTCAGTCAGGGCATTATAGACATGTTTGACAAATTTATCATCAAACTGCCACTTATTCATAAGCCCGCCATCGCGAACGGTGCAATCTATTACTTTAATTTCTGGCCTGTACATCTTTTTCTCCTAGACATGGTCTTATTAGTAAAATCTTCTCGAAACAGGTTGCCCTTGTGTAATTATTCAGCGTAGGCTGGAACTCAGGAAGTTAAAAGTTAAACAATATTACAACTATTTAACTTCATGCTTTTGGAACAAAAAATTAACCACTAAGGCAATTCACGCAACCACAAAACGTAAAACTACCCATTACTCAATGGTTTAACTATATCCGAACAACACTTAATATAATTTTCTACGTTTTTGGTCAACCCCTTTATATCTCTTTTAGCCAATGCCTCTCTGCCAAAAAAAGAAGCTCCCACTCCAACCGCCGTTACCCCGGCTTGAAAATAGTCAGGAAGGCTCGCCAAGCTCACCCCTCCAACGGCCACAAGAGGAATAGTATCGAAAGGCCCCCTGAGCTCACGAATATAACTCGGTCCCCCCATTGCTCCGCACGGAAAAATTTTGATCATGGATGCCCCGGCTGACCAGGCCCGATAAACTTCCGTGGGAGTCAAGGCCCCTGCCACAACCGGCACCTTCTGACTTCTGCCGTATTCAATAACCCTGACATCGGTGTTTGGTGTGACCATAAACATGGCCCCAGCCTCAACCGCTTTCTTGGCCTCCCCAAGAGAGCAGACCGTCCCAACCCCAAGCAGTCTCCCTTGGGGCACCTTATTCCTGTTTTGCCGCACGATCTGCAAGGCTTTTGGTGTATTCATGGTAATTTCAAGGGCCTGCAATCCAGCGGAAAAAGAAGCTTGCATGAGATCAGAAAAAAAATCTGCCCCAATACCTCTCAAAATTGCAATTATCGGCAAGTTAAGTTCCATCTCCCCCCCCATTGAATTTAGTGCCTTAGTGCTGAATTTCTTCCATAAAAAACACGAAATGCTAAAAAGTATATTGAAATAAACATGTTACACTCTACTGTTAAGGCACTTATTTCCGGTTTATCCGGATTAGTGCCTTATAACTAAAATCCTGTCACAAAAAACAGGTAAGCGAAGACTCCGAGCATTCCAAAAAAGACCAATGCTCCCAATATGTTGCAGACCATTGTTAAGGCACTTATTTCTGGTTTATCTGGATTAGTCCCTTAGTGGTTATTTTCTCGTTTTTTGTGACAGAAAATTAAAAAGGTGTAATATTATTTGGATATTAACCCTTGATGCACTCGTAGATAGCCTAAGTCATTAGGACTTCGTGACAATCTTCGTTCGGTAATTATATAAATGCAGAGTCATCCCATGAAAGAGAGGAGGTCAGGCCCGGACATCTTCTTAAAGATAATCAAGACACTAAGTTTCGTATGCGGCTCTCTGCTGATATTGGCATTGTTGCTTCTTGACAAGGCCAAACCAGGGATTGAGACTTTTTTTGACCGCTTACTTGATGTTCAACTGCGTAAGAGTTGGGACCATGATCTCCTGCTTGCCCATTTCTACGTGGTGGCAATTATATGTATATTGAGCCTCACAGGCCTTCTTTTCAACAGAATGCGGGCTCGTCGCAAGACTGACAGGTATAGCAAAACTCTAATCTTTTCCATCATATTTTCGATGGCTGCCCTGCTCCTTTCTCTTCTGCGCCTCCCTTTTTGAAGACATCCTTCTATTCTGGCACAGGTGACACAACAAGGCCAAAAGAACTGCCCAATTTTCGTACCAGTTCAATAAAACGGTGCGGCATTGGCAGATCTCTGTCGGCAAGCAGTAGCCCCCTCTCCTGGGCTTTAGCCAAAACCTCAGAGGTGTCGCCCATACCTTCTTGATAATCACAGAGGACAGCTATCCGCAGTGCATCAGTATATGGTATGAGCAACTCGCCTAAGAATGAATGGAGGTCTGCAATGATTTCTTCGATCTGCATAGCATTTTCTTGAGCAAACTCCTGAAATTTTTGCTCAGGGTTAACAATACCAAATAGGTCATTAAGTACTGCGCCAATTATTTTACCCTGGACATCTTGGGGCCAGGCAGGATTTTTTTGCCGCACATGCTCTTTAAGTTTTATAAAAAGTAACATCTTGACCACTTCCACACCTTCCCGCAGAACGGGGAGCAACTTGCTATCAAATTCAGTCTTGTCTTCAGTCATTTTCTCTCATTCCTGTTGTAAGCGCTCCATGAACACCCCGCTGCACGTGATCGAACCCCGTGATATACAGGAGTATAATCGCGTGGCTCGATCACGCACATCGGGGTGCCCCTGAAACGCTTACGGACTCGGGGTTAGGCAATCTTGGGTTTACGTAATTGATCTCTAACTTCCTGTTTAACGCTACAAAACACACAACTTTAATCACTTTATTCCGACAGAAGGGTTACCCGAATATTTACCTTTTTCCTACAAAAAACAAGAAAATAAAAGCTAAGGTGTTTAGCCTTCACTCAAAGATCCCTTCCCTTTACTAAACTGTTTCCTTCAAACATTTTATCAGCTATATAAAAACATGCAAAAACTTAAACCATTCAAAATCGGCCCAATCACCGTTGACCCGCCTTTGATTCTGGCCCCGATGGCAGGGGTGACTCACTCACCCTTTCGCCAGCTCGTCGCCTCTTTTGAGAAGCCAGGCCTTTTTTACTCTGAGATGCTCAGCGCCAAACATCTACCCCATGATCTTCGTAAAAATTCTCTCTGGATTCAAAGGACGGAAATAGAGCACCCCATGGCCTACCAGATTTTTGCAGCTAACGCCGATGAGGCTGCTGTCGGATGCGTGGAATTGCAAGAGAAGAATCCTGAGATAATCGATCTTAATCTGGCCTGTCCGGCACCAAACATTGCGACCCGCCGAAAATCCGGCGCCTATCTCCTCTCAGACCTTGGTTTAATAGCAGAGATACTCTCAGCAATGAAGGAAAAAGTGCAGCAACCCCTGACAGCTAAAATACGCTTAGGCAACAAGCCGGATCTGCATTTTCTCCGCGATCTCTCTGCAGTACTAGAAGAGTGCGGAGTCAATGCGGTTACCTTGCACCCGAGGCTTACCAGTGAAAAGCTTAAACGTCGGGCAAGATGGGAGTATATCGGCTATTTAAAAGAGATGAGTTCAATTCCGGTGATTGGCAACGGAGATGTCAAAAGCAAGGAGGACTGCCAGAAAATGTTTGCACAAACTGGCTGTGATGGAGTCATGATTGGCAGAACCGCAGTCCAGAAACCCTGGATTTTTGCGGAAATCTGCGGGGAAAAACAAGAGTTAAGTAATGATTTTCTGCAAAGTGCGTACCATAGGCACATAGGGCTGATTACTAACTTTTTTCAGCCGCAACAGGCCCTCGGACGAATAAAAGAGTTCACCTGGTACTACAGTAAGAATTTAAGATTCGGCCATAGATTTGCGGCCCGTTTGCAGAGTATTCGAACTTTTCACGAGGGCCTTGAATTTATCGCCGAAAACTTTGCTAAGACTCTGTAAAATCAGAGAAATAATCTTTTATCTTATAAAGCCTCCAGCAATTGGGACAGACAATATAATTTATATCAATTTTCCAGCGCTTACGTGTCAGAGTCTTACACAAAAAACACTCAATTTCAAATGTCTCTTGCTTCTTTTCTTTCTTTCGCTCTTCTTCCGGCATTATTTACACCTACCTTCAGCTATACAGACAGGTTTTTGGTTTCTTTCTTCAGATTACCTTTACACTTTGGACAAAGAGCCCGATCAAATTCAACCTCGGAATGGCCGCGGAGATAATTTTCCAACTCATACCAATTGCCGTTTCCTTTTATACTTTTACACTGCGAACACATGGTCAGGAGGCCACTAAGTTTTTTGACCTCTGCCATCGCTTTCTGCTGTTCTTTTATCAAGCGTTCCTTGGCCAGATCCACATTTTTCATCTCTGTCACGTCACGCACAATTTTTATAACGGCACTTACACCCCTATTTTCATCAAAAACGGGGGAAGCCACCACATCAATATATTTTGTAGCACCTTCACTGTTAAGGACATTTACTGCCCTCTGCACAATCCCAAGTTCAAATGCACTGAAAGCCGGGCAATTGTCACAAATTGAAGTCCGTTGCCGCAACTCGTAACAGAATCCCCCTATTCTTGAACCTCGTGTATTCCGTGCAGACTTGTTCCTATAGATCACCCTGAAATCTGGATCAATAATCTCAACTACATCTCCAACTGCGTCAAAAGAGCCCTGCCATGTCGACTTTTCTAGGTTTACCTCCTCGGGATCAATCTTTTCTGCCTTTGGTTCTCTATTTAGAAAAACTGTAATATCCTGTAAATCAACAAGCAAATGGTGAGCATTGATCATTCTGCTCGCAACAAGATAGTAGCGCTTCTTATCCCCCGGCAAACAGGACTGAAAGCTTGTCATACCTTGTTTTTTCAGACAGTCAGCAAAAAACTGCCGCCAATCTTCAAGGTTATCATCAAAAAGATCCGCAAGGTTTTGTTTTGACAAGCCCTCTTGAGATCGTCCACACATCTTTGAAAATGCCTGATTTGCGTACTCAACCCTAAACTCATCCACCTGACCTGCGTCATCGGGAAGAATCTGAAGAAAGGCGACACCGCAACTTAAGCAATCAACAAAATCAATATTTTTATAGGCCTGGTCTTTTGAAGCTTTTTTAGGCATCTTACTCCTACAAAATGGGGATTTACTAGCAGAATACTCCATGACGAAACCACTATGATTACAAGAATGGAACAGAAGGTCAATACGGAAAAAATACGGAGGCAAGAAAGATATAAGGAGAGGCTCGAAGGGAGCGGCGAAATAGCAGTTACAAAATGGACGCCAGGTAGGATCGCAAATTTATTTTTTTATTCTTGATGTTTAATTTCACCCGAAGGGAATCCCGATAGGACTCAACAGTACGGGAGGAAATAGCCAGCAAACTGGAAATTTCCTTTGTTGTTTTACCAAGCTTAACAAACTCTGCCACTTCAATTTCACGGGGTGTTACATCTTTCAGATGAGAAGAGAGTTTTTGAGAAAATGATGAGCTGATCTTTTCAAGATTGGCGCAGATCACATCCAACAGGAGCAGGCTCTGCTTATTTTGGGAGTGTTTCTTTAATTTTTTCAGGTACGGGAACACCATCAGTTGCAGGTTGGAAAACATCTTCCTTTCCAGTTCGGCAATGGACTCACTCCCCTGACTCAAAAGCTCCCGCAGAGCCTCGTTTGCCAACAACAACTCACTATTTTTTTGGGCCAGCAGATCTTCCATCATAGCCAATGATCCCTCAATTCTATCATGGGCCAAGACTTTCTTTCGCAACTTTAATTCAGCTCTTTTAAGCTCCTCCGTTTTTTCCTGAACATGCAGGTCCAAAGCGGAACAACTGCCCAAAAGAGCCAAGCCACCATTATTTTTTTCTTCATCCTCAGAACGGATATTGGTAAGAATGGCATACGATCCCCTGAAAACTCCAGTATCATCAAAAAATGGCGTAGACAGCACCAAGGCATAAATACTCTCTCCCCTTGCTCCTGTGAGCACTACTTCATAGGATGACTGAACCCCGTCCTTTCTCTGCTCAATTTGCAGGGAAAGAATATCACGGTTTTCATCATCAACAAAATCAAAGGCAGACTTGCCAACCAACTGCTCCGTAGCATAACCAAGCAAGGCACATAATTTCTTGTTAGCGTACATCAACCTGCCCTCTTCATTCAAAAGGGCAAAACATTCGAACAGGCTGTCTGCCATTAGGCAAAACCGACCAGTCACGCCGAGAGAATCATTTTTCCCCTGAGATAAAGGAGTGTCCTTCACTTTATTCATGCCAGAAAACTCTTAGAAACATATTGAACAAGAAAGAGTCCAAAAATTTATACGTGATATTTAAAGGAAAGATTGACTTTGGCCCGAAAGGTTGCAACCATTTCCCCCTCAATGGTCATATCAAGCTCTTTTATGGAGGCAACTCGCAGGTCAGAGTGTTCCTTCCGCGCAGCCGCAACCGCATTTTTGGCGGCCTCTTCCCATGAAACTTTACTTGTCCCGATAAATTCCACCACTTTATAGACACTTTCAGGCATAACAACCTCCTATGTTTGAATTTGCGACCGCGCCATTGTAACTATTCGGCAACGCTTCATATTTACGCGTCATTTAGACCTTTATAAAGAGTTCCTCCAGCCTTCTTGCCAAACAACCATAACATACTTATAGTAGCAAGCAAAAATGGCCATGTGCAATAGAGCACCAACAAAAAAACCTCGGGCAATAATCGAAAATAAATGGACTATTATAAAATATTAAATACAAACAAAAATGCCTCCAAGGATGAGATAAAAAAGGCCTACCGAAAATTGGCCATGAAATACCATCCAGACAGAAACAAAGGGGACAAAAAGGCTGAAGAAAAATTTAAAGAAGCCAATGAAGCCTACGCCGTTTTGTCTGACCCTGAAAAGAAACAGCAATATGACACCTATGGCTCCACCGATTTTCACAAAAGATACAGTCAGGAAGACATATTCAAGAATGCCGATTTAGGATCCATATTCCGGGAGTTCGGTATCAATTTTGGCAGCACTGGCGGACCCAGAGGTGGTGGAGCCAGTCCTTTTGATGCCTTTTTCGGTGGCGGGATGGGTGGGGCTAGTCAGGGTTGCGGCTCAAGCTGCGGCGGCCAGCAATTTCGTCCCAGCAAAGGCAGTGACTACAAGCTTGAACTGACTATCTCCTTAGACGATGTTCTCTCCGGCACGGAGAAAACCATATCCCTGGGCAGAGGCAGTGCCGCCGAAAAAGTTTCAGTCAAAGTCCCGGCAGGGATTGAATCAGGAAAAAAACTGCGCATCACAGGAAAAGGCTCTCCTTCTCCTAATGGAGGCCCACCGGGAGATTTGTATCTTTTAATACAAGTTGCAGCACATAACCTCTTTAGCAGAGACGGCAACAATCTTATTATAGAAAAAGAGATTCCCTACTCAGGCGCCGTTTTAGGAACGAAGATCCCCGTCCCAACTCTTGAGGGAAAACAGTTCAACGTCAAAGTGCCGGCAGGGGTGCAGCCAAACGCTAAACTCAGGTTAAAAGGACATGGTCTGCCATCAGGACCCATGGGACCTCGAGGCGATATTCTGGTCCGAATCGCAGTGTCTATCCCCAAGGAAATCAATGCAAGCCAGAAAGATTTGCTTAAGCAACTGGCGGCGGCTGGCTTATAAAATGTAAATATTCGGCAGGTAAGTGAGCTTGCGAAACTCCGACGGCTCCCAGGAAGGCGATCAGGCTGCTTCACATACAGGCGTATAGACTCAGCAACCTGCTCACCTCCCTGAAAACCGTTGACAGGTAAGCGAGGAACGAGACTCCGAACATTTACGATTTCTGTGGTTGTTGTTACTTTTGAGGTCAAGTCGAATATTTACTATAAAATAATCGACATAAACATTGTCGACATACTGAAAAAATACTTTTTCGGCAATCCGCCTCTCATATAGATATCATCTTGAATGCGGGTGAGGATCTCTGTCATCAATACCTCATACCCCATGTTGATATAACCGTTATCCCCCGCCGCATTAGTCAGAAAAAGCAGCTTGCCGTCCTGATCCTTATAGGTTTTCAGCCGCCAATTGACTTGACTGAGATTATGATGCAGCCGCTCAAGTCGCTCCAGATCAATCTGTATGGCACTAAAAAGAATTTTTCTCTCGTCAATACCGTATGCTTCCCGAATACTTTTCACCAAGCCAAGCCCAAGGAGATAAACCCTATCCGGGTCCATACTCTTTTCGGCAAATGCCTCTGTCAGCAACTCCCGCGACGACCTAAAGCTATAAGTTCCAGATGGCCCATCAGCAGAAAAAATATTTTTCAACTTTTTCCGCTGCCCGTTTGGGTCTTTTTCGTATTTGGGGTTTTTGGCATATAGCCTGGTGATAAATTCTTCAATTGATCCCAGGCACTGCCTCGAATGATAATCAATTATTTTTGCATCAGTGGGTTTTAGCGAGTTCACCACACAGCCGTTGACAAACAGCAGAACGATGCTGCATAAGATAAGGGCCGTTCCTTTCATCATTATTCTCTCAAAAGAGTGGATAATTTGTCTGGCTCAGAAAAGGAAAACACAAACGTAACTAGAGAGAACTGCCGCAGATTTTTTCAAGCGCTTCAAAATAGCGCTGCCTGGTTTTCTCAATAATCTCCTCTGGGAGTGCCGGAGAAGGTGGTGTCTTATCCCAATCAAGAGTGAGAAGGTAGTCGCGCAGAAACTGCTTGTCAAAACTGGCCTGTCCTCTACCGGTTTCATACTCGTCTTCTGGCCAGAACCTTGAAGAATCAGGGGTCAAGACCTCGTCAATCAAGATCAACTCTCCCTGGTACCAACCAAGCTCAAATTTAGTGTCAGCAATAATGATCCCCTTCTGCCTGGCATATTCAGAGGCCTTTTCGTAGAGACGCACGCAAATATAGGCAATTTTAGCAGTCTCTTCCTTACCGATAATCTCCTCCATCTGCTCAACCGAAATATTTTCATCGTGAAGGCCCTGCTCCGCCTTGGTTGATGGCGTAAAAAGAATTTCGGGGAACTTCTCTGATTCCTTAAGCCCTGGCGGAAAGGTAAAACCACAGACCACATTATCCTTCTGGTATGCTTTCCAGAAGGATCCAGAGATATAGCCGCGCACAATACACTCAACCGTCAGAGGCTCTGCCTTTTTTACCAACATACTTCGTCCCATAAGCTGGTCCCGATACTGGGCGCAAACCTGGGGGTACTGATCGACATCAGCAGTAAGCAGATGATTGGGAATAATATCACCTAAGTAGTCAAACCAGAAAAGAGATAACTTGGTCAACACGGCGCCTTTGTACGGTATTGGGTCGTTCATAACAACATCAAAGGCGGAAATGCGATCAGAAGCAACCATTAAAAGGCTGTCTCCAAGGTCATAAAGATCACGAACTTTACCGCGATGCACCAGATTTAGTTCCGGCATATTTGTCTGGGTTAATATTTGGCCAGTCATAGTTTTATCCTTTTGTTTATAGTGTTTATAGAGTTGATTATCATGTGCGCAAAAACCATTTTTTAACATCATCTTTAGAGAAACTTTTTAGTACCGGTCTGCCATGGGGACAATGGGAAAATATCCCCGCCTCCCTCATTTTCGTGAGTAATGCCTCGACCTCTTCAGGCAAAAGTCTTCGTCCAGCCTTAATGGATGCCTTACACGCCATACCAGCCAGAACATGTTCCAAACGGGCCGCCCCACCCTTCCTTCCCTCTTCTGAATAGCGTGCCAATATGCCAGCGACAACATCTACAGGACCGAGATGACTCAGGGAGGCAGGCACCCCTTGAACAATAAAACTATTACCACCAAACTCTTTTATTTCAAGGCCAATCCGACTTATTTCTTCTCCATTTTGCTCCAGGTTCTGTCTGTCATCTGGAGATAACTCTACAATTTCAGGAAACAGAAGAACCTGGCTGGGTATCTTGCTCTCTTTATATTGCTTGCACAGTTCTTCAAAAATTAACCTTTCCTGGGCCGCATGCTGATCAATCAGGACAAAACCACTTGCCGTTTCACATACAATATAAGAGTTGAAAATCTGCCCCACATAACGCATGCTACCAACTTCAGGCAGGGGGGCGGTAACTTTTTTAATTCCCCCCTGAAACACTGGGTTCTCTTTTTTCAGGTCTTCAGGCGACATATGGCCTTCAGAAGATTTCCCTGCTTCTAGCTTGTCAACAGACGCCTCACTTACTAACGGTGAAGATGCAAAAAATTCAGGTTCAGGCTCCCTGCTAACGAAACCTGAATCCTCCTGGCTCCACTTCAGAGCAGAGACATCTGTAATTCTCACCTCTTTAGCTGGAGTGTTTTCGTTTGTATGGATGACCTCAAGAACTGTATCCTGCGTCCCTCTTTTCTCCTCGGACACAAGCGCTGAACTTTCTGGGGGCGAACCAAAAATTTCGCTTCGTACTTTTTTCTGATACCGCTCCATTCCTTGCCGGACGGCCTCCGTCACGGCTACATGGACCTTTTGGGAACGATGGAATCGAATTTCCTGCTTTGTTGGATGCACATTGACATCCACATCCTGAGCGGGCAAATTTACAAAAACAACACCCCTGGCCCGCCGTCCTTTCAATAAGAAGTTGTGCAACCCTTCGCTTACGGCATGTCCGATGGTGCGGTCTTTAACGGCCCTGCCATTGACAAAAATTCGTAAACCAGCGGTTCCTCCTGTAGAATTTTCCGGTGCCACCAAAAAACCAGAGACGACAATATCAGATTGTGCCTCACGAAAATTTAACCCCAGCAGATCTTCACTTTCGCTGCGACAGATAATCTGCCTGACTCGTCTTTCAAGACTGCCTCCGTGGGCTGGTACATCGAGGCTCGTTCGTCCTTGTATCTCGCAGTGAAAACCCAGTTCATGCTGAACCAGGGCATAGTTTTTTATAATTTCGTCAATATGGGAGATCTCTGTCTGGCGGGATTTTAAAAATTTTTTCCGGGCAGGTAGATTACCGAAGAGATCTTTGACCTCCATGACTGTACCCGGTGGGCATCCCATATCATGGACTTTAAGCAGCTTGCCAAATCTAATCTCAGCTCGGCTGCCAAGTTCGGCAGCGTGGGTTCGGGAAGTAATGGTCAGTTTTGAGACGGATGCAATACTGGGGATAGCCTCTCCACGAAAGCCTAAGGTGTGAATAGAAGATAGCTGCTCAGACGAGGTAAGTTTACTAGTGGCATGGCGCTCCAAAGAGAGGAGAATATCATCTTCTTCCATGCCAGATCCATCGTCAACGACCCTGATGAGCCTGGAGCCGTCACCTTCTATCTGGATGGAAATATTCTGAGCGCCTGCGTCAATAGCATTTTCAACAAACTCTTTAACGACGGATGCGGGTCTCTCTATTACCTCTCCTGCCGCAATCTGGTTGGCAAGATTTTCAGGAAGGATCTTAATTTTTGACACGATATTAATTGGATAAATATTTCAAAATATGCAATTCAAGCCAGCTCTTGTCCCACCACTCAAGAGGATCCACGAAGATACCGTTAACCAGGACGGAAAAATGCAAGTGGTCCCCTCCGGCCATCCCACTAACTCCGGTATTGCCAAGCACTGTACCTCTCTCAACCTGGTCTCCAGCCTTGGCAATAATTTGGCTCATGTGAGAATAAAGGGAGAAAACACCAAGGCCATGATCAACAATTACCATCTGCCCGTATATGCCAAGATATTCCGCCGCAATAACCACTCCTCGGTTGGCTGCCTCCACATCAGCATGACGTACCGAAGCTAGGTCAACACCGAGATGTGTCTGGTTATCAATTTTTTTGCCATCATAATAGTATGAACGATAGTCAGCAAATGCCGCCCTTCTACTACTCCTTCGCATCCTTTTAAAGGAACCATCCCATAATCTTTCGGGCGCGGATGTGAGGCAAAGTCCCTGGATCGTAGAGGCATTCATCTGCCTGACTTTATTATTGACGTAGAGATACTGGTCCACCAGGCTCCCTATTTCCTCCATTTCAGGATAATATTGACTAAATTCCGGCATCTTTGTTTTTAAAAAACTTTCACTGACATTAATTCTGTCTGTTTTTTTCGCAACCTTGCGGAAATTTATACCAAAGCCAACGCTTCCTGCATTTCCCGCCTTATCATGGGCCTGGATTTGCGCTTTTTGGATCGATGTAGCGTCATAATTAATTGCAATCAAGGCGCCGTATACATCTTCACCCCGTGCCTGAATAGGAAATCCGGGATGAAAAAAGCCATCTATTTCAATTCCATGTTTAGTGATAGGTTCACTCACCCTGTAAACAACTATTCCGGAACTGCCTGCCCTCAGAGAAGCAGGAGAATCGACAACCCATATCTTTGGAGCTTTCGTGTCCAAAACCACTGGATAAGACGAGGTCGTTTCATTTCCCTTCATCCAACCCCAAAATGAGAAATCCCTCGCTGTTACCAGGATATCGGCCCGACCGTCATCAAAACTTAGAGATGCTATGTCGACAGAGAAAGTCTCTTCAAGTTTGCCAGGCCCGGCCTGCAACAGGTAACTTTGCCTGGCAATCTCTCGATGATGAACTTTGAAGCGTTTTTGCCCTTGGACAATAAAAATCTGCACGTCCTGAACCCCGCTCTTCTCATCAATTATGCCAATGGTAATATTGGCCGCAGCACCCAACAGTGATGAGTCGTTGAGCAAACTCAACTGCGGCTTTTCAACTTCATACAATCGTATCAAGATAACAACGGCAGCGACCAGAATTAGAAAAAAGAAAATCCCGAAGAATGCGGAAAATCTCTTCTTCGTTCGAAGTAAATCTGACATACTTCTCCTCGTAATTTTAATGGTAAATAATGTAGGGCTAAGGCCTTTTAAAAAGGGGAGCGTTAAGATACCTTTTTCATAAAACATCTCACTTTTTTCTTGGCACAAAAAAAGATTAGTCATTCTAACAAGCCAAATGACAATTTCCAATAATTAGTTTTCCCGATCAGGATAAAGCTAAGCCTGAACTTGGATAAAGCTTGACAGCCAGGCCTTTACAACGTATCAAAAACCATGCAAAAGTTTGATACCATAATCGTAGGCGCTGGACCGGCCGGCCTTTCCTGTGCTACATCCCTGGCTCAAAATGGAGCCAAGGTCCTTGTCCTTGAAAAAAACAAAATTGTTGGCCCAAAAGTATGCGCCGGCGGTGTCCCTTTCCATGCTTTGCAGCAACTAGACCTCCCGGCCACACTATATGAAAAATCCTTTCCAGTTCAATATGTAATCACGCCCGCACAAAAGGCAAAGGTAAAATCACCCCGTCCCATCATCACAACAATCAACCGGAAAAACCTCGGCCAGCATATGCTGCAAAAAGCTGTACAGGCAGGGGCAGAAGTGCGTACCGGCTCCTTGGTAAGACAGATTCACAAAAAACATATCAAATGCTCATCGGCAAGCACAACCGGGCCATCTACGCAAAAAATCGGCTACAATTTTCTGGTGGGCGCAGATGGCAGCAACTCTATCGTTCGCAGATATCTGCATCTACCTGTGCATAAGATTGGGGCCGGGATCCAATATCACGTCCCGGGCTCTTTTCCCCAAATGGAATGGCATTTTGCCCCAAAGATGTTTCATAGCGGCTATTCCTGGATATTCCCCCATAAGGACAGAGCATCCATAGGGGCCTACGCCGACAGACAGGACCTTGCGCCGCGAAAACTTCAAAATGCCCTGCATTCATGGGCAAGTCAGCGGGGAATCAGCTTTAATGCCTGCAATCCTGAGGCAGCTCTGATTAATTTTGACTACAGGGGCTGGCATTTCGGCAATATCTTTTTAACTGGTGATGCAGCAGGTCTTGCCTCTGGCCTCACTGGTGAAGGCATTGTCCCAGCCATTCTTTCAGGAGAAGCCGCCGCCAAACGCATCCTGGTACCAAATTCTGCCAACGCTCCTTTTTCCAGAGTTCTCAAGCAACACAAGAGACATCAAATGATGCAGAAATTGTTTGCCAGCAATAAAGTTATTTGCCAAACCTCCCTGGAAGTATTAGTTTTAGGAATCAGACTAAAATTGATACCATTACGATATATTGAGATGTGCTAGACATTTCCATACCTGTTCTCTGCATCACCGTCTCCCTCGCTGATTCCTAATCCGGATAAACCGGAAATAAGTACCTTAACAATAGATGCAACACCCTTAAATGAATCTACTTTTTTCAGTTCTTACCACTTAGTTCAGTACCCCCTGTGGGGTGTAAAAAACACGGAAGTTATTCCTAAGGTACTAAAGGATTTCCATCATGCCCATGACATCGAAAAACAAACTGCTCTACAACATTGTCTTTTTTATTTTCTGCGGAGGCTTGTTGGTTTTTTTGCTCAACGCCCCCGAAGAGACCACCAAGAAACTGCCAGAAGATGAAATTCACCAAAAATTTCAGACAATAGACAGAAAAGAAGCAGAGAAATCCTGCGAAGAGTGTCACAACCCTGAGGGAGAGCTCCCTTTGCCCGAAGGGCATCCGCCCAAATACCGCTGCATTTTTTGCCACAAGCAAGTCAAAAAATAACAGGGCACTTGCCCGATATCATTACACCAGTGCCTACTCTTGAACTTTCAAACCTAGATGCAACCGAGAACTTTGGGAAAAAACTCGGAGAACTAGCCAACCCTGGAGACATCATCACCCTGACTGGTGACCTGGGGGCTGGAAAAACAACCCTTACCCAGTGCATCGGCAAGGGGCTGCATGTTCCTGACTCCTGCTACATCACCAGCCCCACCTTCAGCCTCATGCATGAATACCCCGGCAGAATACCAATGTATCACTTCGACCTATACCGCCTGTCTGAAGAGGAAATAGCTGATCTCGGCTTTGAAGACTATTTTTACGGCAGTGGATTAAGCGTCATAGAGTGGTCCGAGAGGCTCGGCTCCATGATGCCAGGTAATCGCTTGCACATTGAATTGCACTATTGGGGGGATAGGGGACGTAAGGCCAATATCACGGAATACGGACAGCAGCAGATCAAAATCAATTCACTATTTTGACAATTTCCTCGGCAATTTGGGCTAAGGGGCAGACAACATCCACCACCCCTGCATTTAAGGCCTCAAGAGGCATACCAAAGACTACACAGGTATCTTCATCTTGGGCAAGAATGAGTGCACCCTTTTCTTTCATTTTCTGCAAGCCAAGAGCACCATCCGATCCCATCCCAGTCATAATGACGCCCAGGGCCTTTTTGCCATAGAACTTTGCCACGGACCTGAACAAGTAGTCGGCGGATGGTTTGCAATGATTTTCCGGAGGGGCGTCAGTTATCTTCAGACATACATTATGTCCCCGCCTGACTAACTTCATCTGCTTGCCGCCTGGGGCTATGTACACCGTCCCCGCAGCCAGAGCCATATTATCAGCCCCCTCAACAACAGTGACCTTGCTCTTGTTGTTCAACGATTCAGCCAGGGCTTTGGTAAACTCAGGCGGCATATGTTGGACGACAACGACTGGAACCCCGAAATTTTCAGGAAGTAAAGGAATCACCTGTGCCAAGGCGTTAGGGCCACCGGTGGAAATTCCTATCCCGACAATCTGAATAAATCTAGCAATAGGCGCTGGGATCTTCGCTCCACCAGAGATTCGCTCCTGCCTGTGACAAACAGCAGGATCAACAACAAGCCCAGTTCCTTTAAGCATTGTCAATCATTGCCAGAACGGCCTCTAACTTGGCCCTGACAATTGGTTTTGTCAAAAAATCATTCATACCGGAGGCCAAGCCCTCCTCGGCATCTTCTTTTCTGGCATGGGCACTCAGCCCAACAATTAGCACAGGGTGCTCAGGATCCTGCAGTCCTTGGTATTGTGCGCTTTCGGAAGACTGCTCAATTTCTCTGATCCTCCTGGTCGCCTCAAGACCACCCATATTAGGCATCTGAAGATCCATAAAAATCAGATCAAATCTTCTCTCCTTTAATTTTTCCAAGGCCACTAAACCATCTTCAGCAACAACCACGCCGCAGCCCTGTCTTTTGATGAGCACAGATGCCAATTTCTGATTAACTAAATTGTCTTCAACCAAAAGAACCACTTTTTCTGCAACTTCTTCTGGCTTATCTGTCCCAAGGACATTTGGCTGAGATGGAACCTCGGAGTCAGAGGGGGGGAGACTCGTGCTCTGCTCAAGGGAGATGCTTTCTTTTGCCGGTGTTTCTGCGCAGGACAGTGTGAGTGAAAAACTAAAAATGCTGCCTTTGCCAGCCTCACTTTCCAAAGATATCCGGCCTCCCATCAGAGCAACAAGCTTGGCTGATATGGCTAAACCAAGACCGGTACCACCAAACTTTCTGGTTGTGGAACCGTCTTCCTGGACAAATTCTTCAAAAATGGCCGCCTGTCTGTCCTTGGCAATCCCAAATCCTGTATCGCGCACAGAGAAATGCAAAACAAGCTTATCCCCCTCTTGCCTAGCTAAATCTACCCGCAACTCAATCTCACCTTTCTCGGTGAACTTCATGGCATTCCCAGACAAATTGACCAACACCTGTTTGAGACGGCTGCCGTCTCCAATAACCTCAAGCGGCAGCCTCTCATCCAAACGGCAATGGAAGTTGATCCCCTTTGTCCTCGCCGGTTCATCAAACATGGCGCAAACATTTGTGACCACATCAGATAACATGAAGGGGCGATGTTCAATATCGAGTTTATTAGCCTCTATTTTGGTAAAATCGAGAATATCGTTAATAAGGCTCAATAAACCAAAAGCGGATTGCTTGACAGTTTTGGCATAATCCATCTGCACAGAGTTCATTTCGGTTTCGGCCAAAAGTTCCGAAAAACCAATAATCGCGTTCATTGGTGTACGAAGCTCATGGCTCATATTGGCCAAAAATTCATTTTTCAATCTGTTTGCTTCAATAAGTTCCTCGTTTTTTTTCCTAAGTTGGGCCGTTTGTTTGGCAATTTCACTTTCCAGCTTTTTAGCGTAACCCTTCTCTTTATCCTGTATTTGCAGATATTGGCGGTGATTATTTTCAACAAGCTTTCCATGCTGTTGTTTCAAAACATCGATCTGGCGTTGCAATTGGCCACTTTCAGCGACATTTTTTTCCTCCTCCAATTTAACCAGACTGAACCTCAGGGCCGTCCCCAAGGTGGTCTCCCAAAGGAGCTGTTCAGATTCTGTCCCCGGCACAGCACAAAAAAGGGTCCCTTCAAGAATAGGCACATAGACCCAGGCAACCATACTGCCTTCACCACCACCCCACGTGAAATCAGAGCCCCGCCCTTTTGTTTCCTCAAAAATATTGCCAAGATTTACGCTGGCAGGAAAAACTTCTTCGTCAGAAGAGAAGAGTTCCTCCCCCGATTCTGTGATAAATTTCAGCGCTACATCTTTGAGCACTTCCTGAAAAAACGCCATGAATTTATACCGGTCTGCATGTGCATCATCAAACTCGTCAAAAATGTGATCAAACCCCATATCATCCATTGTCTAACGTACTCCCCTCTGGATCAAAAAGATCTTTCGCTTTGGCTATCTCATCAGGAAGGTCACGCACGATTATTTTATAGTTGCTCATCATCCCCTTCACATGTTTCACCAAATAAGGGGGCAAAGGGTCAGCTTTGCCTGGAATTGCTGAAAACTTCATCTTACCCGCAATAAATTCAGCAAGTTGAATAATACTGGTAACACTGCCTATGGGAAAAGATTTTTCCTGCTCATGGTGCTGTCGAATCGCCTTGAGAACGTCTTCCGGCATATTCCACTCTTTAGCCAACACCGCCCCAACTTTGCAATGATCGGTGCCGATAATTTCATTTTCACTCTGGATAAGCGACTTGCCCCCAGGCTTATAAACATCACAGGCCTTGCGAAGGAGGTCACCCGTCACTTGGTCCTCGGCAATAAGTCCGATATCATGGAGTATTCCGGCCAGGAACAAATCCTCCCTCGAATCACCAAAAATACGTTTGCCAATCATATCAGTCAATGTGGCAATAGTCGCTGAATGGAGCCATAAGGCACTCCTGGAAAAACCTTGGGTGGGATCTGATTCAGTAAACAAATCACGGATTGCATCCACGGCCACCAAGTTGCGCAAATTTTTCATCCCCACAAAGACCACGGCCTTGGAAATTTTTTCCACTTTATTTGCCAAACCAAAAAACGGGCTATTGACGAGACGCAGTAATCTGGTGACCAGAATTGGATCCATTGCAATAGTTTCTTCAAAATCATGCATCGTACTGTTTTCATTTTTGACCAACTCCCCAACTTTCAGAGCTACATGGGGCAAAGTTTTGCTATCTGAAAACTTCCTTACTAACTTCTCTGCGGTATACATATTTTCACATTATGGCTTGAGTGTTTTAAGCTGGCCTACAAGGTCTTCAAGAACATCAAGCTGCAGCATTTCTAATTCGCCGGCACGGCCTCTCTTTTCAAATTCATAGGCGACCTGCGAAAGCCCTTCAAGACCTAAGCTAACGGCGGCCCCCTTAATGCTATGAGCAGCGTCAGCAACCACAGTACCATCGCCTGCAGCAATTCCTTCTTTAATCTTCGCCAGATCAGATGCTGACGAGTCAGCTAAAAGAGTGAGAAGTTCCTCCAGTAATTCATTATCCTCACCGGACTGCTCAACGGCAAAATCTTTGTTCCACTGTAAATCACCCACAAAGCCACCTTTTATCATTTAAGTTGAGTAACTATTCAGCTGCAATTAAATTTTGTCAGCTACCAATATAAGAACCCAGGGCACGAATTTTAAGTTCTGAGCCTCCACTTACCTCAAGTCTCAACTCCCCCCACAACTTCAAGAATTGCGGCAAAAGGAACCACCCCCTTCCGAATCAGCCTTAAATTACTGCCATCAGCCCCGACAATTGTGGACCCCTTTCCCCCAGAAGTACTGCCACCATCGACAATGAAATCCACACCCGTCCCCAGCTGTCTAGCAACATCCTTAGCTGTTGCGGCGGCCACTCTTCCAGAGAGATTGGCACTTGTGGCCGTAATGGGCTGGCCGATCATCTTGCAAATATTCAGGGCAAGAGGATGCGAAGAAATTCTGATTCCTATTGATTGATTATCTCCGGTTAAGAGAGAGGAGAGTCCAACCTTCCCAGGGAACAGAAGTGTAACGGGGCCAGGCCAAAAATGGTCCATAAGCGGTTTATAAACAGGAGCAATCCTGGCTGTCAATTGAGCCAGTTTTGCCCTGGCATCAACAAGGGTCAGAATTGCTTTATCGGGCGGCCTTTGTTTCAGTTTAAAAATCTTCTCCAAGGCCTTTTCCTGGAACGGATCAACAGCCAGGCCATAATAGGTCTCAGTGGGAAAAGCCACTACTCCCCCCTGTTTAATAACAGTGACCGCTTCTTCCAGAACCTCTAAAGAAACCTCTTTCATATAACTCAACTTTCCGACTTGATACTAACGTTGGAATTAGCATGCCAAATTGGCATTTACCCCAACTTATTTATAGAGTTCGCGGTAGAAGTCTACCCTTGTCTGGCGGTTACTGAAAAAGGGTCTTCTTTAGTGCCTTAGCGCTGAATTTCTGCCATAAAAACACGAAATGCTTAAAAGTATTTTGAAATAAACATGTTACACTCTACTGTTAAGGCACTTATACCCCCTTGTGGGGTGTTAGATGAAAAGCTGTCAGACGTAATATCGGTCCGACAACACAAAATTCGGACCTTATTAATACTGTTCAGCAATTTTTTGTGCCTTTGCATCAACTTCGGCAGCCATATCTTTCTTGAATTGAGCCAATTTGGCAGCCAATTCTTCATCCCCAATCGCAAGCATCTGGGTGGCCAGAATAGCGGCGTTTTTAGCACCGGCTTTGCCAATGCCCACTGTCGCCACAGGAACCCCGGGAGGCATCTGCACAGTCGACAGAAGTGAATCAAGCCCGTTTAAGGCGGAGGCATCAATTGGAATCCCTATCACCGGAAGAGTCGTATGGGCGGCAAGAACTCCGGCGAGATGTGCAGCCATACCAGCCCCTGCAATAATAACTTTCACCCCTCTGTCTCTTGCCGTCTCAGCAAATGCCATGGCCCTGGCAGGAGTTCTGTGAGCCGAGGCAATGGTCAACTCAAACGGAACCCCCATCTTTTTCAAAAATTCCAGACCGCCCTGGATAACCGGCAGATCTGAATCACTTCCAAGAACAATTCCAATCAAGGCCCCGTCGCTGTTACTTCTTTGCATAGCTTTTTCTCCTATATCTTTTCTAAACATACAACCGTCCCAGCTTATCTTGGCAACTTCTTTATAAGCCAGATCGATAGCATCTTGCAAATTTGAGGCACAAGCCGTTATGCCAAGAACTCTACCACCATTTGTTACTATCTGATCATTGTCTTGCCTGGTCCCGGCATGAAACACAACCACGTCCTCGTTCCCAGCCTTATCAAGCCCCTCAATAATCTTACCTTTTTCGTATGAACCTGGATAACCTCCAGATGCCATGACAACGCAGACTGTTGGTCGTTCATCAATTTCTATGTTTACCTGGTCAAGCTTTTCATCGATAACCGCTTCAACGATATCAAGCAGGTCAGTTTTCAAACGCATCAGAAGCGGCTGACACTCAGGATCTCCAAATCGGACATTAAACTCAAGAACTTTGGCAACACCATCTTTTATCATCAACCCGGCATAAAGAATCCCTTTATACGGTGCGCCTTCAGCAGCCATAGCCCTAACTGTAGGAAGCATCACTTTTTCCATGGCCTGCCGATGAAGTTCCTCGGTTACCACTGGCGCCGGAGAATAGGCTCCCATACCTCCGGTATTCGGGCCTTTATCGCCGTCATAAGCTGCCTTATGGTCTTGGGACGTGGGCAGAGGCACAACCGTCTTTCCATCTGTAAATGCCAGGAAGGAGGCCTCCTCTCCAGGCAAAAACTCTTCAACAACCACCCTTTTGCCTGCCTCTCCAAAGGCATTTTCAACCATGATCAGATCAACCGCTGCAATGGCTTCAGCTTCGGATTGAGCCACAATAACACCTTTGCCGGCAGCCAAACCATCGGCCTTAACAACTATGGGCGCCCCCTTTTCCTGGATATAGGCAACGGCCTCCTGCCGATCTTCAAAAACTTTATAGTAACCAGACGGAATATTATATTTTTCCATCAGGTCCTTGGTGAACACTTTACTCCCCTCTAGGGCTGCAGCCTTTCCTGATGGTCCAAATGCTCTCAAACCTTGCCTGGTGAAATAATCTACTATTCCCAGGGTCAGAGGTTCTTCCGGCCCTACCATGGTTAGTCCTACACCATTTTCCTTGGCAAAATCAGCCAATTTTTCAATTTCATTTACCCCTATATCAACACAGGTTGCTAAAGATGCAATGCCGGCGTTTCCCGGCGCACAAAATATTTCATTTACACGAGCGCTCTGTTTCAACTTCCAGACAAGAGCATGCTCCCTGCCCCCTGAACCAACAACAAGAATCTTCATATATCTCCCCTATTCTTTATTTTTATCAAATTTATAACTTTGTTACTTGACACCTTATTATGAAATGTCTTAACTAAATAATGAATAACCATTCATTTTAGTAAAAATGGTACATTTGAGATAACTATTCACTACCCTTGACTCTGTAGTGTAACTGTTTACGAGCGCTCCTAAACAGTTACAGTTTATTATACTAATCCGGATAAACCGGAAATAAGTGCCTTAACAGTGGTCTGCAATATATTGGAAGCATTGTTCTTTTTTGGAATTCCTATTTTTTGTGACAGTAATTCAGTTATAAGGCACTAAAGACCTCCATAGCAATGAAAAAAGCGGATAAACATAAGAAAATATTGGCTGCTGCCATCCATGTTTTTGGCGAAAAAGGCTTCTATAACGCCAGAATTTCAGATATTGCCAAAGAAGCAAAAGTTGCAGATGGAACCATCTATCTCTATTTCAACAACAAGCACGACATTCTCCTCACCCTGTTTGAAGAAGAGATCGGCAAGCTTATCGTGCAAATAAAGGGGGCGATTGCTGAAGAGAAAGATCCCAGAAAGATGTTGAAAATATTTGCGCACAACCACATGAAACTGGTCATTGAGAAGAAAGAACTAGCAGAAGTCCTGCAGATGGAACTCCGACAAAGCAGCGCGCCCATAAAACAATACCGCAATACAAGTTTTGCCGACTACATAAACATTATCTCAGACATAATCCACATGGGCCAAGAAATAAAAGTTTTCAGAAGTAATTTAATGCCTGGTGTGATAAAAAGAGCCTTCTTCGGCGCCCTTGATGAGATGTCAAGACTGTGGATACTCGCCCCTGACAACACTTACTCAATGACAGAATGCGCCGAACAGATCACCAATATTTTCCTCCACGGTATTGTCCCAGCAGAAAGCCACTAGCCTCTACTTCAAAAAATAACAAGTGGTATCATCACAACTAACAGAACCTAGAAGGCATCCGAGAGTAGATTAATTTTGTAATCAGGGTCTATCTGATGAATTAATTTCCATAACCTCAAGCTGCCTGACACCACCAGGAGTTTTAACTGTTACCTCATCACCAACCTCTTTTCCGATAATGCTTTGGCCGATGGGAGAGAAAACAGAGATAGAACCTTTTTTGACGTCGGACTCTTCAGGTCCAAGAAGCTGGTAACAAACCTCATCATCAGTATCTAAATCAACCAAAGTGACAACCGTACCAAAAACAACTTTGTCACGACTCACTTCTGTACAGTCAATAACCTCGGCCCGACCCAATTTATCTTTCAACTCCATAATCCGGCCTTCAATGTGCCCCTGCCTCTCTTTGGCCGCATGATATTCAGCATTCTCTTTCAGATCGCCGTGAGCGCGAGCAATCTCTATTGACTTAATCACCTCTATTCTGTCATGCTTTTCCAGCTGTCTCAGCTCATCCTTTAATTTTATATGCCCGGTTTTAGACATGGGAACTCGCACTACCATACTCTCCTCCAAAAATAAAAGAGCCACACACCTAACGAAATTAACCTTGAGGTCATGGTTCGTTGAGCAGTGGCATCAAGTAAATGTTTATGTATATTAATCCTTGTGGTTACAAACTTCTTCTTCTGGTTTTTCTTTTTTAGTGGGCCGGACCGGCACACAAGTCCCTGTGCTTCAAGAGTGGATGTTTTTCAGGCGCGGCACCACAACCAGGCCAATAAAAAAGATAATCCCCAGCAAACCAAAGAGTTTAGCAATTTCCTGCCAGCCTTCCATAAAACCTCACCATTTCCAGGGGAACAATATTCAAATAATTAAAAGAATATACCAAAACAATATACTCATTGCAAGTTCTTCAATTCTGCCTCTCACCCTCTACCATCGGTAGGCAGCAGAGAGAGAAAATTGCTTCTGCCTAAACGACTGGGATGTCGTAACTTCCAATGATCCTTTGATAAAAATTTCAGGAGTAAGCTCCGCAAACACTCCTCCTTTTACAGTCTGGAAGGCATATCCGTCCGAATCATGACCAAAATAATACTCAGCGGTGTAATATCGCGGCGTCCCCCTATCAAGAACGTCTTGGCCAAGTGTATGCTTAAAAAAGAATCCAAAGCTATTTTGCCAATAGTTTTTTGGCGCCCAATATGGGTGATC
>JAQYVV010000067.1 GCA_030145275.1 Desulfurivibrionaceae bacterium | reverse complement strand
AAGGAGAAAGCCGAGCATGGGCGGCATATGTATGCGTATACAGAAATAGCCCAACAGAAAGACGCTACTCACCCAGGCACTATTGACAAAGGCAGGGGAATGAAGAATTGACATAGGATTTTTTTAGGAAGGAGAAATTGACAACCAAGCCAAATGGTTATGGGACGCAAGATACTTATAAGGGGCCCTTCTTGTCAAGAGTCGAGCAGCAGGACATTCCCAGCATGCGTTTGTCCGTTGCGAAATCGACACCTCTAAAATTAGACAACGACTCGGAGAAATGCTAAGCTTTTACTACTTTTGTTCGTCACACAACTCATCAAAACTTAATGTACACATGGAATTTTGGATTGAAAAAAAATTGTATTATAGCGACCATCTTTTTTCTCATCTCTTTTTTAACATGGGAACTCCTCGCTGAGCCCAACTTAACCCGTCGAATTCCGAAGGACTGGTCTTTTGAAGCCGAGTATCTTGGCAATCTTGTCTGGGCCGAGGCGGGAGAAGAATTTAGCCATCAAAAGAACCTCACCCTGTATCAGCGCCTCTGGAAAGTACGTGAATGGCAATCTGACCAGGCCGTTATAGAGGATAATTACCAAATCTTTGACGTGCAAACCGGTGAGATGATGTGGGAAACGAAGCTGCATTACCGTATCGACCCCGGCAACGGAAAAATCATCAGTTATGACAAGATCCCTGAAGCAACAGGCCTCTACTATATTTTCCCCCAGAATGTGCAGCGACAGGATTATACTTTTTTCAATTCAGACCTTTACCCCTACACGATGCAATATCAGAGGACAGAGACTCGTGACGGCCTGGATCTCTACGTCTTTTCATTTCTCGGCAAGATCGACTTCACCCGCGCATACAACCTGGCCTATGTATCGTCCACTGCCGGCTTAACGGAAGAGTATAAATTTATCGTTGAAGACTTTTACCGGGAAATCTGGGTTGAGCCTGTGACCGGGGAACTCGTTCATATCATTGAAGATGACCCTGGTGACTATCTCGTTGACGCCGCCACTGGTGAGAAAAAAAGCCTGTATGCCGTCTGGTCGGGCAAGACAACAGGCAATACCGTCAACTACCTGCTCAAAAAGGCCAAGAAAAGGCACTGGCAGATCCGACTCTATCGTGAATGGATCCCCACGATATTATTGGCGGCCACCCTATTTTTCCTGGCCATGACCCTGCTTGTCCATATCCGTTTGAGACGAGGCGCTGTTTAAAAAATGGTTAAGAAAAATAAAAATCTAGAAAGATCATCCATATCCCTTGGCATCAGCTTATCCGTTCTCAGTGCAATGCTATTTCTCTTCGCTTTTTTCATTATTATTTATGTTTTGATAAGCCAGCAGGCGCAAAACAACCGCAACCAATCACGTCTTTATGGTGAAACGGTTGTGGATAGTCTGACTCAGGCCATTGAACTCTCCGGAAAAAACGAACAATGGCTACAAGCTTATGTGGTTGCGGTGGGTACCAATCCCGGGCTGTTACAACTCGCCATTGTTGATAAAACCGGTCTCATGATCGCCCATTCGGATCCAAAGAAAAAGGGAACCCAGGCACCTGATGAGGAATTCCTCCGAAGAGATTTCCAAACTGTTGATAATTTCATATTGGATACTTCTTCCGCTACCTCCATTATGCGTTTTGTTGCTCCGGTTTCGTTTTTTTCACAAGACGGGACAGCAACAGGTTTGATCTTTGCCGACGTGGAACTCTCCCCGAAGATAGAAGCCTTTACCACAGGAGAAGCCATGGGGCTTCTGGTGGGGTTGCTGGCAATATTTGCCTTCACCATAGGAAGTCTCTATCTTTTCCTCCATCACCGGGTGATCAATATTGTAAAAAGGCTGACACGAGGTGCCCGGCATATTGCAGCCGGTAATTTCAGCAAACGAATTGCTGTGAGCAGAAACGATGAACTGGGGCAGCTTGCAGAATCTTTCAATACAATGGCCAGAACCCTTGGGGAAACAACGATTTCCAGGAATTTTTATGATAATATCCTCCGCTCCATGGGCGATTC
>JAQYVV010000040.1 GCA_030145275.1 Desulfurivibrionaceae bacterium | reverse complement strand
GGTATAGGCGCACCGCCGCGATTCCCACAACAAAACACACCTCCTGTGGCCCAAAACAGCAGTTTTACTACGCAAGAGGACTCTGCAGTGAATGGTACCTTTATTGTTTCCGATCTTGACGGTGACCCATTAACCACATCTATTGTCAACAATGGCATGCTGGGGAAGGTAACAATAACGAATCCGCTGACCGGCTCCTATAGCTATACACCGAACCCAAATACTTTTGGCACAGACATCTTTACTTACAAGACCAACGATGGCATGGTTGATTCCAATGTCGGCACCGTTACTACAACGATCGCCTCGGTAAACGATCTGCCAGTCGCTGTTGACGGCACAGTCTCTACCAATCAAGACGTACCGGCAAGCAGCACACTCATAGCCACTGATATTGACGGAGATAAGCTGACCTATACCATTGTTACCAACGGTACCTTAGGAACTGCGGTTATCAATGATCCAAGTACTGGGGCCTTTACCTATACCGCCAAGGCTGATACCTCAGGTACCGACATTTTCACCTTCAAAGCCTACGATGGCAAGGCTGGTTCCAATGTCGGCACCATTACCGTGACCATCAACAAAGTCAGCATAACTGGAGTTAACGACGATTTCAGCACCGACACTACCAGCACCTACACAGCAATCTCTGGCTCTATGCTCATCGCCGATGGCATGGCCCATGGCCAGCAATGGGCAGACTCCCGGGTATTTCATAACAGCGCCCTGGAGAGTGACGATCAATTCGTGGAGGCAGACGTCTACTACTCGGGATCTTCCCAAGGCGCCGGCTTGCTTGTTCGTGTTGATCCGACACTCGGCACAGGCTATCTGGCTTACTTTGAAGGTAATAATGTAAATCTGGCGAGCATTTCCGGCTCCACCAAGCAATGGCTCACTCGTTACAGTGGAGCCTATGCCGAAGGGACATACAAACTCCGCATGGAGACAGAAGGCAGCACCATACGCATCTTTGTCAACGGCAAGCTGGTTCTTGAAAAACAGGATACCCAGTATGCCACAGGCAAACATGTAGGCCTTCGCTTCAATCAGGGCGCTACAGATGCTGACATGTACGCGGATAAGTTGAGCGCGGGTATGCTTGGCGCCCCACCGCCGGCAGAAGAACCAATCCCATCATCAGGAATTGGCGATGATTTCAGCACGGACACCAGCAGTAACTATACAGCAATCTCCGGGGCCATGACCATCGTCGATGGCAAGTCTCATGGCCAGCAATGGGCAGACACCCGGGTATTTCATAACGCCGCCCTTGAGAGTGTCGATCAATTCGTGGAGGCAGACGTCTACTACTCGGGATCTTCCCAAGGCGCCGGCCTGCTTGCCCGAATAGATCAGGCACTCGGCACAGGCTACCTAGCCTACTTTGAAGGTAACAATGTAAATCTAGCGAGCATTTCCGGCTCCACCAAGCAATGGCTCACTCGTTACAGTGGAGCTTATGCCGAAGGGACATACAAACTCCGCATGGAGACAGAAGGCAGCACCATACGCATCTTTGTCAACGGCAAGCTGGTTCTTGAAAAACATGATACCCAGTATGCCACAGGCAAATATGCTGGTCTCAGATTTTACCAGGGTACAGCAGATGCTGATATGTTTGCGGACAACCTAACTGCCGGCATTCTGAAGCAATAACTCTTTCAATTCAGAGAAAAACACCATGAAATATCCTACCTATTCCCTTGGAAAGTTCATATTTATCTTCCTTGTTTTTCTGCCTTCATTGTGCTCTGCACAACTCTGGCCCCACATCAAGACCTTTGGCTTTGACTACGGATTTCCACGAACAATAGAAAATTTACAATTTATTGCCTCTCATCATGACGTTGTCATTGGATCAGGAGACTGGCAATCAAAAAAACTCACTGAAGAGCAATATGATATTCTCAAAAAAACAAATCCTAATATCATTATTATTCCATATGCCTCTATTCATGTTTTTACTTTTCAAATAGCTGAAGACTTTATTCTTAGCAAAACACTAGAAAGTGGATACAAAGAGGAAGATTTATATCTACATTATTATTGTGACAATGTCGTTAAAACTAGAGTTCCAGTAATTAAAACAAGTGAAACTGGAACTCCGACTGATCGTGTTTGTGACAGTGAAGGTAATCTCATTAAAGATGGCGAGAAAAGTTACTACTTTATTGCATGGGGATTTGTGGATGAAGAGGCAGGTGAGGTCATTGAGGAGGGAAAGAAAGCATCGGCCAAAAGCCTCACAGAAGCAAGAGTATTTCAATACTGGAACGCAGACTTTGAGCCTCATGTCAATTATCTGTCTACTATATGGAAGGATGCATATAAAGAATATATTTTAGATGCGATGACATCAGGTGTTGGTAAATATGCTGATGGCGTTTTCACAGACAATTACCCGGTAGCTTTTGATAAAGAGGGTCGCCTACCCAATATGCACCAAATTAGAGAGCTGAGAGCAGCTGGTTACAGTTCAGAAGATAAAGCAGCTCGGGTTTATTATGCAAGCCAAATAGCTGAATATATTGGCGGGGACCTAAAAGATTATCTTAAGGCTGCCACCGGCAAGAAAGATATTCACATAATTCCAAATTTTGCTCTAATATCATTAACATACGGCTCATACGTTGACGAATTAGCAAAACAAATAGATCCAAATAAACTTACGGAGGGGGCTATAGAATATACAACTGAACCGGCTATGAATTATTATGTCATAAATTCATATTTTAAAACGCATTATGAATATATGTCTGATGGGGTAATGAGATATTTTAACAACTGGGATACAAAATGGTATCATTATGGGGATATACCCCCAATAGGGGGGAAACAATATCTAATCGGGTCTATGTATCTGTTTAATAATCCCGAGTCATATTCGAGTTTGCATTATGGGACTGCTTCAGCTTATGGACCTGGTATTTTTCCAAATATTGGAGAAGCGAAAGGGGGCAAATACGCAGATTCTCATTGGGATATTATGTTAGAATTTGACATAGGAACGCCAGTAGTTAGGGTCGAAAAGGATTTTTGGGATATGCCCAACACAGACAGGATGTATTTGATTGATTATGAAGCTGCGGGCCCATATGATCCAACTTTATCTAGAAATGAACCTAGAGGACGTTTTGTATTAGCCAGAGAATATACTAAAGCTCTTGCTGTAGTTAGGTTTGAGTTCTCAAATAATAACAAGTTGTCTGAATTAGGGACAGAGCCTCTCACATATCAACTAAATGGAGAGTATAAAAGATTATTAGAAGACAACTCATTTGGTCCAGTAATTACAGAAATAACACTTGGCTTGAGCGAGGGTGCTATCCTGATCAAAAAAGAATTCGCAAATATCTCGGGGATGGAAGACATAGAATTTGATCAAGAAAAGACAACGCCCCTTAAATAGGGCGAATTCCCATTTCACTGACACAAAATTTTGCCCCTCTCCCGGGAACCGTCAGATCAAGAATGAACCGCTATCCTTGAACACTACCATATCGGTTCAAATACTAATTCGGCTTAGGTTTCCTTTGTTATGGCGATCCTGGACATGGCCTTTTCATAAAGACGAGCATATTGGTTTGCGGTTTTCACCATTGAAAAATCCCTGGCAACCATCTCCCTACCAACCCGCCCCATCTCTCTAGCATTTTCCACAGTAAGCATACATTCCAACTGGTCAGCCAAAACAGAAGGGTTTTCAGAAGGAACAAGAAAACCATTCACACCATTCCTTACTATTTCAGGAATTCCCCCAACCTTAGAAGCCACTACCGGAATCCCACATGACATCGCCTCCAATAAAACCATAGGTAAACCTTCATGTCTGGAAGAAAGGACAAAAACGTCTGCACAGGGCATAAGTTCATTCACGTCCGTCCGGTTCCCAAGTAGACGCACATTTCTATGCAAACCTAATTCATTAATTTGTGATTCAATATCTTCCCGCAACTCACCTTCACCGATCAAAACCAAATACGCATCAATATTTTTCTCAACCAACCTTTTCATCGCAAGTAGCAAGGTGCAATGATCCTTTGCTTCGGTTAATCTACCGACACACATTAGGATCTTGCCATCGAAAGAGGCCGGAATAATTCTCCTTAATTTCGTTTTTCCATTCTTGGGTTCAAAACGTTTTGTATCAACACCATTCTTTATAATTTCTATAGACTGTTCGGGTATATGCAATTGTCTAACAAAATATTCTTTAAGCTCCTCAGAAACCACCGTAAAGAAGGCTGCTGCTGCTGCTGCCTTCCGACATGCATCTTGAAGATGAGAATACTTTACAATATTATATTTCGAATGCTCCGTCACCAGAACATACTTTACTCGAGAAAGACGCACACCAGCAGCAACCTGCCGATAGAATGCAACGTGATGCACATGTAATATATCGATTTTAAGCCTATTGAGAACAGAGGCAACAATTAATGGTCTCAACAAAAACGAAAACCGTGTCAAATCTAAGCCATGAGAATTGACACCCATAGTATCAAGCATCTCGGGCATCTTTCCTGTTGATTTGTGCATAAACAGAACCATGGGATCAAATTTTTCTCGATTCAAGTTCGCACAGACACCAGCAGCTACCATTTCTGAGCCACCTATTTTCCTGGAATAAATAAGGTGAGCAACTCGACAAACAGGCATAAAACATCTCCTTGCTTATATCCGCCTTTTTTCTTGGGCTATGCTTCTGTATACTTTAAGTATATATGAAAAGTAACAATTGCAGCAAGCGAGGCTATTGTCACCTTTTGGGCCATAGCGCTTTCGTCATTTAATGCAAAAAACAATTCTCATCCAGAAAACATTGCGCCACAACAAAAGACTTATTGAGACAAAGCCTCACGCCGTCTTTCCGAAGAAAAAGCATTGTTCACCCGACACATGGAGATGACTATGAAGCTCTTGACGAAAAAACTAATCTTACTGCTTTTAAGCATCGCTATCTTTCCATTGGTCGCCTTTTACAGACTTTGCTCGCTCTCCACCCCTCAAGACGCCCTTTTCTGTGCCATAGGGCAACTCCTCGCGCTGTTTCCTGGGAAAACAGGCAGTCTCTTGCGAGTCGCATTCTACAAATGCACGCTGCGGACCGTGTCCTCAAACTGCCATATAGACTTCGGTTCTTATTTCCCGCACCCAGATGTCGTTATTCATGAAGGCGTATACATTGGTGCGTATTGCATTGTCGGCAAATGTGAAATCGGCGAACACACACTGATTGGCAGCTTCGTCAATATCCTCTCTGGCAATCGCCAACACAATTTCAACGAAGCAGGAAAGCCAATACAGTCGCAGAAGGGTAAATTCATCCGAATCACAATCGGGGCGGACTGTTGGATAGGCAATAATTCCGTACTGATGACCAAAATCGGCAACCGGTCTGTCATCGGCGCCGGCTCAGTGGTTACCAAGCCGATCCCCCCATATTCAGTGGCGGTAGGCAACCCCTGCAGAGTGATCAAAAAACTGCCAGCAAATCCCCCTGAACATTAAAAAAACATTCCTCTATTCATTCCACTACCCTTGTCTTTTTACGCATGGTGCACCAGAGGCATGCGGTTCGCTCGGGGATACGCAACGCATCGAAAAAACGTAAAAAATAAAGAGCACACAAGAAACAAAACAGGACAACTCCCTTGAGAGCAATATCCGTGAAAATATTCCCTGTAAGGACAAAGGACATTGCAGTTAGGCTCAACAAAACAAGACCGGAAAGGATAAAAATCTTTTTCAGTTCAAATTCAATGGCAATATACCGTTTAGAGAAAAAGAGGTTACAGGCAAAGAGCAAGCCAAAGGAAATAAGAGTGGCAAAAGCAGCACCATAAGCGCTGTAACGTGGAATGAGCAGAGTATTGCCAAGCATGTTGGCGATAAATGCAAAAAAAACGATCCAGGCCGAGGTCGCAGTTTTATTATGGACAAAGAGCCCGACGCTCACCACAGTACTCAAGGCAAAAAAAACATACGACCAAGCAACGAGGGAGACAATGGTATAAGATTCCCAGTATGCAGAGGCAGTCATGATCTGCACTATTTCCTTGGCCAGACCGCTAAGTGCCATGGCTACAAAAGTAGTCAAGACGAGAAGGTAGGTGAAGATCTGCCCGTATTTTGCCCTGGCCCCCTCTTCCTTGGCAATAGTAAACCGCTTGGGCTGCCAGATCAGTAAGAAGGGACCAAAGACAAGAATATTCACAAGCATGCCAAATTTATAACCAATGGCGTAGAGACCGGTCGCTTCCAACCCCACCATCCCCTGAAGGAAAAAGCGGTCCGCGCTGTGCAAGGCAGCCATGGCCACAGCAGACGGCACCAAGGGCAGGGCGTACTGAAACATCTCCTTCATGATCTCAGAATCGAAACAAAGCCCGGTTCGCCTCAGAAAGGGTGGCAGCAGCCAGAGAGTGATAGCGCCAAAAACAACAACATGAGCAATGAACATCCCCCAGATGCCCAAGCCGAAACCGGCAACCAGTAGTATGCTCAGCACCCCAATCCCAAAACGCTGAGACATTTCCCACCGAGAAAAACGCCACGATTCGTCACGAACCCGCATCTCTGTCATTACAACGATAATAATCATACCGAGCTGCCCCTCGACCAATGCCAAGCGAAGCAGGTTAGCATGACTCTCTATCCCAATGAGGGCGGAAAAATAGCCAGCCCAAATGTAAACAGGCAGCAGCAGAATAGTCGGCGCAACCATCGTCACCAGCATTGCACTGCCAAGCAGCCGATGACGCCCCCCATCGGTATCTTCGTTAGCCCAAAACTTATAAATAGCCACAGGGAGTTGAAAACTCAAAACGAGAGCAACTACATCAATGCTTATTCCCAATATACTGAGTTCACCATAGTCCGCCGGGGAAAGATAGGCTGTGAAAATAGGCAAGAAAACAATTTGCAAGGATCTCGCAGCCATCCTTCCCAGCCAGTAAATCATAGCGTGATGAAAGAAACTTTTTTTATTAGACACGGATTCTACTCAAAAACAGGATTATGGTTAGCGGTACAAATAGTTGCAGCAAGCAGTTTCTTTTTTCATTGGGCTCATTTAATCAACCTATCAAATGCCTCCTGGGCTGAAAGAGGGGGCTGCCAGCCAAGATCATGTATGATTCTGGATGGATCAAAAACAACCGGCTTCTGGGAAGACTTGAGACGATATCGAGTCAGAAACGGTTTACGGTTAAACATCTGAAAAATCTTTTCCTGCAAAAAAACTATGAAATAGAGCAGCCTGTAGGGGATATAAACGGTCCAGGCATTAGGATGAATTTTTTTGACAAGCCGGTCCATATACTCCCTCTTAGTCACCCTCTCCGGATCAACCACGTTATAAATTTCCCCGGCGCTCTTTACGTGGGTCATGGCTGCAATAATGACAGAGCAAAGATTGTCGACATAGACAAGGGGCAGCACAAAACCACCGTTACCGATCACAACATAAAACCTGTCGGCCAGAGAAAACCCCATCATAGGGGTGAAAATCTCCCCGCCTGGTCCGTAGATAAGGCCGGGACGGAGGCAGACGGCAGGAATTTCTCCTTCCGCCATGGCCTGGGTCACCAGCTTCTCGGCCGCGAGTTTGTATAAGGAATAAGCCCCCCTCATTGCAGGAAAACGCTCCAGAGGGGAATCTTCAGTGACCGTCTGTCCCGTTTTGTAATCGGCAACACCGAAAACGCTGCAGGAACTGATGTATACCAGTTTTTTCACCCCAAACTGCTGGCAAAGCTTCAAAATATTTTCGGTGCCCTGGATAGTGCTGTTCTTGCCTTCCTCCTCGCTGCCACTGGTGTCAGCTGCGGCGTGAATTACATAATCAATTCCGGAGAAAGCAGGCTCCAAGAACTTCTCGCAGGCCACGTCGCCAAAGAATATTTCGGCTCCTGCCTGGCGCAACGGCTCGATATTGGAAAGCTTTCTTGCCAATGCCCGGACCCGATACCCCCCCTGTACGAGGGTTCCAACCAGTCTTTTCCCTAAAAAACCTGAGGCACCTGTCACTAGAACCACGGGACCGCTCCCTCCACCCGGCTGAATAATCGGATCAAAATCAAAATCCTTCTTAGGTATTTTCGGCCAGATGTCGTCCATAACTTTGACAACCATCAACCCCTCTTCCCGGGACACCGGAATGGTCCCATGGCCGGCAATGGCATCGTAAAATCTATGAATGAGAATCTGCATCCCCTGGTAAGGGCGTAGTTTTTTTCGGGCAAAATTCCATACATTGGCAACCGTCCCAGAAAAAAGCTGCCAGCTGCCGGTAAGATTGTATGTCGCCTTCTGAGCTGCCTTTGGAAGAGTGCTCACTGGATAAACCGTGGTCGTCATCGTGTTGAAGTCGACATTAATCATCATCTTCGTTCCATGGAAGCGGACAAAATGATGATGCGGCTTAGCGGCGAAAGAAAAAGTTAGATGCCCGAAAGCCTTCTCCCCCTTGATTTGTACCCTCAACTCATCGGTGAGATTCTGCGGAAATTCCCCAAACGATTTCCCCTGGACTGTAACCTCGTCAACCTTGCCAAGAAAGGGGAGCATGACATAGAGGGGGTGCGCCATGAAATCGTGAAACACCCCACCTGGCAGAGAATAAAACCACGGCAGGACATTAGGTGCAGGATACTTGCGGAAAACATCAGTGCGGGGATTCATGCCATAATGACTTTCAACATCAATGATCCGACCCGCTTTGCCGGACAGGATCAGCTCACGTGCTTTGAGCATGCACGGATCAAAAAAATGGTTATGCATGACACACAACATGACGTCCTGGCGCTCTGCCAGATCGTAAAGCTCCTTCGCCTCAGCCGCGGTCAAGGCGAGAGGCTTTTCGATCAAAACATGACACTTGAACTCAAGGGCTTGTTTTGCAACAGGGAAATGGGTGGCGGGCGGGGTTATGATGTGAAGAACGTCAGGCTTCTGCTCTCGGACAAGATCCGGGATATTTGCGTAGATATTTTTGATACCATGGCGAGCTGCACATTTCTGTGCCTTTTCTTGGTCTTTATCAACCAAGCCGACGATTTCCAGCCCCGGATAGAGTCTGGAAAAATTGATATGATAATCTGAATTCATCCCACAGCCAACCAAACCTGCTTTCATAATTTCCCCAAGGTGTTAGAGATTAGCGTTGAAAAATAATTAAAAGATAGCTCCCGTCCCAATTATCCAAAAATAAAGCCATGATTAATGTCTTTTAGTGCGCACCCATTTTTTCCCCCGATACAGGCCAGTAAAACTCAAAAAATCAATGACCGATTTCCATACCAAAAAGACAGGAACATAGAGGGTCGCACAAAAAATCCTCCAAGGCGAGCCAGCGATAAAGGCGCCCATGAGGAAAAGCAGGAACTGCCCGGCCAGCAGACCTGAAAAAGACATGACAAAAAATTCCTTTAGCGAAAAAGAAGAAGGCAAAAAGAAAGAAAGCAGCAGCGAAAAGAGGGTCAGGTTGACAAGCAACGAATAGTTAGGAAAAATTAAGGGAAAAGAGGCATCGAACATCTTCCAATTTTTCTCTCTAATCCCTTTCAAAAACAACCGCAACCCCAGGGTTTTAGCGATGGTGAAGCGTCCGCTTGACCATCGCAGTCTCTGACTCGTTGCCTGGTTCAGAGATCTTGACTCCTGATGAAAGACCTTGGCATTCAGGGCAAAAGCAATCTTTACATTGTCCTCAACCAGCTGAGCATAATACTCCCAGTCTTCACCCTCAGAAAATGCAGTCCATCCTTTTTTCTGCAAGAGTTCCGCCCTGAAACAAATCCCGTTCCCCATCAGATAGGAAGACAATCCCAACCTGTATTTTGACTCGTGGTAAAGCTGATTACCAATAATCCTGGAAACATAAAGCAACTGGGTAAACCAGCTGTCATCACGGTTCCCGACAGCGTTGTAGCACTGGATGGCCTGTTCACCTTGGTTGAGAAGCTTGCTTAACTCTAACAGGATGAAGGCATCAACAAAATTATCGGCGTCAACAATAAACACGGCGTCGAATTTCTTGAGGTCAATCTGCCTTAGCCCCCAATCCAGAGCCTGGCCTTTACCTCCATGGCCAGGTTCATTCCTTTCCAATACCTGCACAGGATACTGCCGGCAAATATTCGCGGTCCCGTCATTGCAGTTATCTGCAATGAAAAAGATTTGGAATTTCTCTTTCGGATAATCGATCTGCAGGAGGCTTTTGCAGAGGGTACCAATGAGGAGTTCCTCATTGTGAGCAGGTACCAGAATGGCAAAGCGGTTAAAAGGGTCCACGCTCCCGGCTGACCGTTTTTGTACAACAAAATAGGCCCCCGCGAGAACAAGCAGATAGAAAGTTGCTGCCCCCAAATAACCACATAGTATCAAAAGAAAAATAGTCACAAGAAGCACCCACATACATCTACTCCTTTCTGTTCGGGGACGACGATGCAAATCTCAGCCTAATTTTAAGCTCCTTACTTCATTCGCACTATGACGATTTTAACAACAACACGGCATCACTAAACATCTTACTCTTTATTTCACAGAAATTTCAAACCGTTAAAGAGAAAAAACTTTCACGATACCATCACAATTCACCGGACAATTTTCTCGTCAGCCACCATGCTTTTTTCTTTCAATTCACTGGCAATATGAAACAAGCCATCAGAAATGAGTAGAAGGATGGGCACCATGAGAGAATAGGCCTGGGAAAGGAAAAAAGCAGCAACTATGTAAATAAGAAGAGAGATCCTGGTGCAGACAGCCAGCAAAGCAAGCTTTTGCTGGCTGGGATGCTGCGCGAAGCGATCACGGGCACGGCTGCAATTACGCCAGATGGTCTGCAGCAGCAATAAAAACAAAACGAGTCCGGGCAGACCCAATTCCAATCCAGCCTGGAAATAAGAATTGTGGAGTGACCGCCAACGACCGTATTCCTCCCCCATGGCATTGCTGCTGTTGCTGACCCCGACCCCGGTCAGGGGGGTTTTCAAAATCAACTGCGCACCAGTAAGCCATAGACTCAAGCGCCCGACCCCACCCTCTTCCACTTTTTCCACGTTGTAATCCTCGCCGCTGAGCACCTCCTGCCAACGGTCCTTGACCATATTCGCTGCCGGGCTCATAAAAAAGAAAACCACCAGAGCGACCACAAAGAACTTATGCCAGAGTTTGAAGCCCTTGGCCGCTGTAAAGAAAAGCAACAGGCAGGCAATCCCCAAGGACAGAAGTCCGCCACGCGAGCCTGTAGTCAGAATGGCAAGCACCATGCAGACAAGCAAAACACCCCAGACGATCTTGCCTTTTAATTTTGCACCAAGAAAGAGAAAAACCGTGAACGGAAACGTAACAGCCATAACCATGGCAATGTCGTTAGGGTCGTAAGTCCCCCCCACACTGACCCTACCCAGATGTCCAGCCCGGTACATGACGGCGGACTCGGCAAAAAGCATGGCGTACACCAGGCAACCGACGGCAACAACCAGAACAGTGACAATCCTCTGAAGCCGGTTGGTGTTCTGTACGGCAGGGAGCCAGAAAAAATAGAGGGCCGTATTGACGAGCAGAATTGTGCGCCAGCCCTCAAACGCCATCCGTGGCCAGCTTGAAAAAATGATGACACAAAACCCAAGAACAAGAAAAAACTTCATCAATTTTGTTCCGGCAAAATTTCCCTGCCGGAGCTGGGCCAACCCATCGGAGAGAAAGAAGGACAGAGCCATGAGTACAAAGCTTATCAGCCCTAGCCTGGCGCCGGCAAAAAAGGGAAAAATCTCACCGGGCCGCACAACAAAAATAAAAAGCGAGGCGAGGGTGCAGCTGGAATATAAAAAATTGCTTCTGGGTACAGGTAGGGATATGGTCATTTTCGTGTCTTGCATAACCTTTACAAACCTTGCCGTCCTAACAACCTACTTCGGCTACTATTAGTCCATGAGTTTAAATTTATTTTTTATAAAAAAATTGTTTTCAAGATTCACTAGCGTCATATTTCCCCACCCACTTTCTGAGGGCGTACGGGAGAAGATGAATAAAGCCGGTCATAGTCTGGTTCAGGATTCTCGTTATAAAAATCAAGCCCGAATGCCTTGACCACTTCAAGAATCCGCTGGCTCTGTTCCTGGCTGAAATATCGCTGCCAGCCGGTGAGGGGATCTTTCCCCTTTGAAAGCTGCGAGAAGGTGGCTGTTGTCATACTGGGCTTCCTGAGTCGCGATTCTACCTCTTCGGGCAGAGGCAGATCCCAGGCGGCAAAAAGTTTCTCGAGCTCTTCGATACCTGAACGAACCAACCGTTCGTAACAGACAAGATGAAAGGGCAGTGGCGG